>JAEKNQ010000013.1 GCA_016464825.1 Candidatus Dormiibacter inghamiae | reverse complement strand
GGAATCAGGTGATGGGCGATGGTCTGGGCGCCGGCGTCGTAGCCCGCGCTCTGCAGGCCCTCGCGGAGGCGAAGGATGGTGGCCTCGGTCTCGGCGTCGACCTGGTGGGAGCAGGAGCGAGGCCGGCGCGAGCGTGGCTCGAGAGCCTCGTACCCCCCTTCGCGAAAGCGGGCCAGGAGTTGGTAGATCCAACTCCGGGCGAGCCCGTGCTGCCGGGCCAGCTCAGACGGGCTCCGGCCCTCCAGCAGGACCGCGTCCACCAAGTAGCGCCCTCGAGACATCCCGCACCTCCCAGCGTTGCTGGGTGTCCACTATGTCCCGAGACACCTGTCCTCTATGTGCTGAACTCACAGACCTCTCCCTCCGCTCCTGTCATGTCTCAGGAGACAGTGGACCGCTGTCTCAATTGATTGGCGACCACTTTAGGGCTGCGCGAGGGCTGGTAGTTGCGACTGGGGTCGAGGACGAGCTCCCGCAACAGGGTTCCGTCGTCGTGATCGATCAAGAGAAGTTGCGAAGCTGCCCCCAGATCTTTGGGATCGGAGCCTTGAGCTGACAGAAGGTGACCGGAGCGCCTTGCTCCAGACCCACGACGTCGTATGGCACCGTGAGATGCGCGATCAGCTTTGGTGACCTGCACATCCACGCCACCCGAGACGGCTGGTAATCCACCATGAGAGCATCGGTTGCGGTGAGGTCGTTCGGCACCCAATAGAAGTAAGACAGCTGTGGACTGACGACATCGGGAAGAAGGCTTGGGTTGCCATAGATATGGATCGCGCCCGGTACACCGACGTAGGCCGAAATAATGACAGTGTTTCTGCGCTCCGATGCGGGGAGATCGCCATAGATGGTTGTCACCTGATTCGAGATGTCGGCCCACCCGACGCTGTCAGCAAATACCTCGTTCTTGACATCGAGACCTGCAGCGTGGAGCCGATTTGGAGGAGTGATCGGGACGAGGAGCTGAAAGAAGACGACGAATCCGAGCGCCGTGGCAACAACGACAGCGATCTCAAGGCCAAGGCGCGGTTTTCGACGCTCGATTTGGGAGATCGCCATAAGCCCTTGCGCCAGGGCGATCGGAACCGTCGCGGCCGCGTAGTAGGACTTGCCGACAAAGAGGAAGATGAGCAGTGGAACGGCACAGGAGATTCCGATCGGACGCAGCAGTCGAGTGCGGAATAGAGAAACCATGCCCGCCAGCCACACAGGAAGCAGAAAGAATAGGTAAACGACGAACTCGATGAGGAAGATGACTGTACCGCCGCCGCTCCCTCGATGGTTCATGACATAGATGAGCGAGGGAAAGCCCTCGACGACCTGCCAGACGAGATTCGGCGCCCAGATGAGAAGTGCGATCGCGACGGCCAGCCACGGATATTTCGTCCGCAGCTCCATCCGCAACCAAGGGGTGAGAAGAACGGCGATGCCGATGCCGGCGATCAGGCCGACGATGGTGTACTTCACCTCGAGCCCGATCCCAAGTGTGATGCCCAGATAGATCCAGTACCGGGGGCGCCGATCGATGACGAGGCAGAGAAACCAGTAGAGGGACACCATCCAGGTCACCTGATCGAAGGTCACGGTCTGGAAGACCCAGTTGGCACCGAGCAGATAGGGCGCCGCAATAGCAGTGAGCAGTGCAATTCCTTGGCGCCGCAGTGAGCCGCCAAGCCGACGGACATAGGCGCCGGAGAGAGCAACGAGGAAACCGCCCAGTAGCGATGGGAGCAGGCGAAGGGTCCAGGGACTGACCCCGAGGAGTCCGGTCTCTAGTCGAGCGAGGAGTGGGACGACTGGTGGGAAGTCGACATAGCCAAGCGCTGGGTGGCGGCCGCATGCGAGATAGTACAGCTCATCGGTATGGAAACCCAGAGTGCCATTGGTGGCAAGGTGAAGCGCGCCGACGCCTGCTGCAGCAGCTCCAAAGAGAAGCGCGGTTGGCAGGCGGGAATTTTGCTGACTGGGGGGCACCGTTCCGCGTCCTGCGGCTCAGGACTCGGCGATGGTTCGACTGGTGCCCGACTGAGCGGGGACGATCTTCGCGCGAAAGATGACAGCGACGGCCGCTAGTTCGACGAGGCAGAGGAGAGTCCCGATGGCCAGGTCCGGCCGTGCGTACACCGCTGATCCATGGACTAGCCCATTGAGCAGGCCGAATATGTTGAGAGCAAAGAAAATCGCAAACACGATCCTCGGCCAACGATGTCCGCGGCCGATGGACCAGGCAATCCACAGCCAAAAGCCGACGCCGAGAATCGCGCCAACCTCGGTGGGTGCCAGTTGACCTACGACGATTGCGTGCCACTCGCCCTCGGTGAGACCTGGGCTGCTCATGACAACTTTCGACTTGATTTCGCCGATCGTCGCCAAAACAATGATTGCGGCGGCAAGCTCAACCAGGGCGCCGAGGTACATGAGTTTGATCGCCCTGAACACTGATCTGTCCGATCGAGGCACCCTTGGCCGCACACGCATGCTTAGCGCGCTGCTCATCAGGTTTAGGCACTCCATAGCCTCTGGTCGGCGCTGGCCTTCTCGGGCCGCGGCCATCAGCACGGTAAGGATCTCCGCCTCGTGCTCACGCTGGAACGTCCTTGGATACCACGCTAGCCAGCGGCGGTAACCTCGCTCCAATTCGGCCGAGTCGGTCATCCGGCCATCCCCTTCGTCATGCCGAGCCGGGCGATCGCGGTCGCCGCATTGGATTGGACCCGAGCTGCTTCAGTGGCCAACTGCTCGAATCCCTCCGGCGTGAGGCGGTAGTAACGGCGCAGGCGGTTTTCGGCGATCTCCTCGCGGTCGACACTGATCAACCCGTCGATGCGCAGACGGTCCAGGGCTGAGTACAGGGTTCCAGCGCGCAACCGGACACGTTGGTCCGAGATCTGTGCGACGTCGGAAATGATCCCGTACCCGTGCTGGCTGCCTGCAGCCAGCGCCGTGAGGATCAGGAAAGTGGCCTCCTGCATCGTCCGCTTGGTCACGTCAGCAGTATATATCGGTGAACTGACGGTCAACGGTGCAGCCGCGACCGCATCATTGGTCGTGATCAGGACGCGTGCGGCTCACAGTTACCGAACGCCATGGCGACCAGTAGCACCAGTCCTCAGAGCACGCGAGCCTCGATGACGGAGTCGAGAACTCGCGGACGAAGAGCTCCTCACGAACTTGGGTTGATGGGCTCCACGAACGGGTTCAGCCCAAGGACTGGCGCGCTCGAGTGGTTGGATCTCGAGGCATTAGAGCGGTGGAGTGTGAGTCGACAGTGACGCCAGCTCACTCGGCTTCTGGGCCAGGTAGACCAGCCGCGTCAAACGACGTTCGCGCGCCAGACGCGCGGCGGTGTCCAGAAAGCGCTGGCCGGCATCGAAAGCTTCCGTCCCCTCGACTCGTCGCAACGCATCGCCGCGTTTGGACCGAGGTTCGGGCCGGTCAGTCACCGCGCGAGGATACGGCTCGGCGGCACCGTATCACCTGGATGATCCATGATCAGCTGTCTTCCCCGCGAGGGGCGGTCTCCGGGCCGCTCAACTGGACCCCGAGCGCCGCCGGCCTGAGGTGGTTTCCTGAGCTCCGACGGCGGCCGGCGGCTAATTTCACGACTATGTGTCGGGCGGATGTCCGGAATGGGCCGCTGGCCCCGACGTCTCTGCCGAGAGGCACTGCAGAGGTGCCAGCACAGAGGAGAGAACGTTATGAAGTACATGATCCTGACCTACGCCTCGCAGCAGGATTACGACGCGATGTCGGGGAAGCCTGCCGACAAGCCTGCCTGGTCCGCAGAGGACTTTGCGGCGATGGGCGCGTTCATGGAGTCGTTCAACAGGGACCTGGCCGAATCCGGCGAACTCGTGGAGACGCGGGGCCTGGCCGCCCCCGTCCACGCCCGGCGCGTCCAGCTGCAGAACGGTGTGACGGTCGTGACTGACGGGCCGTACGCCGAGACCCAGGAGGTCCTCGCCGGCTACTGGATAGTGGACTGTGAGAGCTTCGACCGGGCGACCGCGATCGTCGGCCGCCTGTCGAGCTGCCCCGGTCCGGCTGGCGCCGCCGCCCCCGTGGCGGACGTGCGGCCGATCGTCGAGTCCCGGGCCGAGCTGGAGCTCTGATCGGTCCCGTACCTGACACCGAGCTCGAGGGCCTGTTGCGTCAGTTGGCGCCGCAGGCCCTCGCCGCCGTCGTACGCCGCTACGAGCGCTTCGACACCGCCGAGGACGCGGTTCAGGAGGCCCTGATCGCGGCCGCCATGGGCTGGCCGAAGGACGGCATTCCGGAGAGTCCCCGCGCCTGGCTGATCACTGTCGCCTCGCGCAGGCTGACCGACCTGCTGCGGAGCGAGCAGGCTCGCCAGCGCCGTGAGGACGCCGTCGCCCAGCGGATGCTGCCCGAGGAATGGCTGGCTCCAGCCGCCGACAGGCCAGGATCGGAGTCCGACGACACGCTCATCCTGCTCTTCATGTGCTGCCATCCGTCGCTGTCGCCGGCATCGCAGATCGCGCTCACCCTGCGAGCGGTCGGCGGCTTGACAACCGCCGAAGTCGCCCGAGCGTTCCTGGTGCCGGAGGCGACCATGACCCGGCGGATCAGCCGGGCCAAACAGGGCATCAAGGACAGCGGCATTCCCTTCGCCATGCCCGCTGGCCCGGAGCGGGCCGAACGGCTCCGATCGGTCCTTCACGTGCTCTATCTGATCTTCAACGAGGGCTACGTCAGCACGTCAGGGCCCACCTTGCAGCGCGGCGAGCTGGCGGCCGAAGCGATCCGGCTGGCCCGCATGGTCCATCGACTGCTGCCGGACGACGGCGAGGTGTCGGGGCTGCTTGCGCTCATGCTGCTCACCGACGCACGCGGGCCGGCGCGCGCCCGGCGGGACGGCGAGCTGATCCCTATGGCCGAGCAGGATCGAAGCCTCTGGAACGCCGACTCCATCGCCGAGGGCGTGGCGCTCATCACCGACGCCCTGCCCAGGGGACCAACTGGCCCGTACCAGCTTCAGGCGGCGATCGCCGCGATTCACGACGAGGCACCGAGCGCCGAGGCGACCGACTGGCCGCAGATCGTGGGCCTGTACGAGCTGTTGATGCGGATCTCTGACAACCCCGTCGTGGATCTGAACCATGCCGTCGCGGTAGGGATGGCCCAAGGCCCGCAGGCGGGCCTCGACCTCCTCGACGAGCTCCAGGCGGACGAACGGATCGCCGAGGACCACCGGCTCCATGCGGTCCGCGCGCACCTTCTGGAGATGGCCGGCGATCGAGCTGCAGCGCGCGACTCTTACCTGGCGGCGGCCCGGCGAGCTACCAACCTCTCGCAACAGCGCCACCTCCACTCACGCGCCGCTCGCCTCCCGAACGATGGGTGAGTCCTTCGGCGCGTGTCCGGAATGGGCTTCTGGCTCCGATGTCTCTGACGAGAGGCGCTGCAGAGGTGCCAGCACAGAGGAGAAACGTCATGAGAAACAAGCTCGACGAGGAGATCGCGAAGCCGATGACGGCGACGCAGCTGACCGCGGCCTGGGTCGCGTTCACCGGAGCAGCCGCAACTGTCCTGCTGCTCGCCGGCCTGCACATGCTCAGCCCCGAGTTCGACCCCAGGTGGCGCATGGTGAGCGAATACGCGAACGGACACCATGGCTGGGTGCTCTCCCTGATGTTCGCCACCTGGGCGGTCAGCTGTTGGGCCCTGGCTCTCGCGATCCGGTCGCGGGTGGAGACGAGGGCCGGCAGGATCGGGCTGGTGCTGCTCGTGGTGGCAGGGGCCGGCGAAGCCGGGGCGTCGGTGTTCGACCTTAACAATCCTCTTCACGACTTGGCCGGGGCGCTGGGCATCCCCTGCCTTCCCCTCGCGGTCATGCTGATCAGCGTGCCCCTGGGGCGCACGCAACCGTGGTCGACCGCAAGGAGGGCGCTGCTCTGGACCGCCAACCTGGCCTGGGTGAGCCTCGCCCTGCTGCTGGTGACGTTCATCGTCATGATCGCCAGCTATGTCCACGCGGGTGGCGACGTGACCACCTCATCGTCGAAGGTTCCTCCGCTACCCTCCGGGGTAATCGCGCTGGTCGGCTTGACGAACAGGCTCCTGGTGCTGGCCGACTGCGCGTGGGTGGCGGTTGTCGCCGGGCAGGCGATCAGGCTGGGGGGCCCAGCGTTGATGTCAGGTCAGGTGAGCGTGAACGGTGGTTCACCGGTGCCCCTGATGAATGTGGACCCGAGCACCGGGCCTAGGGTGCACTGATGGATGACGCCGTTCGCGACTACATCGACGCCATCGCCCCGGAGCGCCGGCAACTGTTCGAACGCATCCACCGGCTGATCCTGGAGGCGCAGCCCGACGCCGCGGTGCTGATCTCGTACCAGATACCCACCTACAAGGTCGGCGACCGGCGCCTCTTCGTCGGTATGTGGAAGCATGGCGTGTCGATCTATGGCTGGCAGGAGGGGCGCGACGCCGGCTTCACAGCACGTCACCCCGAGCTCAAGACCAGCAAGGGCACCATCCAGCTCCGACCCGACGACGCCGCTAAGATTTCCGACGACGAGCTCAGGGACCTGGTCCGCGCCGCGCTCGACGGCTGATCAGGCTGCCCAGCCCGCTGAACGAGAAATCGCCCGGAGCCGACATACTGTTCGACTGATGCGCCGCGGTTTTCGGCAGGAAACGTCTGGATGGCAAGCGCTTTGAGTCTCACAGCGCAGCTGGCTGCGGCCCTTCTGGCCACCACCACGCAGTGGCCGTGGTCCTTACTCAATGGGGTGCTGGCCCTGGTTGGCTACGCGGTCCTGGGCACACTGCTGCTGCTGCTCGGTTACCTGGCGCTCGACCTGGTCACGCCGGGCAAGCTCGGCCAGGTGATCCGGACCGAGCACAACGCCAACGCTGCAGTGCTGGCCGCCAGCGGTGTGCTTGGCTTGAGCTTTCTCATCGCCGCCGCCATCTTCACCTCCGGCGGAGACCTGCTTCAGGGCCTGATCGAAACGCTGGTTTTCGGTCTGGTCGGCATCCTGGCGCAGGCGGCCGCGCTGTTCGCTTTCGACAGGGTCATAGGGGTGGACGCCGAAGAGCTGATGGGCCAGCGCCATCTACTCCCAGCCACCATCCTCGCGGCGACAGTCCGCATCGGGATCGGTCTGATCACCGCCTACGCCCTGATCTGACTGCCAGTTCTCCGCCCAATCGGGCTGAATTGGAGAGGGCTTCGGAGCAGGCTCACGTGGCCGTCGGAGCTTGGCCAGCCTCACTTAGGATGGGGCCCAGGGGAACGTCAATTCTGAGGAGAGAAGATGCCTGAAGACAACATCTCTGGTCGCGGCCGCCGCCCTTCAGAGCGGAGCGAGGGTCAGGAGACCTATCTCGGTCCCAACTCGAGGCTCGAAGGTAAGCTCATAGTCGAGGGAGACCTGGTAGTGCACGGCCGCGTGACCGGCGAACTGCACAGCGCGGGCCTGATCCGGGTGGAGTCGGGGGCCAAGGTCGAGGCCAGCCTCGGGGCCGATCGGGTCACCCTGCGGGGCGACGTGACCGGCACGGTTATCGCGGCCGGCGGTCTGGCGCTGGAGGGCTCAGGCAGCCTCAATGGAGATGTCCAGGTGGGCGCGCTGATAGTCGAGGAGGGCGCGCTGCTGAACGGACGGGTGACTATGCAGAGGCGTGGCGTCGGTGCGGAACGGACATCAGCCAAGGCGACCGCCAGCGATGGGGCTGAAGCGGCTGGTGGCGCAGCACCCGCTGACCAAGCCGTCGAGAAGGTCGAGCGAGAAAAGGCGGGAGCTCGCGGCTGAGCTGAGAAGGCGGGCTCCCCGGCTCTGATTACTCGACAGGGACCTGGCGCTCACCCTGGCCCTCGTTCGAGATCGGCGCCATCACCGTGAGCACGCCGAGGTTCAAGACCGCCCGGCTGCGCTCGGGGTCGACCAGCTGAGGTAGCTCCAGGTCCAGCTCGAAGGCGCCCACCTGCCACTCTCGCTGCAAGAAGTGCTGCTGGTCCTGCGAGTACTTGCACTCGGCCAGCACGCGAAGCCGGTCGGCGGCAACCGTCACGTGAGTGTGATCGGCGTGTGCGCCGGGAATGGGCAGCGCCACGCTGAGCTGCCCGCTGGCCGCGTAGACGTTCACTGGCGGTCGCTGGTTGGAGTTCGGCGTCGGCATCGTCCTAGTCATACACGAGTCAACCTCCTGCCTCCGGACGGGGCGTAATCTCAGGCGACGTGACAGCCCACCGCCGACGGCCGAGGGCTGGCTTCTGAGCGTCGAGGCGCGGCCGCGCCGCCTGGTGAAAGTGCGCGGTGGGAGTCTGGGCTGGTTCCTCTGCTGGGCTGTCGTTTTCGCGGATATCGGCACCTCCGTCTACTACACGCCAGGCATTCTCTTTCCCCAATTTGGCGGTCGTTCCGCGCTCTTCGTCGGCATGACGCTGGTCGTCTTCATACTGCTGACACTGAAGTACGCTGAGGTGGCCTGGCGCTTTCCCGAAGGCGGCGGGGTGGTCAACGTGGCGGCCCAGGCACTGCATCCGTTCGTTGGCCTCCTGGGCGGCTGCTTCATCCTCGTCGACTACTTCCTGACCGCTGCGCTGAGCGCCCTGTCAGGCATCTTCTATCTGGCCGTCGTCGTGCCGGCCATCAGTCCGCATCCCCTCGTTGTGGCCATCACAATCGTCGCGCTGGTGATCCTCGGCTCGCTCAACCTGCTGGGCGTCAAAGACAGTGCGCGCGTTTCGGCGGCCTTCGCGGTGCTCGCCGCGGCCGGCCAGCTGCTCGTCGTCATGGCGGTGGCGGTGTCCCTCGGTCCGGCGGGCATAGTCCACAGCTTCCACACGATCTCGGAAGGTCCGCCCCTCACGCCGCTGGTGCTGATCACAGGCTATGCGGCGGCCTTCCTGGCCTTCTCGGGCCTGGAGACAATCGCCCAGCTGGCCCCGGCCATGCGCGAGCCGCGCCGAAAGCTGGCCGCCCAGGCCATGGCCTTGGTGGTCATGACAATGGTGGTCACCAGCCCGCTGCTGACGCTCTGGTCGACCACCCTGCTCGACACCAAGAACTCCGATCCGAACCAGCTCGTCTCCCTTTTGGGCGCCCACGTCGCCGGCTCGGTGGTGGGTGGCTACATAGCGGTCAGCGCCTCGTTGCTGCTGATCTTCGCCAGCAATACAGCCGTGATCGGGTGCTACCACGTGTTCATAGCACTCTCGCGGATGGGTTTTTTGCCCCGCCTCCTGGAGCAGCGCAACCGCTGGCGAGGCACGCCCCACTGGTCGATCCTGATGGCGGTCGCGATTCCGGTGGCGCTGGTCGCCGCCAGCCGGGGCGACCCCGGCATCCTGGGCGACCTATACGCGTTCGGCCTGCTGGGCGCGTTCATCCTGACCTCGCTGGCTCTGGACCGCCTGCGCTGGTTCGACTCCCCTGGAGGGAGGGATCTGGGCGCCTGGCTCAAATACTCTGTAGGGCTGCTCACCACTGCGCTGGTCAGCATCGCCTGGCTCACAAACCTCGTGGCCAAGCCGCTGGCAACGCTGTTCGGCGGGGGCATCACTGTGCTGGGGCTGGTTCTCGGGCTGACGACCTACTACTACTCCCGCGGTCGGGAGCCGGCAGTGTTCCCCTTCCTGCACAGGCCGGGGGTGCCGGTGGTTCACTTCGGCGGCCGGGGCAGGCTGGCTGAATGTCAGGTGCTGGCCATCCTGCCCCACGACCCCGAGATCGCGGAGGCGGTGGTCAAAGCCGCCGTTAGGTCCGCCGAGGGTGGCTCCCTCGCGTTCCTCTACCGGGGCGATGCCAAGCCAGGCCGTCAGGAAGGGCCTGAGTTCATGGAGGTGCACGACCCCTACCTGAAGGACCGTCCGGCTCAGGTCGCCTTTGCGAGGGCGGAGCGCGTCGCCCGTAAACGGTCACCCGACCGCCGCTACATCTACGTTCCAGGGATTCTGCCCAAGAGTGCGGTGGGCGACGTCTGGAAGGCTGTCTTTCCGAAGCAGACAGTAGTCATCGACGGTGGCGAGGCCTTCCTGCCCGGCATCGCGGTGGACAGGGTGCGGCGGACGTACGTCGACGGCTATCCGATTCTGCGCCTGGTCAGCGGCAGGCTGCGCCAGCCGGCCGCGGCGAGCTGACGCTCACAGCTGGCAGCCGCGACAGAAATTCAACGGCTCCCGGTTGGAGCCCAGCTGGCTGATGCGATGGCCGCAGCGGGGGCAGCTCTCGCCACCTTTGCCGTGCACGTTGAAGAACTTGCGATCCTGCTTGGACTCGTCGTAGTCAGGATTGGCGAGGATGGTTGCGATGCTCCGTTCCAGGACCAGCGGGATGGCCGCGTACAGGGCCTGTTCCTCGCCGGGTTTCAGTGTGGCCCGGCGTCGCAAAGGCAGCAGCTTGGCCTCGAAGAGGATCTCGTCCGAGTAGGCATTGCCAATCCCGGCGAGAAAAGCCTGGTTGCGGAGCAGGTCCTTCAGCTCATCGCGGTAGCGGCGGAGGCGCTTGCAAAAGGCCGCCAAGGTCTCTTGGCGAAGACTGTCCGCCTCCGGTCCATGGCCTGCCCACGCAGGCACGCCCTGCTCGGGATCGGCAGTCCAATAGATCCTGCCCATGTCCCGGAAGTCCAGATAACGCAGCTCTTCTGCTCGGTCCAGCCGGAGCGAGAACACATGGGTGGCCGGCACCTTCTGGTCGTCTGGGGCGAGCTGCAGGCGGCCCCCGAGCATGGGGTTGATGACGAGGTACCGGCGGTCGTCCCCCCGCATCAGGTCCAGGTCGAAGATCAGGTGCTTACCCCTTCGCCAGAGCTTGGCCAAGCGGCGGAAAGGGAGTTCGTAAGCGAAGCTCTCGGGTGGGTAGCGGAGCATGTGCGCCTTCTGCGGATTGATCTCGACAGCTGTGACCAGCCGGCCCTCCAGACGCGGACCGAGCTGCCGCCTCAGCGCCTCCAGCTCCGGGAGCTCCGGCATGTGTGAACTGTAGGCGAGCTCGGGAAGACTCCGATGTGGAATGAGAATCGACAGATTCACCGAAAAGGCACAGGAGGCGCTGCAGGGCGCCGCCGGGCTTGCCCACGATCAGGGCCAGCAAGCCGTTTCGCCCGAACACCTGCTTCTAACGCTGCTGCGGCAGTCCGACGGCATTGCCGCGCCGCTGCTGGAGGCGGCCGGCGCCTCCCGCACGGCTCTCGAGCCGGCGCTCATCTCGGAGCTGGCGCGTCTGCCCAAAGTGAGCGGCGGCCAGACGTATCTGGCGCCCGAGCTGGAGCGGGCGCTGCAGACCGCCGAGCGGGAGGCACAGGGTCTCAAGGATGACTACGTCTCAACCGAGCATCTGGTCCTGGCTCTGGTCGACCGACCGATACTGAAGAGTGCTGGGCTGAGCCGTGACAAGCTGCTGGCGGCGCTCAAGTCCGTCCGGGGCAACCAGCGGGTAACTGACCAAAACCCTGAATCCAAGTATCAGGCGCTGGCGCGTTACGGCCGCGACCTGACTGCCCTGGCGGCCGCCGGCAAGCTGGACCCGGTCATCGGCCGGGACGAGGAGATCCGCCGGGTCATCCAGGTGCTGAGCCGCCGGACCAAGAACAACCCGGTGCTCATCGGCGAGCCCGGTGTGGGCAAGACAGCAGTCGCCGAGGGGCTGGCCCAGCGGATCGCCGTGGGCGACGTGCCCGAGAGCCTGAAGGGCCGCAAGGTGGTCGCCCTGGATCTCGGCTCACTCATCGCCGGCACCAAATACCGAGGTGAGTTCGAAGATCGCCTGAAGGCGGTCCTGAAGGAGGTGACCTCCAGCGAGGGCGGCGTGATCCTCTTCATCGACGAGCTGCATACTTTGGTCGGCGCAGGTGCGGCGGAGGGCGCCATGGACGCAGCCAACCTGCTGAAGCCGGCTTTGGCGCGCGGCGAGCTGCGAGCGATCGGCGCCACCACCCTTGACGAGTACCGCAAGCACATCGAGAAGGACGCAGCGCTGGAACGCCGCTTCCAGCCGGTGCTGGTCGACCAGCCCAGCGTGGAGGACACCATCTCCATCTTGCGCGGCCTCCGCGAGCGCTATGAGGTTCACCACGGCGTTCGGATCAAGGACTCCGCGCTGGTCGCCGCGGCGGTGCTCTCCAACCGCTATCTGACCGACCGCTTCCTGCCTGACAAAGCCATCGACCTGATGGACGAAGCGGCCGCGCGGCTGCGCATGGAGATCGATTCGCTGCCTGTCGAGCTCGACGAGCTGGAGCGCCAGGCGCGGCAGCTCGAGATCGAGAGGCAGGCCCTGTTGAAGGAAACTGACTCGGCTTCGCGAGATCGGCTGGCGGCGCTGGAGCGCACGCTGGCCCAAGTCGGTGAGGAGCGCAACGCGCTGCGTGCGCGCTGGGAGCGCGAGAAGGAGGTCATCGGTCGCATCCGCGATCTCAAGGCCAAGGTGGAGGAGACGCGGCAGGAAGCTGAGCGCGCCGAGCGCGCAGCTGATTTCGAGCGGGCCGCCCGGCTCAAGTACGGCGAAGCCGTGGAGATTCAAAAGCAGCTGGATGGGGCCAACGAGGAGCTGGCGGAGCTCCAGCGCGCAGGGGCTTTGCTGAAGGAGGAGGTGACGGAGGACGACATAGCAGCAGTCGTTGCCAAGTGGACCGGCATCCCTGTCAGCCGCCTACTGGAAGGTGAGATTCAGAAGCTGCTCCAAATGGAAGATCGCCTGCACGACCGCGTGGTCGCCCAGGACGAGGCAGTGGAGGCGGTGGCCAGCGCCGTACGTCGGTCGCGCTCAGGCATCGCCGACCCCAACCGGCCGGTCGGCTCCTTCATCTTCTTGGGACCCACCGGTGTGGGCAAGACCGAGCTGGCGAGGGCGCTGGCGGAGTACCTCTTCGACGACGAGCAGGCGCTGATCCGGCTCGACATGTCCGAGTACCAGGAGAAGCACACAGTGGCGCGAATGCTGGGCGCTCCGCCCGGCTACGTCGGCTACGACGAGGGCGGCCAGCTGACGGAAGCTGTGCGGCGGCGCCCCTATTGCGTGATACTCCTGGACGAGATCGAGAAGGCGCATCCTGACGTCTTCAACGTGCTGCTCCAGTTGCTCGACGACGGGCGCTTGACAGACGGTCAAGGCCGGACAGTCGACTTCCGCAACACGGTGCTGATCATGACCTCGAATTTGGGCAGCCACGTCATCCAGGAGCTGTCCGGGCAGCCGTTCGAGGCTGTCCAGACAGCTGTTCTGGAGGTACTTCGCGACCACTTCCGGCCCGAGTTCCTAAACCGGGTGGACGAGATCATCGTGTTTCGGGCGCTCTCGCGGGAACAGCTGGCCACCATCGTGGACATCCAGTTGGACCGGCTGCGCCGCCGTCTGGCCGAACGCAAGCTGGGACTCGTGCTGACCGACGCGGCGCGGCAGCTCCTGGCCGAGCGTGGCTGGGATCCCGCCTACGGCGCCCGGCCGCTGAAGCGAACCATCCAGAAGCTGGTCCAGGACCAGCTGGCGCTGCGGCTTCTGCAGGGCGAGTTCAACGAGGGCGATACGGTCCAAGTGGATGTGCAGGGCGGCGAGCTCGTCTTTCGAGCCTTGGCGCCGGCCCTGGCGGCTGGCGCCTAAGCCGAAGGCAAGCGCGCAGGCGCTCCGGCGGGGCGCGACAGCTAGCCGCGCTGCCGCGACTTCACCGGGCGCCTTAGAGTCAGCCCCATGCCAATAGGCCAGCTCGGCCGAGCGGCCGCCCTCGGAGCGGCGGGCGGCCTGCGGACCTTCCTGCCGCTGGCGGCACTGGGCGCTCGCGGCGCGCCCCGCCGCCCTTGGCTCGCTCGCGGGCTCGGGGTACTCGCCGGCGGCGAGCTGATCGGCGATAAGCTGCCGGCGACACCCAGCCGTCTCGCCGGACCGGCGCTGGCCGGAAGGGCTGTCAGTGCCGGGCTGGCCGGAGCTCGCCTGGCCGGGCCGACAGGGGCGGCGGTTGCGGTGCTGGCGTCAGCTGTCACCGCGTACGGTGGCTACCACGCCCGGCGGCGGCTGACCGAGATCACGCCGCTGCCGGACTGGGCGGTTGCGCTGGCCGAAGACAGCCTCGCCCTGGCCCTGGCCGGTGTTGGGAGTCGGGCCAAAGCAGAGACGGCAGCGGCGGGCGTCAGCGGCTCACTAGTCACTCGCCGGTGAAGGCGACAGCCTCGATCTCGACCAGCATGCGAGGGTCGAGCAGCTGGGCCACCACCACCATGGTGGCTGCAGGGCGGATATCGGCAAACACCTCGCCATGGGCCCGACCGACCGCCTCCCAGTTCTCGCTCCGGGTGAGGTAGATGCGGGTCTGCACGACCTGGTCGAGCCGGGCCCCCGCGTCGGCCAGGGCAGCGCCTATCTTCCGGAGCACCTCGCGGGCCTGGCCGTACGCATCGTCGCCAACCATTCGCCCGGTTCCGTCGACGGCGGTCGTGCCCGCTGTGGTCACCCAGCCCCCAGCCCTGACCGCAGCCGAAAAGCCAATCGCGGGGGCGTATGGGGACGGCGATGAAATGCGGCTCTCGCTCATGTGAGCACCTCCTCGTCTGGCCGGCAGTGCGGTTGGCGGAAGGGCCGGGATTCGAACCCGGGAGGCAGTTTCAGACCACCTACCCGCTTAGCAGGCGGGCGCTTTCGACCACTCAGCCACCCTTCCGTAGACAGCTTCGGCCCGGCTCAGTCTACGGGCTGACAAACCTCGCGAACCCACCCCGACGAATCCGGTCCCGGGCGCCGGCCGGCTTCACTCCTCGTCGTCAAGCTCCACCCTGAGCTCGTCAGCCGGGTCCTCGTCCAGTTGGTTGTGCAGCTCGCCGCAGTCGGCACAGCGGTAGTACTCGCCCAGGAAGGTTTTCTGCCAAACGCCGTAGCTCACATCGCCCGGTTCCTCGACGAGCACTTCCTGCTCCAGCTTCCAGACCACCTGCTCCCAGCTGCCCCGCTCAGTGGGCAGCTTCTCACTGAGGACTATCAGGCAGTAGGGGCCGGGATCTCCCCAGAGCATCGAGACCTCGCCGAGTCGGTCTTCTTCACCGTCCAGGATCGACCACTGCTCGCCCGAGCGGGAGCGGTGGGAACGGACCAGCCGCAGGCCCTGCCAGAAGCGTTCGGCAGCTTCCCGCTCGGCCTTGTCGTGCTCCGCCTGGGCCTCCTGAAACGCGCCCCACATGCGCATGAGGTGGTTTCGGAAGCGGTGGTAGGTCTCCAGCAGGCGCTTATCGTGCTTGGGCGAGCCGAGGATCTTTTCGAAGCTGTGCTCGAACGCCGATTCCACTCGCTCCTGGCGATCGACCAGATCGCCCGCCCAGTTCTCGTCCTCGGAGACCCGCATCGACTCGTTGAGCACAACCTCGAAGTCGAGCCAGTCCTGGCCGAACTCAGGCACAAAGACCAGCTCCACGATGTCCGCCAACCGATGCTTCTCCAGCAGCGCCGGGGTGACGCGGGTACGGGCGTGCGGCCAGCCCTTCCAGCCCATCACGTTGTGGATCCAGTAGTCGAAGATCGTGACTCCGTACTGGAGGGCCGCCGGGGAACGCCAGATGTCGTCGGGCCAGCTGCGGCGGCCGGCGCGGACCTTGTTGTAGAGCGAGATGATCTGCTCGTCGTCCAGATACTGACTCTCCATCAGCTTCGCGCCTCCTCCGGCCGCCGCTGCGAGCCGTCCCCAAACACGTGGGGTCATTCTAGGAATAGCCGCTTCGGACCGAGCGGTAGTATCCCTCAGCGACACATGCCACTGGCTCCCTTCACGCCCGATCAGGTCCAACGCTACGCCCGTCACCTCATCCTGCCGGAGGTTGGCGGCGCCGGCCAGCGCAAGCTGCTGAACACCAGCGTCCTGCTCTTGGGCGCGGGCGGTCTGGGCAGCCCGGCGGCGCTCTATCTGGCGGCCGCCGGCGTGGGCCGGCTCGGCATTGTCGACTTCGACGACGTCGACGCGAGCAATCTCCAGCGCCAGATCCTGCACGGCGTGGCCGACCTGGGCCGGCCTAAGGTCGATTCGGCCGAGGAAGCGATACGTGCCATCAACCCAGATGTCGAGGTGGTGAAGCACTCCCTTCATCTCAACTCCGAGAACGCGCTCGACGTATTCAGGCCCTACGACGTCATAGTCGACGGCACCGACAACTTCCCCACGCGCTACCTCAGCAACGACGCCGCCTTCTTCCGGGCCAAGCCCCTGGTGCACGGCGCGATCTTCCGCTTCGAGGGCCAGATGACGATGTTTGAGGCCGCCAAGGGCACGGGTTGCTACCGCTGCCTGTTCCCGACTCCGCCTCCGCCGGGAGCCGTTGCCAGCTGCGCCGAAGCCGGCGTCTTCGGCGTCCTGCCAGGCATCATAGGTTCGATGATGGCCTTCGAGACCATCAAGCTGGTGCTCGGCATCGGAGAGACGCTGGTCGGCCGGCTGCTCATCTTCGAGGGCTACGACATGAGCTTCCGGCGCGTCAATCTGCGCCGCGACCCGCGCTGCCCCCTCTGCGGCGATGAGCCGAGCGTGAAAGGGCTGATCGACTATGAGAACTTCTGCGGAGTGACTGCGGCAGAGCCGTCGGTCAGCCTCGCTCCGGCCGAACTCGCCGCTCGCTAGCTCGCGGGTGATTCAGCTCGATCGCCTCGACACGACGGCTCTCAGCCGCGCGCGCCGGAGCATTCGGGCGCTGGAGTCAGTCCTGGTTGCCTATTCCGGTGGGGTCGACTCGAGCTTGCTGCTGAAGCTGGCGCTGGAGGAACTCGGACCTGGGCGGGCCCTGGCGGCGCTGGCCTCCTCGCCCGCCTATCCGGCGGCTGAGCAGCAGGCGGCCAGAGACCTGGCCCGATCACTCGGCGCCCGGCTGATCGAGGTGGGCACCCATGAGGTGGAGCTCACGTCCTACCGAGAGAACCGGCCCGATCGCTGCTTTCACTGCAAAGAAGAGCTCTTCGAAACCCTGGCGCCCATCCAAGCCGAGCTCGGCCTGCGCCATCTCGCCTACGGAGCCACTGCCGATGACCTTGGTGACCACCGTCCCGGGCACGCTTCGGCGGTGCGGCGGCAGGTCCGCTTCCCGCTCTTGGAAGCAGGGCTTGACAAGGCGGCGATCCGGGCCGCCGCGCGAGAGTTGGGGCTGCCGAACTGGGACAAGCCGTCATTCGCCTGCCTGTCCTCGCGGGTGCCCCACGGCACCGAGGTGACGCCGGAGATCTTGGGCCGGATCGGCGCCGCTGAAGCCGGCCTCCTCGGGCTGGGCTTCCGCCAGGTGCGGGTCAGGCATCATGGCGAAGTGGCCAGGATCGAGGTGGCCGTCGAGGAGATGGCGCGGGCCTTGAATCTACGCCAGCAGGTGGTGGAGGCCGTGCTCAACGCCGGCTACACGTTCGTGGCCCTCGACCTGCAGGGCTACGCGACAGGCAGCCTGAACCGCACCTGGAAGCCCGGCAGCTCCCACCGCATCTAACGCCGCGGAGGCAGCGTGCGGCCGCGCCGGCTCGCAGCCAGCGCCGCATAATGGGCGGGCTTTGGAGCAGCCCATCCTCTACGCCGAGCAGACCTGGCGCTCGCAGCGCATCATGGTCATCGCGCTCCTCGCATTCGGCGTGGTTGGCGGCGCCGCCTCGCTCCTGCTGCCCGCCTTTCGAAACGTCGCTCCCTACGACCTGGCAGGATTCAAGGTCCAGAGCTACTTCATCTACGCGATCTACATCCCGCTCGGTCTGCTGGTGCTCGCGTTCCTACTCACCTATCGCTGGCGCAGCCGCGTGGAGCTGCTGCCGGAGGGCTTCAAGGTAAAAAATCTGATCCGCAGCACCTTCATCCCCTACGAGCTCGTCCGCACAGCCCGAGTCAACCCGCTGTACCGCCACTTCGAGGGCGCGCGCAAGCGCTACCTGCGCAGTGGCCCGGCCCGCGCTCTCGGCCCCAAGCCGGCAGTATTCATCCGGCTGCGCTCGCAGGACGAGCGCTTTCCAGCGCTGCAGAAACGGCTGGGAGCGCGGCTCATGGAGGGCGAGATCCTGGCCCTGCCGGTTCCTGACGCAGACGGCCTGGCGCTCGACCTTTCGGCTCGCATCCCCAGAGCCGCGGCCGTCAACCGCGGCGGCCAGAGGCGGCCCAAGCGCTCTCGGTGAGCGGCAGAGGCGCTGCTGCGGCCGACCGGTCAGCCGCTCCGGCGGCCTGGCCGCCGGCTTCCGCCGGCATCGCGCCAGTGTCAGCCGCGTTCGACCGCAGTGGCAACCGGCTGCTGCGCTGGCTGGGCCTGGCCGGTCCTGACCTGCTCCTGCTCGGCGGCCTTTTCCTGGTCGCGTTCATCCTCCGGGCCTTCAGCCCGCTCATGCCCGATGTGCTGACAGGTCACCTTGACAGACCGCCGGTGAGCAACTGCGTCCACGGCACGCCGGTGGACGCCACCTCTCAGCCCGGCACGCTCTGCGGTCTCTCGTATCCCTACCAGCGCAACACGCAAGCGGCGGGTCTTCCCGCCTCACCACCCGAGGGGGAGGTATTCGACGAGATCTACTTCGGCGTCTTCGCGCATAACGACCTCAAGGGGATTGCCTACTTCGACCCGGAGCCGCCACTGGCGAAGGAAGTGATCGCCGCGGGCGAGCTGCTGGACGGCTGGTGGCTCAAGACGTTTGCCGGCGGCCAGGGTGACTACGCCGACCTGGGCTTCAACCCGGTCGGCTGGCGCCTGGCCAGCCTCGTCTTCGGCACGCTCTGCGTGCCGCTCATGTACCTGCTTGCCCTGCAGCTCTGGCGGGACCGTCGCTTCGCCTTCGCCGCCGGCTTTCTCACCTGTTTCGACGGCATGTTTTTCGTCCAGTCGCGGATCGGGATGATCGACATCATCCCGATCTTCTTGATCCTGCTGGCCTACACGCTTGTCGCGCTGCACCTGCGCAGCCGCAGCCGCCGCGAGTCCTTCGCCACTCTTGTGGCCACGGGCGCCGTCTGCGGCCTGGCAATCTCCGCCAAGTGGATAGCGCTGGCAACCCTCGCCAGCATCGTCTTGCTTCTCTTGGTCCGCGGCATAGCCAGTCTGGTAGGCGCTGAGGGCAATGGGGGCGAGGGCCGCTGGCGGCTCGGCCGCCTGACGCTGCCCTACCTGCCCGGCCGCGCCAACACCCCCAGCTACGTGCTGCTGAGTGGGTTCGCCTTCCTGGTCCTGCCGCTGGGCATCTATCTCCTGAGCTGGCTGCCCTTCTTCACCCGCGGCCAGTTCCACTCCCTGACCGATCTCATCACCTACCAGCACCAGATCTTTCAGTACCACGCGACGCTGACGGCCACCCACCCCTACGGCTCCAAGTGGTACTCTTGGCCGTTCCTGTACCGCCCGGTCGCCTACTACTACGAGTACAAGGGCCTGGGCCTGGATCAAGCCTCGGGCCAGCCGCTAGTGGCCGGGATCATCAACCTCGGCAATCCCTTCATCTGGTGGGCCAGCCTGCCCGCCCTTCTGCTGCTGCCCTACTATCTGATCCGCGAGCGCAGCTGGGCAGCCGCAGTGATCCTGCTGGGCTTTTTGACGCAGTACCTGCCCTGGGCGCGCATCACGCGCGTCCTCTTCCTCTACCACATGTTCGGCGGCCTGATCTTCATGGTGCTGGCGCTGGCCTTCGTGCTGGCTCGCTTGAGCCGCCAGCCCGGTCGCGGCTGGCTGCTCCCTGCCTACCTCACGCTGGCGGGGCTCGGTTTCGCCTACTTCTATCCCGCTTGGACGGGACTGCCGATCTCCTACCCGGCTTACTTCAGCGGGTTTCCAGCGGGAAAGATGTGGTTCCCGAGCTGGATCTGAGCGTCGGGCGGCGGCGGCCGCGAATGCTTGCCCCGGCGGGGGTGGCTGTGGTGGTCTTGGTTCTCGGATCGCTGCTGGTGCTCGCCCATCTGGCAGTCATACTCGCCCTGCTCGCCATCATCGTGGCCGGCGCCGGCCTGACCTTCCTGAGCGGTCTCCGGCTCAGCCTGGAGGAGCGGATCGCCTACGGCGCGGTGGTGGGCGCGCTCGCCGTGGCCCTGGCCCAGTGCCTGCTCTCGCTTGTCGGGGGCCTGACCCTAGGAACAGCGCTGGCCGGACTAGGCCTCGCGCTGGTCGCGGGAAGCGCGGGCTGGTATCGCGGTCGCCGACTTCTCAGCTCGGAATGGGTGGATGCGCGAGAGCGGTGGGGCCGGCTGGAGGCATGGCCCCTGCTTCTGCTGTTGCTGGTGTGCTGGCCCTACACAGTAGTGCTGCTGGCGCGGGCCTACCAGGTCGTGGACGGGGCGCTGCTGGTCGGAAATGTAGGCGTTTATGGGGATTGGGCAGCGCATCTGACCTATGCCGGCTCCTTCGCGTATGGGGACAACTTCCCGCCCCGCTCGCCGATCGCTCCGGACCAGCGACTGGCGTATCCGTTCGTGATCGACTTCCTGGCCGCCGGCCTGGTGCCGCTCGGCGCTTCCCTGACCGCCTCGCTGGTCTGGAGCAGCGGGCTGCTCGGCCTTGCCTTCCCAGCTGTCATGTACACAGCCGGCCGGCGCCTGGTCGGAAGCTCGCTCGGCGGCGCGCTGGGCACGCTTGTCTTCCTGCTGGGCGGCGGGCTGGGCTTCGTGCGGGTGGCGCGCGAGGTGGCGCACGTTGGGCTGGGGGCTCTGGCGCATCTCAGTCGGCTCAGCACTCAGGATCCGGAGGCCAACCTTCAGTGGCTGAACCCGGTCCTCGGCTGGCTCCTACCCCAGCGGTCGGTGCTGCTCGGCTTTCCGCTCTGCCTGCTGGTCCTCGCGCTTCTCTGGCGGGCGCTGGAAGACCGAGGGGCCACTGCCCGGCAGGCCTTCGGCTTTGCCGGCGTTCTCACAGGCCTGCTGCCGCTCGCCCACCTGCACGCCTACGGGACAGTGCTGGTCCTCGCCGCGTTCTGGGCGGTATTCGAGCGGCGCCGGGAATGGCTGACCTTCTTTGTGCCTGCCCTGCTGCTCGGCCTGCCCCAGGTTGCCTGGCTCGCGACCGGGGCGGGCGGCCAGCCGCGCTTGCAGCTCTGGTGGCTGGCGGATACCGGCGGACACGGCGACGGGCCGCTCTGGTTCTGGTTCAAGAACCTGGGGCTCTTCGTTCCTCTCCTGCTCGCAGCCTTCCTCTGGCGGCCGGCGCTGCCGCCCCAGAGCCGGCTGCTGCTGGCGCCGATCTGGCTCTGGTTCCTGGTCCCCAACCTGCTTGTCTTCCAGCCCTGGGACTGGGACAACTCGAAGTTCTTCGCCTACTGGGCTCTTCTCGGCTCGCTGCTGATCGGTGCGTTGCTCGCCCGTCTCGGCAGCCGGGGCAGGCTGGGACCTGTGGTGGCCGCTGTGTGCTTCGTGCTCCTGGTGCTCTCGGGGGGGTTGGATCTGGCCAGGTCGCTGGACCAGCCGCTGAACCAAGCGCAGTTCGCCGATCGTGGCGGGCTGGAGACCGCCGCTTGGGTGCGGACCAACACCGATCGGCACGCCATCTTCCTGGTCGCCCCTGAGCACAACGAGCCGGTGCCGGCGCTGGCCGGTCGGAGCGTGGCCGCCGGCTATCCTGGCTGGCTCTGGTCCTACGGCATCCCCGACTGGCAGCAGCGGGCGGCAGACGCCGATCGCATGCTCCGGGGGGATCCCGAGACACCGGCTCTGCTGCGGCTCTACCACGTCAGCTACGTAGTCCTGGGTCCTCAGGAACTCGGCGGGCATCAGGCCAACGCGGCCTACTGGAACAGTGCCGCTCTGCGCGTCTATGCCAACAGCACCTACACCGTCTACCGGATCGTCGGCACCGGCTGAGCCGGCGGCCGGACGGCGGCCGGGGAGCGCGCCCGCGCCGGAGTGGCTCCTGGCCGGCGCAGTGGTGCTGCTAGGGCTGGCGCTGCGGCTGCACGACTACACGCTCGCCCCTGCCTTCACCGACAACGCCGACGAGGTGCAGTTCACCTGGGCTGGGCTCAACCTGCTGCTTCATGGGGACGCCTACACGTGGTCTTACTTTCCCGGCTACGCGAGCCATACCCGCTTCGACGCCTTCGGCACCAACTATCCCCTGGTTCATCATTGGCTGGACCACCCGCCGCTGTTCTCCTACTTGATGGGCGGCTGGGCGTTGCTGGCCGGCAGCCGCGACATGGCCTCGACAGGCCCCCAGGTGGTGAGGCTGCCACCCATCCTGCTCAGCACGACAGCGGTTCTGCTCAGCTACTTACTGGGACGCCGGCTGCTGGGGCGCTGGGCGGCGCTGCTGGGCGCAGCCCTGCTGGCGGTGACTCCGGCAGCGGTTCTGCTCGGCCGGGAAGCCGAACCTGAGGCGCTGCTGGCTGTGCTCTTCTTGCTGGCGCTCTGGGCAGGTGTGCTCATTACCGAGGAGAAGGGGGGAAGGTCGGTCCAAGCTCTGCTGCTCACTCTTTGCCTGCTGGCGCCGCTGGCCAAGGTTTCGGGCATAGCGGTTGGCGGCAGCCTGGCGGTCTGCCTGCTGGTCTGCGGCCGCTGGCGCGTGGCCCTGGCGGCGGCGGCCGCCGGTGCCGGCGGCCTGCTGATCTGGCTGCTTTACGGAGCGCTGGTCGATTGGCAGCTCTTCCTGCACATCACCGAGCTCCAGGCCCAGAACCGGCGGGGCGTGCTGACGGGCTTCGACCTGATTCAATCGGTCGCCGGCGTGAACCGCCGGCTGCGCGACGGCTGGTGGCTCCTGGGCTGGATCGGGCTCGGGGCGCTCAGCGTGGGCCGGGAGCGCCGGGCGGCGCTCTTCCTCGCCTGGCCTGCCATCGCCTATGCGGGCGCGATTGCCTTGCTGGCCGGTGAGCAGAACACGCAGCAGTACGGCTGGTACAAGTGGATGGCCTATCCGGAGGTGTACTTGGCGGCTGGCTGGCTGGCCTGGCAGGCCTTCCGGCGCCGGTCGCTGCCGCTGGCCTTGCTGTTGCTCCTGACCGGCTGGGCGACCGCCACCAACTGGTGGCTGGGCGGGGGGGAGGAGTGGACGCCCGCTCCGATTCTGCTGGCGCTGCTCCTGGCGCTACCTGTCCTGGCCGCGGCGCTGGCGGCCTGGCGGCCCCGGCCGCCTTACCCCACGGTTGCGCGCATCCTGATCGGCGCGGCGCTGGGCACGGCGCTGCTGGGCAGCGCGATCCAGAGCTTCGGGGTGGCAGCACTGTACGCCCGGCTCTAGCCGTCACCCGGCACCAGAGCAGGGGCGTGGCCGACCCATCCTGGCCACGGTCCGCCGGAGAGCCGGCCGGCCGGCAACCAAAGCCTGCCTGACAAAGGCAGCCCGAGGGGTGTACTGTTACGGACCAAAGTCACAAAGACAGCCCGGCACTGACGGTTCCCCTGCTTTGGCCCACCGGGGCGGGTCGAAGCCTGTTATGATGGCAGTTCGTGCTCGTCAGCTCGCTGATCCCACCCCCGAGTTTGGCGCGCCCTTTGCACCTTAGGAGGCTGCCGCTTTGATGATCTCTGAGATGAAGGCTCCCGCGCGTCTCTCCTATGGCCAGATCCCCAACCTGGTTGAGCTCGAAGACCTGATCTCAACTCAGATCGAGTCCTTCCAGTGGTTCCGGTCGGAGGGGCTCCGCGAGCTCTTCGACGAGATAAACCCGATCACCGATTACACGGGCAAGAACTTCGAGCTGCGCTTTCTCGACTACGAGTTCGGCGTGCCCAAGTTCTCGGTTGAGGAATGCCGCAACCGTGACATGACCTACGCGGCGCCGCTGCGGATCAGGACCCGGCTCACTATCAAGGAGACGGGTGAGATCAAGGAGTCAGAGGTCTACATGGGCGACTTCGCCATGATGACCGATGAGGGCACCTTCATAGTGAACGGAACCGAGCGGGTGGTCGTCTCCCAGCTGGTCCGCTCCCCCGGCGTCTACTTCACCGCCAGCGAGGACCTGGCCACCGGTCGCCGGCTCTTTGCCGCCAAGTTGATCCCGAACCGCGGCGCCTGGCTGGAGATCGAGACCTCGACCAAGGATCTGTTGACAGCCAAGATCGACCGCAAGCGCAAGCTGCCGGTGACCGCGCTGTTGAAGGCGCTCGAGCTGCCCCAGCTGGCGGGCACCGAGAACGACCGCGAGGCGCAGAAGCGCGCCTTCCGTGAGCTGTTCGGCGACGTGGACACCGACGAGGAGCACCGCTACCTGGACGCGACCTTTGACAAGGACCCCACCACGCGCACCGAGGATGCCCTGCTGGAGCTGTACCGCCGAGTCCGCCCGGGCGATCCGCCCAGCGTCGACAACGCCCGCACGCTGCTTCAGAGCCTGTTCTTCAGCTCCCGCCGCTTCGACCTCGGCCGGGTCGGCCGCTACAAGGTGGACAAGCGACTGGGCAGGGACAAGGAGGACATCGAGGAGCGCGTTCAGGATCGCGACCTGCGCATCCTGGAGAAGGGCGACTTCATAGCCATCCTGCGCAGGCTCGTCGAGCTCAACAACGCCTCGCCTGAGAAGCAGATCGCCGATGACATCGACCACCTCGGCAACCGTCGCGTGCGCGCGGTGGGCGAGCTGCTCCAGAACCAGTTCCGGATGGGCCTGATCCGCATGGAGCGGATCATCAAGGAGCGGATGACCATCTCGGATCCGAACACGGTCACCGCCGCCTCCCTGATCAACGCCCGGCCTGTGGTGGCCGCGATCAAGGAGTTCTTCGGTTCCAGCCAGCTCTCCCAGTTCATGGACCAGGTGAATCCGCTGGCCGAGCTGACGCACAAGCGCCGCATCTCGGCGCTGGGCCCGGGCGGCCTCTCCCGTGAGCGAGCCGGCCTTGTCGTCCGCGACGTGCATCACAGCCACTACGGCCGCATCTGTCCGATCGAGACGCCAGAGGGTCCCAACATCGGCCTCATGGGCTCGCTGGCGACCTACGCCAAGGTGAACAAGTACGGATTCCTGGAGACGCCGTTTCGACGTGTCTACAGCCGCCTGTCGGTCAGCGGCGAAGCTGAGCTGCTCCAGGGCCGCACACTGCGCCGGCCGGTGCCGGACGGCAAGGGCAAGGAAGTCCTGCCGTCGGGGGCGGTGCTCGACGCGAGCTCGGCCGAGAAGCTGAAGAAGGGCGGCGTGCAGTCGGTTGACATAGTGGTCTGGGCTTCGCCTCAGGTCGTCTACCTCTCGGCCGACGAGGAGGACCTCTACAACATCGCTCAGGCCAACGTTGCCCTGAACGCGG
Organism: Candidatus Dormiibacter inghamiae; assembly: GCA_016464825.1. Lineage (GTDB taxonomy): Bacteria > Chloroflexota > Dormibacteria > Dormibacterales > Dormibacteraceae > Dormiibacter > Dormiibacter inghamiae. The sequence goes on along the minus strand of JAEKNQ010000013.1, from coordinate 117,205 downwards.
ACGGCACTTTCAAGGACGTCAGGACCCCATCGCGTTCGCGCGGCCACTTTGCAGTGACCGACGTGACCAGCATCCAGTACATGGATGTCTCCCCCAAGCAGATAGTCTCCGTCGCCACCGCGATGATCCCCTTCCTGGAGCACGACGATGCCAATCGCGCCCTGATGGGCGCCAACATGCAGAAACAGGCGGTGCCTTTGATGGTGACCGATTCACCGATGGTGGGCACAGGGGTAGAGCACTACGCGGCCAAGTACTCCGGCGAGGTCATCGTCGCGGACGTCGACGGGACTGTCGTCGACGTGGCCAACCCGCGGGAGCTGAGGGGCATCCACGCCACCCCGATCTTCGAGATAGTGGTCAGGCCTTTGGACGGTTCGGCTGACCATCGCTTCCCGCTCCAGAAGTTCTACCGCTCGAACCAGGGCACCTGCCTGAACCACCGGGTGCTGGTCAAGGCTGGGCAGAAGGTGCAGCGGGGTGACCTGCTGGCCGACGGTCCTGCCATCGAGAACGGTGAGATGGCGCTCGGCCGGAACGTGCTGGTCGCCTTCATGCCCTGGGAGGGCTACAACTTCGAGGACGCGATCCTGCTCTCGCAGTCGATAGTCCAGGAGGACAAGTACACCTCCATCCATATCGAGGAGTTCGAGATCGAGGCCCGCGAGACCAAGCTGGGCCCGGAAGAGATCACGCGCGACATCCCCAACGTTGCCGACGATGCGCTTCGGAACCTGGATGAGCGCGGCATCGTCTACATAGGGGCCGAGCTCGAGCAGGGCGACCTGCTGGTGGGCAAAATCACGCCCAAGGGGGAGACCGAGCTCTCGGCCGAGGAGCGCCTGCTTCGCGCCATCTTCGGCGAGAAGGCGCGGGAGGTCCGCGACTCCAGCCTCCGTGTGCCGCACGGTGAGCGCGGTGTGGTGGTTGACGTCAAGGTCTTCAGCCGCGAGGCGAAGGACGAGCTTCCACCGGGCGTCACTGAGCTGGTCAGGGTCTACATCGCCCAGAAGAGGAAGATCTCGTCGGGCGACAAGATGGCGGGCCGCCACGGCAACAAGGGCGTCGTGTCCCGCGTCATGCCGATCGAGGACATGCCTTTTTTGCCTGACGGCACCCCGGTCGAGATAGTGCTCAATCCACTGGGTGTGCCGAGCCGGATGAACCTGGGCCAGGTTCTGGAAACGCACCTGGGCTGGGTTTCGAAAGCACTCGGCCAGAAGATAGCCACGCCAGTCTTCGACGGAGCCCGCCTGGAGACCATCGAGGAGGAGCTGGCGGCCCAGGGCCTGCCTCGCAGCGGAAAGGTCAGGCTGCGCGACGGCCGCTCCGGCGTCGACTTCGACCAGGAAGTGACTGTGGGCTGGGTCTACATGCTCAAGCTGCATCACCTGGTCGAGGACAAGATCCATGCCCGCTCGACAGGCCCCTACAGCTTGGTAACCCAGCAGCCGCTGGGCGGCAAGGCTCAGTTCGGCGGCCAGCGCTTCGGTGAGATGGAGGTCTGGGCGCTGGAAGCGTACGGTGCTGCCCACGTCCTCCAGGAGATCCTGACAGTCAAGTCCGATGACATAGTCGGCCGGGTCAAGGCCTATGAGGCAGTGGTCAAAGGCGACAACACGCTGGAGGCCAGCATCCCGGAGAGCTTCCGAGTGCTGGTGAAGGAGCTCCAGGGCCTCGCCCTTGGCGTGGAGATCCTGAGCGAAAACGAGCAGCAGATAGTGCTCAACGAAGAGGACATGCCGGAGCTGCCGATCGATCTCGGCATCAGCCTGGAGAGGTTGGAGCTGGGCGAGGACGCCGGCGAATGAGAGCAGTCAAGACCCTGTCCCGGCCGCTCAATGCAAGAGGAGATAACTAGGCTTGTTGAAGCTCGAGAACTTCGACGCCCTGCGGCTATCGCTGGCTTCGCCCGATGTGATCCTTTCCTGGTCGCACGGCGAGGTCACGAAGCCGGAAACAATCAATTACAGGACGCTGCGCCCCGAGCGGGACGGGCTTTTCTGCGAGCGCATATTCGGTCCTACCCGGGACTGGGAATGCCACTGCGGCAAGTACAAGCGTTACCGGTACAAGGGCATCATCTGCGACAAGTGCGGCGTCGAGGTGACCCGCAGCAAGGTCCGGCGCGAGCGGATGGGTCACATCAAGCTGGCCTCGCCCGTCAGCCACGTCTGGTACTTCAAAGGCATTCCGAGCCGGATGGGTCTGCTTTTGGACATGTCGCCGCGCAACCTGGAGAAGGTGCTCTACTTCGCCAACTACATAGTCACCGACGTTGACGAGGCGGCGCGCACGGCTTTCCTCAACAATTTGAACCTCGACAGCGACGAGGAGGCAGCCCGCCTGCGAGGTGATGTGGAGGCCAAGGCGAGTGAGATCCGGCAGGAGCACGAGGGAAGGCTGCAGCAGCTGAAGAGCGACGTTGAGGCCGACGTGGCGCAGCTTCGCCAGGAATTCGAAGCCACTGAGAAATTGCTCGGCGAGCAGGCGCAGAAGGTCCAAGGCGCCATCACCAAGGGTCTGGGGACCAAGGCCAAGCGAAACTACGTGGTGGGCATCGAGGGCGAGGAGGAGGTGGTCGTCGTCAAAGGCGAAACCTTTGGCGAGGAGATGGTCGCCGGCACTCTGCGCAAGGTGCAGGAGAAGATCGAGCGCACCGAGGCCGAGCTGCGCGCCGCCCAGGAGCTGGCCCGTAACCGTTACTCGCAGGCCGAGGCGGAGCTGGCGGCGACCATCGAGGCTGCCACCGGCGGCGAGCATGCCTCCTTGGAGCAGCAGCTCGAGGTGCGCCAGCAGCAGCTGCAGCAGACGCGCGACGATCTGGAGGGACTGCATGTGAAGCAGATCCTGACCGACGCCCAGCAGCGCGAGTTCGTCGATCGTTTCGGTGGCGTGTTCAAGTCTCGGATCGGCGCCGAGGCGGTGCGCGATCTCCTGGCCAGGCTGGACCTGGACCAGGAGATGTATCAGCTCCGCGAGGAGTCCCGCACCACCAGCGGGCAGCGGCGGCAGAAGGCGATCAAGCGTCTAAAGGCAGTCGAGGACTTCCGTAAGTCGGGCGCCAGCTCGACCTGGATGGTGCTCGAGGTGCTGCCGGTGATCCCGCCGGAGCTGCGGCCGATGGTCCAGCTGGATGGCGGCCGGTTCGCCACCTCGGACCTGAATGACCTCTACCGGCGCGTGATCAACCGCAACAACCGGCTGAAGCGGCTGCTCGAGTTGGGCGCTCCCGAGATCATCGTCCGCAACGAGAAGCGCATGCTCCAGGAGGCAGTCGACGCCCTGGTCGACAACGGCCGCCGCGGCCGCGCGATCACTGGCACCGGCAACCGCAAGCTGAAATCCCTCTCAGATCTGCTGAAGGGCAAGCAGGGTAGGTTCCGCCAGAACCTGCTGGGCAAACGCGTCGATTACTCAGGCCGCTCGGTCATCGTCGTCGGGCCAGAATTGAAGCTGAACGAGTGTGGCCTGCCCAAGAAGATGGCCCTGGAGCTCTTCAAGCCGTTCGTCATGCGCGAGTTGGTGAACAAGGGCTACACCACCAACATCAAGTCAGCCAAGCGGATGGTGGAGCGGAGCAACAACGTCGTCTGGGACGTCCTCGACGAAGTGATCCACGACCATCCAGTGCTTCTGAACCGCGCCCCCACGCTGCACCGCCTGGGCATTCAGGCGTTCATGCCTGTGCTGGTCGAGGGGTCGGCCATCAGGATCCATCCGCTGGTTTGCCCTGCCTTCAACGCCGACTTCGACGGCGACCAGATGGCAGTCCACGTACCCCTCTTCTCGGGCGCCATCGCCGAGGCCAAGAACCTCATGATGAGCTCACGCAACATCCTCTCGGCGGCCGACGGCAACCCCGTGGTGGCGCCGCAGCAGGACATAGTGCTGGGCTGCTACTGGCTAACGGCGGCCCGGAGCCAGATGCCTGCGGGCGTGAAGGCTGCCAAGCTGCGGGCCTTCTCCGGCTCGGCGGAAGTGCTGCTCGCTTACCACGAAAACGCCATCGGCTTGCAGGACTGGACTCGGGTCCGGATCGGGGGCGAGCTGATAGTCACCACACCCGGCCGGGTCATCTTCAACAACGTGCTGCCAGTGGGCCGCGATCCGCTCTCGGCGGAGGACGCGCCGAGCAGCGCCGGCGAGGGCGGCGGCGAGGATCTGCAGCCGCTGGTGTACCAGAATGCCCACTTCGATCGAAAGGGCCTGCGGGGGCTGATCGCCAAGATCTTCCGCCTCTACGGTAGTGAGGTCACGGCGGAAACCGCCAACGAGATCAAGCGGCTGGGCTTCCGCTACGCGACCCGGGCTGGCTTCACCATCTCGGCTTTCGACATCCCGCATCCGCAGGACAAGGCGGAGATCCTGACCAAGACTGACAAGGAGGTCGAAGAGGTCGAGCGGATGTACCGCCGCGGCGTCATGACCGATGACGAGCGCTACCGCAAGGTGATCGAGCTCTGGACCAGGGCGACCGAGGAGGTGGCCGGCGCCACCGAGGAGTCGTTCGATAAGTTCAGCCCGATCTGGATGATGATGGGCTCGGGGGCCCGGGGCACAGTCCAGCAGCTGCGCCAGCTGGCGGGCATGCGGGGCCTCATGGCCGACCCGACAGGCCGGATCATCGACCTGCCTATCAAGGCCAATTTCACAGAGGGCCTGACAGTTCTCGACTACTTCATCTCCACCCATGGCGCCCGCAAGGGTCTGGCCGACACAGCCCTTCGCACGGCGGACTCCGGCTACCTGACAAGGCGCCTGGTCGATGTTGCCCAGGACGTGATAGTGCGGGTGGAGGACTGCGGCACCAGCAACGGGATCTGGGTCCACGGCATAGGCACCGAAGGCGGCAAGGGCGACCCGATCTTGGAGAAGATCGCCGGCCGGACGGCGGCTGAAGACGTCGTCACCAAGGCCGGGGAGATCCTGGTCCGGGCGGGCGAGCCCATCAACGACTCGGCGGCGCGCCGGGCCATCGAGGCGAAAGCCGGGTCGGTGCGGATCCGCTCGGTGCTCAGCTGCGAGGCTCGGGAGGGGATCTGCCGCGTTTGCTACGGTCGCAATCTGGCTACCGGCAGACTTGTCGAGATTGGCGAGGCGGTGGGCGTGATCGCCGCCCAATCGATCGGTGAGCCGGGCACCCAGCTGACAATGCGTACGTTCCACACAGGCGGTGTCGCGGGCAAGGACATCACTCAGGGTCTGCCCCGCGTCGAGGAGCTGTTCGAGGCGCGCATTCCAAAGGGCAAGGCCCTCATCTCGGAGATCGAGGGGGAGCTCGAGGTGATCCGTCAGGACGGCAGCCGCAAGGTGCGCATCACTTCCCGCGAAGAGTTCGAGGTCTCCTATCCCGTCGAGTCCGGGATGGAGGTGGTCGTCAAGGATGGCGCCCAGGTGATGGAGGGCCAGGAACTGGCCAGGACAGAGAACGCCGTGCTCCGCACTCGCCACGCCGGCAGGGTCAGAGTAGTGGCCAAGGAAATCGCCGTGTCAACCGTGGACGAGGAGGTCCGCGAATACCCGATCCCGCCCGGCGAGCGGATCCGGCCGGAGTTGGAGTCGCGTGACCACAAGAACGTGCATATCAGGGCCGGTGAGCAGATCACCGAAGGGCCCATCAGCCCCCAGGAGCTGCTCCACATCTTGGGCAAGGAGGAGGTCCAGAAGTTCCTCGTCGACGAAGTGCAGAAGGTCTACCGCTCCCAGGGCGTCGACATCAATGACAAGCACATCGAGGTGATCGTCAGGCAGATGATGCGAAAGGTGCGTGTCGACTCGGCCGGCGACTCCACTCTACTGCCCGGGGAGATCGTCTCGCAGTGGGACTATGAGGAGGCGAATAAGGCGGTTCTGGCTGAGGGCGGCGAGCCGGCAACAGCCCAGACCGTGCTGCTGGGCCTCATCAAGGCGGCCCTCAATACCAGCTCGTGGCTGTCGGCCGCCTCCTTCCAGGAGACGACCAAGGTCCTAACCGAGGCTGCCATCTCGGGCAAGATCGACCGCCTCCGCGGCCTCAAGGAGAACGTGATCATCGGCAAGCTGATCCCCGCCGGAACGGGGCTCGACTACTACAAGAAGCAGCGTGAACAGGCGGCTCGCCTGCTCGAGGAAGAGCCCATCGACCTCGATACGCTCAGCGTCTAGACCGGAGACCGGAAAGGGGCGCCCTGCGGGGCGCCCCTTTTTTTGCAATCCGTTTTTCCCTTGCCGGTTGGGGAACGGTCGCCCAGTGATCTAATATCCGATCCGCTGCGTATCAGACGCATGAGGTCCAGCGAACCGGTGAAGGAGACGCTGTGGTAAGGGCCTTGGGGGAGCACGGCGCTGCCATCGTCGCCCTGCCCTGGCTGGCGGTGGCCCTGTTCGCGTTCCTCGCGGTGTTGACGTACGGCGCCGAGAGAGGTGAGCCGCTCTGCCAGCGGTGCTTGGCCGGTCTGCAGGCACTGGGCTTACTGCGGAAGCTGGCCCTGCTCTTGGCTTTGACGAGTGCAACCATCCACCTGGCTCTGATTCCCGCTCACTCCGGAGACCCCAGCACGGCGATCCTCTTCATGCTCGACGGGCTGGCGCTGATGGCGGTTTCCGCCTGGGCCTTGCTGAGGTCGGGCTGGCGCCCGGCGCTCGGTCTCCTGCTCTTCGCGAATCTGGCCGCCTATGCTTATTATCTGGCCGCGGGCCTGGAAACCGCTGATGCGGTTGGCCTGGGCACCAAGGCTATCGAGGCCGCGGCGCTGCTGGGGCTCATGATCCCCGAACGCTGGAGCCTCGTAGCACTTTCTGGAACTCGCCGGGAGGTGAACAGCTGAGAGCTGCCTTGAGCACAGTCGTCCCGTCCATCAGTTAGTCAGAGGAAAAGAAACTCAATGAATCTCGCCCGGCTTTGGCGCCGTCTACACGCTGGTTGGACTGATCGGCTTCGCGGTCTCCAGCACGCTGGCGGTAGGCACGCTCATCCTCTTTCCGGTGAACGTGCTGCACAACGTCGTGCACCTGCTGGTCGGCGTCATCGGCATCGCTGCTTTCCTGACCGGCCGCTCGGTGCTGTACGCCCGCGGCATGGCGGTTCTGTTCGCAGTGCTGGCCGTGGCAGGCTTCCTGCCCACCGACAGCGCCGGCCGCTTCCTGGGGTTGGTCCCGATCGGCGGCACTGACATCGTCCTGCACGCTGCCACCGCTCTTTTGGGCGGGCTGGCCGGTTTCGCCTTCGCCAACAATCGCGAGGAGCGCGCCGTCGCCTAAGTCATAGGCTGCGCTGGTTGAAGCAATAGAGGGCGCTCCTGGCGGGGCGCTCTCTCTTTGCTCAGCCCCGTTAGACTAGGGCTGAGGCGCTGCAGCCGGAGGTTGCCTTCGGCTGAATTGCTATTGCAGCCTTGCGATATACTTATCGCTTGTCGTCCCAGCACGGCGTTCACGGCTGGGAAGAATCCCTTACAGGAGATACCGTTTGCCCACCATCCAACAGCTGATCCGGATCGGCCGCAAGGCGGCGGCGAAGAAGTCCAAGGCTCCGGCCCTGAAGGCTTCGCCGCAGCGCCGCGGTGTCTGCGTGCGTGTCTACACGATGACGCCGAAGAAGCCGAACTCAGCTCTGCGGAAGGTGGCGCGTGTGCGCCTGACCACAGGGATCGAGGTCACCGCCTACATCCCGGGCATCGGACACAACCTGCAGGAGCACTCGGTGGTGCTCATCCGCGGCGGTCGCGTCAAGGACCTGCCCGGCGTTCGCTACCACATCATCCGCGGCACCCTCGACACAGTCGGCACCAAGAACCGCAAACAGGGCCGCTCCAAGTACGGCGCCAAGCGCGAGAAAGCTGCCGCGGCCGCCAAGAAGAGATAGGCAGTGCCCAGACGAAGCCGGCCTGAAAAGCGAACCATCGCGCCCGACCCCATCTATCACTCGGAGTCGGTGGCGAAGTTCGTCAACATAGTCATGAAAGACGGCAAGCGGTCGACTGCCGAGCGGGTGGTGCAGCAAGCGTTGACACGTGCCAGCCGGCAGTCCCGAAAGGAGCCGCTGGACATCTTCGACGCCGCCCTACGCAACGCGACCCCGCTTTTGGAGGTCAAACCGCGCCGGGTCGGTGGCGCCACCTACCAGGTCCCGATCGAGATCCGGCCAGAGCGGCGCGTGGCTCTGGCCCGCCGCTGGCTGGTCCGCTTCGCCCGTCAGCGCGGGGGCCGGAGCATGTCCGAAAAACTGGCTTTCGAGCTGCTGGACGCCTCCAACAACACTGGCGGCGCCGTGCGTCGCAAAGAGGAGACGCACAGGATGGCGGAATCGAACAAGGCCTTCAGCCACTTCAGATACTGATGATGGCAACTGCTTTGAAGGCCCCAACCCGGCTGGCCAATGTGCGCAACATCGGCATCATGGCGCACATCGACGCCGGCAAGACGACGACTACCGAGCGGATCCTCTTTTACGCCGGCAAGCTGCACAAGATGGGCGAGGTCCACGAGGGCGCGGCCACCATGGACTGGATGGTCCAGGAGAAGGAGCGCGGCATCACGATCACCTCCGCCGCGACCACCTGCACCTGGCGCGACCACTCGATCAACATCCTGGACACGCCCGGACACGTGGACTTTACCGTCGAGGTCGAGCGCAGCCTCCGCGTGCTGGACGGCGCCGTCGCTGTATTCGATGCGGTGGCGGGTGTGGAGCCCCAGTCGGAGACTGTCTGGCGACAGGCGGATCACTACAACGTGCCGCGGATCGCCTTCATCAACAAGATGGACCGCATGGGCGCCGACTTCTTTTCTGCGCTCGACTCAATCAAGGGCCGGCTCGGCGCGCGAGCTGTGGCTGTGCAGCTTCCAATCGGCTCGGAGGAGGGCTTCCAGGGCATCGTCGACTTGATCAACCAGCGCGCCATCGTCTACACCGACGACCTGGGCAAGAACCTGGAGACCTCCGAGATCCCGGCGGAGCTGCGGGGCAAAGTCGAGGAGCACCGCCGCGTGATGCTCGAGGCGGCGGCCGACTTCGACGAGGAGATCATGAACAAGTATCTGGAGGAGCAGGAGATCTCCGGGGAGGAGATCATCAGTGCGCTGCGCCTGGGCACCTGCGCCAGCCAGATAGTGCCTGTTCTCTGCGGCGCCGCTCTCCGGAACAAGGGAGTCCAACCCCTGCTGGATGGCGTCGTCGACTATCTGCCATCGCCGGCTGACAAGCCGGCGGTAGAGGGCTTGAACCCGTCCGACCACAGCCTGGCCATGCGCCAACCGGATGAGGAGCAACCCTTCAGCGCCCTGGCCTTCAAAGTCCAGCGCGACCCCACAGGCGTGGGTAAGCTGACCTTCTTCCGCGTCTACTCAGGCCGCCTCAAGGCAGGCTCGACAGTCCTGAACGTGACCACCGGTCGCAAGGAGCGGCTCGGCCGGATCCTGCGCATGCACGCCATGCGGCGTGAGGACGTGGAAGAAGTCTTCCCCGGCGACATCGCCGCCGCCGTCGGGCTCAAGGGCACGACCACTGGCGATACGCTGGCCGACGAGTCGCAGCCCATCCTGCTCGAGTCCATCTCCTTCCCGGAGCCGGTCATCTCGGTCGCCATCGAGCCCAAGACGAAGGTCGACCAGGACAAGCTGGGCCTGGCCCTGCAGCAGCTGGCGGAAGAAGATCCCACCTTCCGGGTTCACACCGACGAGGAGAGCGGCCAGAACATCATCGCCGGCATGGGCGAGCTGCATCTGGAGATCATCGTCGACCGCTTGACGCGCGAGTTCAAGGTCGACGCGAACATCGGCAGGCCCCAGGTTGCGTACCGGGAAGCTATGCGCAGGTCCGCCCACGGCACCGGCCGCTTCGTGCGCCAGTCGGGCGGCAAGGGACAGTTCGGCCACGTGGAGCTCGAAGTTGAGCCAGGCGAGCGGGGCTCGGGCTTTGTCTTCCTCGATCAAATCACCCAGGGCCGGATCCCACGCGAGTACATACCGGCTGTCCAGAAGGGCATCAAGGAGGCGATCAACAGCGGTGTGGTGGCCGGCTATCCAGTGCTGGACCTGAAGGTCCGGTTGGTGGATGGCTCCTACCACAACGTGGACTCGAGCGAGATGGCCTTCCATATCGCCGGATCGATGGGCGTCAAGGACGCCCTGCGCAGAGGCGACGCCTATCTGTTGGAGCCGATCATGAAGGTGGTCGCCACTATGCCTGAGGAGTACCTGGGCGACGTGATGGGCGACATCTCCTCGCGGCGAGGTCATATCCTGGGTATGGAAGGTCGCGGCACATCGCAGTCGGTGACGGCATATGTGCCCCTGGCCGAGATGTTCGGCTACGCGACAGCATTGCGCTCCATGACCTCGGGTCGGGCAGCGTACTCCATGGAGTTCGATCATTACGCGGAGCTGCCGGGCAATCTGGCAGAGGCCGTGGGCAAGAAGGGAGCCGGATAGTGAACGGCTCTGAAGCAAGGTTCAGTCTGGCGCTGTCCAAAACAGCAGGAGGATTCTAGTGGCCAAGAAGAAGTTCCAGCGCACCAAGCCGCACATGAACGTGGGCACGATCGGTCACATCGACCATGGCAAGACGACGCTGACAGCTGCCATCACGAAGGTGCAGGCAGCCAAGGGCCTGGCCCAGTTCCAGGCCTTCGATCAGATCGACAAGGCGCCGGAAGAGAAGCAGCGCGGCATCACCATCTCGATCACGCATGTCGAGTACGAGACCGAGAAGCGCCATTACGCCCACGTCGACTGCCCGGGGCACGCCGACTACATCAAGAACATGATCACCGGAGCCGCCCAGATGGACGGGGCCATCCTGGTGGTTGCCGCCAACGATGGCGCCATGCCCCAGACGCGCGAGCACATTGTGCTGGCGCGGCAGGTCAACGTCCCCTCGCTGGTGGTGGCCCTGAACAAGATCGACATGGTCGAGGACGAGGAGTTCGTTGAGTTGGTCGAGCTCGACCTCCGCGAACTGCTCTCCCGCTACGAATTCCCCGGCGACGACCTGCCGATCGTGCGGGTCTCCGCGCTGAAGGCGCTGGAGGGCGACCCGGAGGCCACCGAGGGCATCACTAAGCTGCTGGACGCGGTGGACAACTTCATCCCCGAGCCGGAGCGGAAGAATGACCTGCCCTTCCTGATGCCTGTCGAGGACGTCTTCACAATCCAGGGCCGGGGCACTGTCGTGACCGGCCGCGTCGAGCGAGGCACGCAGAAGATCAACGAGTCGGTCGAGATCATCGGCATCCGGCCGACCAGGACCACAGTGGTCACGGGCCTGGAAACCTTCCACAAGCAGATGGACTCAGTCCAGGCGGGCGACAACGTCGGCGCGCTGCTGCGCGGCATAGGTCGGGACGACGTGGAGCGCGGCCAGGTGCTGGGCAAGCCGGGCTCGATCACACCGCACACGAAGTTCAAGGCGAACGTATACGTCCTGACCAAGGAGGAGGGCGGCAGACACAAGCCGTTCTTCTCCAACTACAGGCCCCAGTTCTACATGCGTACCACCGACGTGACAGGTACCATCTCGCTGCCCGAGGGCGTCGAGATGTGCATGCCGGGCGACAACGTCGAGATGACCATCGAGCTCATCACGCCGATCGCCTGCGAGCAGGGTCTGCGCTTCGCCATCCGCGAGGGCGGCCGCACAGTTGGCGCCGGCGTCGTGACCGAAGTCCTCCAGTAGCGAATAGGTATAGGTAGGAGCTCGCAGGTGAAAGCAACGGGACTTGGCCGACGCTTGCGCGCTCCAGCTTTTCGGACCGAGCTGGAGTTCGAGTTGCCAGTACCAGCCGATAAGACCGCATCTCGGGGCTCAGGACCCCGATGGGTGCGCAGCATTCCCCGTGTCGCGGGGCCCCCTAAGCACGGGGCCCGGCCCTTCGTCGTCACGGATCCTCAGATCCGCTCCTCCTCGGTCCACCCTCTCCTTTCCACCCCAGGAAACCTCCGGTTTCGCGGGGACCCCGGATTTCCCACCCCACGAAACCTCCGGTTTCGCGGGGACCCCGGATTTCGCCACGGCGCCCTGACTGGCGCCCTGGACAGGCGCCTGCCCCGAGCTACGGCCCAATCGGCCGTTACAGGCAACTAATGGCGCAGAAGATACGGATCCGGTTGAAGGCCTACGACCACAAGGTCTTGGACCAGGCGGCCGACAAGATTGTCGACACCGCCCGGCGTACGAACGCGCGCATAGCCGGACCCATCCCGCTGCCGACGGAAATCAACAAGATGACGGTGATTCGTTCGCCCTTCATCGACAAGGATTCCCGGGAGCAGTTCGAGATGCGCACTCACAAGCGGATAGTGGACATCCTGGACCCGAACCCCCGGGTCGTCGATGCTCTCATGCACATCACGCTGCCGGCCGGTGTCTCGATCGAGATCAAGCTCTGATGGCGAAGAAGAAGTCGGCGCCCGTGAAGAAGGGGCTGCTCGGCCGCAAGCTCGGCATGACCCAGCTCTTCAATCCTGACGGCACGCTGTCAGCCGTGACTGTGGTGGAAGCCGGCCCCTGCCGCGTGCTCGATCTCCGCACCGAAGAGAAGGACGGCTACGCGGCTGCGCGGCTCGCGTTCGGGCCCGTTCCTGCACGCCGACTGAGCAAGCCACTGGCCGGTGAGTTCAAGAAGGCAGGCATCGAGCCTGCTCGCCAAGTGATCGAGCTCCGCGGTGCCGCGGGCCTGCAAGCTGGCGAGGAGCTGCGCTGTGACGTCTTCGCCGAGGGTGAGCTGGTCGACGTCACTTCCAGCAGCAAGGGCAAGGGCTTCCAGGGCATGGTGAAGCGCCACCGGTTCTCACGAGGACCTGAGAGTCACGGTTCGATGAACGTGCGCCAGCCGGGGTCGATCGGCGCGACCGATGCCGCTCGAGTGTTCAAAGGCGTGAAGATGGCAGGCCACATGGGCGCTGCGCGCACGACAGTGCAGGGCCTGAAGGTCTTGAGGGTCGATCGCGACCGGAACCTGCTGCTGCTCCACGGCTCAGTGCCCGGGGCTTATGGATCGCTGGTCATGATCCGTGGCTCCGTCAAGCAAAAGGCAGGCAGGTGATGGCCGGCGAGCAGGACGAGTTGCAGGAGCAAATGAGCGGTGCTGCTGCGGAGCACGAGGTTGAGGCCACGCCTGCAGCCATCGAAAAAACGGCCCAGGAGGCGGAGCCAGGCAAGCGCAAGACGGGCACACGTGGCGCGAGCGCGGCCAAGGCGGTCAGCCGGGGGTCAGCGACGGAGTCTGAGTCGGCGGATCCGTTGTCGGTGCCGACCTACACGGCCGGTGGCGAGCGGTCCGGCCGCTTCGATCTGCCCGAATCGATCTTCGGCCAGGTCCCGCATATGGCAGTGATGCACCAGGCCTTTCTCCGCCAGCGCAACAACGCTCGGCAGGGCACCGCCAAGGTCAAGCACCGGGATGAGGTTGCTGGTGGCGGCGCCAAGCCCTACCGGCAAAAGGGCACTGGCCGCGCTCGGCACGGTTCAACGCGCGAGCCGTCGATGGTGGGCGGGGGTACGGTTTTCGGCCCTGAGCCCCGCTCTTACGCTGAAAAGATGCCGCGCAAGATGCGCCGGCTCGCCCTTCGCTCGGCGCTGAGCGTCAAGGCGAGCGAGCGCAAGGTGACGGTGCTGGAGAACTTCGTAATGGAGGAGCCGAGGACCGCCGAGATGGTGAGCTTGCTGCATGCCATTGGCGTCGACGACACGGCTCTGGTTGTGCTGCCCGCCGCAAATGAGGTGGTCGCCCGTTCGACCAGCAACCTGCCCTGGGCCAAGGTCATTCTGGCCAGCAATCTGAATCTGTACGACCTGTTCACCCACGATCGCGTGATCATCGCGAAGGATGCGGTGAGCGTGCTCGAGCAGACGTTCAGTCCACCCGCTCCTCGGCGCGGCTGGGTGGCCGAGGAGGCGGGCGGGTGAGAGCGCCAGTCGAGGTTCTCTTCGGGCCCCTGGTGAGCGAGCGCTCCTACGCCCTCTACCAAGAGGGCCGCTACACGTTTCGAGTGGCGCCCGACGCGACCAAGAACGAGATCGCGAAGGCGCTCGAGGAGCACTACCAGGAGCAGGGCGTGAGGGTCCGGGCAGTCAACACTGTGAACGTGCGCGGCAAGGTCCGGCGCACCGGCCGGCGCGGCCTCAGCGGCCGGACTGCCGATTGGAAGAAGGCGATTGTGACGCTGGCTCCGGGCCAGAAGATCGAAGGCCTGTTTGGGAGCCTCTGATGCCGATCAAGCAATACAAGCCGACAAGTCCCGGCCGCCGCTTTCTGAAGACCGCGAGCTTCGAGGAGCTGACAGCCGCCGAGCCCGAGAAGAGCCTGCTGGAGCCGCTCAAGAACAACGCTGGCCGCAACAACCAGGGCAAGATCACCACGCGACATCGCGGCGGTGACGGGCGGCGCAGCTACCGCCGGATTGACTTCCGCCGCGACAAGGTAGGAGTCCCCGGCAAGGTCGCGACCATCGAGTACGACCCCAACCGCTCCGCGCGGATCGCCCTGATTCACTACACGGACGGGGAGAAGCGGTACATCCTGGCGCCGCTGGGACTCAGGGTGGGAGATCAGATCCAGAGCGGGTCGGAGGCTCCGGTCCGGGTCGGCAACTCCATGCCGCTGCAGCGGATCCCGGTCGGTTCCACAATTCACAACCTCGAGCTGACGCTCGGCCGCGGTGGCCAGTTGGTCCGCTCGGCCGGCACGTCGGCGCAGCTGCTGGCCAAGGAAGGCGACTATGCAGTTGTGCGGATGCCCTCCGGCGAATTGCGTCGCATCCACGTGCGATGCGCGGCCACGCTCGGCCAGGTTGGTAACCTGGAGCACGAGAACGAGTCCGGCGGCAAGGCGGGCCGCTCCCGCTGGCTGGGCAAGCGCCCTACAGTGCGCGGCTCAACCATGAATCCCGTCGACCACCCGCACGGCGGTGGCGAAGGCAAGACTGGCCCCGGCGGCAACCCCAAGACGCCCTGGGGCAAGCCTGCGCTGGGTTTCCGCACCCGGAAGCCGAAGAAGGCTTCCAGCTCGCTCATAATCCGGCGTCGTGAGAAGAAGTAGAGAAAGTAGAAAGCAATGTCTCGTTCGCTGAAAAAGGGCCCCTTCATCGACCCCAAGCTGGAAGCCAAGGTCGGCAAGCTGAACACGTCTCGCGAGAAAAAGGTCATCCGCACTTGGGCGCGGGCGTCGACGGTCTTCCCCGAGATGGTGGGCCACACGGTGGCCATCCATGACGGCCGCAAGCACGTTCCGGTCTTCATCAGCGAGAACATGGTTGGTCACAAGCTGGGCGAGTTCGCGCCGACCCGGCATTTCCGCAGCCATACCGGGGGCGCCAAGACCGAGCGGGCCTCGAAGGTTCGTTAGTAAACAGATGGAAGTTCTCGCTCGTTCCAAGTACATCCGGCGCACTGCCCGCAAGGCGCGGCTGGCGGCTGACATGGTCCGCGGCATGCGTGTCAGCGAGGCGTTGGCGCAGCTCGAGTATTCGCCCAAGCACGCCGCCCGGGATGTGGCGAAAGCAGTCAAGTCTGCTGCGGCGAATGCAGAGCACAACCACAACCTGGATCGGGACGACCTCTGGCTGAAAACGGTGGTCGTGGACGAGGGGCCCACCATGAAGCGCATCCGTCCGGTCAGCCGGGGCATGGCGCACCAGTACTTCAAGCGCACCTGCCACATCACAGCCATCGTCGAGGACCGGCCGGAGGTTGTTCCGGCCCGGCCGGCGCGCCGCCGGCAGGCCGCCCGCACCGCGAGGCCGGCGGGGGAAACCGAAGCGGCCGTCGAGGGGGAGAGCTAAATTGGGTCACAAGGTCCACCCGAACGGGTTTCGGCTCGGTTCCTACAGGAACTGGGAAGCCAATTGGTTCGTTGCCGACAAGGACTACACCAAGGTTCTTCACGAGGACCTGGCGATGCGCAAGTTCATCTCCGGCCGTCTGAAGAATGCCGGGGTGGCGAGGATCGAGACCGAGCGCTCTTCCAATGCCCAGCTGGCTGTCACCATTTACACCGCCAAGCCGGGCATCGTCATCGGCAAGGGCGGGGCGTCCGTGGACGCTCTCCGCAACGATTTGGAGAAGCTCTTCGGGAGCCGGGTGAAGATCTCGATCCAGGAGATCAAGCAGCCTGAGCTGGATGCGCAGCTGGTGGCTGAGAACATCGCGCTCCAGATCGAACGCCGGATCAGCCACCGACGAGCCATGAAACAGTCGATCATGCGAACCATGCGCGCCGGCGCCAAGGGCGTTCGGATAGCGCTCGGCGGCAGGCTGCGCGGCGGCGAGATGGCGCGACGGGAATGGGATCGCGAGGGTCAGGTGCCCCTGCACACACTGCGGGCCGACATCCGCTTCGGCCGCGCCACCGCCAAGACCACTTTCGGTGTGATAGGCGTCAAGTGCTGGATCTACCGCGACCTCCTGGCGCCCAAGCGCCGGGGCGTCGAGCTGGTGCCTGAGAACCTGGCCCGCCAGGCAGATGCCGCTGCCATCGAGGCCCGCCGGGCTGCGGCCGCGCAGGCGCAGGCCCAGGCGGCTCAAGCTCCCGTGCAGTCAGGCACGCTCCAGGCCGCCGCCGTCAATCAGAACCCGAGTGATCCTAAGGTCGCGGCCGCCAACGTGACTGAGCAGGTCGCCGGCGAGCGAGCCGGGGGCGGCCTGCGCCAGCGAGCCCCTCGGCCACCAGGCACGCCGGCCAGCCAGGCTGAGCGGCGCAGCCAGCCAGGCACGAGGCCCAGGCCCCCCGCCCGCGCGGCCGATCAGCCCAGAGCGACACCCGCCCAGGCTGGGGCCGCCGCCTCCGAACACGCGATGCCCGCCGCGCCGGCCGAGGTCAGCCCGGAAGGCGTCGGCGCGTTGAGCGCCGGCCAAGCGGCCGGCGAGAAGCCGGCCGGTCCTGACAAGGAGACGGGCGTCCCGGTCGTCGCCGCGGCCGTCGAGGCGGCCGGCTCCGTTGTCGCCTCGGCGATCTCGCGCATCCTGCCCACGCCCGAGGCGGACAAGGCCCCGGAGAAGAAGGGCCCCAAGACCAAGAGCGCTGGCGGTGAAGAGCGGAAGCGGCCGGAAGCCGCAGCCGTCGAGGAGGCGGACCCGGATGCTACTTCCTAAGCGCGTAAAACACCGCAAGCAGCACAAGGGCCGGCGGGGCGGCGTCGCCACTCGAGGCGCGACTATAGCCTTCGGTCAGTTTGCCCTCCAGGCGGAGGAAGCCTGCTGGATGACGAATCGACAGATCGAGGCTGCGCGACGGGCCATGACCCGCCATGTGAAGCGCGGCGGCCAGATCTGGATCCGGATCTTTCCCGACAAACCAGTGACCAAGAAGCCGGCAGAAACGCGGATGGGCTCTGGCAAGGGCAATCCGGAAGGCTGGGTGGCGGTGATCAAGCCTGGCCGAGTTCTCTTTGAGATGGCCGGCGTGAACGCCGAAACTGCAAAAGAGGCCCTGCGCCTGGCGGCAGCCAAGCTGCCGGTGAAGACGCGGTTCATTATGGCCGAGGAGTCTCAGGCCACTCAACTGGCACACGCCGGAGGCGGAGAATGATCAGAGCCGCTGAGCTCGCCGAATTGGACTCAGAACAGCTGGCAGCCCGCCTCAGCGGCGAGCGCAGGGAGCTCTACGAGCTGCGTTTCAAGCTGGCCGTGGGACAGCTTGAGAACAACCGGCAGGTACGGCGGGTTCGCAAGAACATTGCGCGCATCCTGACTGTGGTGCAGCAGCGACGGCTGAACGGCGACGACGTGCTGGTTCAACCTTTGGAAACACCCGAAGCTGTGGAAGCTGAAGCCCAGGCCGCCGAGTTCCCGGCCGGCGAGGACGAGGCGCCGGTTCCTGCCCAGCCGGCCGTCCGTGCGGGCGCTCGGGCAAGGCGCGTCGGCCAAGAGGATGTCTAGATGAGTGAAGTTCACCCAGAGCAGCTGGCGGCGGAGCGCAAGCGAGCGCTGCGCAAGGTTCGCACCGGGCGAGTGGTCTCCGACAAGATGGAGAAGACAGTCATCGTTCAGGTGGCGGACTTGAAGTCGCATCCGCTCTACAAGAAGGTGATGCGGCAGCGAACGCGATTCAAGGTGCATGACGAGAGCGATCAGTGTCAGGTCGGCGATCTGGTCAGGATCATGGAGACGCGGCCCATCTCCAGGGACAAGCGCTGGCGTGTGCTGGAAGTCGTCGAGAAGGCCAGATAGCTGTGATCCAGCAAGAAAGCAGGCTCAGGGTGGCCGACAACAGCGGTGCCCGGGAACTGCTCTGCATCCGGGTCATGGGCGGCTCCTATCGTCGCTACGCTTCGGTGGGCGACGTGATCACAGCCACAGTCAAGTCGGCCCAGCCTGACGGCCAGGTGAAGAAGGGCGAGGTGGTGAAGGCCGTGGTCGTCAGGGTGGCCAAGGAATATCGGCGCCCGGATGGCTCGAACATCCGCTTCGACGACAACGCAGCGGTGATCATCAATCCCCAGAACAATCCCAGGGGCACACGCATCTTCGGCCCGGTGGCCCGCGAGCTGCGCGAGCGCAACTTCATGAAGATCGTGTCCCTGGCTCCGGAGGTGCTCTGAGTTGCTGAAGAACAAGGCAAGCGCGGCCAGGCTTTCGAAATCTGATCTGGCCGCCGGGGACACGGTGGTGGTGCTGGCCGGGAAGGACAAGGGCAAGCGGGGCGAGGTTCTGCGCACGCTGCCTGTGGCGGGCAAGATAGTCGTGCGCGGGGTGAACCTCAAGAAGCGGCACACCAAGGCGGGCAGCCGGGTGGCGGGGAACGTTGTCCAGCAAGGCGGCATCGTCGACTTTGAGTCGCCGCTGGACTACAGCAACGTGATGCTGTTCTGTCCGGCCTGTGAGCGGCCGACGCGGATTCGCCACACAGTCCTGGAGGGTGGTCGCAAGGCGCTGGAGTGCGTCAAGTGCGGCGAGCCATACCAGCGGGTTCGGAAGACGGAGGCCCAGTGAGCACAGCTACTGCGAACACCGTGGGCCGGCCGCCCAACCTGCAGCAGACATATCTGGAGAAGGCGGTTCCCGCGCTGCAGAGGGAATACGACTACGACAACGTGATGGAGGTGCCCCGCGTGGCGAAGGTGATCCTCAACATCGGCATCGGCGAGGCGAAGGACAACCCACGCGCGTTGGAGGCGGCCGTCGCCGACGTCCGCACGATAACCGGCCAGCAGCCGGTGGTGGTGAAGGCGCGTCGCTCGGTAGCCGCGTTCAAGCTGCGCGAGGGCATGCCGGTAGGGATCAAGGCCACGCTGCGAGGCCGCCGGATGTGGTTCTTCCTGGAAAGGCTGATCGGCCTGGCCCTGCCGCGCATCAGGGACTTTCGCGGCATCAGCGGTGAGGGTTTCGACGGCCGGGGCAACTATTCGCTGGGGCTGCGGGAGCAGATCATCTTTCCAGAGATCGACTACGACAAGATCGACAAGCTGCGAGGTTTCGAGGTTTCGATAGTGACTACCGCCAAGACCGACGAAGAGGCGCGCGCGCTGCTGACCCAGTTGGGTATGCCGTTCCGAAAACGGGAAGGCCGGTGAACAGCGTGCAGCGGAGGAGTGAGTAAGTGGCCAAGAAGTCAGCAGTTGAGAGCTGGAAGAAGCCGCCCAAGTTCGCAGTGCGGTTGCGCAACCGGTGCCGCCTGTGCGGGCGGCCGCGCGCCTACATGCGGAAGTTCGGCATGTGCCGCATCTGTTTTCGAACGCTTGCCGCCGAGGGCAGGATCCCCGGCGTGATGAAGTCGAGTTGGTGATGGCGAGAGCGGGAACCGGCGTCGTCTCCGACCCGATCGCAGACATGCTGACACGCATCCGGAACGCCAACACGGCTCGTCACGGCGAGGTGCGGGTCCCGGCTTCGCGCTTGAAGCTCGAGGTGGCCCGGGTTCTGAAGGACGAGGGCTACATTGGTGGCTACACAGTTGACAAGGAGCCGGAGTGGGTGGGCGAGACGCTGACCATAAGCTTCAAGGCTCGGCCCGACCGCAAGCGTGTGATCTCAGGCGTGAAGCGGATCAGCCGGCCGGGTCTTCGCGTCTACGCCCGAAAGACCGAGATTCCGCGTGTCCTGGGTGGGCTGGGGGTGGCCATCCTCTCCACTAGCCAGGGCGTCATGAGCGGGCGCCAGGCCCTTCGCGCCGGTCTCGGCGGCGAAGTGCTGGCGTACGTCTGGTAGGAACTGTTAGAGAGATATGTCAAGGATCGGAAAGCTCCCCATCCCGCTGCCAAGCGGCGTCGACTTCACAGTGGAACGGAATCACGTGACCGCCACGGGCCCCAAGGGCACGCTGGCGCGTGCGCTGCCGGCGCAGATCAGCGTCAAGGTGGCAGACGGCAGCATCGTCTGCGAGCGGCCGACCGACGGTCGGGAGCATCGATCGCTGCACGGACTGACGAGAACCCTTGTCGCGAACATGGTGATGGGTGTTGCCACCGGTTTCCGCAAGGATCTGGAGTTGGTGGGCGTCGGCTACCGCGCCGCCAAGCAGGGCAATGAACTCGTGCTGAATCTGGGCTTCTCCCACCCTGTCAGGATCACGCCGCCGGAGGGGATCGACATCGAAGTGACCGACCCCACGCATTTCGCGGTGGTGGGGGCGAACAAGGAGCACGTCGGGCAGCTGGCGGCCAAGCTGCGCAAGCTGCGTCCGCCGGAGCCTTACAAGGGCAAGGGCATGATGTACAGGGGCGAGGTGGTCCGCCGAAAGGCCGGCAAGGCCGGCAAGGGGGCCAAGTAGTGCTGAAGCAGTTCGACCGCAAGCAGGCTCGCCAGAAGAGGCACCGTCGGGTCAGGGTCCGGGTCAGGGGCACGTCCGAGCGGCCGAGGCTCACTGTTTTCCGCAGCCTTAGCCACGTCTATGTACAGCTGATCGACGATGTCCAGGGCCGCACTCTCGCCGCGGCCTCGACGCTGCAGCTGAAG
Organism: Candidatus Dormiibacter inghamiae; assembly: GCA_016464825.1. Classification (GTDB taxonomy): domain Bacteria; phylum Chloroflexota; class Dormibacteria; order Dormibacterales; family Dormibacteraceae; genus Dormiibacter; species Dormiibacter inghamiae. Next base: position 96,336 of record JAEKNQ010000013.1, on the reverse strand, counting down.
ACGCAAAAGAGCGACCTCGGAGCCGCGCAGGCGGTGGGTAGGGCAATCGCAGAGCGGGCCAAGGACGCCGGTGTGGCTGCTGCCGTGTTCGATCGCAGCGGCTTCCTCTACCACGGCAGGGTCAAGGCTCTCGCCGACGCCGCTCGTGAAGCGGGCCTGGAGTTCTAGAAAAATGGCAATACGTTCCAATTACGGCGAGCGCTCCGAGTTCAGCGAGCGCTTGGTCAGCCTCAACCGCGTGGCGAAAGTGGTGAGGGGCGGCCGGCGGTTCTCCTTTGCCGCCCTGATAGTGGTGGGCGATCAGAACGGCCGCGTCGGCGCTGGGCTGGGCAAGGCGCGCGAGGTGCCGGAAGCCATCCGCAAAGGCGTCGAGATCGCCAAGCGGAACATGATCACAGTCCCGATGGTCGGAACCACGATTCCGCATGAGGTCCGACACAAGTGGGGCGCGGCCAAGGTCATGCTGAAGCCGGCGGCCCCAGGAACCGGCGTGATCTCGGGTGGTGCCATGCGGGCGGTGATCGAGCTGTCCGGCGTCAAGGACATCCTTACCAAGTCACTGGGGACCAACAATCCGATCAACACAGTGCGAGCCACCATGTCGGCACTCCAGACGCTCCGCACAGCACAGGAGATCGCGGAGCTGCGCGGCAAGGAGGTCGAGGACATCGTGGGCGCTCAGCTGGCGACGGCCTACCGGCATGCTGCCAGTAGCGGCACCATTCCCGCCGGCGCCGGCCGGGGAGAGCGGAGCTGATGGAAAAGCCAGTGGCAGCCACGCTCAAAGCGACGTGGAAGAAGAGCGCCATCGGCTACTCAGCTGACAAGCGGGCGACCATCACATCGCTCGGCTTTCGCCGTCTCAATGAGACTCGCGAGCTGCCTGACACGGAGCCGGTACGGGGCATGTTGCGCAAGGTAAGCTTCTTGGTCGCCGTCGAGGGCGAGCCGTGGGAGCCGCCGAAACGCGCGCGTTTCAAGATGCCCCGGACCCGCTCGAACAAGAAACACTCACGAGGACACTAGGACACTGAAATGCATCTTCACGAACTGCGATCGCCAGAAGGCTCGCGCCATAGACCGAAGCGCGTGGGGCGCGGCACTGGCTCGGGCAAGGGCAAGACTTCCGGTCGCGGTCAGAAGGGCCAGAATGCCCGCAGCCAGGGCTTCCGGCTGGGCTTTGAGGGCGGCCAGATGCCGCTCAGCCAGCGGCTGCCGAAGCTCGGAGGATTCAAGAACCGTTCGCGGGTCGAGTACGCCCCTGTCAACCTGACCAAGCTGAACCGCTTCGAGGATGGCGCGACACTGACGCCTGAGGCGTTCTACGGCACCGGGCTCGTGGCTCAGGGTCAGCCGATCAAGCTGCTTGGCACTGGTACTCTGCGGCGCAAGCTGACTGTGACCGCTCACGCGACCAGCGAGAGCGCACGCTCGGCGATCGAGGCCAAGGGTGGCAAAGTGACAGTGCTTTCAGCCCAGCTCGCCGCCCAGGATCAGGCGCCCAGCAAAGAAGAGTAGGTCGCCGAAGTGAACCTGCTGGCGGCGATCTTCAACGCCCTGAGGCTGCCGGAGCTCCGGAACAAGCTCCTGTTTACAGCCGGGCTTCTGGTCGTCTACCGCCTGTTCTCGAACGTCACGATTCCCGGAGCCAGCCCTTCGGCGCTGCAGAGCCTCTTCAACAGCCAACCGCTCCTCGGCCTGCTCGACCTCTTCTCGGGCGGCGGGCTCTCCACTTTCAGTGTGGTCGCGTTGGGGCTGAACCCGTTCATCAACGCCAGCATCATCATGCAGCTGATGACGGTGGTCTCCGTCCGCCTGGACGAGATCTCCAAGGAGGGCGAGCTCGGCCGCCGCCGCTTCACCCGCTGGGTTCGCTACCTGACGGTTCCTCTGGCCTTCGGCCAGTCCTACGGCTTCACTGTCCTGTTCCAGAACGCCACGCCGCCGATCCTGCCGACGAGCATGGACTGGTTCCAGCGTCTGACCATCATGCTGACGCTGACCGCCGGCACCGTCCTGGCCATGTGGATCGGCGAGCTGATCACCGAGTACGGGATCGGCAACGGCGTTTCGCTGGTCATCTTTGCGGGCATCGTCGCCCGCGCCCCCCGGACGCTCGGCTCCTCGGTGGTCGGCCACTCCACAGGTGGCGGCCTGGCCGATCTGGTGCCCTTTGCCCTGTTGGGCGTCATCGCTGTGATTGCCATCGCCTTCGTGATCGAGGTGCAGCAGGCCCAGCGCAAGATTCCCATCCAGTCAGCTCAACGTCTGACGGGGGGCCGGACGGTGCAGGGACGCCAGAGCTTCCTGCCGCTACGGGTCAACACCGCAGGCGTCATCCCGATCATCTTCGCCCTCTCGATCATGACCTTCCCGACGATCCTGGCCGGCTACTTCGCCGGCGCACCGACTGGCACCTGGTACCGCAACCTGGCGGACTGGGTGCGAGGCAACTTCGTGCCCTACGGCCCCAACCTCAGCTCAACCATCGCCTACAACGCCGCGTACTTTCTTTTTATCTTCGGCTTCACCTATTTCTACACGTTCGTTCAGTTCAAACCGGATGATGTAGCCGACAATTTACGTCGTTATTCGACGTTCATTCCGGGCATCCGGCCCGGCCGCCCCACCGCAGAGTACCTGACGCACGTGATGAACCGGATCACTCTGGCCGGGGCAATCTTCTTGGGCCTGATCACCGTCGTGCTGCCCATCGTGGCCGCCCGGGTTTCGAACATTCCACCAACCCAGATGTATCTCGGCGGCACTGCCCTGCTGATTGTGGTTGGCGTGGCGCTCGACACCATGAAGCAGCTCGAGACGCAGCTCGTGATGCGTCAATATCGTGGCTTCATTCGATGAGCCCCCAATCGAACGGTAGCGAGCCCCGGTCGCCGCTGACCCTGGCGCTCTTCGGCCCGCCCGGCAGTGGGAAGGGCACCCAAGCAGCGTTTCTGGTCGAACAGCTGAAGATCGCCCAGGTTTCGACTGGTGAACTGTTCAGGCAGGAGGTCCGTCGGGGCACGAGGTTGGGTCGACAGGCAAAGGAATACATCGATCGCGGCGAGCTGGTGCCTGACGAGATCACGATGGCGATGTTTCGAGAACGGCTGGCGAAGTCGGACTGCGCGGCCGGGGTCCTGCTCGACGGCTTTCCTCGCACCGCCGCTCAGGCTGAGGCCTTGGCCGCCTTCCTGCGCGGTTTGGATAGGCAAATGGACCGCGTCATCTATATCAAGGTGCCGCAGGATGTTCTGGTCAGTCGTCTCTCGGGCAGGTTGACCTGCCCCGAGTGCGGCACTACTTATCATCCGGAGCTTGCGCCGCCCCGCCGGGCAGGCTTGTGCGACCGCGACGGCGGCCGGCTCGTCCAGCGCGACGACGACGCGGCCGAGACGGCGCTGCGCCGCATCAACGTCTACAAGGAGCAGACGGCATCGGTGGTGGACTACTACCGGAACCTGGGGCTGGTGGCGGAGGTGGACGGGCTGGGCCCTATCGAAGATGTGCGGGGGCGCACGCTTGCCACAGTGAGCCAGAGCAGAGTCGGATGATCAACTACAAGACCCAGAATGAGCTGGGCCTGATGCGCCAGGCTGGCCTGGCGCTGGCCGCTGTGGTCGAGGACTTGAAGGCGGCAGTGCAGCCGGGCGTCAGGACTCGGGAGATCGACAAGCTGGCCCAAGCCCGGATCCGGTCTGCCGGAGCCCGACCCGGCTTCCTCGGCTATCACGGCTACCCCAACTCGATCTGCATCTCGATCAACGATGAGGCGGTGCACGGCATCCCAGGACCGCGCAAGGTAGTGGCGGGCGACATAGTGAGTCTGGATCTGGGGCTCGTGCTGGATGGATTCTGGGCCGACATGGGCTGCACCGTTCCCGCCGGCCAGGCCTCGTCCGAGGCGCAAAGGTTGATTCGGGTCACTGATGAGTGCCTCCAGGTCGCCCTCCAGCACGCCCAGCCCGGCGGGCGTCTGGGCGACATCTCCGCAGCCGTCCAGAGACACGCCGAGCAGAACGGTTTTTCAGTAATCAGGCAGTTCGTCGGTCACGGGATCGGCCGCCAGATGCACGAAGCGCCCCAGGTGCCCAATTTCGGCCGGGCGGGCTCAGGACCTGAGCTGAAGCCTGGCATGACCCTGGCCATCGAGCCGATGGTCAACCAGGGTGCGCCGGAGGTCTACATCAAGCCTGATGGCTGGACTGTCTGCACCAGCGACGGGCTGCTCTCCTCCTACGTCGAGCACACAGTCGCGATCACCGCTCAGGGCCCGCAGGTGCTCACGGCTCTGGATGCCGCCAGCTCGGGCCGGATCGCCGTCTGACCCACTACACCTGGCGGCGGCCATGCGGTACACTAATTGTTCGTGCCCCAGGCCCGTGACGTCGTCGCGGGCCGCGTGCTGGAGCCACTCCCCAACGGAATGTTTCGGGTCGAGCTCGAGAACGGGGCCAAGGTCCTGGCTCACGTCGCCGACCGCCCGAGGACTCACTTCATCCGCCTTCTGGCGGGGGAGCGAGTGACTGTGGAGCTGTCGGAGAGCGATAGGTCGCGAGGAAGAATCCGGGAAATCAAGAGATGAAGGTCAGACCGTCGGTGAAGAAGATGTGCCCCAAGTGCAAGGTGATCAAGCGCGAGGGTGTCATCCGCGTGCTCTGCGTTAATCCGAAGCACAAGCAAAGGCAGGGCTGAGAAAGTGGCTCGTCTGGCAGGGGTCGACATTCCCAACGACAAGCGGGTGGTCATCTCACTCACCTACATCCACGGCATCGGCCGCACCACTTCCGAGCGGCTGCTCCGGCTGGCGAACGTAAATGTGAACACGCGCGTCAAGGAGCTCAGCGACGAGGAATTGGGGCGCATGCGGCAGGTGATCGATCGTCTGGCTCAGGACAAAGAGGTCCTGATCGAGGGCGATCTGCGCCGAGAAGTGGCCATGAACATCAAGCGGCTGAGCGAGATAGGTTCCTACCGAGGCGCTCGTCACCGGCGTGGCCTGCCGGTCCGCGGCCAGCGCACCCGCACCAACGCCCGGGCCCGGCGCGGCCCCAAGCGCGCGGTCGCCGGCCGGAAGAAGAAAGGCAAGTAAGAGGGGGTCTATAAGAGCTTGGCCAAGCAGAAGAAGAAGGGAGTGCGCACTCGCCGCCGCGAGAAGAAGAACGTGGCGATCGGCCAGGCGCACGTCCAGAGCACTTTCAACAACACGATAGTGACCATCACTGACGTGCAGGGGAACGTGCTTGCCTGTGGTTCGGCTGGCGCTCAGGGTTTCAAGGGCAGCCGCAAATCGACACCCTACGCCGCTCAGATGACAGCTGAGGCGACAGCCAAGCGAGCGATGGATCACGGCATGCGCACTGTGGAGGTGTTCGTGCGCGGGCCAGGCTCAGGTCGCGAGGCGGCGATTCGCTCGCTCCAGGGCGCCGGGCTGGAGGTCAGCGCCATCACCGACGTGACGCCTATCCCACACAACGGCTGCCGCCCACCCAAGAGACGGCGGGTATGAGCAACCCGCTCAATCGGGACTCGCCGTTTTGGAGGGAAGGCTGACCGATGGCTAACTACCACGGGCCGGTCTGTCGGTTCTGCCGGCGGGAAGGCGCCAAGCTCTACCTCAAGGGTGAGCGCTGCTACACACCCAAGTGCGCCATCGAGCGCCGAGCTGTGCCGCCCGGTCAGCACGGCATGGCGCGGCGTCGGAAGGTCTCCGACTATGGCGTCCAGCTGCGGGCCAAGCAGAAGGCGCGGCGCACATACGGTCTGCTCGAGCGGCAGTTCCGGCGCTACTTCGAGATGGCGGAGCGCCAGCCCGGCGTCACCGGCCTCAACCTGCTCCGGCATCTCGAGCTGCGCCTGGACAACGTCGTCTACAGGCTGGGCCTGGGCGCCTCCCGCAAGCAGGCGCGACAGCTTGTCTCCCACAGGCATTTCGAGGTCAACGGCCGCACCGTCAACGTTCCCGCCTACCAGCTGAAGCCAGGCGACGTGCTCAAGGTGCGCGCCGCGGACAGCGCTGTGATAGCCGTCGCGCGCGACGCTTCCCAAGCTCGCACAGTGCCCTCCTGGCTCGCTTTCAACGACTCCGATCAGTCCGGCAAGCTGCTCACTCTGCCGGAACGCGAAGAGATGGAGAGTGGTGTCGAGGAACAACTGATAGTTGAGTTCTACTCACGCTAGTGGACCGCAGCAGCCGAATAGTGGCAGGTCCGCTGGTTCCATCTCTTAGAGGAGTTTTCTTTGGCGATTGACACGCAGATGATGGTGACGCCCCAGGTTCATAAGCTGGAGGGCGACGACCGCTACGGTAAATTCGAGATCGAGCCGCTGGAGCCCGGCTTCGGTACGACGCTGGGCAACACACTGCGCCGCGTCCTCCTGAGCTCGCTTTGGGGCGCCGCCGTGACCTCAATTCAGATCGACGGCATCGCCCATGAGTTCACCTCCGTCCCTCACGTGAAGGAGGACGTGACGGAGCTGATCCTCAACCTTAAGCAGCTCTGCCTCAAGAGCTACACCGAGGATCCTGTGAGCATCCGGCTCGATGCGGCCGGCCCGGCTGAAGTGCACGCGTCGGACATCGAGCCCAACGCCGATGTGGGGGTGGTGAACCCCGATCTGTACCTGGCCACTGTGGCCGAGAAGGGCCGGCTCCGAATCGACCTCACGGTGGAGCGGGGGAAGGGTTACGTGCCCGCCGACCGCAACAAGCATGAGGCCCAGCCGATCGGGGTGATCCCGATCGACGCCATCTTCTCGCCGGTCACCAAGGCCAACTTCGTGGTCGAGAAGACGCGCGTAGGCCAGTCCACCGACTACGACAGGCTCAACCTGGAGGTCTGGACGGATGGCACCCTGAGCCCGGAGGAGGCGGTGAGCAGCGCCGCTTCTCTCTTCACGCGACACCTGGAGCTCTTCACCCAGTTCGGCGAGAACATCCAGCTCGCAGCTCCCACCGGCCAGCCGGGCGAGTCTGGGCGCAACCGGTTGGACCAGATAGCCATCGAGGATCTCGACCTCTCGGTGCGCGCCTACAACTGCCTGCGTGCTAACGACATCAACACGATAGGCCAGCTGCTCAGCCGGAAGGAGGAGGAGCTTCTCAGCCTGCGTAACTTCGGGAAGAAGTCGCTCGATGAGATCCGGGAAAGGCTCGTGGAGAAAGGCTTCGTCGAGCCAGGTCAGATGGACACCATCTTCAGCTAGTGTCGTAGAACCCCCATGAGACACCTGAAGAGTGGCCGCCACTTCAACCGCAACCACAACCAGCGCAAGGCGCTGATGCGCAACCTGTGCACAGCCCTGCTCGACTCGGGGCGAATCACCACTACCGAGGCCAAGGCCAAGGAGTTGCGGCGCTGGGTCGACCGGCTGATCACGACTGCCAAAGCTGACGACGTGGCAGCCCGCCGACGCGTGGCGGAGGATATTTCGGATAGTGGGGTGGCCGACAAATTGTTCAGCAACCTCATGCCACGCTTTCGCGAGCGGCCGGGCGGCTACACCCGGATCATTCACAAGGGTCCCCGGCTGGGGGACGCCGCTCCGATGGTCATCATCGAGTTGGTGGACTGATGGCCAAGTTCAAGACCTGGACCGCGCGGCAGGAAGACCTGAAGGGCGACTGGTACGTGGTCGACGCGACAGGAATTCCGGTCGGTCGCCTGGCCAGCAACGTCGCCAAGCTGCTGAAGGGAAAGCACAAGCCGACCTACACTCCCCACTTGAACACGGGCGACCACGTAATAGTGCTCAACGCGGCTCGGGCGGTAGTGACTGGCAGCAAGGCGTCTGACAAGCAGTACACGCGCTACACCGGCTATCCGAGCGGACTGCGCACACGCACATATAGCGAGCAAAGCCAACGCGATGCCACGTTTGCTATCAAGAACGCGGTCCGGGGAATGCTTCAAGGCAACACACTGGGCGCGGCCATGCTGGCTCGGCTTCGCGTTTACGCGGGCGGTGAGCACTCCCATCAGGCCCAGGGGCCCAAGGCCATCACCTTCAACCAGAAAGGGGACATGCAGGTTGGCTGAACAGCAGTACACCGGCGCCGTCGGCCGACGCAAGACGGCAATCGCCCGAGTCAGGCTGGCGCCCGGCGGTGGCCGCATCTTGATCAACGAGAAGGCTCCGCTCAACTACCTGGGCCGGCGCACGTTGGAGACGGCAGCGCTGAACCCGCTTCGGTTGACTGACAACCTGCGTCGCTTCGACATCAGCGTCAAGGTTGATGGCGGAGGGGTCTCCGGCCAGGCCGGAGCGGTGGCTCACGGTATCGCCCGGGCACTCATCGACTTCGACGAGAGCCTCCGCCCAGTGCTGAAACGGGCGGGCCTGCTCACCCGTGACGCTCGAATGAAGGAGCGCAAGAAGTACGGCCTGAAGCGGGCTCGCAAGGCGCCCCAGTACACCAAGCGCTAGCCGACTCAGAAGCAGCCACCGTCAAGCTCGTCCTCGAGTACGACGGCACTGACTTCTACGGCTGGCAGCTGCAACCCAAGCATCGCTCTGTCGAGGGTGAGCTGCGGGCAGCGCTGCTTCATCTCACCGGGGCAAAGACCACAGTTCACGGTGCGGGCCGCACTGATTCGGGAGCGCATGCGCTGGGCCAGGTCGCCAGCTTCGAATATTCCGGTCGCCTGTCCGTCGACCGACTGAGAGAGGCCCTCAACGCTCGCTTGCCGCCGGATGTGAGCGTGGTCGCGGCCGAGCTGGCGCCGACCGGCTTCCACGCCCGCTACTCAGCGCGAGAGCGCGTCTACCGCTACCGCTGGTTCGATCGACGAGCCCGCCCTGCCCTGTTTCGCCATCAGTGCTGGCATGTGCACCGCCGGCTGGACGAGGGGGCCATGGCCCAGGCGGTGGCCGCGGTCATCGGCAGGCACGATTGGACGGCATTCTGCGCAGCCGCTGAGCCGCTGCGCAAACGCACGCGGTCGGTGCGGGAGGCGGAGATAGTTCGTGAAGGCGATCTGGTGGACCTGATGATCAGCGGCGAGGGATTTCTGCGGGGCCAGATCCGCGGCATCGCCGGCGCCCTGCGGGTGATCGGCGCGAGGCGCCGGGAGCCGGCTTGGCTGGCGCAGTTGCTAGCGGACCGCGACCCGCAGCTGGCGCCGGCCAGCGCGCCGGCGCGGGGGTTGACGCTGATGCGCGTGGGGTATGCACCCGGGGAGATGGACGGGGAACGTAAGCGCTCCGCTTAGCGTTAGTGTCTGCATGGTGACCAGCCGATTGCAGAGCCTGGTCGGCGCCGACTTTCTCGATTTGGCGCAGCTGCAGCGCCAGCAGCTTGAGCGCATTCTCGATCTGGCGGCCGCCATCAAGCGCGGACGCTGGTCGGGGACACCGCTGGCCGGCAAGAGTCTGGCTCTGCTTTTCCAGAAGCCATCAATCCGCACCCGCGTCTCCTTCGAAGTGGCGATCAACCGGCTCGGCGGCCGCGCGGTCACCCTGCAGGATGATGAGATCGGCATCGGCAGGAGGGAAACGGCCGCAGATGTGGCCAGAGTGCTGGACCGTTACGTTGACGGAATAGTCGCCAGACTCTTCCATCACGCCGACCTCCTGGCTCTTGCGAACGGCTGCCGAGGGCCTGTGATAAACGCGCTGACTAACGCGTCGCACCCCTGTCAGGTGCTGGCCGACCTGATGACAATGCGCGAGGCTGTGGGACGCCTGGACGCCTCGACGAAGGTAGTCTTCGTCGGAGACGGCAATAACGTGGTCCAGTCCTTGATGGAGGCGGCGACGCTTCTGCGATTTCAGCTAGTGGTGATCTGTCCCCCCGGCTACCGACCGCGCCCGGAATCTGAGGCTGCCGCCCCCGCAGTTCAGGTCAGCGCAGATCTGTCGAACGTATCCGGCGCCTCGATCGTCTATACAGATGTATGGACTTCGATGGGCCAGGAGTCCGAAGCCGGGCACCGTCGGCGGGAATTTCTCGAGTATCAGGTCGATGAGCAAGTAATGCAGCTCGCTCCCCAGGCGATCTTCATGCACTGCCTGCCCGCCCATAGGGGGGAGGAGGTTTCCGAGGCGGTACTGGAGGGCCCACAGTCGCGCGTCTTCGACCAGGCGGAGAACCGTCTTCACGTCCAGATGGCGCTGCTTGCGTTGCTCTTTCAGGCGGAGCCCTGATGGAGGCGCTCAGCGCTGCGCTCGCGCAGTTCCTCGCGATCCTGGCTCGGGTAGGACCGCTGGAATTGGTGGACGTGATAGTGGTTGCCTTCATCCTCTATCAGGCCCTGCGTCTGGTGCGCGGCACGCAGGCGACCCAGCTCATCGTCGGCCTGGTGGTACTGGCCATTCTCGGGCTGGTCGCTACCCAGTTCCATCTCATCCTGCTCGGCTGGCTGTTCCAAAACGCCGCTTCCGTCCTGGTCATCACGATAGTTGTGCTGTTCCAGCCCGAACTGCGCCGCATGCTCGACGTCGTCGGCCGCCGAATCGGCAACCTGCCTCGTCTCAGCACCTACTCCAGCCAGCAGTTCAATCGCTCCATAGCGGAGTCGATCCGCTCGGCCGAACGCTTTTCCGCTCGGCGCACTGGCGCTCTCATTGCTTTCGAGCGAGACACCGGTCTGGCCGATTACGCCAGCACAGGCGTGCGCCTCAATGCCGAGCTGTCAGCGGAGGTTCTCCAGACGATCTTCTTCCCCAACTCGCCCCTCCACGACGGCGCGGTGATCGTCCGCGGCAACACCATTCTGGCCGCCGGCTGCCTTCTGCCGCTCGCCGATGAGTCGGTCATCCACGAGCGTTTGGGCACCCGGCACCGAGCTGCGATAGGGCTGTCTCTGGCCTCCGACGCGCTCCTGCTGGTCGTCTCGGAAGAAACGGGTGGAATCTCCGTGGTCGAGAATGGAAACATCACCCGCAACCTGGACGCCGACGGGCTCCGCGCCAGGCTCACGGGGAGCCTTCAGCGCAGCCAGCCGGAGGGTTCCGGTCGCCCGAACCTGCCCAACTGGCGCTTCCTTCAGACGAGGTTCTACAGGTGAGCGGGATAGTCGCCAATTGGCGGCTCAAGGCGCTGGCGCTGGCGCTCACGCTCGCGTTGTTGGGTGCGCTCGCCTTCTCCGAGAACCCGCTCGAGGTGCAGAGCGTGAGCGCCAAAGTGCAGTACAACCTGCCCAGCGGCAACAAGCTCGTGCTGACGCAGTATCAAACGACTGTCACTGTGCCGGTGGTCGGCTTGCGGGACGCGGTCGAGCGCTACCGCGCGACTGCCGCGGGCGTCAGCCTGGATTTGCAGAAGGCACACCCGGGGCCGAATCAGACCTTCTACGCTAGACCGGCTGATGTGCCCTCCGGCGTCACTCTCCGCTCTGCCTCGGTACCCATCACAGTGAGCATAGAAGCCATGCAGACAGCTGACCTGGACATCGAGGTGCAAACGCCCAAAGTCAGTCCGGGCATACAGGTCAAGACCAGCGCCGCGGTCTGCGGTAACGACCAGGGCCCCTGCAAGGTTTCGGTAACCTCGGCAGCGAGCGATCTGAACGACCTCAGCGCCTATGTCCTCTACGACGCGCCGATCTCCACAGCCGCGACCATCGAGACGCCCAGCCAGCGCGTTCTTTTCCAGCAGCGCGGTCGCCCAGTTGACTTGAGCCAGCTCAACCGCTTCCCAGCTCCGAGCTGGACGCCCCCGCGCGTAACCGTGCGGATCGACACCCAGGGCGGCACTCAAACCAAGACAGTGCCCATCACCCCCACCATCACGGGCACCCAGGCGTGCGGCTTTGCGATCGCCCGCGTCGACTATTTGCCAGGCCAGTTCGTAACCGTGCAGGGGCCGGCCGACGCCGTGGCGAAGCTCAACGATGTCTCGACCGACCCGATCGATATCACAGGCCTCAACGCCAACCGGACGTACACTGTCGCGCTGCGCGCGCCGGACCAGGTCAGCATCACACCCAAGAGCGCGAAGATCACCCTCAGCATGAACCGGGCCTTCAACTGCGCGGCGCCCAGCCCGCCACCCGGACCCAGCCCCTCTCCTTCTCCGACCGCCAGTGGGTAACCATCTCAAGCAGCCGGACGTTCAGGTGAGGGAGTTGAGCAGCCAGACCAGAATGAGAGTGTCTCAGGTGAACATTTAATGTGCGGCATCATCGGTTACCTCGGGCCGCGGGAAGCGACGCCCATCCTGCTCGAGGCGCTGAAGCGGCTTGAGTACAGGGGCTATGACTCCGCCGGCTTGGCGGTGCTGGAGACGGGCCAGCAGACGACGAGTCTGACCAAGAGCGAGGCCAAGGTTGATCTTCTGATCGAGAAGCTGTGGGGACAGGCACCCAGCGGCCATCTGGGCATCGGCCACACCCGCTGGGCCACGCACGGCAAGCCCACCACTGTGAACGCTCACCCCCATGCCGACTGCACAGGCCGGATCACTGTCGTGCACAACGGCATCATCGAGAACTTTGCAGAGCTCAAGGCAGAGCTGTCGGCGGCCGGGCACGAGTTCCTCTCGGACACCGACACCGAGGTTGTGCCGCATTTGATCGAGCAGTACTACAGGGGTGATTTTCTGGCGGCCGTCCGCCAGGCTCTACAGCGGCTGCGCGGTGCCTACGCCCTGGCCATGTTCTGCCTTGATGACCCTGACCTGCTGGTCGGTGCCCGTCTCAACGCACCTCTTGTAGTGGGTCTAGGCGAAGGGGAGAACTTCATAGCCTCTGACATAACCGCGATCATTCCCTACACCAAGCGAGCGCTGATTCTGGGCGAAGGTGAGCTGGCGGCGGTAACAGCGCTTGGCGCCCAGGTTTCGACTCTGGATGGTCGCCCCGTGGAGGCCAAGATAGTGCACGTCGACTGGGACGTGAGCCAGGCCGAGAAGGGCGGCTTCGCCCATTTCATGCTGAAGGAGATCCACGAGACGCCGGACGCGGTTGCGAATACGCTGCGCGGCCGGCTGGACGAGGCTGGCAACGTGCACTTCGCTGAATTCGACGTGCCCTCCGAGCGTTTCCGCACCTGCCGCCAGGTGCTGCTGCTGGGCATGGGTACCTCGCTGCACGCGGCGCTGGCCGGGGAGCAGCTGATCGAGGACTGGGCAGGCCTGCCGGCGCGAGCAATCGACGCCTCCGAGTTTCGCTACCGCCGGCCGACCGTAACAGAGGACGATCTCGCTGTGGTGATCACCCAGTCGGGTGAGACTGCTGACACCCTCGTCGGGTTGAACCTGGCTCGGGCGCGTGGAGCGCTCAGTGTTGCTGTCACCAACGTGGTGGGCAGCAGCGCCGCGCGTGACGCCGACGGCGCCATCTACCTCAATTCCGGGCCCGAGATCAGCGTTGCCTCCACCAAGACCTTCATTGCTCACGTGGTCAGCCAGGCCCTCCTCGCTCTCCGGCTGGCAGGCGGCCGCGGCCGACTGCCGATCGAGCGCCGGCAGGAGCTGGCCAGCAGCCTGCGAGCGCTGCCTGAGCAGATCCGGCGTCTCCTCCAGTCGGAGCCGGACATCGCCCGACTGGCTCACCGCTACGCCCATTACCGCAACTTCATGTACGTGGGGCGGGGTCTCGGTCACGTCGTCGCGTTGGAAGGTGCTCTCAAGTTGAAGGAGATCAGCTACATCCACGCCGAAGGCTCTTCCGGCGGAGAGGCGAAGCACGGTCCGATCGCTTTGTTGGACCCCCTGTTCCCAGTCGTCGCGATCTGTACTGAGAGCTCTACCCGCGAGAAGATGATCAGCAACGTGCATGAGTTCGTGACCCGCGACGCGCCAGTCCTGGCTGTCGTCAGTGAAGGGGAGGCCGAATTGCAGGGGCTGGCCACCGACGTCCTGGTGATCCCTCGCGCGGACGAGCTCACCTCCGCGGTTCTGGCCAGTGTCGCGCTCCAGGTCTTCGCCTACTACGTGGCGCTGGAGTTGGGCAAAGATGTGGACCACCCCCGCAACCTGGCGAAATCCGTAACCGTGGAGTGACGGAGCAAGGGGGAGGCGGGCCTCCCCTTCCGAATCCCCACCGGGTTTGTGCTTAGCCTCAGATAAGTGTCTGCGCCAGTTGCTCCTCCTGAAGCCGGCATCGGTGCCGTGACCGAGGTCGGGTACCGGCCGGGATGAACCCGGCCTATCGACCTAACGCCAGCCCAGAAGATGACGGGCTGAGGTCGCCATTGCGGGGCTCGGTGGGGTGATCAGGACTGTTGGGGTGGACGTGTGCGGGGTGGAGCGAATGGCACTGGCGGTCAGGCGCTCAGGTGCGGGCTTCCTGAAGAAGACCTTCACGGCCGCCGAGCTCGCCTACTGCCGCGGCCGGAGTGAGAAGCTGGCTGGACGCTGGGCGGCCAAGGAGGCGGTGATCAAGTGCTTCACGGGCACGCCAATCCGCTACCCGCGCCGCCACATCGAGATCCTGCCCGGGCCCGACGGCGCTCCTCGGGTCCGCCTGCTTGAGACAGGTTCTGCGCACGCCAGTCAGCAGCCGAAGATCGCCCTCAGCATCACGCACCAGGCGGGGATCGCAGTCGCCAGCGCCAGCCTTGCTCTGGCAAGCGTTCAGGAGGAACCACTCCCGGCGCCCGACGCGGTGGTGCTGCCACAGCGGCCTCCTCAGGCGCACAAGGGCTCGTTCGGAACGGTAGTGGGCGTCGCTGGCAGTCTGGGGCTGACCGGGGCAGCATTCCTCTCGGCCACTTCGGCCGCCCGCTCTGGGGCGGGGATGGTGAGATTGCTGGTGGCTGAGAGCCTCTATCCGATTCTGGCCGTCAAGTGCACGGAGGTCATGGCCAATAGGCTCCCGGAGGCGGCGCCAGGAGCCATCAGCCACGCAGCAGCGGATGGCGTGCTGCGCCAATTGCGCGCGGCGGCGGCCGGCTACATAGGTCCCGGCTTGGGCCGTGATCGCTCCACGTGGCGCATGGTCTACGAGGTGATCGCCAAGGCGGAGGTGCCCCTCGTCATAGACGCTGACGCGCTCAATGCGCTGGCTGAAAACCGCCGTCTCTTTGCCAAGCTGGGGCCGACTCGCGTGCTGACGCCCCACCCGGGGGAGCTCGGCCGGCTGCTGAACCGCAGCACCGAGCAGATCCAGGCGGATCGCCCGGCAGCCGTCCGCCAGGCTGCGCGGCAGAGTGGCGCGACCGTTGTGCTGAAGGGAGCCCGAACCCTGGTCTGTCGCGCGGACGGGCCGATCTCCGAGGATCCCCACGAGGTCCCGGCGCTGGCAACAGGTGGGACTGGCGACGTCCTCACAGGGCTGGTGGCAGCCCTGCTGGCCCAGGGCTGCCAGCCGTTAGAGGCGGCAGTCACCGCAGTCTACGTCCACGCCGAGGCGGGCCGCCGGTTGAGCCGCAGGCTGGGCGAATCGGGCCTTCTCGCCTCCGATCTGCTGGGCGAGATCCCGCTGGTCATGAAGGTGCTGCGGGAAGGCGGCTACTGATGGCGGAGCTGCCGCCAGCGCAGCGGGTGGCCTCGGTCGATCTGGGCGCAATTGCCGCTAATCTAAACACAGTGCGTAGCGGTCTCAAGCCGACCACGCACTGCATCGCCGTGGTAAAGGCAGACGGCTATGGCCACGGGGCCACGCCCGTGGCGCGGGCAGCCCTGGAGGCGGGCGCCTGGGGCCTTGCCGTTTCAACTCTGCCGGAAGCCCTGGAACTCCGCGGCCTGGCTCCGCCCGAGCGCCTGTTGGTATTGGGCGGGCTCACCCCTGACGACGCTCCCGCAGCCGCCTCGGTGCGCTGTTCAGTGGCCTGTCACAGCTGGGAGCTGGCGGGCGCGTTGGAGCAAGCGGTTCCCGCCGGCTCGCGTCTCAGCGTGCAGCTGAAGGTAGACACCGGTATGAGTCGGCTCGGCTGCAGCCTGGCGGAGGCGCCGCAGCTGGCCAGGCGGATCGCAGGCTCTGACCGGCTCGCACTCGGTGGCGTCTACACCCACTTCGCCGCCTCGGACAGCGATGCGGCCTTCACCCGCGAGCAGTACAGCCGCTTCGTCTCAGTCCTTGAGCAGCTTCAAGTCGAGCCCGGTCTGCGCCATGCCGCTAACAGTTGCGCTGCCCTCAGGCATCCCGAACTGCAGCTGGACGCCGTCCGGATAGGAATCGCCCTCTACGGCTGTGAATGGCCGTCTCTGCGGCCCGCGCTGACCTTTCAGGCGCGGGTGACGCAGGTGAGGGAGATTACGGCTGGCAGCTCAGTCGGCTACGACCGCACGTGGCGGGCTGAGCGGTCCAGCCGGGTTGCAGTAATCGCCGCCGGTTACGCGGACGGCGTCATGCGAGCTCGATCTGGCCGCGGGGACGTGGTAATTCGCGGCCAGCGACGCCCGGTCATCGGCCGCATCAGCATGGACCAGATGACCGCCGACGTTACGGGGGGCGAAGAGGTGCGGGCAGGGGATTGGGCGACTCTCATCGGCGACGGGATCAGCGCCGAGGAAGTCGCCGGACACGCCGGCACCAACTCGTATGAAGTGCTGGCCTCGATCGGCAGGCGCGTCATCAGGCGCTACCAGGAATAGACTGCTGCCGCGCAACGTTCGGCAGAGCAGCGTGTCTACACTGCTTGCCGTGAGAGAGGAAGCGAAGGAAGCTGGGCTCGGACTGCCCGAACCGGTCTCCCGCGAGCCCGAGCCGCAGTCCGCCGGCGCGGCTGACGCCAGCTTCACACAGGAGGCAATCGGGTACCTGGATACGCTTTACCGCACAGCTCTGCGCCTGACCCGGGATCCGGCCAAGGCCGAGGACTTGGTCCAGGACACGTATGTGAGGGCCCTGCGCTACCAGCACAGCTATAGGCGCGGGACGAACATGAAGGCGTGGCTCTTCGCCATCATGCGCAACCTGTTCTGGGACCGGTTCCGACGCGGCCGGCCAGAGGCGCTCAGCCTGGACGGTGACAGCGAGATGTCCCTCTACGACACCCTGCCCGACGTCGGCGCCCAACCGGAGGCGGACGTGCTGGATGGCATTGCCGCGCAGGAGGTCATCGACGCTGTCGAGCAGCTTCCCGAGCTGCACCGCGAGGTGGTGCTGCTGGTCGACGTCGAGGGCTTCGCCTACAAGGAGGCGGCGGAGGTTATGGGCGTCCCGATAGGAACCGTGATGTCGCGTCTTCACCGCGCCCGCCGCCAGTTGCAGAGGTCACTGCTGCGCTACGCCAGAGAGGCAGGCATAGTCAGCGAGGGCAAGGGAGAATCCTGAGAGTGAACTGTGGGAAATGTTTGGAGAAGCTCGAAGGCTTCGTGGACCGCGAGTTGAATGAAGGGGAGATGGCGGAGGTGCGGCAGCACTTGAGCGACTGCGCGCCCTGTGAGGATCTGTTTGACCTCCAGGTCGGGATGAAACGGTTGGTCAAGAGGTGCTGCGATCAGAGCACGGCTCCTGCGCAACTGCGGGAGCGACTGAGCCAGATCCTGGGCTGAAGCCCTCTCCACTTTTCGGTTCCTGCCCGCCCTGGCTGGAAGTGATCCGCACCATCTCCGGTTACGTATCTGTGAAAGCCATGGCCAGGATAGAGGATGCCAACACCGACATTGGTCGTCTGGAGCTGGAAACGCGGCGGCGCCGAATCGCGCAGTCGCGGCAGGGCCAGCTGATCCGAGCGACAGATGAGATGATCGCCGAACTCGAGGAACTCAACGTCAGAGGGACGGACCGTGTGCCTGCTGTGCTCCGGCGCCACGCGGAGGCGGTTCTGAGCGCCCTTCCCCCGACCGCGGAACCGTTGGAGGCGCGCTATCGTGTCGACGCCATGATGGAGGTCCTCTACCGAGCTCAGGAGCTGCTGTTCCAGCAGCGACCGAGCCGGTCGCTGCCGCTCGACTCGCGGGAACCCATCCCCGCTTAAACGAGCAAGGGGAGGCAGGCCTCCCCTTCCGGAACCCCTCCGGGTCTGCGTTTGACGATCGGTTTGCTCAAGGACGGATGGTCCGGGATCAGGGCGGCCGCATGACTGTGCACTGACGGGCATCGGGTTCCGGCCGGGATGAACCCGGCCTATCGACCCATCGCCGGCAACCTGACGGCCCGGCGCTGCGGCGCTATTTCGCACAGTCGGTGAAGTCTTGGGTGAACATCTCCTCGAAGCCGTCCTCGCCTTTGTAGGCGCCGATGCCGACGCAGCGGAAGTCGGGGTTGAGGATGTTGGCGCGGTGGTCGGGACTGCTCATCAGTGACTCCCACGCCTTGTCCACGTCCGGCGCAAAGGCCAAATTCTCACCCGCTGTCACATATGTGATCCTGCCCTCGCGAAGCCGGTCGTATGGGGTCTTGCCGTCAGGGGTCTGATGAGAGAAGTAGTGCCGAGCGTACATGTCCTTACTGTGGGCCCGGGCGACCTCGCGGAGCGCGGCGTCCAGGCGAATGCTCGAGAGGCCGTTGTCGTGTCGCGCGGAGTTGAGCTTGTTCAGCATTGCTGCCTCGTCATCGGGTGCCACTGTTACCTGCATAGAGGCGGGAAAATGCAGTTTGAAGAAGGCGTCCTCGCCCGGATTGGAGGGCGGCTCGCTGACTATGATGCGCTGGTTGGAGGGTCCGGCAAGCAGAAGCTGGCGCAGAGGCCCCTTCAGCCCGCCCGCGCGGCCGTCGACGGCCCTGCCCAGCATTGAGCCCTGCACCCAGGCGGAGGAGCTGCCCGGAAACACCGCCAGACTGCCGATCAGGAGAAAGACGATTATGACAGCCAGACCTGCGGCCGGGATGACGCCGAGCGCGGCGTAGGCGCCGGGCGTCAGGGCTGAGAGTCGCTTGCCCAGCCAGCTCGCCAGCCGGAGGGACGGCGGCAGGACGAGGCCATGGACGAGGGCCATGAGGAGCAGGAACATGCCGAAGCCAGCGAGCAGCGGCCCCACGTGAAGGAGGCGGTCCAGCAGACCGGCCAGCGGCCTGTAGAGCACAAAGGCGAGCAGCAGTCCGGCACCCAGCGAGATCAACTCGGAGAGGTAGCCGGGAAACCCACGGCGCAGGCTGTCGTAGATGAGAGCGCCCAGCACAGCCACAATGGCGACGTCCAGCAGATTCAGACTCAACGTCCGGCCAGAGTACAGGCGACCATGGATCCTCCTGGCGGCAGGGTCCCGCCTCAGCCTTGTCCGTCCCGCGTGCCTTTGGCTCAACCGCCCTCTCAGGCGGTCGCTAAAGTCCAGTGCATGAGGGAGGACCGCGCTCGCAAGCTGGCCGCAGCTCGCCTGTACGCCATCACGCCCAGCGCTGAGCCGGCCGCCGTCGAAGCGCTGGTCCGTGCCTGGCTCCGGGGCGGTGTCGACCTGATCCAACTCCGCCACAAAGGCCTGGGGCGGGACACGCTGCTGGAGCTTGCCCGCTCCCTCGCCTCGCGCTGCGCCGAGGCCCAGGTGCTCTTCCTGGTGAACGATCAGGTGGACATCGCCCTCCTCTGCGGGGCTGACGGGGTGCACGTCGGCGAGGAGGATCTTTCTTTACCGGCCACTCGCCGCCTGGTCGGCTCTGAGCTGGTGGTGGGCGCCAGCGCCGGGGCGTCTCGCACAGCGCGGGCGGCCGAGGCCGAGGGTGCCGATTACATTGGGTGTGGGCCTGCCTTCACGACCGCCGAGAAGCCCCTGAAGCCGGTTCTCGGCCCGGCCGCCATCGCCCGCATCTCGAGCGAGACGCAGCTGCCTGTGTTCGCTATCGGCGGCATCACGCTTGGCAGGTTGGGCGAGCTGAAGAGGCGGGGCCTCCGGCGGGTCAGTGTCATCGGCGGCCTGAGCCAAACTGCCGAGCCCGAACAGGCAGCCAGAGCCTTCAGGGAGGCGCTCGCCGATGGATGAGCTGAGCTTTCTGGAGCGGCTCAAGCCGCACCTGGCCGGGAGATCGGGCAAGCTGGTGATCGGGGCCGGGGACGACGACGCGGCCGCCTGGCGGGAGCCGGACGGCAGCTACACGATCGCCAGCTGCGACACGTCGGTCGAAGGCGTCCACTTTGACCTGGACCGCCAGGATCCGACCGACGTGGGCTGGCGCGCGCTTTGCTTTGCGCTGGGCGACCTTGCCGCCAAGGGAGCGCGTCCCACCTACTGCATGGTCTCCCTCTCGCTTCCGGTGAGCTGGACGGCGGAGACCGCAGGCGGCGTCTATGGCGGCCTGGCCGAGCTGGCTCGGGAGGTGGGCCTGAAACTGGTGGGCGGCGACACCACCCGCGCCCCGCATGATGCCTCCCTCACACTCATGCTGCTCGGCTCCACGTGGGTGGAGCCAAAGGCACGCGCATCGGTGCGCGCGGGGTGGAGCGTGGGAGTCACGGGCCCGCTGGGAGCAGCGTCTTTGGCCTGGACCAGGCCGCGCCCGCGTCTTCAGTTCGGTGCCCGGCTGGCCGCCGCCGGGCTCTGCAGCGGCGACATCTCCGACGGCCTCGTGCGCGAGCTTGACAAGTTCGCCGCCGCGGCTGGTGTGGGTGCAACGCTGCGCCTCAATGACGTGCCCTTGGCGGGCGGCGCCAGTGCCCAAGCCGCGATCGTCAACGGGGAGGAGGTGGAGCTGCTCTGCTGCGGTCCGGCGCCCCTCCCAGCCGGTGTGCAGGTTGTGGGCCAGCTCACCAGCGGCGGTGGCGTAGTGGTTCTGGACGCTGACGGTGCGGAGGTCCAGCTGGCGGGGCGGGGCTACGATCACCTCTCCAGCTGAGCTGGTGAGTCACGGGGAGGCCGAGACTGAGGCGGCAGGCGAGCGTCTCGGAACCTCCGTGCAGGCCGGCGACGTCCTCCTCCTGAATGGCGAACTTGGCGCGGGCAAGACCACCTTCGTGCGCGGTCTGGCGCGAGGAGCGGGCTTCGTCGGAGACGTGCTGAGCCCCACCTTCCAGCTGCTCCGGCTCTACCCAGGGCGTGTGCCGCTGGCTCACGTCGACCTCTACCGGTTGGCGCATCCAAGCGATATAGCTGATCTTGGCCTGGAGGAGATGCTCGAAGTCGGCGCGGCCGCCATCGAGTGGGGGGACCGCCTCTCCTGGCCAGGGGTGGCCAGGTTGAAATTCGAGGTACTGGGGCGTTCACTCCGCCGGCTGACTTTGACAGGAGCGCCCGAACATTGGTCCTGGTGATCGACAGCTCCTCGGCGGAGACGGGCCTCGCAGTCCTGTCGGCGGGAAGAGTGGTGGCCGAGTCACGGCTGCCCTCTCAGCGCGACGGCGAGCTGGCCAAGGCTGTGCGCAGACTGAGCTCCCCGCAGGATCTGACAGCTGTAGCCGTTGGCCTTGGTCCCGGTTCTTTCACTGGCCTCCGGCTGGGCGCCAGCTACGGCGTCGGCCTGGCCCTGGGTCTGAGCTTGCCGCTGCTCGGCTTCGGGAGTCTGGAGCTTCAGCTGGCGCGTGCGCGGCGAAAAACGATTGCGGTGGTGGAGGCGGGGAGGGGCCGCCTTTACTGGCTCCGCGCAGGGCCCGGCGAGGTGGCAGCGGTGGGCACCCCTGTCCAACTACCGGCAGGCTGGCCGCTGGTCGGCTGGCTCCGCCCGTCGACGCAGCAGGCGGTGAC
Organism: Candidatus Dormiibacter inghamiae; assembly: GCA_016464825.1. Lineage (GTDB taxonomy): Bacteria > Chloroflexota > Dormibacteria > Dormibacterales > Dormibacteraceae > Dormiibacter > Dormiibacter inghamiae. The sequence goes on along the minus strand of JAEKNQ010000013.1, from coordinate 74,894 downwards.
CGAGGCCGGCCGGAGCCAGCTGCCGGAGGCGGAGCTGCGCACGTTCGGCGAGGGCGCCGGCCGGGTCCTGGAAGGGGCGCAGGAACTCACCTATGATACGGTCAGGCTTCGATACATGCAGTCCCTCGGCCGCAGCCAGCCCTAAGCGACGTGGTACTTATCCGGCGCCAGCTGGCGATCGAAAGCATGAAGGAAGCTGACGTGCCGCAGGTGCAGGGGATCGAGCGGCAGATTTTCTCCAGCCCGTGGCCTCGCAACGCGTACTTCCGCGAGCTGTCCTCGCGGAACAGCGCCTACTACATAGTCCTCCGCCAGGACCCGCCGGACGGGGCTGATCTTCTCGGCTACGGCGGGCTTTGGCGGATGCACGATGAGGCGCATGTGACCACCATTGGCGTCCGCCACGATCGTCAACATGAGGGCCTCGGTCGCATAGTCTTCGCAGCGCTCCTGGTGGCCGGTTTCAAGCTGGGCGCCAAATGGGTGACGCTCGAGGCGCGGGCGTCGAATCTGAACGCCATCCGCATGTACGAGGGCTTCGACTTCAAGGTCATCGGCCGCCGACGCGGTTACTACACAGACAACGCAGAAGACGCCATAGTCATGTGGTCTGACTCCATGTACTCAGGCCGCTTCCGCCGGGTCTTCGCTGAGAACCTGGCTCGCATCGAAGCCCAAGCCCACGAACACGGCTACGACGTTCTGGGGCTGAACTTGGACGGCCTGGCCGGCAAGGATTCCGGCTGACCCTCACACTCGCCCTCGAGTCGAGCTGCGACGAGAGCTCGGTTGCGCTGGTCCAGGACGGGCGCAGCATTCTGAGCTCGTTCGTCCACACTCAGTTGCTCGAGCATGCGGCGTACGGCGGAGTAGTGCCCGAGCTGGCGGCGCGCGCCCATCTGGAGAGGTTGCCGGCGCTGGTGCAGGCGGTTCTGGCGGAAGCCGGTGTGGGCCCCTCGGCGATCGACCAGCTGGCGGTGACGCGCGGCCCCGGCCTGGCCGGCTGCCTGCTGGTCGGCACAGGACTTGCCCAGGGTTTGGCCACTGCCTGGGACCGCCAGGTTTTGGGTGTCAACCATCTCTGGGGCCACGTCTACGCGGCCCGATTGACGGAAGCGCAGCTCGAGCCGCCGCTGCTGGCGCTGGTTGTCTCGGGGGCGCACTCCGACCTGGTGCTGATGCCTGAGCACGGGCGCTTCCAGGTCCTCGGCAGGACCCGGGACGACGCAGCGGGAGAAGCCTTCGACAAGGCAGCCCGCATGCTGGAGCTGGGCTACCCCGGCGGTCCGCTCTTGGATCACGCGGCCCGGCGCGGCGGCGCCGGCCGGCAACCGCTGCCCATTCCGGCCCTGCCGGATTTGGGCTACAGCTTCAGCGGCCTCAAGACGGCGCTGCTCTACCGCATCCGCGACCTGGGCGGCGTTCAGCGCCTCAGCCCGGAGCTGAGAGACGACCTGTGTGCGGCGTTCGAGCACTCACTGGTAGAGGCGCTGGTGCGCCAGCTGAATCGCGCGCTGACGCTAAATCCCGTTCCCGAGGTGGTCGTCTGCGGCGGTGTGGCCGCCAACAGCATGCTCCGTCGGCGCGCCGCCGAGGTGGTCGGCCGGAGGGCGCGACTCACCATCCCTCCACTCGCACTCTGCACCGACAATGCAGCCATGATCGGCGCGGCCGCTGAATACACGGCCCCGGGCACCTTGGCGGTCGATCCGGGACTGGGCTGGTGAGCGAGAAGGAAGGTGGCTGGGCAGAGGTCTACCGCGGCTCCGCCCTTGCCGCCGATCTGATACTGGCGATCCTCGAGGCAAGCCAGATTCCGGCCGAGCGACTGGGACTGGGCGGCAACGCAGTCTTCGGCGGCCTCGCCTTCGAGCTCTGCTCGATTCTGGTGCCGCTTGCCCAGGCAAGCGCAGCCCGCCATCTCATCGAGTCCGCCGCCGAGGCCACCTGAGCGGTCAGGGTCTTGCCACCACGGCATCCCTTGGCGTAGACTTAGCACTCGTAAGGCTTGAGTGCTAAGCACTGTCAAGCCGAGAGTGCCAATCAATTCAACCAGCGGAGGGACAGTTATGAATTTGAAGCCCTTGGGCGATCGGGTAGTGGTCAAGCCGGTCGAGCGCGAAGAGCGCACCAAGAGTGGCATCGTCCTGCCGGACACTGCCAAGGAGAAGCCCCAGGAGGGCATAGTCGAGGCGGTGGGGGCCGGACGCCTGCTCGACAACGGCACCAAGGTGCCGGTGGAGCTCAAGACCGGTGAGCGCGTGCTCTACGCGAAGTACGCCGGCAACGAGTTCAAGTACGAAGAGATCGAGTACCTGATCATTAGCGAGAAGGACGTCCTCGCGGTGGTCGGCAGAAACGGCAAGTCCAAGAAATAGCGAGGAGGAAACCAGATGGCAAAATCTGTCGTATTCGACGTAGAGGCCCGTCAGGGCCTGAAGCGAGGCATCGACACGGTCGCCGAGTCGGTCCGCATCACCATCGGTCCCAAGGGCCGCAACGTAGTACTGGAGAAGAAGTTTGGTGCCCCGACGGTGACCAACGATGGGGTCACCATCGTCCGCGAGATCGAGCTCAAAGACCCAGCCGAGAACACCGGCGCCCAGCTCCTGCGCGAGGTGGCGACGAAGACCAACGACGTCGCCGGTGACGGCACCACCACTGCCACGATCCTCGCCCAGACCATGATCAGTGAGGGCTTTCGCAATGTCGCGGCGGGCGCCAATCCGATGCAGCTCAAGATAGGTATCGAGAAGGCTGTGCAGACAGTCGTCGATGAGATCAAGCGGGTAGCAGTGCCGATCAAGGGTCACGAGGACGTGGCACACGTCGCTGCCATCTCATCCCAGGACGACACCATCGGCGAGCTTATCGCGGACGCGATGGACAAGGTCGGCAAGGACGGCGTCATCACTGTTGAGGACGGCCAGGGCGTCGGCACTGAGCTGGAGACGGTTGAGGGTATGCAGTTCGACCGCGGCTACGTCTCGCCGTACTTCGTGAGCAACCCCGACCGCATGGAGTCTGTGCTCGAAGAGCCGTTCGTGCTGGTCACAGATCGCAAGATCACAGCTATCCAGGACCTGCTGCCGGTGCTGGAGAAGGTGGTCCAGCAGGGCCGCCCGCTACTGATAGTGGCTGAGGACCTGGAGGGCGAGGCGCTCGCCACGCTGGTCGTCAACAAGCTGCGTGGCACCTTCCAGGCAGTGGCCGTCAAGGCGCCTGGCTTTGGCGATCGCCGCAAGGCGATGTTGGAGGACATGGCGATCCTGACCGGGGCCCAGGTCATCTCGGAGGATCTCGGTCTCAAGCTTGATCAGACCAAGGTCGAGCAGCTGGGCCGCGCCCGCCGCGTGACAGTCACCAAGGACGACACCACGATCGTCGAGGGCGCCGGCAAGTCGGACGCCATCCAGGGCCGGATCAAGGCAATCAAGGCCCAGATCGAGGAGACCACCTCTGACTTCGACCGCGAGAAGCTGCAGGAGCGGCTGGCCAAGCTGGCCGGCGGCGTGGCGGTGATCAAGGTCGGTGCCGCCACGGAGGTCGAGCAGAAAGAGAAGAAGCACCGCATCGAGGACGCCCTCTCCGCCACCAAGGCGGCCGTAGAAGAGGGCATCGTGGCCGGGGGCGGCACAGTGCTGCTGCAGGCGCAGAAGGCCCTGGAATCGGGTCTCAAGCTGGATGGCGACCAGAAGACTGGCGTCAACATCGTCAGGCGCGCGCTGGAGGAGCCGGTTCGCCAGATCGCGGCGAACGCCGGCTACGAGGGCTCGGTCATCATCGAGAAGGTGCGAGAGAGCAAGGCCGGCCACGGCTGGGACGCTCTGAACGGCAAGTCGGTGGACATGGTTGCTGCCGGCATCGTGGACCCTGTCAAGGTCACCCGCTCGGCGCTGCAGAACGCGGCGTCGATCTCCGCCATGGTCCTGACCACCGAGGCGGTGGTGACGGAGATCCCCGAGAAGAGCAGCGCTGCCGGTCCGGCAATGCCGCCCGACATGGGGATGTAGCCCCGACCGCATACAGCGTCCGTCAGACTCACAGAGGCCCCGTTCCGGCGGGGCCTCTTGCTTTTTTGTCCTTTTTCGCAAAGCGCTTGAATTAGAGCGCGGGGCAATTGGCCTGGGCTATGTCTCAGAGGTTAGCAACGCCCTGGCTGCTCACGACCCACAGCCCCGACTCGGCAGGCGTACCTAGCTACGGTGTTGTCGTCGTCAATTCAGCCAGGCGGCCGAAGGCCCAGTGGGTGCTGATCAGGTAGCCGCCCAACCCGATCAGGACGAGCGCGTTCAGGCCATGGAGCCCAGACACAACCGGACTGCCCGTACGAGCCAGAAGGAGTTGAATGACGAGCAAAACGAACAGGACTGCGGTCAAGATGGTTGTCCGCCACGGGTAGCGGGAGCCGAACGAAAGACCGACCATAATGAGCGTAGTCAGGCCGAGGAGGTCTCCATTCATCGCGTGCAGCCCCGCGAACGTGTCGGCATTCTTGAACGCCGAGTAGACATCCTTCGCGTTATCGTTGGCGGCAACGATAGTGAATATGGCGGCTGCGATGAAGTAGAGCTGAGCCACGAATTGGAGCATCAGTAAGGCGCCGACGACCGAATAGGCCTTCCGGAAAACGTTCACTACCACTGCTCCCTGAGTTCTGGTTACCGACCGTCTCAATACTCTAGCATCGGGCGGCCGGTTCCGCCGACCGCAGTCAGTCAGGTGCGGAGCGCTCTTGTCAGCTGTTGGGCAGGGGTTCGCGACGATCGCTGCGACGCCGGCGCCGCCGCTCGCGGAAGTCACGATAGCGGGAGGCGGCGATCCCGAAGAACGGGAACAGCAGCAGCCAGACAGCTGTCAGCACTGCTGCCACGTTCGGTAGCTGGCGGGGATCCTGCATGCTCCAGTAAGTCCCGTAAGCCCCGAAGGCTGACCAGGCGATGACAGCGATGACGGCGACTCCGATGGTCCAGGCTCGGTACTCGTGGTAAATCCGCGGCGTGTGAGTTGCCGCCCTACCCACCAGCAGGTAGGCGCCCAACCCGTTTAGGCAGAACCCGCTCACGAGCGCGCACGCGGCGATGGTGACGCGGAACTCGGTCACGTGGCGCATCACGAAGGCCGAGGCGTTTACCGCCAGGATGCCCACCGGCGTGGAGATGCCGACCAGAAGGAAAACGAGCTCTTTCAGACGCCGGCGGGTCATGCTGACAAGAATAGAGGGCAGATTGCAGTCTGCCCTCTATTTCTCAGGCGGCACAGCCGGAGCTAGCGATCAGTGTCCGCAGCCGCAACCCTGGGCTGAGCTGGCATTGTCGCCGGTGTCGAAGGAGTGCCCACAGCTGCAGGACTGAACTGCATTTGGGTTGTGGACGGCGAACCCGGCGCCCATGAGGCTGTCGACATAGTCGATCTCGGATCCGCGCAGATAGGGAGCGCTGAAGTCGTCGATCAGGACCTTGACGCCATCCTGGCTCACCACCTCGTCGGTGGGCCTGACGTCATCATCGAAGGCCATGCCGTACTGCAGGCCCGAACAGCCGCCTCCGCTGACGTAAACGCGCAGAGCAAGGTTCTCATTGCCCTCTTTTTGGAGCAGGCTTCTGAGCTGCGATAGAGCTTCGGTGGTAAGAGTGACGCTCGCTTGCTCGATCATCGGGTGGTTGCCTCCAAGGTGGTTGTGAGCACCAATCGTACAACTGATGGCCAATGTGGGTCAGGGGCTGGGCTTGGGCGTAGGGGTGGGCGTTGGACTCGGCTTGGGGGTCGGCGTCGCTGTGGGCACCGGCGTCGGCGTTGGTGGGGGAACGATTGTCGGGCCAGCGGTCGACGGCGGAGCTGCACTCGGAGTGGCGGTCGGCGCGGGCGTGGGGGTGCCGCTGGGCTGAGGCAGAGGCGTACCGCAACTGCCAGAACCGGCCTGGGTACCGGGGAGGAAGAGGTCCTTGCCGCCTGAAGTCGTGCCCGGGCAGCCGGTGGCGGTGACCAGCCCGTCAGGCTGCGAGAACCAGCCCTTGTAGCTTGAAAGGCCGTTGATGAACTCAGCCGAGATGGTGCTGCCGACATCAACGCCGAAGGCGCTGGTATTGCCGTCGCTGCCCTGCTTGGTGTTGCCGGCCCAGGCACCGACCACGATGTCCGAGTTGTAGGCCATCATCCACGCGTTTTGATGGTTGTCCGTGGTGCCTGACTTGCCAGCCATCTGCCGGTTCCAGCCCAGGCTCCACTGCTTGTTGTAGTCCTTCAGAACGTCTGTGATCAGGTACGCCTCGGCGGGGCTCAGGGGGTGGCTGACGCCCGGCGACTGGCCCGGCTGCAGATCGAACACGGTGTCACCCGCGGGACCAATCACCTTGCGGATGCCGGTCAGCGGCACCATGGTGCCCTGGTCGGCGAAGGTCTGATAGCCCTGAACGTTATCCAGCATGGTGATTCCATGCTGGAAGCCCCCGATCGCGCCCGGGAGAGCGGGTTCCAGCGGTGATTTGACGCCCATCTCGCCGGCCAGCTTGATCACGTTGTCCATGCCCTCCTGTTGGCCGACAGCCACAGCCGGCACGTTGCGCGAGAGCACGAGTGCTCGGCGGGCGCTCAGGGCACCCATGAAGTGATTGTCGAAGTCCTTGGGACTGTAGCCGCCGAAGTCGGTGGGCACATCGTGCACTGTGCTGGCGACTGTGATCTTGTGGTCCTTGAGAGCAGCTTCGTAGACGTAGGGCTTGAAGGAAGAACCTGGCTGCCGCGGCTCCCGGATGCGGTCGAACTGGCCGCCGATGGCGTCGTTCTGATAGTCGCTGGAGCCCACATAGGCCAGGATCTCGCCTGTCTTGGCGTTGGCGGCGAGCAGATCGCCGTTGTTGATACCCTTTCGACCCAGCTTGGTCACCCCGTCCTGGACTGACTTCTGGGCTGCGGCTTGAAGATCGAGATCCAGCGTCGTGGTGACCGAGAAGCCACCGTTCTGAATGGCTTCTGGACCGAACTTCACCTCCAACTGTTCCATTACGTATTGGCTGAACTGCGGTGCCAGGCTGGTCAGCAGGCTTCTGTCGAACTTGAGGGCCGCCTTGATGTCCTCCTTGGCCGCCTGGTCCGCCTGCTGCTGGGTGATAGTGCCGGTCTTCACCATGCCGTCCAGCACATACAGCTGGCGTTCCTTGGCTCTGTCATAGTGCAGGGCGGGGTCGAAGTAGGAGGGCCCGTTGATAAGGCCGGCTAGGAAGGCCGCCTGCCCCGGTGTCAGGTCTTTCGGCTGCTTGTCGTTGCCGAAGTAGATCTTGGTGGCTGCTCCGATCCCGTAGGCGTTGTGGCCGTAATAGACGCGGTTCAGGTACATCTCCAGCACCTGATCCTTGGAGTACTTCTGCTCCAGCGCCGTGGCCAGCACAGCCTCCTGCATCTTGCGGAAGACAGAACGCTGGGGCGTCAGCACGTCGATCTTGATCAGCTGCTGGGTGATCGTGCTGCCACCCTGTTGGTTGCCGCGCCGGGTGAGGTCGGCAACCGCAGCCCGAGCGGTGGCTGTGTAGCTGATGGGTCCGTGGCTGTAGAAGCTCCTGTCCTCGGCCGCGAGGGTGGACCCGGGCGCCAGCTTGCCCATGTCGCCCAGCTTCACCACCGAGTAGTACTGTCCCCGCGCGCTGTGCTGCTCGATCTGCCGGCCGTTTCTGTCCAGAATCAAAATGGAGCCGGCCAGGGCTGGCCGCTGGCCTGGGTCGGGCAGGTCGCGCAAAGTCCAGACCACATAGCCGAAGACGCCTGAGATCATCACTATCAGCACCAGCGCCACCCAGGGCAGCCAGCGTCGCCAGCGCCTCGGCGGAGGCTTGCGGGTGGTTCCATTCCGGTAGAGCGAGGCCCGTCGGGGCCTGGAAGCCGGCCGGGGCGAGTCGGCCAGCGATCTCTCCGGCGAGCTTGACGTTCTCGCCAGCATGCTGCTCCATTTAACCGAAGGAGGCCCGGCTTCGTTATGCCAAGTACGGCCTGTCGACTAGGGGAGAACCGCTGGTCGGGGCTGCTAGACTCTTCAGGCGCTGGTCCCGTGGTGTAGCCTGGCCAAACACGCGGCCCTGTCAAGGCCGAGAACGCCGGTTCGAATCCGGTCGGGACCGCCATCTTCAACCCCGATTCGAGGAGAGGTGGCCGAGCCCGGTTGAAGGCGACGGTCTCGAAAACCGTTATAGGGGCAACCCTATCGTGGGTTCGAATCCCACCCTCTCCGCTTTTCCGTATTCGAATCGACCCTCCGCCCGCATCTGTCCAGCTCCAGCCTTCCCCGGCGCGGCCGTCACTACTGCAGTTACTACTGCAATTGGCCCGATCGCCGTCTGGACGCCATCTTCTCCCCCCGCCCTGGAGACGACTCGCGGATGGCACTGTCCCTGCGGACGCGGCGGTCCGGATGGCGCCCCCGTCCTATGTGGGCTTCGACGAGGCGGCCCCTTCCGGCCATCGTTCGCCCGCGCATACCGCGCACGTGCTGCTTTACCCGGTCGGAATCGAACCCGGCTCGTATACGGTAGTGGTGGTAATGATCAACCCCAGGCACCAGGTCACGATCGAGTTCTGCGTTCCTTGAAACTACCTGGATGAGGCCGCCGGTCTGGCGGCCGAGATACTTGGCGGCTGGGCGCCGATACTCACTGGTCTGGAAATGAAGCCCGGCAAAAGCGGCCGCTTCGAGGTTTCGGTCGACGGCGAGCTGGTGTTCAGCAAGGCCGCCCTGAAGCGCCATGCCAGGCCGGGCGAGATCGCCGGCCTGCTATCGCCGAAGCTTGGCCCCCCACTGGATTGGCGCTGACAGGCCTGCCTCGTGCGCTGTAGGTGGCGCCGTTAGACACGTAGCCGCCGGTGATGGTGGCACTAGAGAGGCTATGGCAGTCCCAGGGCACCGACACGGTCTGGCCGCGCGATCGGCTCCGGGTCTCCCAAGGAGGAGCGGTAGCGCTGGGCGAACAGGTCCCGGCAACTCACCGCGTTGGCCTCGAGACTGATTCGAGTGATCCTGGCCCGGCGCAGGTGCAACGGCAGCGCCTCGGCACCGATCGCCGCCCCGGTGGCGGGGTCGAGCAGCAGCGGGGCGTCGTCCTCGGCCGGCAGTCCGAGTTCGGTTCGCCGCGACCGCAACCGGTCCAGGTCCGCCGAGGCCGGGACCTCGCCCAGCACCATTCCGGCGAGGTCCTCCGCTGCTGCACCAGCGGTGAGCAGTGGTCGGCAGACCCGGTCGGTGCCGGCCAGCACTGCCTTGCGCAGGAAGGCCGCCCGCAGCTGGCCCAGCTCTTCTACGGCCTCGCCGTGAAAGACCTGGGTGAACCCCGCACGCGCCGCCACCCCATCGTTTATCTGGTCCGAGGCGAAGTGGTCCTCGAGGACGACGTCCGTGCGCGCCACGCCGTCCACCGCTGACACCGCGTCATAGGCGTCGGCGACCATTAGAAAGGCGAAGTTCGGGGCGCAGAAATAGGTTGGCAACCTCAGCCGCACCTCGGCCACACCGTCCTGGGAGACCGCGCAGAAGGCTACGAAGCCGAGCGTCGTGATCGGCTCGTCCAACTCCGGGTCGCGTACCGTATCCAAGGCAGCGAGGACATGGGAAGCATCCGTCACGCTGGCGCCTCCACTTCCGAGACTCCGACGGCGGCCTCCTGGCGTCCGGCTTGGTCCTGGAGTTGATAGTCGATGGGGACCTCGATGTCATACAGCTTGGCCGCGTTGAGACCGAGGATCTTCTTCTTGGTCGCGGTCGTGACCCTCGGGTAGTCCGAGAACTCGTCACCCGGGTAATTCCAGTCGACTAAGCCCTCGATCTGCCACTTCGGCTCCCAGATGGCGTAGTCACTGCCGAAGGTCATCTTGTCCTCACCGACCCAGAACAGAAGCTCGCCCATCACCTTGGCGAAAAACCGCGGCCGGGCATGCATGAGGCCGCCGATGACCACCGACAAGCCGGCATACACGTTGGGTTCCTGGGTGGCCATGAAGCAGAAGTCCTCGATACGCGGCAGGCCCACGTGTTCGACGATGAAGTTCAGCGCGGGGAAAGAGGTCGCCGCCTGGTCCACGTCGGATACGTCGAAGGCATCCTTGTCCAGCGGCCAGATAGTCGGCCCCTTGTGGACGTGGATGTTCCTGATGCCCAGCTCCTGGCACTTCTCAAGGTAGCGGGATGCCTCTGGGTCCTTCAGCGTCCAGCCTCTGGAGCCGTTCCGCCACTCCGCCGTGTAGAGCTTGACGCCCTTGCAGCCGTAGCGCTTGACGTTCTCCTCGAGCCGCTTCAGCCCGGCATCTCCCTCTCGAGGGTCCCAGCGGGTGTTCAGGATGAACTTGCCCGGGTACTTCTCGGCCAGGATCGCGTTACGCTCGGTGGTGTTGAAGCCCTCGGCGTACCATTCCTTGAGGTACGTCGGTTGGAAGATCGCCTTGTCGACGTAGCCGTCTTCGAAAACGTCCTTCATCAGGTCGCCCTCGGAGTACTTCTGGAACTTCTCGATCGGCCAGTGCGTTTCAGCGGGTCCCAGCCCCTGGTAGGCGTGGAAGCACTCGATCCAGCCCTTGGCGTACTGCTCCGCGCCCGGCACCCAATTATCTCTGGCCGCGTTCCAATAGTGCATGTGACTGTCGACCACGTAGTACTTCTCGCCATTCTTCTCGTACACCGTCACACCTCCAAACAGGTAACTAAACCGGATGGTTGACTCAACGTGGCCTCTGATGCGAACGCCGGTTGGGCAAGAATGGCGCCTCGATCGCCGAAGCCGTGCTCAGAGCTGCCCCGCCGCCCAGCAGAGTGAGCATCACCGGTAGCCTTCACCGGCCGCGAGTTCGCAAACGGTCGGACGCAGCAGACGAGCCGGGGCCGGATTCGTCAGTGCATCAAGTCGGTCTACTGGAGCCTCCGGGGCCAGCGCGGCCTTCAAGAGCATGGCGAGGTCGCTCCCGCGTGAGCGTTCGTCCGGGTGACCCCGCGCCTGCTGGCCCCCATCCCAAGTTCGCACAACCGGGTCCTTGGCGTCCCAGCCAAGGATCGTTGCTCGGTTACGTACGCTGATCATGGCGCATCAGCTGTCTACGGAACGAGGATACCGCGACCGCGAATACGGCCGTTGTCAAGGTCGTCGATGGCATCGAGCGCCGCGTCCAGCGGGTAGGTCTTGGTGTGCAGGGTCACCTTGCCGGCCTGGGCCAGGACCATCAGCTCGGTCAAATCGTTGTAGGTGCCGACGAGGTTGCCTACGACGTTCCGCTCGGTGGAGATGATGTCGATCGTCTCGACGTTGACTGTGCCGCCGTAACCGACCACGTAGTACGAGCCGGCACGGCGGGTCATCTCCCACCCATCCTTCTCGGCGCCCTGCTCGGCGACGAAGTCGATCACGACCTCGGCCCCGTTGCCGTCGGTCAGGTCCTTCACCGCGTCCACGTGTCTGCCGTTGGCCACCACCGTCTGGTGCGCGCCGAGCTGCTCGGCGAGCTTGAGCGCGTCTGCGTTCTTGTCCACCACGATGATCGTGGTCGCGGTCAGTGCGGCCAGGCACTGGATTCCGACGTGGCCAAGCCCGCCGGCCCCGATGACCACACAGGTTGTGCCCGGGTAGAGGAGCGGCGCGGCTTTGCGCACGGCATGGTAAGCGGTGATGCCCGCATCGGCCAGCGCACCCACGTCCTTCGGCTGGGTCCGCGGGTCGAGCTTGACGCAGGCGCGGGCGGAGGTGAGCAGGTACTCGGCCATGCCACCGTCGGTATTGATCCCAGGAAACGAGCCGTAGGGGCAGTGCATGTCGTCGCCCGCTCGACACGCTCGGCACAATCCACAGGTCGGGGTCGGGTGCAGGATCACCGTGTCGCCGGGCACCACGTTGGTGACCGCCGAGCCGACCTCATGGACCCAGCCCGCGTTCTCGTGGCCGAGCGTGTACGGCAGCGTGACGCCGCTCCTGGACTGCCACTGCCCCTCGATGATGTGCAGATCGGTCCGGCACAGACCCGCGCCGCCAACCTTCACGATCACGTCGAGTGGCCCGGCGATCCTCGGCTCCGGGACCTCCTCGATCACCGGGCGGTGCTGGTACTGGTATAGCCGTGCAGCTTTCACGTTGGTCTCTGCTCCTCAGGCGAATTGAACACGCTGGGGCCCGACAATCGGCACCACCTGAACGCAAAGGGCTATTACAGAATATCTGACGCCTACGATGATCCCAACCGGCAGGCCGCCGTCCAGCGTTCCACCCGCTCTGGAACCCACCCGTCAAGTACTCGCGCTAGCGCAGCCGGCGAAAGAACCACAGTGGTCAGCCTCGCCGTCCAGGCGGTGCGGCTCAGCACTATGAAGCGGCGCAGGAATCGAATCGAGAGGAGCCTCTTGACTTCGGCGCCCAGATCGGCATCATTGGGTATGGAGGTGTGGGCACATGGCCGTCTACGAATGTGAGTGCCAGTCCTGCGGCCAGCGTTTCGAGGTGAGCGTCTCGATGAGCGAGCACGACTCTTGGAAGCGCCAGCCGCCGCCCTGTCCGAAGTGCGGCAAGGTGACGACCCGGCAGCTCGTCTCGGCCTTCAGCTGCAAGGCGCCGAGCAAGTATTGACCGGTGTTGCCGAGCTGCGAGGCGGCTCGAGCGCCCCGGTCAGCGGTCGGAGAGAGGCGACAATTGCTCCGTGGCGCCCGCGGGTGGGCTGTGGGTCTAGGGGAGAGCTCGGGACGTTTGGGGGGATTGTGGCTGCAGTTGACAAGGAACGTGTCGTCCGCTGGCGGGCGGTGACGAGAAAGTTCCCGGGCGTGGTTGCCACCGACAACGTTGACCTCTCGACTTCCTCCCCAGCGTGGTCGCCGGAGGGAACGGGGCCGGCAAGTCGACACTGATGAGGCTGCTGTCCCAGGTCGAGCGCCCGAACGAGGGCACTGGATCGACGGAGTCTGGCGGCGTGTCGGGGTTTGGCTGCGGGTCCTCACCGTTGGGTCTCCTCGGATTCATGAAAAGCTCGACCTGAACAGCTGGCTCAGCCGGCGTTGAACTCCTTCCGACCCACGTCCATGAACGCCTCGTAGCGGATCGACTGCCGTCTGCAGACCGGTGGCAGCTTCCGCTGACCTGGAAGCCGGGCGAGGAGTTGGATGCTCAGTACGTCTGAGGACGCGTCCTTCTACTGCAATCACTACTGGAATGCCGCCACGAAACAATGGCATCAGGTGGCATTTTCGACTGCGCATCCGCTCTGTTGGGTATTCAAACGGCACTGTGGAACACACCGTGAACGCCCGAAAGCCGAACTCGAAAACCGTTATAGGGGCAACTCTATCGTGGGTTCGAATCCCACCCTCTCCGCCCTTTGTCGTGTCTCAGGACACCATTGACACCCTGTTCAAGCGGGTCGCCCGGCATTAGCTGGACGGGGACACGAGCTCTGGCCAGCGGAAGCGGCGAGGCCGTATTCGAGAAACGGTCTAGGCAGCTCCGGCCGAAGCCGTCGGCACTCGCAGGGCGGGGATAGAGATCGAGTTCAGTGCACTTCGGGGGTCGCGGAAGGTCCGGGACGCCGGGTGTATGGTGGTGTAGAGATGCGCACCAATGTGGACCTAGACGATCGCCTCGTGAGCGAGATCAGGCGACGGTATCGCTTGAAGACCAAGAGGGAAGCCGTGGATCTTGCCCTCAGGAGGCTGGTTGACGAGCCTCTCGATCCTGCTCAGGCTCTCGCCCTCGAAGGATCGGGTTGGGATGCCGACCTGGCGGAGTTGCGGCAATCGCGGCGCACGGCGAGCTGATCCTGATCGATTCGTCGGCCTGGGTCGAATTCCTGCGCGGCACGGGCAGTTCAGTTAACACCCAAGTGCGCACCCTGCTGGAGGGCACGGCGATGCTCGCCACGACCGAGCCAATAGTGATGGAGGTGCTGGCGGGAGCTCGGGACGACGGCCACCTGAAAATGCTTCGACGGCTTGTGCTCGGGTGCCAGATGATCCCGCTTCGCGGCCTCTCCGACTACGAAGAGGCCGCCGCCACCTACCGCACCTGCCGGCGGGCCGGACTAACCGTCCGACGGCTCGTGGACTGCCTGATCGCGACCGTCGCGATCAACGCTGGGGTGCCGCTGCTCCATGCCGACTCCGACTTTGACCTTATCGCGCGACGGACCGCGCTCCAAATCGCAACTACGGTCGGGTGATCGCGGTCGCGGCGTGTTCGATAAGAGCCACATCACACACCCCCCTTGCCCTGTTCGGATTGACACTCCAGTGCACCAGCCCGGCCCGGCCGCGACCAATTGCGATTCCTACTGCAGTGGCTCGATTCGCCGTCTCAGGGGCGAGGACATGGCGCCCATCTGACCGGCCGGCGGCTGCCTGCGCGAGCCTTGACCGTCCGCACGTCAGGGAGCTTTGATCAGGTTCGACTCAGCGAGAACGCCGTCCGCGCCGAAAGCATGAGTGCTATTGCCGCGGCGACTATCCAGAACTCTTGCACCACGGAGAGGACGATGGCCAGGATCAATCCCACACCGCTGAAGATGGCGGCGATCCCCACCAGCTCGAAAGCGGCGCCGAGACCGACAGCGAAATAGCCGAACCAGCGATGGAGCACGGTTGAGCCCTGAATGACTACGCCCAGCCCGATGAAGGAGGCCGAGGCGGGAGCCAGGGGGAAGACCCGGACGAAGACACCATTACTCAGGGCAAAAATTGGTGCGAACAGTGCCCACGTCGCCGGAGGCCGCCGCCATCGGGACGGCCACCAGGAAGGCCGACTCCACCAGCACCACGCTCAAGAGCGCTGCAGAGGCCAGGATGGTCAGCAGGCCCGACAGGCGACTGGTCGCGCGCCGGCCAGCTGGAGAATGGCCAAGAAGAACACGATGCTGAGGAGCGCGCCGGTGGCCTGGAACCAGGCTCCGGCGTAGAAGAGCTGCTGGTGGCGGTTGGCGTAGACCACCAGCTGAGCGTCGCTTGCCCCGCTGAAAGGCCAGCCAGTCAGAGCGGGGGCGACGAAGTAGATCGTCAACGAAACCGGACCGAGGATGCCCGCCAGGCCCCCCGTCCTCCGCAATCTCGATTCCGACATAACTCTTTCCTTCTACCGTCGCGGCCCGAAGGCAGCGGCATTCTCAGCGGCGCCGAGAGATTGCGTGAGCAGGCGCGCCAACACCAGGAGGATGAGCACGGATCCAACGCCGCTGGAGAGGCGCTCGAAGAGACCGGCCGGTCTGTGGCCGAGCATCGCCCCGAAGGCGGCGATGAAGACGATCGTCAGAAGTCCTGTGATGACCGCCGGGAGCACCCAAAATCGCCACCGGAGCTCATTGGCGAACCGCCAGGCGAGCACGAAGTAGCCGATTGCCAGCGTGGTGATCGTCAGAACGGAGAACACGTCGTGGAGCTGCGCATGTACTGTGCGGCCGGTCACCGCCGCCCCTGACCCTGGCGGATATCGGGCGGCCGGGTCTTGCGAGAAGACCCGATCAGGATCAGGCTCACGCCGGCGATGCCTCGGAGGACTGGGTAGGCAAGTGCTCCGATGCCGGGTGTCAGCGCGCGCCGCCAGCCAAGCGCCGAGCAGAGCATCAGCACACCGAAGACCATGAAGTTCAGTTGCTGCAGCCAGCCGCCGGGACCGAGGCTCAGCGCGCTGATGGCATCGGTCCAGGCGTCGTAGCCGGGCCGGGTGGCGCCCTCCACCAGATAGACCGCTGTGAAGAGCAGCCCCCCAGCGGTGCCGGCGGCGATCAACATCAGTGTCGTGCGGTCGAGCAAGGCTCCGTCAAGGCGAGACTGGGTCTTCACAATGCCCGGTGGATCCGGCCGCCTAATCCACTTCGCAGGGCCCCAGGCTGATCTGTTGAATCCGGCTTGCCGATCCTCACCCCGGGCTGGTCCAGGTACTTGGGGCATTCCCCTACACTATATTCCCTCTCAGTGAGACTGTCTACACTTCAGCAGCCAACGTCTCTGCCTACACTCAGCTCCAAGGGTGACTACCGATCAGCCGGTTGAGCTGGATTGGCACGCTCGCGGCGCGGCGTCTCGCCGGCGGCGGACGGAGGACCGCGCTCGGGAGGCGGCTCGCTCGCTGTTCAAGTCGCCCGGTTACTCCAAAACAACCATGCAGATGATCGCCGATCGCGCTGGAGTCGGCGTAGCTACCCTCTACAAGCGATTCGGCAGCAAGTCGGGCATCGGCGCTACCATCTTCGCCGAGAAGATGGCGCCTCTGGTGGCCATTGCTGCGCGAGAGGCGAACTCGACACCGATAGAGAAAGCGCTGAGCGACCACCTGCTCCGCTTAGCCACCAGGGTTAGCGAGGACCTGGCACTCTCAGAAGGTGTATGGGCAACCGCAGCACCTGGTGGGTCGGACCTTTGGACGCAAGCGCCAGACAATTCTCCGCGCTACCTCATCTCCCTTGCGGCCCCGCTGAGCATCCTCATTCGGACCGGTCAGAAGCGCGGCGAGATCTCTGCCGACATTGAGCCAAGAGAGGCAGCCGAGATCATAACGAACTTACTTCTAGTCACGCTGCGAATCCAACCCGGGTCTGTCGCAGAGACTGCTCGGTCCATTTCTCGATTGGTGTTGCGTGGACTGCTCGTCGCGCCCCCGAGCGTCCAGGTCACAAAGGTTGACGACAGCTGAAGCCGGCGTCCGCCTCGTGCCAGTAGCTGATGTTCTCCTCCCCCAGCATCCAACACAACTCGACCCGACGCCCTTCCCGGATGCTTTCGAAGTCGACGAGCCCCAGGGCGCAATCCTTCATAGTCACTCCAAGGGCCCGCAAGGCTGACTGAGCGGTCTCAATTCGTTCGGCTGCCCGGTCTGCGAGCTCCTCTCTGGCCTGCGAACCCGCTGTCAACAACCAAACCCGACCTTCAAACCGCCCGGTCGCGGGCACTCTGAGATCTCTCAGCAGGCTGGAGTTCTCCACGACCATCCCCATCGGCTGACTCACCTCTGTTAGGGCGGCGTTAGCCTCCTCAAGCGTCCATCTGACGCCGGTGCCATCTTTCACATGTTTCATGTGGGGCGCGCCATCGTCTGCCTATGTATTTGGTACTGGTGAGCATCGCCAGCTTAGTGGCGGGGATACGGGCTGTCAACTCTGATACCCCCTCAGGCCGCAACCCGAGCCCAGCGACTTCTGGGTCCGCGGGCTGTGCGGCACCCGGCGACCTCAGGGCTGATAGACCGGCCAGTTGTCAGCCTCAAGACGCTATCGCCCGCTAGCGGGACGTACTCCGAGGTCTTGGTCATCCGCACTGCGGCCGGCGCTGCCCAAATAGGTCAACTGGCCTTCAGCAACTGCTGTGGCAACCCCCCGGGCGGACGGGCACCCACTGCTGGCGGTCGGAACACTAAGTGATCCGCGTCCTCAACTCGCCGAGCCCCGCTGCACTGACGTCGAACGTGCGCGTGGGCGCTTTTGGGACCGCGAGGTCCTTCGCTCGAAGACCGGCTTTCCGTTGGCCCAGCAGCGTGCGAAGCAGCACCTGGGTCGCTGGGGCTAGGTCGCCACGGAGGCGGTAATAGATCCAAATCCCCCGCTTGGTCGACTCGACCAAGCCAGCGACCTTGAGCTTGGCCATGTGGTGCGAGACGGTCGGCTGGCTGAGATCAAGGGAGGCGGTGAAGTCGCAGATGCAGATCGGCTCCTGAGCCCGCCACAGGGCGGCGATCATGCTCAGGCGGGTGGGCTCTCCGAGCACCTTTAGAATCTCAGCCGTCTCCTGGGCCCACGCCTCGTCGATTCCGACCAGGGGCTGGCAGCAGGCCTGGCCGGGTTGCCGAACCGGTAGCTCTCGCACGGTCACTGAATGAGCTTACAGCTCATTGACAGTCATCAATGCCTGTGCTAGGATTTGCTCCATCGACAACCATCGATTAGTAAAGGAGGACCCGATGAGCGAAATCCGAGACGCTGTGCGTGATCGCTACGCGACCAAGGCGAAGTCGTTCAGCGCTGACCAGAGCTGCTGCGGAAGCGATTGCTGCGCTCCGGCCGCCGAGGAGTCCATCAGCTGCGGCCAGCACTACGAATCCAGCGAGCTGACCGAGCTCGGGCTCGACAGCTCGATCAGCTTGGGCTGCGGCAACCCGCTGCTCCTGGCCGAGTTGCACCCTGGCGAATCGGTGCTCGACCTGGGCAGTGGCGGAGGCCTCGACGTATTGCTCTCGGCCCGTCGGGTGGCGCCGGGCGGTCATGCCTACGGTGTCGACATGACCGACGAGATGCTTGAGGTCGCCAACGCCAATCGGGCAAGGGTGGCGATCGACAACGCGACCTTCCTCAAGGGCACCATCGAGCAGGTGCCGCTCCCGAACGGCGCCGTCGACGTGGTGATCTCCAACTGTGTGATCAATCTGGCCGAGGACAAGGGAACCGTGATCCGCGAGGCCTTCCGGGTACTGAAGCCTGGCGGTCGTCTGGCCATCTCTGATATGGTGGCGCTCAAGCAGTTGCCGCCCGGTGTCAAGCAGACGGTCGACGCCTGGGCCGGCTGCGTCTCCGGCACCATCCCGGTCGATACCTACAGTGGGCTTCTGGTCGAGGCGGGATTCGAAGGCGCTGAGATCGAAATCACCCAGCAGCACGACGTCGAGGGGATCGCGGGCGCGATCGCCAGCGCGGCGATCAGAGGCCGCAAGCCGCTGACCAGCTAAAACGTTGAAGCTGCAGTCCGGCTGTTCTCAGCTGGGCCGCGGCGCCTCCACCAGCTGGGCCAAGAGTGCGGTGACTCGGTGCATAATCTGGTCTCGAATGCCGCGGACCTCCGCCAGACTCTTGCCGGCCGGGTCCTCGAGCTCCCAATCTTCGTAGCGCTTGCCCGGGTAGATCGGGCAGGCATCGCCACAGCCCATGGTGATGACCACGTCCGCGGCTGTCACGAACTCGTCAGTAATGGGCTTTGGGAACTCTTGGGAGAGGTCTATGCCGACCTCCCTCATCGCCTCGACCGCCACCGGGTTGATCTCGTCGGTCGGTGCACTGCCGGCCGAGCGAACATGGACCCGTCCCTGCGCATGGTGATCAAGTAAGCCGGCCGCCATCTGGCTGCGACCGGCGTTGTGGACGCACACGAAAAGGACCTCGGGAACTTCCTTCGTCATCTCACCCCTGGATTGACCGGATCGAAGACCTCACTCACCGGAACACCGTACTTTCCCAGCCATATAGACGGCCATCAAATTCTCATCCTGACAGACTGCATCTGAAGACGAACAACGCAACGAGATCCAGCACCATGGAGACATGACCAGGCGCGCGCTCGTCAAGGAGTTGGACAACCTTTCGGGGCCGCTGCGGGCTGACGTCAGGCGGCTCAGCTCGGCGCTGGGAGAGTTGATCGCCGAGTCGGACGGTGCCGGCTTGCTCGAGGCTGTCGAGCGCCTGCGCCAGGCCGCTATCGACTTGCGACAGAGCCGCGGCTCGGCCGCCGAGGAACGACTGAAGCAGCTGATCGACCTGGTAGACAGCTTCGACTTGGACCAGGCCGAATCGGTAGCGCGTGCTTTCACCGTCTACTTCCAGCTGGCCAACCTGGCCGAAGAGCGCCACCGGATTAGGATCCTGCGCCAGCGGGCGCGGTCCCAGGCGGAGGTAGCTGAGTCCCTGGCAGCGACGGTGGGTCAGCTGCGCAGGGAGGTGGGCGACGCCGCTCTCGCCGAACTGCTCGCTCAGCTCGACATCCGGCTCGTCCTCACCGCCCATCCGACCGAAGCGCGCCGGCGGGCGGTCGTCGACGCTCTCCGAAGGATCGCTGACGTGATGGATCTGTTCGATGATCAGCGGCTCTCCGCCTACGAGCGGGCCGAGGCCGAACGCCGGCTGCGCGAGCAGCTCAGCATCCTCTGGCGGACCCCGCAGTTGCGGCGCCACCGGCCGACGCCGCTGGACGAGGTGAGGACAGTGCTCTCCATTTTCGACGAGTCGCTCTTCCCGCTGGTCCCAGTGCTCTATCGCGAGCTGGGGCGGGCGTTGGAGCAGAACCAGCTAACGTCAGCCAGGCGGATCGACGCCACGCGGATCCGTCCCTTTCTGCGCTGGGGGACTTGGGTCGGGGGCGACCGGGATGGCAACCCTCACGTCAATCACGCGGTCACCGAGGCGGCGCTGGAGGTCCAGGCTGATCGGGTCCTGCTCAAGCTCGAGAGCAGAGCGCGCCGGGTCGCCAGCTGCCTGACGCTCTCGGAGGAGTCGACGCCACCCTCCGAGGAGCTCCGCCGCTGGCTGCAAAGGACCCAGGCGGCGCTCGGCAGGGCCGGCCGTGCTCCACGCGCCCGCTCGTCCGGGGAGCCTCACCGCGACGCTCTCATGCTCTCTGCGGACCGGCTGCTGGCGACCCGCCTCGACCGCCCGGGCAGCTACGACTCTGCCGGCGAGTTCATTGCCGATCTGCGCACCATCCAGCGGTCGCTTCTCGCCGCAGGCGCCGACCGCGTCGCCGGCGGTGAGCTGCAGAACCTCATCTGGCAGGCCGAGACGTTCGGCTTTCACCTGGCGTCGCTCGAGGTCCGCCAGCACTCGTCGGTCCACAGCGACGCAATCGCCGAGCTGCTGCCTGGAGCTGAGGACAACGCCGCGGCCCTGGACGCGTTGGCCGACGGCGACCACCCAATGGCTGTGAAGCCCCATTCGGAGGCTGCCCGGGAGGCGTTGGCGACCTTCCAGGCCATAGCTCGTCTGCAGGCGCGTTACGGCACCGACTCGTGTGTTCGCTACGTAGTGAGCTTCACACGCTCGCCGGCCGATGTCGTCGCAGTGGCGGCGCTCGCGCGAGTGGCAGTGCCCGAGGGCAGTCTCGAGCTCGAAGTGGTTCCCCTCTTCGAGTCCCGAGCCGATCTGGAAGCGGCGCCTGGTGTCCTGGATAGCCTCTTGGGCCTCCCCGGCTGGCAGCGATCGCTCGAGCAGCGAGGACGCCGGTTGGAAGTGATGCTGGGCTACTCCGATGCCACCAAGGACGCGGGCTTCCTGGCGGCCAACCTCGCGCTCTATCGCGCCCAGTCGACGCTGGTCGCCTGGGCTCGCCGAAATCGCATCCAGCTCACTCTCTTCCACGGCCGCGGTGGGGCCGTCGGGCGCGGGGGCGGCCCGGCGGGGAGGGCCATCAGGAGCCAGGCTCCGGGGTCGCTTCAGGGCCGCTTCAAGGTGACTGAGCAGGGCGAGGTGATCTTCGCGCGCTACGGCAACCGGGCAATTGCGCTGCGCCATTTGGAGCAGGTCAGCAGCGCCGTCGTGACCGCGTCCACAGCGCGTCACCAAGAAGCGTTGGCGGCTGCCGAGGAGCGCTTCTTCGACGCTGCAGAGCTGATGGCGAGCACGTCGGAGGCTGTCTACCGAGGGCTTGTCGAGGCACCCGACTTCGCGGAGTTCTTCGCTCGAGTCACGCCGCTGGACGAGATCGGCCAGCTCGCAATCGGTTCCCGGCCGGCTCGGCGCGGCGGCGCGCAGGTTAGTGAGCTCGAGCAGCTCAGGGCGATTCCTTGGGTTTTCGCCTGGACCCAAAACCGCTGCAACCTGCCGGGTTGGTACGGACTGGGCAGCGGCCTTCAAGCGATCGTCGACCGCAGCGGCCTCGCCTACTTGCGCCGGATTGTGGCGGAGTGGCCTTTTCTCAGTTCGGTCATCGACAACGCGGAGATGAGCCTCGCCAAGGCGGATCCGATGATCGCCGGGCTGTACCTAGCGCGCGGAAGAAGGCCCGAGCTGGTGGACCTGATCCGAGAGGAATACCGGCTGACGCGACGTCTGGTCCTAGCCGTCACCGGGCACCAACGCCTGCTTGCTGGGCATCCGATCCTCCAGCTGGCTGTCGACCTGCGAAACCCTTACGTGGATGCGCTCTCATTTCTGCAGCTGCGCTTCCTGCGGGAGCTGCAAGAGGCGGACGGTGCGCGAAGCCGGCAGCTTTCGGCGTTGGTGCGCCTCACTGTCAGCGGCGTGGCTGCGGGCCTGCAGAATACGGGGTGACCAGGCTCGGGCAGGCAGCGCTCACGGCTGACCGAGCGCGCTGCCGACCACTGTCTGCGCCTCGGCGATGATCTCGTTCAGGTGCTCCTCACCGCGGAAGCTCTCGGCATAGATTTTGTAGATCGACTCGGTTCCGGAGGGCCTCGCAGCAAACCAGCCGTTCTCAGTCACCACCTTGAGGCCACCGATGGCCGCGTCGTTGCCGGGAGCTCGCGTCAGGACCTGCAGCACAAGTTCACCCGCCAGCTCCCGGGCCGGCACCTCCTCCGGGGAGAGCCTCTTGAGCGCCTCCTTCTGCTCCGGGCTGGCGGGCGCATCCAGGCGCCGGTAGACCGGCGCGCCGAAGCGTTGGGTCAGTGCGCTGTAGCTCTGGCCGGGATCGCAACGCTGGCGAGCTGTCATCTCGGCCGCCAAGAGCGCGAGGAGGATCCCGTCCTTGTCGGTGGACCAAGCGCGGCCGCGCAGATCGAGAAATGAGGCGCCGGCGCTCTCCTCACCGCCAAAGCCAAGGCTGCCCCGGAGCAGCCCCTGGACGAACCATTTGAAGCCGACAGGGACCTCGATCAGCTCTCGACCCAATGCATCGGCGACCCTGTCGATCATGGCGCTCGAGACCAGCGTCTTGCCCACCGCTGCGGAACGCGGCCAGCCGCTCCGATTCCGAAAGAGGTAGTCGATGGCGGCCGCGAGATAGTGGTTGGGATTGAGCAAGCCGGAGGAGCGCGTGACGACTCCGTGCCGGTCGGCGTCAGGGTCGTTGGCAAAGGCGACGTCGAAGCGATCCTTGAGGCCGACCAGTCCGGCCATGGCGTCGGGGGAGGAGCAGTCCATGCGGATCCTGCCGTCGTGGTCGAGGGTCATGAAGCTGAAGGTGGGGTCCAGCCGGTCGTTGACGATCTCGAGGTTAAGCCCGAATCGCTGCTGGATCGCCAGCCAGTAGGGGAGGCTCGCGCCTCCCAGAGGATCCACGCCCAGTCTCAGATCCGCCCGCCGGATGGCGTCCATGTCCAGCGCCAGGGGGAGATCCTCGACGTAGTCTCTCACGTAGTCGAACCGCTGGACGAAGCTGGAGGCCAGAGCCCGCTCCAGCGGCACGCGCTTTATCCGCTTGACAGCCTTGAGCAGCCGGTTGGCCTCGGCCTCGATCCGGCTTGTCGCCTCCGTGTCGGCGGGGCCGCCATCGGGTGGGTTGTATTTGAGACCGCCGTCCTCCGGCGGGTTGTGGGAGGGCGTGATGACTATGCCGTCGGCCGCCGCCGCCCCGTTGCCGTTGTGCTTCAGGATGGCGTGCGAAACTGCCGGCGTGGGCGTGGGGCCATCTTGAGCGTCGATCAGCACAGTCACCTGGTTGGTCACCAGCACCTCGATCACGGTGCGCTGGGCCGGCTCCGACAGCGCGTGGGTGTCCCGGCCCAAAAAGAGCTGACCGCGAATCCCCTGCGCTCGCCGGTGACGGCAGATCGCCTCGCTGATGGCGACGATGTGCGCTTCGTTGAAGCTGCCGGCCTGGGCGCTGCCCCGGTGTCCCGAGGTGCCGAAGCTGACGCGCTGCTGGGGATCGGCAGCATCGGGCCGACGATCGTAGTAAGCGTCGACCAGACGGTCGACTGGGATCAGATCCTGCGGGAGCGTTCCTTGGCCGGCCCTCGGGTGGCGGCTCAATCCTTCATCTGCGCTTGCCGGTTCAGAGCCGAGTTCAGGGAGTTGCCGGAACCACTGCCGTGGTTGGCTCGCCGACGGCGAAGCTCTGCAGCACCGAGCGCAACTGCTCGACGGCGTGCCAGACATCCTCGAAGCCCAAGTAAAGCGGCGTCAGGCCGAAGCGGCAGATATCAGGTGGACGGAAATCGCCGATCACGCCCCGCCGGATCAGCTCCGCGATGATCTGCTGCGCCCCGGGATGCCGCCAGGAGACCTGCGAGCCGCGCAGCTCAGGCTCTCGCGGGGTGAGCAGTTCCAGCCCAGCACTGGCGCAGCGTGCTTCGACCAGCGCGATGAAGGTCTCCGCCAGATCAAGCGACTTCTGGCGGAGTAGGGCCAGGTCGACGCCGCGCCAGGCTTCGAGCGCTCCCTCGAGCGCGGCCAGGCCGAGGATGCCCGGCGTGCCAGTTATGAAGCTCTTCGGGCCGGGACCAGGCTCATAGCTCGGGCCGAAGGCGAATGGCTCGACATGACCCAACCAGCTCCAGATCGGAGAGCGGACCTGGGACTGGAGCCGCCGGGCCACATAGCAGTAGGCGGGCGAACCGGGGCCCCCGTTCAAGAACTTGTAAGTACAGCCGGCGGCGAGGTCCACGCCAGAGCTGTCCAGCGCGACTGGCACGGCGCCCGCGCTGTGCGACAGGTCCCACAGAACCAACGCCCCGACCTCATGGATCGTCCGAGTGAGGCTCGGCATGTCGTGCAGCCGTCCCGTCCGGTAGTCCACCTGGCTCAGGATCACCAGGGCGGTGCCTGCATCCAGCGAACCTGCCATGGCGTCAGGCCTGAAGTGCCGCACCTGCACGCGACCGCCGGAACGCGCGGCGAGGCCGGCGGCCACGAAGCGATCGGTGGGGAAGTCGTCGTCCTGGATCAGGACCGTCCTCCGGTCGGGCCGGAGCGTCAGCGCAGCGGAGGCCAGCTTGTAGAGGTTGACAGTAGTGTTGTCGCTCACGACCACCTGGCCCCGCGCCGCTCCGATCAGGCTTCCGATCCGGTCGCCTACGCGCTGGGGAGCTTCCAGCCAGCCGCTCTCCGTCCAGCCCAGTATCAAACCCTGGGCCCATTCGTTCCCCAGCGCCAAGTCGAGGCGCTGCCGGGCGCTCCTGCTGAGCGGACCCAGCGAGTTGCCGTCGAGGTAGATGACGCCGGGCGGCAGCTCGAATGCGGCCCGACAGCCGGCCAGGGGGTCGGCGGCGTCGAGGCGCCGACACTGCTCCTGGTCCATGTCAAACGAGGTTAGCAGCGCCGGCAGGTGCCCAGCGCAGTGGCTGGTCGCTTGTCTGGCGACGGCCGAGCCTTAGAACCCGTGGAGCACGCCGGCGATGAGGAGGCCGACCAGCACTGCCACCACCCAGCAGATGAGGGTCGGCAGCTGAAACGAATGGTTCACCACGTACTTGCCGATCCTTGTGGTGCCGGTTTGATCGACACCAATGGCGGCGATCTGCGATCCGTTGGCCGGGAAGAAGTAGATGCCGATGACCGCCGGCCACATGGCCATCAAGAACTGCGCCGGGAGTTCCGAGGGCGATTCCGATGGGGACTATGGCCCGGGTCACCCCGGACTGACTGGTGGTCAAGGCCGCCACCGCAAACAGCGCGAGGGCAAACGCGATAGGAGCCCTGTCCACCAGGCTGCCGAGCAGGGAGACGATAGGGAGGTCACTCCCGCGATGAGAAGAGGCATTTTCACTATCTGAGCGGGCTTCGCCTTGGCGAAGATGACAGTCATATTCGAGAGGGCACTCTCGGTGCCCGGCGGGGATGAGTCGGCTGGCCCAGAACGGGACTGGGGGCCGACGGAGGGATTCGAACCCTCGACCGATCGCTTACAAGGCGATTGCTCTACCGGGCTGAGCTACGTCGGCGTGCCTTAATCCTGCCTCAAAGCCGCATTGCATTCGGTGGGGGGCCTACAGTGTCCGGCTCCTGAAAAGCGCTCTTCATGGCCAAGTTTGCCGTATTAATCAGCGTCGGCCGGCTGACCAGGTTTGTAAGAGTAGGTGTCCGGGAATCAGCCGGAATGGGCGTCCAGGAGCCCGTGATCTCGACCAGCGCTCAGGCGGCGAGCTCGCCCTTCAGATATTCCACCCCATGCTTGGTTCCCGGCCGCAGGACAAGCTTCTTTTCCTTGGCGCCGACCAGAGCCAGCCGGGCGCCCTGCCGGCGAAGGGCTGCGGCAGCAGAGAGGACGTCGCTGGAGCCCGCACTGGCGAAGAAGTAAACCAACACTCGGCACCGTCCAGCCGCCGGCTGCTGCCGGACCAAGGGCTGCCACGGACACACGTTGTTGTCGCTTTCGTTCGCGATGACGACGCCCGTGCTGCCCGCGCCGACGACCTGCCCATTCGTCCCCCAAAAGTGGACCGGCTGCGGGTGCTCCTGGGGGCTGAGGCAGTACTGGCTGAGCGCCGGTCCGGGCGGCTCGGTGGGCGATTTGGAACTGGTCGCGGTGGCCGGCTGCTGGGAGCCGCAGCGACCAGAGTAAGTAACAGGGTCGCTAGAAGCGCGCAGCCTCGCATGGGTGCCGCCCACCGGCCAACTACATGCGTCGGTCTGGCCCGCGGGGGGCAGCCGGAGCCTTTACGCAGAGGTTGCCAGGCGGCCCGGCCTGGAGTCTAGAGCTGACCTGCGAAGTGGCAGGCGGCGAGGTGGCCGTCCACCTTGCTCTCCAAGGGTGGCACTTGCTCGGAGCAGATGGGAAACTGGGCGATCGGACAGCGCGTGTGGAAGCGGCAGCCCGAGGGCGGGTTGACAGGGGAGGGAATCTCCCCCTGCAACAGGATCGGCTGGCGCTTGGCCTCGAGGTCCGGATCTGGAATCGGGATCGAGCTCAGCAGAGCCTTGGTGTAAGGATGCAGCGGGTTCTCGTAGATCGAGTGGGAGTCGGCGATCTCCATGATCTTGCCCAGGTACATAACCGCCACGCGATCGCTCAGATGGCGCACCACGGAGAGGTCGTGGGCGATGAAGAGGTAGGTCAGCTTGAAGCGATTCTGCAGGTCCTCCATCAGGTTGACAATCTGCGCCTGGATGGAGACGTCGAGCGCTGAGATGGGCTCATCGGCCACTATGAAGGTCGGATTCAACACCAGCGCTCGGGCGATGCCTATGCGCTGCCGCTGGCCGCCGGAGAATTCGTGCGGATAGCGGTTCAGGAAGTTGGGGTTGAGGCCGCACGTGCGCATGACTTCATGGACGCGGTTCGAGCGTTCCTTGCCTCGGGCCAGCCCGAAGTTCTTGAGCGGTTCGCCGATGATCTCGCCCACAGTCATGCGGGGGTTGAGCGAGGCGTAGGGATCCTGGAAGATCATCTGCAGCTCCTGGCGCATGCGCCGGAGCTTCTCGCCTCTCATGGGCACCAGGTCCTGACCTTGGAAGATCACCTTGCCGCTCGTCGCCGGATGCAGCTGTGCGATCACGCGCCCCAAAGTGGACTTGCCGCAGCCTGACTCGCCGACCAGGCCCAGCGTTTCCCCGGCGCGCACTTCGAAGCTCACCCCGTCAACTGCGCGGACGGCGCTGCCGCCACCGAGCAAGCCGGCGCCTATCGGGAAGTGCTTGGTCACGTCCTCGACGCTGACCAGTGCCAGCTGCTTGTCGACGACCCGGCTTTCGACTTCCGGTGAGGTTTCGAGAGTCATGCCTTCACAGCTCCCGGCCGGTCGGGCTCGGACCGCTGGTCGATCTGTGCAGGCTCGGCGGTGAGCGGCGGAATCGGCACCTCAGCCGCCGCGGCCTTCTCCGGCTGCGTCACCAGAGCGTTCCGCATCAGCACCCAGCAGCGGGCGAACTGGTTGGGGCCTACCTCGCCCAGAGGCGGCTCCTCCTCCAGGCAGCGATCGACCCGGAAGCGGCAGCGGGGGTGGAACTTGCAGCCGGGCGGCGGGTTCGACATGTCAGGTGGCAGACCCGAGATGGTCAGTAGCTTGGAGTGCCGGGCGGCGTCGAGCCGTGGCATCGAGCGCAGCAAAGACCAGGTGTAGGGATGCTGCGGGTTCTTGAAGATGTCCCGGGTGTAGCCCTCCTCCACTATGCGCCCTGCGTACATCACTATGACCCGGGTACAGATGCTGGCCACCACCGCCAGGTTGTGGGTGATGAGGATGATGGCTGTGCCCATCTCCCGGTTCAAGTCGCGCAGCAGCTCGATGATCTGTGCCTGGACTGTGACGTCGAGGGCGGTGGTGGGCTCGTCGGCGATGAGCAGGCTCGGCTCGTTGGAGAGGCCCATGGCGATCATCACGCGCTGGCGCATGCCGCCGCTGAACTGATGAGGAAAGGCCTTGGTTCGATCCGCAGCGCCGGGGATCCGCACCTTCTTGAGCAGCGGCACCACGCGGCTCTTTGACTGCTCGTCGCTGAAGCGGTCATGGGCGGACATCGCCTCTCTGACCTGGAAGCCGATCCTGAGGACCGGGTTTAGCGAAGTCATCGGGTCCTGGAAGATCATGGAAACGTCGCTACCGCGGAAGTCCCGGATCTCTTCGTCGGTCATCTTGACCACGTCCTTGGGCTGGCCGTTGGCGCCGAACAGGATCCGGCCGTGCACAATCCGGCCCGGCTCGGGCACCAGGCGCATGATCGAGAGCGACGTGATCGACTTGCCGCTGCCGGACTCACCGACTATGCCGACGGTCTCGCCCTTGTCGACATGGAAAGTGATGCCGTCGACAGCCTTGACCACCCCATCGCGGAGATGGAAGTGCGTCTTGAGGTCCTCGACCTGAAGCAGGGGCGCCAACCCTATCTCCGCATGCGGGGATCAAGCGCGTCCCGGAGCCCGTCACCGAAGGCGTTGAGGGCGATCAGGGTGATGGCGAGTGCAAACGCGGGAACGAGTGTTACATGAGCCGCCAGCTGGAGTGACTTGTAGCCCTCAGCGCACATGGCGCCCCAGGATGGTTCAGGCGGGGGAGCCCCCAGCCCGAGGAAGCTCAGGAACGCCTCGAAGAGTATCGCCGCCGGGATGAGGTAGGTGGCCTGGACGATGATCGGGCCCAGGGCGTTGGGCAGGATGTGGCGGGTCAAGAGCCCCACGTCTCGAGTGCCGATGGACCGGGCCGCTTCCACGAACTCCCTCTCCCGCAGGGCAAGGGTCTGGCCGCGAACCAGGCGGGCCATGTTGAGCCAGGCGGTGATGGAGATGGCCACGATGATCCATTTCAACTCCCGGCTGTTGATGATGACCACGAAGAGCATCACCACCAGGAGGTCGGGGATGCCGTACCACACGTTGATGAGGAGGGAGATCATAGTGTCGACCCAGCCCCTATAGAAGCCGGCCAGCAGGCCCAAGGCGATGCCGATGACCGAGCTTAGCAATGCAGTGCCCAGGCCGACAGCCAGGGCGATGGCGGCGCCGCCCATGAGCCGGCTGAGAATGTCACGGCCGACCTGGTCCAGCCCGAAGGGGTGAGCGGCTGAGGGACCGCCGTAGGTGGGACCGATCCCCTGCTTCCAGGTCGGATAGGGGGTCCAGAACTGGCTCACGATGGCCACCAGAAGGAGCAGCACGATGACCGCCAGGCCGAAGAGGGCGAAGTAGTTGCTCGTCAACCTGCGCCAGGCGTCCTTCCAGAGCGATACCGCCTCGCCGACCTCGTAAGTCGAGTCGGCGGTGAACTCGTCCTGAAAAACGTAGTCGGAGGGAGCGGTGGCCATCAGTACCTGATCCTCGGATCCAGAATGGGGTAGACGAGGTCGACTGCCAGGTTGGCCAGCCCGACCAGGACAGCATAGAACGTGAAGACGGCGATGACTACGTTGTAGTCCCGCTGAAAGATGCTGGAGACGAACTCCTTGCCCAGTCCGGGGATGCCGAAGAGATACTCGATCACCACTGAGCCGGTGATCACCCCTGTGGTGATGGGCCCGAGCACAGTGATGACGGGTATCAGAGCGTTGCGAAGGGCGTGCCGGACGATGACGACCCGAGAGCGCAGGCCCTTGGCCCAGGCGGTCCTGACATAGTCCTGCCTGATGACCTCCAGCATGCTGGCGCGGGTGAGCCGGGTGATCAGCGTCATGGGCAGCAGACCGAGAGCGATCGCCGGCACCGGGATCTGCTCGAGCTTGCCCCAGCCGATGTCCTCATAGAAGTTGCCCCCGCTCCAGGCGTAAAAGCCCGTAACGGTGAGCAGGATGAGCAGGAATGCGGTGACGAAGTTCGGCATGCTGTACCCGACGGTGGCCAAGAAAGAGGCCACGTAGTCGATCCAGGTGTTCTGTTTCACCGCCGCGAGGATGCCGAGGCCCATGCCGAAGATGATGCAGAACGCCATGGCGAAAAGCCCGAGACTGACGCTGACGCGGGCTTCCCGCAGTAGCAGAGGGGTGATCTTCTGACCCCGCTGCTTCAGCGACTCGCCCAGGTCGCCGCGGGTCAGGACGCCCGTCACCCAGGTGCCGTACTGCTGGGGCCAGGGTTTGTCCAGCCCGTAATGCTGAAGCAGAGCCTGCTGGGAGGCCGCACTCGTGCGCCGCTCACCCACGAATGCGTTGCCGGGCAGCTGATGAACGCCTATAAAAACGATTGAGGAGACGATGAACGCAGTGAGGACGATGAGCAGCGTCCTCTGACCTATGTAGAGCAGGGTTCCCCGGGTCATCTCAGCCTTTTTGACCTCTCTTGTGGATAGGGGTAAGGGGGCCTGCCGGGTGGCAAGCCCCCTCGTTCGATCCCGTTCTCGGGCCGGTGCCTAGTGCTTCAGGATCTTATAGCCAGTCCAGGAGTAGTCGTAGAGGGAGTTGTAACCGCTGCCGCTCACATAGGTCTGGCTCAAGTAGGTCTGGGTGCCATAGGTCAAGGGAGCGTCAAAAGCGTCCTTGATCATCAACTGCTGTGCCTGCTTGTAGGCGGGAACTGCTTGGTCGATGGGCTGTGTGTCGGCCTTCTGGACCAGATCGTCAACCGGCTTGCTGCAGTAGCCAGCTGAGTTTTGACCGCCCGGCTTGGCCTGGGCGCAGTTCCAGAGGTTGTCGAACCAGTCCTGCGGGTGGTCGTAGTCGGCACCCCAGGAGTCGCGGAACATGAGCGCCTGCTTGGCATTGCGCTTCTTGATCAGGCTCGGGAAGTCCGAGGGATCCAGGGCGAAGGAAACGCCCAGGTTGGCCCTGATCTGCGACTGCACATTGCCATACAGAGTGTCGTTGACTGCGTTGGTGTTGTAGCTGAGCTTCAGGCCCGCCACCTTGGCGCCGTTCGGGTCCCACTTCTGGTACTCGGCCTTGGCGGCGGCGGCGTCGAACTTGGCCAGTGGGTCGGTGTTGTCGCCGAGATAGCCCTTCAGGCCCTTGGCGATGAGGCCGCCGTTGGCAGCTGTGCATGTTGCACCCTTGCCGCAGCCGATGTCGACCACCTGAGCGCGGTCGATGGCGTGGGCGAAAGACTCGCGGCCATCGTGGCCCTCAGCTATGCCCTTGAAGGGGCCCTGCTGGAAGTTGAAGCCAAGCCAGCTGCTGCGAGCCGAGGGATAGATGTGGAGCAGCTTCTTCTTGGTGGGATCGCCCTTGTAGCGCAGGATGTCGTCCACCGAGGGCGACTGGTTGGCGAAGCCGTAGATATCGTAGCCGCCGGATTCGAACTTCTTGACGGCCGAGACTTCGTCGACGCCGATGTCGACCTTGATGTCGGTCAGTGAGCCGGGCGAGCCGCCCCACCAGCCGTCCACAGGCTTGAACTCCATCGACTGCTTGGCAGTGCGCTGGGTCATCTTGAACGGACCCGAGCCAACCGCGGTCTCGGGCTTGGTCCACCACACGTCATTGGCCTGGTTGTTCTTATCCGTGTAGTCGCCGATGACCTTCTGATCGACCACGTTGGCGGTCCAGAGCGCCAGCTCAGTCAGCCAGTAGCCAGCGGGATCGGTGAGCTGGGCCTTGATGGTGTAGTCGTCAGGAGCTGTCAGGCCCTCCAAGGTCTTGGCCTTGGGCGCCTTCGGATCGTCGGGAGCCACCGCGGAATACCCGACGACAGGCTGAAAGACTGTGCTGTAGGCGTCAGCCAGATAGGTTGTTCGGTTCCAGCTGTAGAGGAAGTCCTTGGAGGTGATGGGATCGCCGTTCCAGAACTTGGCGCCCTTGCGCAGATGGAAGGTATACGTCTTGCCGTCGGAAGACACGTCAGGCATGCCGGAGGCGATGTCGGGCACGACCTTCAGGTTCTGGTCGAACTTGTAGAGCCCGCTGAAGATCTGCTGCGTGAACGAGATGTCGACGCCCGAGGAGACGTGGCCGGGATCAAGCGTCCCGATGTCATCCTTGATGGTCGTATGGAGCGTCTGCTCGGAGGCCAGATCCTGCCCCGTACTGCCGCCGCCACCCCCGCAGGCGAAGGCGACAAAGGCCCCAATCCCCGCCAGGGCCAGCGCCCGGAACCGAATCCTACTCATATAATCGTTCCCCCTTCTTTGAGAAGTTGTTGCCGTCCCGCCGGATTCGCAGCAAGCGAGCTGGCCTTTTTCTCCCTTCGCCATCTTCCCGCAGAGCGCGGGGCGAGAGCGCGCCGACGAAGGGCGACGGTCCCTCCTGAGCGAGGGAGCCGCCTCATTTACTCAGTACCTAACTATTGGAATGGAGTTGCGTAAAGTCAAGCCGGCCCCGTGGCGGCCCTGCGAAAGGGGTGGCCAAACTGTCCGTCGGGCTAGAATCGGGCGCTCGGGCGGCTAGCTCAGTGGGAGAGCGCTTGCTTCACACGCAAGAGGTCGCTGGTTCGATACCAGCGCCGCCCACTTCGTCGTGAAAACCAGCGCTCCGAGCGCCGTCGGTGTATCTTGCCGATCGGTGCCGCTGCTTGTTGCTGGCGACAAAGTCGGCGCCCTGAACACAGGGCTTTTCCACCACCGCAGTCGGAAGGGGAAGATATGAGCACGCAGCTGCGAAGCCCGGCCCTGCCCGGAGCCCTGCTCTGGGCGCGCTACTCCTACCCGCCGAACGAGCTGGGCTACTGTGGGCCGCCCGACCACCGCTCGCTCCTGCACTACGGAGCCGAGGGCGTTGTCGACGGCGGCCTGGAGCAGCACCTGCGCGGTTTCGAGGGTGCCTTTCCTTACATGCAGCTCATCGCTCAGGCCACGGGCATCAAGGATCCCTTCGACCGCCGCGTGGTGGAGGCTTACTGGGTGGGCAATGAGCTGCTCGACCGAGTCGATCGGACGCTCTTCGCAAACTCTCTCTGGGACCGGTTCCGCTACCGCGCGGACAGCTCCTGGAACTATCTGACCGAGGCGCTCCCCGCCGGCGCCGTGCCGCACCACAGCTTCCACGTCTTCGGGGTCTATCCCTGGGTCGGCCGGCTGCGCGGCGAGCGCGGCGGTGACCGCAACTCCACCTCTTTGGAGGTGCTCGACCGGTGCCGGATCCGCTGGGGACAGGTGAAAGCGATCGAGGGTGACCAGGTGGTGGTCGAATACCAGCGGCTGACCTGGGACGGGCTCCGCCTGGGTCTCGGGCCCCCGGAGCTGGAGACCGTGACGCGGGCACTAGACGGCGAAGGCTTTGTGGGCGGCGACGACCTATCCCCCGGCGACTGGGTGAGCCTTCACTGGCACTGGCTCTGCGACAGGTTGACGCCGCGTCAGCTGGCCAACCTGAAGCGCTATACGGAGCACCAGCTCGAGGTGACCAACGAGCGCGTTCGGCACCCCGGCCCGATGACGCTCGGCAGCGTCAAGCGCGAGTTCTAGCTGCCGATGACCCGGCTCGCGCGCTGCGCATGTCTGGCGCTGCTGCTCGCGCTCGGCACAGCGTGCGGCGGCCTGGCGAAGGCGCCCGAGAGCAGCGCCCCGCGGGGGGCCGTGCGGATCTACACCTCGGTCGTGCAGACCACCGTCGACCCTGTGGTTTCCGGCTTCCAGGCCGCGCACCCTGGGACCAAGGTCCAGGTCTTCCGCGCCCCGACCGGCGAGATCAACGCCCGGATCGCCGCCGACCGGCGCGCCGGTCAGGTGAAGGCGGACATTCTCTGGGGCACCGATCCCCTCTCCAGCTTCCAGTACGACCAGCAGAGTCTCTTCGCCGATTACAAGCCGAAGGACGCGGGGGCGGTCCCGGCGGCCTACCACACCGGCACGCTCTGGGGCACACGCCTGCTCAACGTGGTCATCGTCTACCGGTCCAACCAGACGGCGCCGTCCGGTTGGCACGATCTCGCCTCGCCCGATTTCAAGAACGGAGTAGCGCTACCCGACCCAGGCTTCGCCGGCGGGGCGCTGGCGGCGCTTGGCTACCTGTCCCAGGCACCTGGGTTCGGCATCGACTACTACAGGTCGCTGAAAAACAACGGAGCAGTCCAATTGAGAGCTATGGGCGACGTGACCACCGGCGTGGCCGAGGCACGCTACAAGGCCGGGATGGGACTCGACAACGACATCCGCACCGCCATCGCCAAGGGTTCGCCCTTGAAGCTTGCCTGGCCGGTGGAGGGCGCTATCACCTTCTACAGCCCGATCTCCATCTTCCGTACGGCGGCAGACGCTACAGCCGCGCGCGCCTTCGTTGACTTCATCATCAGCCGGCAGGGCCAGCAGCTGATCGCGGGCTCGGGTTGGCAGCCCGTGCGTGCCGACATCAAGGGCCCCACGCCGCTGGGCGCCCAGGTCAGCCCTGACTGGACGGCCATTGCTCGGCGGCAGTCCGAGTTGATAGCCGCCTACCGAGGTGTCTTTCCGGGCTGATGGGAAGGCGCCTCTGCGCAGCAGGCGCCCTCTTGCTGCTGGGCCTGCTGGTGGTCCTCCCGTTGCTGCGCCTGATCAGCGCCGTCGCGGCGGGCGGGACGGTGGGCCTGGCTGCCGCGTTCGACGGGCCCGACCTGGCAGCTCTCATCAACACCGGCTGGACGGCGTTGGCAGTCACGGTTCTGGCTGTCACCGCCGGCGCCGGGACAGCCTTGCTGACCGAACGGCGGCGGCCTCCGGGCCGGCGCTGGCTCCGGGTCGCCATCATCGGGCCGCTGCTGGTGCCTAACTACGTGGCTGCCATCGCCTGGCAGCGCGCCTACGGCCGCGCCGGCCTGACCGACCAGCTGCTGGGCCTGACGCTGCCCGGCCTAGAGGGTCCGGCAGGGATCGTGCTGGTCATGGCGGTGGGCGCGGTACCCCTCTCTTACCTGATCATCGCCGGGGGGCTGACGGCAGCTGCGGAGCCAGACCGGGAGCGCGCGGCCCGCGTCAGCGGCGCCCGACCGCTGCGGGCGGCGGCCGGGATCACACTTCCGCTGCTGCGGCCGGCCTTGGTTGCGGCTGCAGTGCTCAGCTTCGCCAGCGCCGCCAGCGCCTTCGGCGTGCCCCAGGTTCTCGGCTCGCCGGCGGGGTTCTCCACGCTCGCCACCCGGATCTACCGGGACCTGAACTTCGCGACCGACGAGGCAGCTTTCGCGCGGGTGCTCGTGGCGGCCTGCGTGCTGCTCGTCCTGGCTCTCTTGGCGGCGACAGCTGCTGACGCTTCCCTCGGCCGCGGCCGTGACCGGCCGGGTGGTCCGGCCGAGCCGGGGAGCGGAGCGGGCAGCGCCTGGGCACTCCTGCCGGTGGCCTTCGCACTGCTGCTGCTGGTCGGGCTGCCGCTGCTGGCTCTAGTGCTGGAGGCGGTGACCCGGGCGGCGGGACTGCCTCCCACGCCTGCCAACTGGACGCTTGCCAATTTTGCAGCGGCCCTTCAGGGGAATGCGTTCCGAGCCCTCCTCAACAGCCTGCTCCTGGCGGCGCTGGCAGCCAGCCTGTCTGTGGCCATGGGCGCCGTGGTGGTAGTGACGGGTGGTCGCGCCGCCCGCGCGGTGGGCGCGGCTGTCACTGCCAGCTTCGCGATTGCCGGCTCCGCGCTGGCGGTGGCGGTCCTGCTTGTGTACGGAGAGTGGCTGCGGGACACCCTGGCACTGATCCTCATCGCTTACCTGGCCAAGTTCTGGGCGCTCGGCCACCGGCCGCTGGCGGGCGCTGCCGACCGCTTGCCGGCGGACGTCTTCCGCGCGGCGCGCGCCAGCGGGGCGGGTCCCATCGACATGCTGGTCAGCGTGGTGGCCCCGCTCTTCCGGCCGGTGCTGGCGGCCGCCTGGCTGCTCGTCTTCGTCACCGCAGTCCATGAGGTGACGATGTCGAGCCTCCTCTACGGTCCCGGGAGTGAGACGCTGGCGGTGGTGGTGCTCAACCTCCAGCAGCTCGGCGACCCGACAGTCACCTCCGCCCTGGGAGTGATCCTGACCCTGCTGCTCGCACTGCCGGCAGCAGCCCTGCTCGGACTGCGGCCCGCCCGGAGTGCGCTGTGAGCGCGCTCCAGTGCCTGGCGTTAACTGTGGAGCGGGGGAGCACGGAGGTGCTCCGGGGGATCGACCTCGAGCTCGCGCCGGGCGAGGTGGTAGGCCTGCTCGGCGTCTCCGGCTCGGGCAAGAGCACGCTGCTCGGCACTATCGCCGGTTTCGTGCGGCCAAAGGCTGGCGAGGTGTGGCTGCAGGGGCGCATGGTCTCCAGTCCGCGGCGGTCCGTGGCGCCAGAACGCCGTGCGCTCGGGGTGGTCTTCCAGGGCACGGCCCTCTGGCCGCACATGACAGCCGGGGAGACAGTGGCCTACCCGCTGCGCCGGCAGGGCGTCGATCGATCCAGGGCGCGCGCCGCGGCTCTGGAGCTGCTCGACAAGCTGGGCGTAGGCGCGCTCTCCGAGCGGCGGCCGGCGGAGCTCTCCGGCGGCGAACAGCAGCGGGTTGCGGTCGCCCGCGCCTTTGCCCGGGGCGCCGCCGTCCATCTTCTGGACGAGCCGACAGCGCACCTCGACGCGGCTCACCGGCGCCGGCTGCTCGACGTCCTGGCCGAGATCCGGGCTGCCTCCGGGGCGGCGGTCCTGCACGCCACTCACGACGTCGAAGAGGCGATGTCCATGGCCGACCGGCTGGCGGTGCTGCGGGCCGGCCGCATAATTCAGGCCGGTCCTCCGGCCGAGGTCTACGCCCAACCCACTGACGTGGAAGTCGCGAGGCTCACGGGCCCGGCTTCGGTGCTGATCGCCGAAGTGGAAGCGGTTGGGCAGGGTTGCGCCGAGGTGGCCATCGGATCCCGCCGGGTGCCTGTCGCCGTCGGCGGCGCCTTCACCGGCCGCCGGGCGCACTTGCTGGTGCGCCCCGAATGGGCGCAACTCGGCGGTCAGCTGCCGGGCACTGTGCGCCGGGCCTGGTACCGAGGCGCTCACACCGACTACCGCCTGGCCACCGAGGGGGGTGAGGTCGAGGTCCGCCAGCCGGGGCCGCCGGTGGCGCGCGCGGGTGAGAACGTCACCTGGCGCCTAGACCGCGCCTGGCCGCTCCCGAATGGCGCAGACTGACCTCGAGCCGCCACAGCTTGCAGCTGGAAGGTGTCAATCTCGGTCGCCACCATGAGGCGTTCCGTTCGTTCCCGGGCTGCGGCCGAGCTGCAAGCTGGCGAGGCTGGGGCATTGGTATTCTGCTTTTTCGTTGCCGCGGCCCCGTCGTCTAGTGGACTAGGACGCTGCCCTCTCAAGGCAGAGATCAGGGGTTCGAATCCCCTCGGGGCTACGGCGATCAGCCTGTCGCTCGGGGGAGCGCGCCGACGCTAGCCTGTAGCTTCGGCCAGGCTGACGCCGGGCCGACCCATGCCGGTGTAGCTCAGCGGTAGAGCAGCGGCCTTTTAAGCCGATGGTCCGGGGTTCGAATCCCCGCGCCGGCACCTTCCCATTCGAGTGAGCCGCTAACAGGCCGCTCAGGGGAACGGATTCTCGCGGTGGCTCTTGAATCTCATCAGGACGTCAGTCATCCGCTTCTTGGCTAGCTCACAAGCGACAGTCTCGCCGCGACCATGGTGCTAAACCCAGCCGCACTGATCCAAGGCGCCTACGGGCGAACCCCCGGGAGCCCTGACTAGCCTCGATCTGCAGCACGGGTTGCGCCAGACCTTTTCAGCGCTGCAACGCGACCCGTATCTGCGCAGCATGGTCGTGACAGTGGTCGGCATAGATACGCAGCCAGTCCTCCACGCCGTACGAGCCGAGGTCGGTATGGGTGCCATTGCGGGCCCAGTCCACCTCCGCGACGCGCTCCAGGATCTGGACGCTCGTGGTCCGCGCCCCTTGGACGGCGGGGAGGGGACGCCTCCACTGGCCGTTCGTAGTGCAGCCGCTGGGCGAACTCCATCTGGTCGTAACCGGTAATCATGGGTTCGTCTTCGGCCAGCAAACGCCGCAGCCGGATAGCGGATGTCATCTCGTTGTCGGCACAGTGGGTGAACGACCTGGCGCGGCGACCAGCCGCCGTCGGCGGGCTCAGTGTCCAGCTCTGCTTCCGACAACCCGCAACCGCGGCAGCCAGCACGTCGTAACCCGCGCTGTAGCGCGCCAGCAGCTCCCGGCGCTCTTTAGCCCTCATGACCGCAGTCTCGGCGCCGGTTCGAATCCCCGCGCCGGCATCCCGATGCCCGACCTACGACCTGAGACGCAGCGGACGCAACAATTGCGACATGAGCGTGCCTTCTGCGATCGCCGTCGGGACGGAGGTCGCGCTGCTCAAGAATTTGCACCTGTCAGACGGCCGTAGGGCCCAGTTGGCCATCCGGGAGGGCAGGCTTGGGTCAGGGCCGGCCCCCGCCGGCGGCTTCGTGCTTGACTGCGCCGAGTACCTCGCGCTGCCCGCTTTCATAGACACCCACATGCACCTCGACAAGGCGCTGATCCGGAGCCAATTGGCGGACCACGACGGCACCCTTCCGAGCGCCATAGCTGCCAGCCATGAGCGAAAGCGGCTCTACACAGAGGACGACGTTCGCAAGCGCGCCGCAGAGGTCATCCGCAGCCACGTTCGCCATGGAACGACTCGGATCCGCTCTCACGTGGACGTCGACACCATCGGAGGCCTGGTTCCCCTGGCCGGGGTCATGCAGGCGGCGCAGGACTGCCGTCATCTGGCCGAGGTGCGCACCATAGCCTTCCCCCAGGAGGGCATCCTCAGCGATCCTGGGACCGCTCGGCTGATGCGATCAGCGCTGGAGATGGGTTGCGATCTGGTCGGTGGGATGCCTCACTGGGAGCGGACGCCAGAGGACCAGCTCGAGCACGTCAAATTTTGCTTTGACCTGGCGCAGGAGTTCGATCGCGATCTCGATCTCCACGTTGACGAGACTGACGACGGCGCTGTCCGCACCCTGGAGATGGTTGCCGACGAAGCGCTCGCCAGAGGCTGGCAGGGCCGCGTCACGGCTGGGCACGTCTGCTCCTTGTCGGCGGCCGATGTGGAGTACGTGAGGCGGGTCATCGATAAGTGCCGGCAGGCGAGAATGACGATCGTCTCGAACCCGGTGACCAACCTCATGATTCAGGGGCGTGCCGATCGCGGTCTGGTCCGCCGCGGGATCACGCGCATCAGGGAGCTGCGGGAGGCGGGGGTCAACCTTTGCTTTGGCCAGGATTGCGTTCAGGATGGCTTCTATCCGTTCGGGCGCGGCGACATGCTGGAAGTGGCTCTGATCTCGGCCCACG
Organism: Candidatus Dormiibacter inghamiae; assembly: GCA_016464825.1. Classification (GTDB taxonomy): domain Bacteria; phylum Chloroflexota; class Dormibacteria; order Dormibacterales; family Dormibacteraceae; genus Dormiibacter; species Dormiibacter inghamiae. The sequence goes on along the minus strand of JAEKNQ010000013.1, from coordinate 35,771 downwards.
CCGCCCAATTGGGCACCTCCCAAGAGCTGGACTTCGCACTCCAGGCAGTCGGTGAGAACGCGGCCCGGACATGGCGGCTCGATGCCTACGGCATTGAGGAGGGCGCTCGCGCCGACCTGGTGCTCTACGCTGCCAGCAGTTGGCAGGAGGCGTTGACGCTGCAGCTGCGGCCAGAGATCGTTCTCTTTGAAGGCCGTGTGGTAGCCACCAATCACCTCTTGTCGGCACTGGCCTGAACGAGGCTAGACGCGAGATCAGGCAGGAGCTCTGCCGAGGCGCCCGGTTCGGCGCAGTTAGCGACAAGGAAAGAGGGCGGGGTAGCGCCAGCCCCGCCCTCCTCTGGTCTGGATCGGCCGGACTCAGGCGGTCGGCTCAGTCGTCGCGCTGGCCATGGGCTTGCAGATCGTTTTAGTCATTACCGCCCTGCTGGTTGTTGTGGTCGCCGCCGCCGTTGTCGCCCTGATCATCCCCGGAGGGCTCGCCAGTCGCTACGAAGAGCAAGCCGGTTGGGTTGACAAAGCCTGTGGCGACAGGGCTCAGCTTTCCGGTACGCGTGTCGAACGTACCCACGACGCCGGCAACTGGTGATCCTTTCGGAGCCTGCGAGTACGTCGGACCGCTGTGGAAGCCGCCGTCCTTGGTCAGCTTGTAGATGGTGTTGGTGTCATGGTCCACCACCAGCAGGAACCCCTGACGGGACTTCACAGCCGCACTGTCGTCCAGTTCTTCAGCAGCCCCGGCCGTCGTAACGTTGACCACTTCGTTGCGCTGCGATTGACTGCCGGGATGCTTGATGAAGATCACCTGGCGGTCGGCCTGGGCGGTCAGTGCGAGGCTGCCGCCGGATGTGATCCAGAGGGAATCGGGATCGCTCAGCGCCAGCTTGGTGGTCTTGCCGGAGCTGCGATCGATGGCCGCTGAATCGTCATAGAGGATCGGCTCTAGACCGACCACACCACCGGCCAGGCTTGTCACTCGCTGCACGGCCGGGAGGTGGGCTCCGGGAGTCGCCGGGTTGGAGGCGACGATGAAGGTGCCCTGCCGCGTGAATGCGATGTCATCGTAACCACCGCCATGCGGGGGCGCGGGAAAGCTGTAGTCGGTCTTGTTGCCTGTCTTGGGGTCGATGATGGTCAGCGCTGGATTGGCATCCTCGTTGCGCGTCGCCCAGAGCTTGCCGGTGAAGGGGTCCAGACGCAGTCCATCGTTTTTGCCGGCCACAGTCCAGGAGCGGGCCACCTTGGCGTCCATCCCGTACTCCACAATCGTGCTCGTACCTGCGGAGCCGTCGGGGGGCGTGGCGTTCTGGTAGCCGACGAAGATGTGGCCGCCGCCAGAGGTCACCGAGTCGGGATTGAAGGAACGACCTCCAGTTGCAAACGTGGTCAGGTCGTAGCCGGGTGCGGGCATTGGACCGGCTGCCGCACCAGTCCGACTCGTGCCCAGCGCGAGTAGGACCACCACCACCCCAACGACTACAGAACGAATCGCCACCGATATGAGCACCGCCATTCCTCCTGCTAAGGCCTCCCCGAAAAGCTGGGGCGGGCGGCCAACTGCCTCAAGTTCCCCTGCTGCAGCGTGCACGCCAGTCCCTTAGGCGCGGGTTAAGGCGACGCTAACGGTCGAGCCGAGTTGGTCGACTGGGGCAGGACCACGCAGTGGTGAGGTTATTCGCCAGGCAACGCCGCCGGCCGCCGCTGAGCCCCTTCGGCTGTAGAGCGGGCCGCGCCCAGTGTCCCCGCCAGGGATCGGGGCCAGCTGACCGACATGCTGGCTCCGCCGGCTGCTGAAGTGCCGAGAGCCCAGCGACCGTTGGTGGCGTGTACGACTGCATCGGCGATGGCCAAGCCCAGACCGGCGCCCCCCGGCTGTTCGGTCGCACGGCGGAAGCGATCGAAGATGTGCTCGCGTTCGCCGGCAGGGATGCCAGGTCCGGAATCGTCCACGCTGACACGCACTCGGCTGCCCTCCGAGCCGACCGCCACCGTCACTGTTCCGTTCTCGCCGGAGTACTTGCAGGCGTTGTCGAGCAGGATGCCGAGAAGGCGGTCGAGCCATTCAGGCGGTGCGCTGATCACCGCCGATTCAGCCCCTGAATGCAGCGACAGTGTGAGCCCGCGGGCTTCGGCCCTCGCTGCGAAGCGAGCAGTTGCTTGCTCGGCAAGCACGGCGATGTCAACCGGTTCGGCATTCGGCTGGCCGCGGGTGGCGTCGAAGCGAGCCAGCCAGAGTAGGTCTTCCACCAAGTGCCGGATCCTCTGGCTCTCGACGTGGACGCGTTCGAACCCCGTGCGGTACCAGGCAGGATCTCGGTCGCGGGAGAGGGCCAGCGTGGTGGTGGCCTCGATGACGGAGAGCGGCGTGCGCAGCTCGTGAGAGGCATCAGCTGTGAACTCCATCTGGCGGCGGCGGGCCATCTCGATAGGCGCCCCCACGCGGCGGCCGATCGTCAGCGCGCCGAGAAAGACCACCAAGAGCAGGATGGGCCCCACTATCGCCTCCGCCAGGATCAGCTCACTCCTCGCCTGCTCCATGCTGTTCATCGACATCCCGGCGACGACGTAGTCGGCCCCGATCGAGGCGCCTGCCACTCGAATTGACGATCCGCCGACCGTGATCGTCTGGGGATCTCTCACTGCCCTGTATTGGCTGGGGAGGTCGGCGGTGGCATCGGAGCTGGTCACCGTGCCGTCGCTGTGAATCGTCCAGGTCAGCACAGGGGGTCCGAAACGGTCGCCTCCGGGCGGGACGCCCGCCGCGGGGTGGAACGCACCCTGGTCGCCGTGTGGCTCATTGGCGAGGTGGCCAAGTGACCCCTGCAGCTGCTGGTCGACCTGCGCTGTCAGGTTGCGTTGGACTATCAGCACCACTCCCGCCGCGATCCCTAGGTAAACCAATGCCACTATCGCTGTGGTGATGAGCGCGACCCGGACAGACAGGACCGCGACCCGCGAGAGGCGCAGAGCGCGCCAGGGTTTCATACCTCCTCCAGCCGGTAGCCGGCGCCCCGCACAGTCACTATTCGAACCCCAGCTTCGGACAGCTTGCCGCGCATCCGGCTGAGCTGGACGTCGATGGCGTTGGAGCCAAGCGGCTCAGTCTCGTCCTGCCAGGCGTGTTCAGCGATGAGCTTGCGGCTGACCACTGCCGGGGAGCGGCGCATGAGCAGTTCCAGGATGTTGTACTCGGTAAGCGTCAGGCTGAGCGGCGGCCCCCGGTCCAGACTCACCTGCCGCCGAGCAGGATCAAGAGACAGGCGTCCACGCACCACCTGGGCTCCGTCGATCCCTCGCGGCCGCCGCTGCAGCGCCCGGATCCGCGCTACCAGCTCGCCAAAGTCGAACGGCTTGACGAGGTAGTCGTCAGCGCCCGCATCAAGGCCGAAGATGCGATCGGCCGCTGTGTCTCGCGCAGTCAACATGAGGATGCCGGTGGGGCGATGGTGCCGCCGGAGCCAGGCCACGACCTCCACGCCGGGGAGCCCGGGCATACGCCAGTCCAGCACCGCCACGTCGTAGTCGTAGAACTTCAGCTGTTCGACGGCGTCGTCCCCCCTTTGAACGGCGTCCACCTGGTAGCCGGCCTCCTGCAGGCCCTCGACCAGGACCTCCCGCAGCCCTGGGTCATCCTCTGCAACCAGGACTCGCATGCCCTCAGGCCCTCCGGCTGGGACCGGCTGCCTGCACGCCAGTTTGGAGCCGCAGAGCCTGGACAGGGCAGGCGGCCACTGCTCGTTTGGCGTGATCGCGTAGGTGATGGGGAACCTGACCCGATCGAAGCAGCGGATAGCCCCAGTCGTCGAGGTCGATCAGCTCGGGCAGCAGCTCAGCGCAGAGACCGTGCCCATCGCAGCGGATCCGGTCGACGCTGATGACCTCAGACAATCTCAGGCCGCCTTCCGCAGCAGGTGGCCATGCTTGCAGCGCCGATGCCACTGATGGGCGGCAAACTCGGCGCCGAACACCCGGAGAGCGCTCTGCAGCAGTCCGCCGGCTCCGTCAGGATGTCGGCAGGCTCCACGTCCGGCCAGCTGCCCGCACCAGCGGTTGAGCCGGTCCAGGTCGTCAGGAAGCGCCGCCCCGGTAGCCAGCCTGGTGGTGGCCTCGGCCACAGCTGCCAGACCGAAGACGCAGGGCCCGCACTGACCTGAGCTGGCGGCGGCCATGTAGCGAAGGATTCTGGCGGTGGCCGCAACTCCGCAGACCTCGCCGGGGAGGAAGCCCACCACGCCGCAGCCGAAGGCAAGACCCGCAGCTCGCATGGCGGCCGGATCGAGCGCGGCATGCCAGGCTTCCTCGATCGGCGCCCAGGCGCCGAAATAGCCGCCCAGCAGAACCGCTTCCAGCGGCTCTCTGAGATGTCCGGCCGCGGCGGCTACCTCGCCGACAGGGGTGCCGAGCTCGATCTCGCGAACCCCCGGATAGGGGACAGGACCCGAGACGGTCACCAGGGCCGATCCCGCTGCGGAGCCCCGGCCGGCGGTCCTGTACCAGTCATCGCCAAAGCGAGCGATCAGTGCCGTCAGGGCCAGGCTCTCCACGTTTTGCACCAGCGTGGCGCGGCCGTCGACGCCCCTTTGGAACGGGCGAGGTGGGGTGGAGGTAGGCCGGGCGTCGGCCTCGTTCACATAGTGGACGGCAGCTGTCTCCTCACCGCTCACGTAGCCGACGGGTGCCCTGACCAAGCGAGCCCTGCGACCGAACTCGCGCCTGCGCTCCCCCAGGGCGCGCTCGAGAGCCGCGACCGCTGTGTGATGCTCCTCCCCGACATACAGAACTATCCTGTCCGCGCCCACCGCATCGGCGGCCAGCAGCGCGCCGTCGAGGACCAAGTGCGGGCGGGCTGCCATCAAGGTGCGGTCCTTGGCGCTCAGCGGTTCGCCCTCGGCGCCGTTGGCCAGCACCACTGCATTGCCACGGGCCCGCTCCGCCACCGTGCGCCACTTGCGGCCAACCGGAAACCCGGCGCCACCCCGGCCCTGGAGGCCGCTCGCTTCCAGCGTTGCGACCAGCCCCAGCCGGTCCCGCCGGGCGGGCAGTAAGCCCAGACGACCTTGGTGTGCCGCCGGGCTCTCAGCGCCGGCCGCGAATGGCGGACCGTCCAGCAACCCCGGCTTGCGTTGGAGCATCAACGTCTCTGCCTGGTGGCGGCGGCGCTGACGTCACCGAGATCCGCCCAGTCGGGGATGGAGACGTCCGCCGCCGCGGGCTTCAGCGGGGCTGGCTGCAGGAGTAGACGCAGTGCAACTGCCAGCAGAACTGTGCCCAGACAGGCGAGCTCGATGGTGAACAGCCATGGGCTGAAGCTGTCAGAGCCAGTGCCGAGCCCATGTGCCAGGGCGAGCGGCCAGCAGGCATAAGCCAACCAGTGGATGAGCCGCCAGGTTCGGTGTCCTATCACACCGCGAACCAGGCTGGTCAGCAAAGCGGCCAGCAAAAGGTCCACTGCGATGACGCCCAGACCCAGCCAGAAGGTCCTGTACGACGACGAGAAGGGGATCAGCGCCGCACTCCAGCCCAGCGAGGTGTACGGGTCCACCACTGCGGTGACGATATGCAGGCTGAGGAAGGTGATGGAAAGCAGCGCCAGGTTGCGATGGAAGGCGACTGTGAGAAATCGGGGCCAGGCACTCGTTCGCCAGCGCAGCGCGGCGAGAACGCCCAGCGCCACTACGCCCGTCAGGAGCAGGAGGGAGACCGCCCCCGCGCCCCGCGCGGCATACCAGAGCACCGAATCGGTCACTGTGGCTTCCTACCCATTTAAGTTGTTCGCCGAATTGGAGGGCGCACCGAGCCAGAGCTGGATTCCGCCGGCCAGCGGCCACCGTATGCGACCCGGCCGTCGAGGGCTATGAGCCGGGCGTCCAGGCCTATCGCCTCGAGCCACTCCAGCGCCTGCTCACCCCTGACGACAGCCGCTGTGGCCGCAATGTTGGCGTCGACGCAGGTGACGGCGGCGACTGTCACAGTCCGCCAGGCGCCGCGTGCCGGCAGGCCGGTGGCGGGATCCACAATGTGGTGCATCTCCTCGCTGCCACGCTGCCAGCGACGCACTGTGATGCTCGAGGTCGCGAGGCCGCCGGAGGTGATCCGGATGGTTTGCCCCTCGCCGTCGGGCGGGACTGTTGAGTCCTCAGCGACCAGCACGCGCCAGCCGCCCTTCGGCGGTTCGCCGGCGACTGCGATATCACCGCCGAGGCTGAGCAGGATGCCGCCGCGGCCGGCTGCCTTCATCGCCTCCGCCGCACCCAGGTCAGCGGCAAGCGCTTTGCCCGTCGAACCCAGGTCGAGCTCCACGCCCATCGGCATCGAGACAAGTCGCGAGATCGGGTCGAGCTCCACCAGCTGCCAGCCTGGGATCCTCTCAGCTGTCAGCTTCAGGGGACCGCGTTGCTCGGCGATGAGAGAGAAGTCCCTCTCGTAGCCAATCCGGCGAATCGCTCGACCCACTGTGGGATCGACTGCGCCGCCGCTCAGCCGGCTGCCGCGGAGGGCTTCCCCGATCGCCTGCGCGAGCAACGGGCTGACGCGCGTCCGCCTCCCAGCCTGCGCGTTGAGCCGGCTCAGCTCGCTGTCAGGTCGGAACCTGCTGTAGGTGGCGTCGACAGCGGCCAGAACCTCTCTCACCGCCAGCGCCGCCGGCTCGGCGGCCTCGGCGTGTGTGACCACCAGCTGAACGTTGGAGCCCAACGCTCGCCAGCTGCGCGGCGTGACGCTCACCGGGATCCGCCGGTGGTGGCGTGACCGCTGCCCGACGAGCCACTCGCTGGTGGCTGAGGTGTCGGCTGCAGGCTTCCGCTACCGGGCGAGTTGGGGTCGGAGGTGGGCGCGCTCGGGTCGGTTGGCTGAGGAGCGGTGTTGGCGCTCGGCTGTGCGGCAGGTGCTCCGCTGGGAGTGGGCGCCGTGGTCTTGCTGGTACCTGAGTAGGTTGCTGCCGCCAGGGTCCCCAGGCCGACGGTGGCCGCGAAGGCGCCGACCACTGTGCTGATGGTGAGGCGGCGCAGTCTTCGAAACGCCCTCTCGCGGGCGTCAGGGGAGAGTCGCCGGGGCTGTGTCATACGCCAATCCTCGCACTCCTCACCTTTCGGGTTCGTTACGAGGTTAGTTTGCCCCCGAAGTCGCCGCCAACCCCCAGGGCGATGGCCGGCTAGTCAGCGGATGAGCTGACCGGCTGCCAGGTGCCGGCCGGCGCGGGGGCGGCCCGGCGGCGGGCGAAGACGTCCTCGCTGACCAGAAAGCCTATGAAGATGAGCAGCACGCCCAGGAACTCGCCGAGGAAGAACGACCAGGTAATGCCGAAGCGGTCCAGTCCACTTGTGATGCCCGGCACCGCCGCGCCCAGCGCAATGCAGAGTGTGGCCGGGACACGCGAGTTGACCTGCCCCCGCACGATGGCCGGAATCGCGCTCGGCAGCGAGGCGAACAGGTTGACGAGGACAGCCACAAAGCCGTACATCTGCCTTATCACAGGCGCCAACCGGCGAGCTCTGAGCACCTTGTGCTTGGGCATGTAGATGTAGAACGAGAACTTGGCGCCGAGGACCAGACAGAGAACGCCCAGGATGTTGAAGGGCCCGGTCACCACGCGCACGGCGGGCGGGAAGGCCGATCCCACCGGGACGTGGTTGTGGGGATCGACCGCATATCCCTGGCCGCTGAGCGGGACTGTCAGGACCAGCGCTGCGCCCGCGACCGAGGCAGCCAGTAGGAACAGCATGAGCACGTGGCCCGACAGGCCCCGCGGCGTGGCCCAAACCATCGCCACGGCTGTCACAGCGGCGCCGGCAAAAGCCACCCAGGCGGTGGGTCCGGAGCCGGGGTAGAGAGGGGAGAAGGCGAGCATGAGAAGGCCCCCGATCAGGACGGAGACAGCTGCTACATAGCCGAAGCGGGTCTTGCTTAGGAGGTACACGGTCCCCGCGCCGAGATAGGCGGCTACATAGAAGGCGCCGATCAGATACCAGAGGCGGTAGAGGAGTGGGTTCCAGCCCAAAGCGCTGCCCAGCGCCTCGGTGCCGGCGGCGATGCCGTACCAGAGCAGGCCCACCGCCCAGACCAGTTGAAAGGCGCGGCGGCGGCGCGCCCACTGCTGCAGCACGAGGCCAGCGAAGACGAAGCTGACAAGACTGGAGAGGGAAGGCAGCAGCACGTTCATTGCGCTCACTGCTGCGAAGAATAGAGAGATTTGATGAGGTTTGGCAGTCTTGTACTCGTCTGGCTCAGCGCTGGCCGGCCGGGGGACCGGCGCCCACTAGACTGGCTTTCACCCGATGCCTTCGACCGAGCTTCTGCCTGCCGCTCTCGAAGAGCTGATAGCCGGGCTGAACGAAGCTCAGCGGGAAGCCGTCGAGTACCTTGACGGCCCGCTTCTGATCTTTGCCGGCGCGGGTAGTGGGAAGACCCGGGTCCTGACCACCAGGATCGCCAATCTCATTGCCAGGCGAAGGGTCTGGCCCGACCGACTCCTCGCCGTCACCTTCACCAACAAGGCGGCCCGGGAGATGCGGGAGCGGGTCGGGCGGCTCGTCAACGGGGCTGGGGACATGTGGGTGGGCACCTTCCACTCCACGGCGGTCAAGATGCTGCGGCGGGATGCCGACAAGATCGGGCTGAACCGCAGCTTCACGATTTTCGATGAGGACGACAGCCGGGCGGCCCTGAAGCGGGTGATGGACGAGCTGAAGCTCGACCCGAAGCGGAACCCGCCCGCGCTGATCCGGGCGCTGATCTCGCAGGCCAAGAACGAACTGCAGACGCACGAGACTTACCCCAACCGCAGCTACAACGACGAGATAGTCCGCCGCTGCTTCGAGCGCTACGACGACCTGCTCCGCCGCTCTGGTGGCTTGGACTTCGACGACCTTCTGGCCCGAACTGTGCGGCTTCTCCAGGCTGATGAGGAGGCGCTCGGGCGCTGGCAGGATCGCTTCCGCTATGTGCTGGTGGACGAGTATCAGGACACCAACCGGGCCCAATATGTGCTTGCCAACCTGCTGGCGGCTGAACACCGAAACCTGGCTGTCGTGGGTGATGACGATCAATCGATCTACGGCTGGCGCGGCGCTGACATTCGCAACATCCTGGACTTTCAGAAGGACTATCCGGAGGCCAAAGTCGTCAGATTGGAGCAGAACTACCGCTCCACTCAGCCGATTCTGGACGCCGCCCACCACGTCATCCGGCACAACTCGGAGCGAGCGCCGAAGAGGCTCTGGACCGACCGTATAGGCGGCGAGCGCGTCAACGCGGCCCAGCTCTACAACGAGGTGGAGGAGGCTGAGTTCGTAGTCGACGAGGTCGAGCGCCTGCGCCGGAAAGAGGGCCGCCGCTACGGCGACTTCGCTGTCCTCTATCGGGTCAACGCCCAGTCCCGCGCCTTCGAGGACGTCTTCGGCCGCCGCCGCGTCCCCTACCGTCTGGTGGGCGGGGTGCGCTTCTGGGAGCGCCGGGAGGTGAAGGACCTGCTGGCTTACCTGCGCTTGCTCCAGAATCCGGCCGACGCTGTCAGTTTCGCCCGCGTGGTGAATGTGCCGCGGCGCAAGGTGGGTCCGGTCAGCGTCGAGGCGATGATCGCCGCCGCGCGGGCGCAGAATCGCTCGCTGCTGGAGGTACTGGCCCAAACCACAACGGTGGCCGGGCTGCCCAAGGCGGCGCTGACGCCGCTGGGCCAGTTCCGAGGTCAGCTCGAGTCGCTGCGGGCGACAGTCGGCGCGCTGGCGCCCAGCGAGCTCATAGATCAGGTCATCGACGTAACCGGCCTGGCCGCCCATTACCAGGACGGCACGCCGCAGGGTGACGCTCGGCTCGAGAATCTGCGCGAGTTGCGCGGTCTGGCCGAGGAGTTCGACACCCACGCTGATCGGGCTGAGGCGTTGGAGCTCTTCCTGACCGAAATCACGCTGCGCTCTGACGTCGACGCCTACGCCGAGGACGAAGAGGGCGTGACCCTGATCACGCTTCACATGGTGAAGGGGCTCGAGTTTCCTGTTGTCTTTCTGGCCGGCCTGGAGGAGAATCTGCTTCCTCATCGCCGGGCGGTGGAGGACGCGAAGGAGATGCCTGAAGAGCGGCGCCTGTGCTACGTGGGCATCACGCGTGCGCGCGATCGCCTGTACCTGACCTGCGCCTTCCGACGCCACCTGTACGGGCAGGCCCAGCCGGGCTTTCCGAGCCGGTTCCTGCAGGAGATTCCCCAGGCCCTGATCGCCCCGCCGCGCCGTGGCGCGGCTCCGGTGGCGCCGCCCCGCGGCGGCTACAGGGAACGACTGCAGGAGCGTCAAGTGGCAGCCGCGCCCGCCCCGCCGCTCGAGCAGCGCTTCTCGGCGGGAGACAGGGTGGCGCATCCTCGCTTCGGCGCCGGCAGCGTGATGAAGAGCACCCTGACGCGCACCGACGAGGAGCTGGTGGTGCAGTTCGACGGGGCGGGGCTCAAGATCCTGAGCGCCTCTCTGGCTCCGCTCGAAAGGCTGTGAAAGTCAACCCGGCGACGCGGCGGCTGGAGCAGCTGCGGGCCGAGATCCGCCGCCACGAGCACCTCTACTACGTTCTCGATCAGCCCGAGCTGACCGACGCTCAGTACGACGCCCTCTTCCTGGAGCTGCGCCAGCTGGAGGAGCAGCATCCCGACTTGGTCGAGCCTGATTCGCCCACCCAGCGGGTCGGCGGGACCGCCAGTGAACAGTTCGCCAAGGTCCGCCATCGCTCACCGATGCTGAGCTTGCAGAACGCCTTCGATGTGGAGGAGGTTCTGGCCTTCGACCGGCGGGTTAGGGCACTTGCAGGCCGGAGCCTGGTCTACGTCTGCGAGCTGAAGATCGATGGGCTGGCCATGAGCCTTACCTACGACCACGGCAAGCTCGTGCGGGCGGCTACGCGCGGCGATGGACAGGTGGGAGAAGACGTGACAGCCAACGTCCGAACGTTGAGGAGCGTGCCGCTGGCGATCGAGCCGCTGGCGGGCCTGCCGGTCACCTTTGAGGTGCGCGGGGAGGTTTACTTCCCTCTGGCCGCATTCGAGAAGCTGAATCGGGACATGGAGGCCGCCGGCCGCCAGCCCTTCATGAACCCGCGCAACGCTGCCGCCGGCAGCGTGCGCCAGATCGATCCCGGGGTCACCGCCGGCCGGAACCTGCAGACGTTCATGTACGCCCTCGATCCCGCCGGGCGCAGCCGGAGCCAGTGGGAGGTGCTGGAAGGCCTGGCAGCCATGGACCTCCGGGTCAACCCCAACCGAGCTCGCTTCGAGAATATCGAAGGAGTGATCGAGTATCACCACCACTGGCAGCAGCACCGCCACGAACTCGACCATGAGATCGACGGGGTGGTGGTCAAAATCGATCGCCACGACCAGCAGCAGGAGCTGGGCTTCGTCGCCCGCTCGCCGCGCTGGGCGGTCGCCTACAAGTACGCGGCCGAGCAGCAGGAGACGCAGGTTGAGGAGATCGTCTGCTACGTCGGCAGGACAGGAGTGCTGACGCCCGTGGCGCACCTGCGTCCGGTGATCGTCGGGGGAGTGACAGTTCGCAACGCGACCCTTCATAACGAGGCCCTGGTCAACCAGAAGGGCGTCTATCCCGGCGCCACAGTGGTGGTCCAGAGGGCGGGTGACGTCATCCCCGAAGTAGTCTCCGTCCCCGAGCCGAAGCCAGGCTGGAAGATGCCTGCCAAGTGCCCCGTCTGCGGCGGCGACGTGGTGCGAGAAGAGCCCTACATCGCCCATCGCTGCATCAATCCCTTCTGTCCGGCGCAGCGGCTGGAGCGGCTTCGCCATTTTGCCGGCCGGGGCGCGATGGACATCGATGGGCTGGGGCTCTCCACGCTGCAGCAGTTGATCCAGCGTGAGCTGGTTCAAGACCCCTCGGATCTCTATCGGCTGCAGGTCGAGCAGCTGATCGACCTGGATCGCTTTGCCGTGAAGTCGGCCCAGAAGCTGTTCCAGCGACTGCAGGAGAGCCGCGACCGGCCGCTGGATCGCTTCCTCTACGCCCTCGGCATCCCGCAGGTGGGGAGCGCTACCGCCGAGTTGTTGGCACGCGAGTTCAACACCCTGGAGCGGCTCGCAGAAGCCGACGAGGCAGAGCTGATCAATGTGGAGGGAGTGGGCGCCAGCATGGCCGCCGAGATCCATCGGTTCTTTGCCGGCACCGGGGGCGAGCTCGCCCGCCGCCTGCTGGACGCCGGAGTCCGACCGCAGCCGGTGGCCGCTGCGCCGCAAGGAGCGTTGTCCGGCAAGATTTTCGTCTTCACGGGGACACTGGAGCGGATGAGCAGGCCCGAGGCGGAGGAGCTGGTCAGGCAGCTAGGCGGCAAGGCCACAGGTGGCGTTAGTGCCCGCACGCATTACGTGGTGGCCGGGGAGGCGGCGGGCTCCAAGCTGGAGAAGGCACAGAGGCTGAAGCTTCGGGTGCTGGATGAGGAAGCGTTCTTCGCGCTGCTCGGCAGGTGACAGCGTGCCCGCGCTGCGGAGGCCGGCTCCCGCAAGAGGCACGGTTCTGCGGCTACTGCGGCGCTCACCTGAGCGGAAACGGCGCGCCGACGGCGAGCTCGGCCTGGCCGGCAGCCAGCTCGCAGCCAACCGTTGAACAGGCACCTGCGCGGCCGGGGCGGGTGCGCATCTGGATCACAGTGCTCTACTGGCTCGGCGCCGGGCTCAGCATGGCTCTCTGCCTGCTCTACGCGATAGGGCTGGTCCTCCCCGACACACTGAACCAGGCTGCTGCAGCGCAAAAGATCGACAGCGGCGCACTTCGCCAGGTGGTCAGCCTCGTGGTCGTCTATCTGGGGCTGCTCTCCCTGTGTCACCTCGTGGCGGCGATCGGCCTGACGCTCGGAAAGCGCTGGGCCAAGCCTGTGGCGACTGTGGCGGCGGTGCTCTGGAGCCTCACCTGCGTGGCACTGCCGGTGGCGGCTGTAGTCATCTTCTACCTCTGGCGGCCGCTGTCTGCCTCGGGCTCAGCCTTTGGCGGCCGCCGGTAGACTGCCGCGCGTGCTTTCCCGTGAGGACGTCCGGCATGTGGCCCTGCTCGCCAGGCTGGGGCTGGAGCCAGCGGAAGAGGAGTTCTACGCCGCTCAGCTGGGCGGGATACTGGCCCATATCGATCGCCTGCGAGAGGTCGACACCGAGGCGATTCCCCCAACAGCGCAGGTGGTGCCCCTGGCCAACCGCCTGCGCCAGGACGAGCCGCTGCCCCGGCTCAGCCCCGAAGAAGCCCTGGCCAATGCACCTGAAGCGCGTGACGGCTACTTCGTGGTGAAGGCCATCCAGGATTCCGGCGACGCTTAGTGGCCACCATCAGCGAGCTGCACGATCGGCTCAGCCGGCGCGAGATCAGCGCCAGTGAGCTTCTGGATCAGCAGCTGGCCAGGATCGAGGAGCAGGAACCCCGCGTGCACGCGTACCTCCGGCTCACCGCGGAGCTGGCCCGGGCGCAGGCCCAGGCGGCTGACCGGCTCTTTCGGGAAGGTGGGCCGGTCGGACCGCTGACCGGCATCCCGGCAGCTGTCAAGGACGTCCTCTCGGTGCAGGGTGTGGAGGTCACCGCCGGCTCCAAGATTCTGGCCGGATACCGACCGCCCTTCGATGCGACTGCCGTGGCCAGGCTCAAGGCGGCGGGCCTGGTGCTGGTCGGCATCACCAACTGCGACGAGTTCGCCATGGGCAGCTCGACCGAGAACTCGGGCTACTTCGTCACCCGCAATCCCCATGATCCGCAACGGGTGCCGGGCGGCTCCAGCGGCGGCAGCGCCGCCGCGGTGGCAGCCGGCGAGGCAGTCTATGCGCTGGGCACCGACACCGGCGGCTCCATCCGGCAGCCGGCCGCCCTCTGTGGCGTGGTGGGGATGAAACCCACCTACGGCAGGGTCAGCAGGTACGGACTCATCGCGTTCGCCTCCAGCCTGGATCAGGTAGGTCCGCTCACGTGCAGCGTGGAGGATGCGGCCCTCGTGCTGGAGGCGATGGCCGGCGTGGACGCGCGCGACGCCACGTCCGCCGATCGCCCCGTCGACTTCCTGAGCGAACTAGAGGCCGGAGTCGAAGGGCTGCGGCTCGGCGTCCCCCGCGAGTACTTCCAGGTGGAGGGGTTGGAGCCGGGCGTGCGCAGCGCCGTCCAGGAGGCGCTGAGACGATTGGAGCGAGCGGGGGCGGAGCTCGTGGACGTGGAGCTTCCCCACACTGATTACGGCCTGGCCGCCTACTACATCATCGCGCCGGCCGAGTGCTCGTCCAACCTGGCTCGGATGGACTCAGTGCGATTTGGGATTCGCGACGAATCGGCTCCGAACCTTTTTCAGAGCTATCTGCGGACGCGCCGGGCGGGCTTCGGTCCAGAGGTCAGACGGCGCGTGATGCTGGGTACTTACGCGCTCTCCAGCGGCTACTACGACGCCTACTACCTGAAGGCGCAGAAGATCAGGACGCTCATCGCCCAGGATTTTCAGCACGCGTTCCGCGACTGCGATGCCATCGTCAGCGCGACCGCGCCCACTGTGGCCTTTCAGATCGGAGCCAAGGTGGACGACCCATTCTCCATGTATCTGAATGACGTGCTCACTCTGGGCGGCAACCTGGCCGGCCTTCCGGGTATCAGCGTTCCCTGCGGGACTTCCGGGGGCCTGCCCGTCGGCTTGCAGGTCCTGACCCCGCACTGGCAGGACGCTCGCGCCCTTCGCGTGGCGCGTGCCTATGAGATGGTGCGCGATGCCGCTTAGCGACTGGGAGCCAGTGATCGGCATGGAGGTGCATGTGCAGCTCGCCACCCGCACGAAGATGTTCTGCGGTTGCTCCAGCGACTACCTGGCGGCGCCGCCGAACGGCAACGTCTGCCCGGTCTGCCTCGGCCTCCCAGGCGTCCTGCCAACCGCCAATGAGAGCGCTGTTGAGAAGGTGGTCAAGGCGGCCGTAGCCCTGCAGTGCGAGGTGGCCGAGCACACCAAGTTCGATCGCAAGAACTACTTCTATCCCGACCTTCCCAAGGGCTATCAGATCAGCCAGTACGACCTGCCCATCGCGCGCGGCGGCAGCCTTCTGGTCGGCGAGCGGACTGTGCGCATCACCCGAGTCCACTTGGAGGAGGACACGGGCAAGCTGCTTCACGCCGGAGACGCGCTGCACAGCGCCGAGGAGTCGCTGGTCGATCTGAACCGCGCCGGCGTGCCGCTCATGGAGGTGGTCAGCGAGCCTGACCTTCACTCCGCCGAGGCGGCCCGGGACTACGCGATCGAGCTCCGGGATCTGTTCCGAGCCGTCGGCGTCTCGGAGGCCGACATGGAGAAGGGCCAGCTCCGGGCAGAAGCCAACGTGTCAGTGCGAAAAGTCGGGGAGAGTGCTCTTGGCGTCAAGACCGAGCTCAAGAACATCAACTCCTTCCGCGCCCTGCAGCGAGCGGTGGCGCACGAGATCGAGCGCCAGGTCGACGTGCTGGAGGAGGGCGGCCAGGTGGTCCAGGAGACGCGCGGCTGGTCCGAGGCGCAGCAGCGAACCTTCACCCAGCGCTCGAAGGAAGAGGCGCACGACTACCGCTATTTTCCCGAGCCCGACCTGCCGCCGCTCCACTTGGACAGTGGCTGGGTGAGCCATCTTCGCCAGGCTCTGCCGGAGCTGCCGGCCCGGAAGCGGGAGCGCTTCCGCAGCCAGTACCGGCTCTCCGAATCCGACGCCAGGCTGTTCGTGGAAGATCCGGACCGCTCCCGCCTGCTGGAGGAGACAGTGGCAGCGGGCGCCGAGGCTAGGATCACTGCCAACTGGATCATTGCCGCCGACCCGAAGCTCGGCCCGGCACACCTGGCGGAGCTGCTGCGGCTGATCGAGCAGGCTGTCATCAACCGGGACCAGGGCCGCGAGGTTCAGCGCGAGGCCGAGGCTAGCGGGCGGCAGCCTCAGGAGGTGGTCCAAGCGCTGGGTCTGGCCCAGGTGAGCGACGAGGCAGCGCTGGCAGGCGTCATCGAGGAAGTCATAGCGGCGCAACCCCAAGCGGTTGCCGACTTCCGGGCAGGCAGGCAGCAGGCGGTGGGCGCGCTTCTGGGCGCCGTGAAGGAGAGAACAGGTGGCACTGCCAATCTCAAGGTCGCCAGCCGCCTGCTCAGGGATAGATTGTCGCAGTGAGACGCGCGCTGCGTACCTCTCTTGCATGGCAATCCGGTTGAGGGAGGACGCTGACGACTCAGACGGCGCCATCGCGGAGGCACTGCAGCGAGGAGATGTCGCCGGCTTGGAGCGCCTCTACGATCGCTACGGCACGCTTGCGTATTCAGTCGCCATGCGTGTCCTGGGCGACCACGGTCGGTCGGAGGACGTCGTTCAGGAGTGCTTCCTGAAGCTCTGGAACAGCTCCTCCAGGTTCGACATCAACCGCGGCTCGCTGCGCACCTGGCTGATCACCGCCGTCCGCAACCGTTCCATCGACCACCTCCGAGGCCGGGCCGCGCACGAACGGCGGGAGCGTGAGATACCTTTCGACGCCGAGGCAGCCGGCGAGGGCTCGAATCCTTGGCGCGAGGTGGTGCAGGGGATGGAGCGAGAGCTGATCCAGGAGGCGCTGGAGCGCCTGCCTCAGGAGCAGCGCCAGGCGGTGGAGCTGGCTTTCTACCACGGCTACACGCAGAAGGAGATAGCCGAGAGCGTAAACGTGCCGCTGAGCACCATCAAAGGCAGGATGCGGCTTGCCTTGGAGAAACTTCATTCGTATCTGCAGGGCAGAGGTCTTATCGATGACGCCTAACCACGACAGCCTGGAAGAGATGGTGGCGGCGTACGCCCTCGGGGCCCTGGAGCCGGATGAGCGCGAGACCGTCAGTGCCCACGTCGAGGCTTGTGCCAGCTGCCGGGAGCTGCTGAACCGGCTGTCGATGGCCGCTGCGGCGATTCCCCTGGCGGTGGCCGAAGTGCGGCCGCCCAGCCGGCTCCGGACTCAGATTCTGAGCGCGGCCGCAGCCAGCCCGCCGGGTGAGCGCGCCGAGCGGGGACCGGCTCGCGTGCTGCCCCTACAGCGGCTTCGCACCGGGCGGCGATCCTCTCAGCCACGCTGGCAGTGGCCGTCGTGGGCAGCCAACGCGGCGGTGGCGGTGCTCACCGTAGGACTCCTCGGGCTGGGGGCTTGGAACGTGAATCTCCAGCAACAGCTCAATCGGCCGCCCACCTCGCATCAGATCCTCGGCCAGGGGGAAATGGCGGGTTCCCAGGCGACGGTTACGACGGTTTCGCAGGACCGGCTGGCTCTGGTCTCGTTCGAGAAGATGCCGCAGGCGCCCGCAGGCAAGGTCTACGAGCTGTGGCTCATCGGCGACGATGGCCGGCCGCTGCCGGCGGGTGTCTTCACACCCGATCAGCGGGGGACTTACACGCTGGTCGTCAACCGGGATGTGCGCACGGTCCGAAAGGTGGCAGTGACGCTCGAGGCAGGCCCCGACGGCGCCTCCGCTCCAACGCAGGCATCTCAACTGGCCGGCTCGATCAGCTAAGCAATCGCCGATCGGTGAGGGGCTGGCCGGCCCCGTCTAATGCCTGGTCGGCAGCTTCGGTTCCCGGGTCAGCGGCGCTTTTTCCCTTGACGGGCCACTCCGTAGGCTGAACGAATGTGTGAGCTGCCCGGTGATCTCCACGTGCACACCCAGTTCTCCTGGGATGCAGCTCGGGGCGACATGGAGGCGACCTGCAGGCAGGCTGTGAAAGTCGGCTTGCGCGCTGTCGCCTTCACCGAGCACGCCGACTTCGCCTTCAGCGTCCATGCGGACATGCGGCCCCTTGATGTGCAGGCATACCTGGTCGAGATCAAGCGCTGCCGATCGCTCTTTCCCGAACTCCGCATAGTGAGTGGAGTCGAACTCGGCGAGCCGCACAGGCATGCGGAGGAAGTGGCCGAAGTTCTGGGAGCCGGCCCGCTGGATCGGGTCTTGGGCTCGGTTCACTGCTTTTCCTGGCGAGGCCGCGAGATCGACGCCTCGCAGATGAAGCAGCTGACCACGGCCGAGGCGCCGGCGGCCGTTCGCGCCTACCTGGCGGAGACGCTGGCGCTGGTCACCTCCTCCCAGACATTCGCCGCCCTGGCTCACCTTGACTACTACAAGCGCTACTGGCCGCATCACGAGCTGACCTACGCGGAAGGCGAGTTCGAGGCTGAGCTGCGCGAAGTTCTCCGTGAGCTTGGCCGGCGCGGTGCGGCGCTGGAGGTCAACACAACTCGCGGCGCGCCCGCCGAGCGCGGTCTCTGTCCCGGTGCGCGCGTGCTGGGCTGGTGGGCGGAGGAGGGGGGTCGAGCCATCTCCTTCGGCAGCGACTCACATGAGCCGGCCTTCATCGCCGCAGGGTTCCGGGAAGCCGCTCAGCTGGCGGAGGCGGCAGGGTTTCGAGCTAACGACGACCCGGCCGGGCACTGGCTGCGTTGAGCGCGGAGCCCGACCTGCTGCTTCGGACCGAGGCGGCCGCCCACGGGGGGGCGACCATCGCCCACGACGCGGGTCGCACCTACCTCGTCTACTACGCCCTGCCAGGCGAACTGGTCAAGGCTCAGGCGCGGGGCAGGCGCGGGGGCCTGACCTACGCCAGCGTCGAGCGCGTGGTCGAGGCCGCGGCCACGCGGGTCGAGCCCACCTGTCCCTATTTCGGCGCCTGCGGTGGCTGCCAGTGGCAGCACGCGATCTATCCGCAGCAGTTGGAGATCAAGCGCCAGGTGGTGGCTGCCGCCTGGCAGCGGGCGGGCTTGCGGCTGCCCCCAGACACGCCTGTGCTGGGCATGGCCGACCCCTGGCGCTACCGAATCCGCGGTGAGTTCGAAGCCCGGTACGGGGGCGAATCGTTCGAGTTCGGTTTCCACCGCATGCGCTCGCACGCGGTGCTTCCTGTCCGCACCTGCCCCATCCATGAACAACGCATCGAGCGGGCGATGCTGGCCTTCCGGCAGGCGATGGAGTCGATCGGCGCTCAGGGCCTGGCCAGCCTCCTGCTGACTCTGGAGCCGATGGGTCGAGGCCTGCTCTGGCGCACGCGCTGGAAGAGCCTCCGGGACGCTGCCGGAAACAGTGAGCTGGCGGCGGCCGCCAGCGACCTGCTACCCGATCAGGTGCTGCTCGACGACGCCATGACGCTCTCGTTTTGGGATCTGAGCTTTCGCTGCCGGAGCGACACCTTTCTGCAGACCAACTACCGCCAGATGCTCGCGCTCTACGAGGTAGTGCTTGGCATGTTGGCCGCGGGACCGGGTGACGCGGTCCTGGACCTCTACGCAGGCATCGGGACCATCAGCCTGGCGGTCGCTCGCCAAGCCGGCTCGGTGACAGCTGTGGAGGAAAACCCGGCCGCTGTCCAGCTGTCGCAGCTCAACGCGCGCATCAACGGCAGTCACAACTTCCACCCGCTGCCCGGCCGGGTCGAGCTGGCGCTGCGGCAGATCCGGCTCGGCGACCATCAGGCAGTGGTGCTGGATCCGCCGCGGGCGGGCTGCGAGCCGGCCGCCATCGCTGAGCTTCTCCGGTTGGGCTGCGAGCGCCTGGTTTACGTCAGCTGCGAGCCTTCGACCCACGCCCGAGACCTCGCACTGCTGGTGCAGGGCGGTTATCGGGTTCGGCGAGCGGCTCTGATCGACATGTTCCCGCAGACGTACCACGTCGAGTCGGTCGCCCTGCTCGAACGCTAGCTGCCCAGATGTCGGGGAGCTGACGTCGGGTCGCTTAGGACTGCCGAGCGCCTGTTAGGCCGGCGCGGGCAAGACCAAATGCCCGCTGGCAGGTGGCCGTGCTGGATCAGCGACGCGCGCGTGAGCCGCTCAGCGAAAGAGCACCCGGACCTGAAAGGCCGATGGTGGCGACGGCTGCAGCCAGCAGCGCAGGGAATTCATACCCTCCCTGACCGTAGAAGCCAACCTTCCAGTGCACCTTTTGAACAGCCACTGCCATGTTGAAGATCACAGCGGCGGATGCGATTCCCGTAAACGCCCCCACCGCCAAAAGCAGCCCCCCGCCGAACTCCGCCAGGCCCGACAAATAGGCCGCCAGCTCCGGTTGTGGCACGCCCATACGCTCCAAGTTCTGGGCAAACGCCTTGGGCCCACCTGCCTCCACGGCGGCGGGGTAGTTGGAGCCCAAGAGCTTCGCCATCGGCTCCGGCGCCTTTTGGCCGGGCCCTCCGAACAATTTGGGATAGCCATGCACCATGAGGGTTCCCCCAGCGACCAGCCGGAGCAGGAGCAGGCCGACGCTCGTCACAGCTGCGTCCCCCGGATTGACTCGTTCATCTCGTTTCGGAACTCTTCACAGGGACATGTTAAGTCCAAGCGCCGGCCGCCACACGCTGGCAAGGGGGTGCGCTTGCCTTCAAGCGCCGCCGGCCAAGCAGCACCGGAGGGCGACCGGTGTCCACTAGAATCGAGGGCCGGGGGAGCCCGCCACTCCAGCAATCCGTTGAAGCACGCCATTGAAAGCTCCTGACCAGTTCGTTCACCTGCACAACCACACGGAGTTCTCCCTGCTGGACGGGGCGAGCCGGATCCAGGCCATGGTCGCGCGGGCGGCCGAGCTGGAGATGCCCGCGCTGGCGCTGACGGACCACGGTGTGATGTACGGCGCCATCCACTTCTACAAGGCCTGCCTCAGCAAGGGCATCAAACCGATCCTCGGCTGTGAGCTGTACGTCGCGCCCCGGCGCCTGGACGACCGTGAAGGCCGGGTGGACCGTGACCCTTATCACCTCACGGTCCTGGCGGCTGACGCCAAGGGCTACCGCAATCTGATGGCCCTCTGCTCGATCGGTCAGATGCGGGGCCTCTACTACAAGCCTCGGATCGACCGGACCGTGCTGGCTCAACACTCGCAGGGGTTGATTGTTCTCTCCGGCTGCCTGGGCGGCGAGGTCGCGACGAAGATTCTGGGCGGCGATCTGGACGGGGCGCGGGAGACAGTCGCCACCTACCGCGACATGTTTGGCGTCGACAGCTATTTCCTGGAGGTGCAGCGACACGGCATCCCCGAACAGGAGCAGGTCAACGAGACCCTGCGCGGCCTGGCCCGAGAGTTCGGACTCCGGACGGTAGCCACCAACGACCTGCACTACGTCCACCAGAGCGACGCCGAAGCGCACGACGTACTGCTCTGCCTGCAGACTGGCAAGAACTTCGACGATCCCAAGCGCTGGCGCTTTGATTCGCAGGACTTCTATCTGAAGACGTCGGCCGAGATGGCGGCTGTTTTCGCCGATTCACCTGAGGCTCTCGCGGCGACACTGGAGGTGGCCTCGCGGGTGGATCTCAAGCTTGAGCTGGGCCATCACCTGCTGCCGCCGTTCCAAGTCCCGGCCGGCATGGCTGCGGAGGCGTACCTGGCCCAGAAGGTGGATGAGGGCATGGGTTGGCGCTATCCTGCCGGGCCGCCGACGGGCGCCAGAGAACGAGTCCAGGAAGAGCTGGCAGTCATCGCCCAGACCGGTTTCGCCTCCTACTTCCTGATCGTCTGGGACTTCTACAGCTTCGCCCGTCAGAACGGGGTCGTGACAGGTCCCGGCCGTGGCAGCGCGGCCGGCTCCCTGGTCTCCTACTGCCTCGGCATCACCGACCTGGATCCGCTGCCGCACGGCTTGATCTTCGAGCGCTTCCTCAATAAGGACCGCATCTCGATGCCTGACATCGACTGCGACTTCTCGGTCGAGGGACGCGAGAAGGTGATTCGCTACGTGACCGAGAAGTACGGCAGCGACAGGGTGGCGCAGATAGTCACCTTCACCACGATGGCCAGCAAGGCGGTGATTCGCGACGTCGGCCGGGTGCTGGACGTGCCGCTCAAGGAATGCGACCGTCTTTCCAAACTGATCCCGGTGTACCAGGGCCGGTCCAAGTCGTTGGACGAGGCACTGAAAGAGGTGCCCGAGCTCCGGGAGGCGTATCACGCTGGGCCTAAGCCGGGCCCCAGCGGCACTTACGACGTGCGCCGGCTGCTTGACGTCGGCCGGGCGCTAGAGGGGGTGTCGCGCAACGTGAGCGTCCACGCGGCGGGCGTCGTCATAGCCCCTGAGCCGCTGGTGCACTACGCGCCTCTGCAGTACGGTCCCCGCTCGAGCGTCGCCGACGACAGCCAGCGCCAGGTCATCACCCAGTACGACATGAAGGCGGTCGGTGAGATCGGGCTCCTGAAGATGGACTTCCTGGGGCTTCTGAACCTGGACATCATCAGCACATGCCTGCGCCTGCTGGAGGAGCAGCGGGGGCTGAAGCTCGACTTTGAGCAGATCGGCTTGGAGGACGCCAAGACCTATGAGTTGATCGCCGCCGCCGACACGGGCGGCGTGTTCCAGCTGGATGGCGCCGGCATGCGGCGGATGCTGCAGGAGATGAGGCCGCAGTCCTTCGCGGATCTCACCGCGGCCGTCGCCCTCTTCCGGCCCGGGCCCATGCAGAACATTCCCGCCTACGTCGCCCGCAAGCAGGGGCGGGAGCCGATCGAGTACATGCACGACCGTCTGGAGGGCATCCTGCGCGACACCTATGGCGTGATGATCTACCAGGAACAGGTGATGATGGCCGCTCGCGAGCTGGCAGGGTACACGCTCTCCGAAGCGGATCTCCTGCGAGCCGCGATGGGCAAGAAGGACAAGGTAAGGATGGCGCTGCAGCGCGAGAAGTTCATCGCCGGCTGCGGCGAGAACAGCATCTCGGAGGGCAAGGCGATCGAGCTCTTCGACGCGATCGCCAAGTTTGCCGAGTACGGCTTCAACAAGTCCCACTCAGCTGCCTACGCAGTGGTCAGCTTTCGAACCGCCTACCTGAAGGCCAATTACCCCATTGAATATATGACGGCGCTCCTGATCCATCAGCAGGGCAGCGCGGAGAAGGTGGCGACGACCATCGTCGACTGCAAGAAGCGCGCGATCGAGGTTCTGCCGCCGGAGGTGAACGAGTCGGGGACCGACTTCTCGATCAGCGACGGCAGCATTCGGTTCGGGCTGGCGGCGATCCGGAATGTCGGTCGGGGTGCGGTGGAGCAGATAGTAGTTCAGCGCTTGGAGGGCGGTGCGTTCAGCTCGCTGGATGATTTCTGTGAGCGCCTGGCCGGGAACCAGGAGCTGCACTCGCGGGCGGTGGAGTCGCTGATCGCCTGTGGGGCGTGCGATGCGCTGGGCGAACGCAGCCAGCTGCTCATGTCCATGGAACGGGCGCGTCAGCGGGCGGAGCAGGCGAGGCGCGATCGGGAGTCCGGCCAGACGTCGCTCTTCGGACTGGTCGACACTCCCATCGAGCAGCCCCTCGACTACGGGCTGCAGCAGGTGCCGCCCATGAGCGGAGAGGAGAAACTGCGGCTGGAGAAGGAGCTGCTCGGCCTCTACCTTTCGGATCATCCGCTGAACCGCATCGAGACCGAGCTGGCCAAGCTGACGGACACACAGGCAGCGCAGGTGACGAGCGAGCTCAGCCAATCCGAGGTGAGGGTGGGCGGTCTGATTCGACAGATCCGCCGTGTGGTGACCAGGCGCGGCCAGATCATGGCCTATGCCGAGCTGGAGGACTTGACGGGCAGCATCGAGGTGACTCTCTTTCCTCGGTCGTACGAGGAGTACAGGCACCTGTTCGAGCCGGATCGGGTGGTGGTAGTGCAGGGAACCGTCGAGCTGGCGCGAGGCGGCGGGGCGCCCGCGCCGACCCTTGGCGGGAGCGAGGAGATGGTCACCGAGGAGGAGACTGAGCGGGCGGCAGTGATAGCTGATCTCGTCTGGGCGTGGGACGACCCCGAGTGCGTACCAGTGGCGCGTCAGCAGAAGGCAGTGGTCAAGGTGCCGGCGGGAACCGCTCCTGATCTGATGAAACGATTGGTACCTGTCTTTGGCCGGCACCCGGGCGATGATCCGGTGGTCCTCAGCATCGAGGTCGATGCGAAGCTGGTGGAGGTGGGCCTGGGTGAGCACTTCCGAGTCACGGCTGGACCGGCTCTGAAGACGGAGTTGGACGAGTGCTTTGGTCAGGACGTGACCAGCTTTGAGATGGTCAGAGTGAAGAAGAGCCGGGAAGGGCGCCAGCCGAGCGCGCCGGGTAACGGAAACGGACAGTGGGGCGGGACCGGCAATGGAAGCTTCGATGTCGGTTTCTGAGCCACAGGAGCAGGCGGGCGGTTACGTCCTGATCAAGGCGCTGGAGGATGGTGTGGTGATCATGGGCCTGACGCGAGGGCGCGACACCCGCTCGCATCACTCCGAGCGGCTCGATCGTGGCGAGGTACTGGTGGCTCAGTTCACCTCGACGACTGCCGCCATCAAGATCCGCGGCAGGGCGGAGATCCACACTGCCGTGGGGACTGTGGAGAGCAGCTAGGGCCGCCGGCCAGGCGGCTAGAATCGGCGAGCGGACGACACCTTGGGGCTGGCGTCCCAGAGTGCCCACGTAGCTCAGTCGGTAGAGCACTTCCTTGGTAAGGAAGAGGTCTCGGGTTCGAATCCCGACGTGGGCTCCCTCCTGCCGCTTCGAGTTCAGTAGAAGCGTTCCCAATCACACTTGCTGTCTGTTAGGGGTTGCAGAAGAACCTGCCTCGCAATCCGCACGGCAAGGGTCGGCGCTTTCGGCCGCCGCGGACGGAGGCTGGTGGAAACGCGACATGGTAGGGGCCTGATCAGCGACTGCGTCACGGCGGCCGCGACGTTGCGGAGCGGTGGAACGACGCCGACAGCGACCACAGAGGGGTGCCTCCAGACCGCGACACCAGGTCAGCACCGACGTGGGGGCAGCCCTCCGAAGACCATGGCGATTCACACGGCAAGTGCCACCGTCCGCGGACGATGGGGAAACGTAACGTTGAGGCAACTCGACCACTGGGCGCCAGCGATCTGGGCGGCGCTACCGTCGTCCAGGCGTCGCCGGAACCCTTGAACGACCCCGGCCAATCAGCGGCTGTCGGCGATCACTGGTCCTTGACCCGGAGTCGGTCCTGACTCTTTGGAGGCAAGGTGACCACCTTCGGCGGTAGCAAGAAATATGGGGCCGCGGCCCATCTATTGGTCCGGACGGCACCACATACGACTAAACATGAAGGCTTGGGCAGGAGCGCCAAAGCACCGAGTCGACGCCACCCGCGCGGTCGTGCGCCTCGGCGACCACCTGGATGTCGGCCGACTCAAGAATCGGCTTAAAGTGCGCCCAGACCATTGTTCTCGTATCGGGCCTATCCGATGAGCATCCAGACCTGTGGGCGCTTGTAGCGGTTAGCCCACCCTCACCGGGCATTTCATCGGGCGGGTCTTATGGGAATGACTCCTCCGAACTGGCCAGGGACGACAGCTAAGGCCGATCAGTACCGCTAGAGGGTTCCCGCAGCGGGACGGCTCTTATGCGAGGTCAGTGGGCTGCGGTCGCTCTACCGCGTGAGGCGAGCAGACCGATCATCAGGGCCGCACCCCAATCGAGAAACAGCGGATCCCACAGGTAGGCGTGGCCAATCATGCCGGGCCGGTCGAAGCCGGCTCGGGTTGGATGACATCGGCGAGCACCAGGTTTCCCACCGCGGTGTTCAGACCACCCCAGCCCATGAGTAGAAGGGCGCCCAGCCAGCACGTCCATCGTGTGACGCGCCGGGCCGGCCAGCCCGACCGGGCCAGCGCGAGCGGAGCCATGGCGGCGACCAGCTTGACCGCGCCAATTGGGGCGAGCAGCCACTCCCGTCCTCGAAGCTCTCTACCAGGGCTGTCCCCAGCGAGGGCACGAGCAACGTCCCACCCGCAGCCCAGTAGAGACTGAACCCCGCATGGATCACCCCGAACGCGCTGGCTGCGACGAAACCTCCGGGCACACGCCTGGTGGTTGAGGCAACGCCACTCATTTTCATGGGCTCATGCTCGCTGACGTAGGTACGCGGGCGGCATCCGGTACCTCCCGGACCCAGACCCTGACCTGCCGACGCAGAATGCCCATGTCTCGTAGCCCGATCCGCTTGCGGCACAGGCGGCATGAGCACCTGGCGTGTCGCGCGCCCGATCGCGCCTGTCGCCGTCAGAGGTTTGCCGACATAGCTTTGATTGCGCGGTCGAGCCACTCGGCCAGGAGTTGGCGTTCGGGGTGGCTGAGCACGTCGAGTTGGGGTGCGATGGCTCGCAAAGCGACTGCGGCCTCGATCGGTGCTTGATGTGCGGGTTCTGGCGTGTCGGCAAGTATTCGGGTGAGTACGGCCTGAAGGATGCTCGGGGCGAGATCGGGATCGCGTTGATCGGGCGGGGTCGACAGCAGCGTGTGGATGGCTCCGATTCCGGCGGCCTGGATGAGGTCGACGGCGTGGTGTTCGCTGACGCGTAGCCGGCCGGTCAGTGCGATCCGGCGGATGCGGGCCTGGAGAACTTGTTTGCCGGATCGGGCCGCCGGCGAGTGCCTCACGCGATCCGGATCGCTCAACAGCCGGAATAGGGCCGGATTGGCGAGGCCGAAGTCAATTTGCATGGTCCAGCCATCGCGCAGCTCCTCGACTGGGTCGACGTCGGCGGCCGAGGCTGCTTCGACGATCTCGGCCTTCGCGGACACGTAGGTGGACATCACGTGTTCAGCCACCGCTTCGAGCAGGCCGTCCTTATCGCCGAACAGCCGGTAGATCGTGGGTGCCTGCACACCCGCACGCTCGGCGACGCCGCGGGTGGTGACCGCCACCGGTCCCTCTTCCTGCAGCAGGCGTGCAGCGACATCGACGATCCGAGCCCGGGTGTCCCGCCTGCTGGTCGCTCTGGTCACTTACCAACGATAACGCATGACTGCTTCCCGTGGTATACCATCGATACGGTGCGATTGATTCCGTCGATAACACAGGAGGTTGACCGATGATCATCATCACTGGCGCAACGGGCGCCTTGAACAGCGCCACCGCCGATCACCTGCTCACTCGCAGGCCGGCCAGCGACGTCGCCGTAGCTGTCCGCGACCCAGCCAGGGCCCGCCGCTTCGCTGAGCGTGGCGTCGAGGTGAGGCGCTGCGACTACGCCGACCCCACGTCCCTGCCTGGCGCGTTCGACGGCGCCGACCAGCTGCTGCTCGTGTCCTCGAACGACCCAACGGGGGACACGGTCGAGCTGCACCGCGCCGCGATCGATGCGGCGGTGAAGGCAGACGTCGGACGGATTCTCTACACGAGCCACCAGGGGGCCGCACCCGACACCCCGTTCTTACCGGGGCGTCACCACTTCGCCACCGAGCAGCTGCTCGCCGAGTCCGGCATCGCCTGGACCTCGCTGCGCAACGGGTTCTACGCACACAGCCTGACGTGGCTGGCCGGACCGTGGCGCGAGACCGGTGTAATCGCTGTGCCCGCTGACGGGGCGGTGTCGTGGACCGCGCGCGAGGACGCCGCCGAGGCTGCGGCCGTCATCCTCGAGTCCGACGGCGCCTACAACGGCCCGACGACGATCACCGCGAACGCCGCGCCCACCTTCGACGAGATCGCCACAATGGCGGCCGAGCTGACCGGACAGTCGATCAAGCGAGTGGTGCTCGATCCGGAGGACTGGGTTGCCACGCAAATCGCGGCAGGTCAGCAAGAGTTCATGGCGCGCTTCTCGCTCAGCATGTACCAGGCCGCCAACGAGGGCTTCTTCGCCGCAACCGATCCGCTGCTCGGCACACTCCTCAGCCGCGATCCGCGAACTGTGCTCGACGTGCTCGCCGCACCGATCACCCATTAGACGCACGCACCCGCACGGCCACGCGGGTCCGTCCGACAGGGGGATCCGCTTGCGACGACGATTTGGCGGGTGCCGCCGGGCGCCTGGACGGCTTGATCATTCTCGCAAGCGGATCCGCTTACGGGACTGGCTGCTGCCCGCTGCGGCAGTGTCGGTCAGCATGTAGGGGTGGGGTTGGAGGAGAACAAGGCCTTGGTACGCCGGTACTACAACGAGGTCTTGACCGGCCGGGACCGGAGACTCCTTGCGCAACTGCTCGACCCGTCCTTCGTCAGCCATGTGTCTGGCGGTCCGGTCGTCGGCATTGAGGTCTACACCGCCGCGGTGGAGGCGACCCATGGTGCATTCGCGGACCTCGTGGTGACCGTCGAAGACCAGGTCGCCGAGCCGGACAGAGTCACCACCCGTTGGAGTGCGTCGGCCACCCATACTGGCAGTTTCGCCGGTGTCGCTGCCACCGGACGTCCGGTCACCGTCACGGGCATGCACTTCCATCGCATTGGCCAGGGTCGTATCGGTAAGCACTGGGAGGAACTCGGCCAACTCGGCCTCCTGCGACAGATGGGCGTTCTGGGCTATCCGCACCACCCACGGACGTCGTGAGGCGTGGCACAGATTCAGCCGCGTTTGGGTCTGCCGGGTCGACGTGCCGGCCTGCCGTTGCACCAACGGGGGAGGCCATCTCCAGTTTGTCGGCGCGCCATCACTTAAGGCACTCACAGCGGCGTTGATCCGCCGTCGGCTGACAGCTCGAGACTCCTCATCTACCGTACTGTCAGGCCGCGATGCCACGAGTGCTGATTCTGGGTAGTCCGGGAAGCGGTAAGTCTAGGTTTGCTCGTTCACTGTCAGCCTCAACCGGTGTCCGTGCAACTGACCTTGATGCCGTCGCCGCCATTGCATACAGAACCGGTCTGCGCCCACGACCTGTTGGGCCCCTCGTCCGAGAGGCCGCGCGGCTCGCCGGCCAGGACACCTGGATCGCCGAGGGAGTGTTTATCGGATGGACCGAGGCTCTGCGCGATCGAGCCAGCCAGGTGGTCGTCCTCAAGACGCTTTACTGCGCTGTCTCTGGAGGGTCGTTCGTCGCCACCTTGCGGCTGGCCTTCCCAATCAACATGGCGGTGTCGTGAGGCTCTTCCAATTCTGTTTCGAGATCGTGGATTATCACCGGAACCGAAACCCGGACGTTAGCTGGCCGGAGAACCCGGACCGCACGACTCTGGTCGCGACGTTGCGCTTCGCGTCGAAGGCTAATGACCGTCTGGCCGTGTTAGCGACACGGCACGACATTGACGAGTGGATGCGAGACATTACTGCACAGTCGACAGTGGGGCCTCGTTAGCCGTCAAGGGTCCGAGTGCGGCAGCCACGACATCTACGGCTTCCCAACCAGCCGGCCTCGTGGACGAGATCCTGCGTAACAAGGGCGATGGAGCGCTTCGTGGGGCTCTTCCTCGGCTTCTCGGCGATACAGCCCGTCGGCCTCATCCTCTCACCCGCCCCCGGGGGGAGCGAGAACGTGGCGCACTCAGGTCGAAACAGCAGCAAAACAGGGGGACTTATCGCGGAGCGCTGCTAGCGCCGAGCTCCGCACCTCGGACGGGGTATGAACTTTCCTGTAACCCCGGCTCGTATGAATAGGTAGACGCTGGCAGCCACCGTATCCAAGGAGCTCTGATGCACCGATTTCTCCTGCTGCCCCTCGCGGTCCTCGTCATTGCCGCATGTGGCGGCGGTTCGTCAGGGTCAGGCACCGCGGGCACCTCGGCGCCGTCCGCAACCACGTCGCCAACGCCCACAGCCCAAGTCGTGACGATCCACGAAACCGAGTTCAAGCTCGACCCCGCGCTGGTGACCGTCAAAGCCGGCACCATCACCTTCAATCTGATGGACGACGGCAAGTTTCCGCACGACCTGCACATCGCGCCCAAGGGCACGACGAATGATGTCGGTGCAGCCCAGCGCATGACGGCCGGCGGCATGACGAGCTTCACAGTCACGCTTCAGGCAGGCACGTACGACATGTGGTGTGCGGTTGATTCGCACCGGCAACAGGGGATGCAGGGAACGATTACTGTCACGTAGCGGTTGGCGGCCAACACGCTACGGCACTTCCCCGCTGGAGCTGACTGGGGGAAGGGGCCGCCCCGCCCGAACAGACGTTTGGCTAAGCTGAGGCTAAATGGCCAGGGCGGGCGAGGCAACGATCCTGCACGCGGACCTGGATGCCTTCTATGCGTCAGTCGAGCAGCTGCTCGACCCCTCGTTGAGCGGCAGAGCGGTGGCGGTCGGAGGCGGAGTGGTGCTAGCCGCCTCGTACGAGGCCAAGGCATTCGGGATTCGAGCCGGGATGCCAGGGTGGAGAGCGCGGCGGCTGTGTCCAGACCTGCGCTTCGTCGGCGGCCACTTCCATGATTACCAGCGCCTCGGCGATCAGGTCATCGACGTTCTCCGGGACTTCACGCCGC
Source organism: Candidatus Dormiibacter inghamiae (assembly GCA_016464825.1). Classification (GTDB taxonomy): domain Bacteria; phylum Chloroflexota; class Dormibacteria; order Dormibacterales; family Dormibacteraceae; genus Dormiibacter; species Dormiibacter inghamiae. Next base: position 5,679 of record JAEKNQ010000013.1, on the reverse strand, counting down.
TGGTCGAGCGGATCTCGATCGACGAAGCCTTCCTCGACGTTGCTGGGACGGAGCACCTGTTCGGCTCGCCCGGGGAGATCGGCGCGGCGATCCGCAGGCGGGTGCGGCGTGAAATCGGGTTGGCTGTGTCTGTCGGCGTGGCGCGAACGAAACACCTCGCCAAGATCGCCTCCCAAACAGCGAAGCCGGATGGTCTGGTCCTGGTTGAGCCCGACCGCGAGCTTGAGTTCCTGCATCCCCTGCCGGTTGAGTTGATGTGGGGCGTCGGGCATGTCACGCTTGCTCGACTGACCAGCGTGGGCATCCGCACCATCGGCGACCTGGCTGCTACTTCAGATCCCGTGCTGAGGCGCATGCTCGGTCGGGCAGTTGGGAACAAGCTCGGATCGTTGGCCACCAACGCAGATCCTCGCCGAATCGAAACCACCCGGCAGGTGGCATCGGTCGGAGCACAGTCTGCGCTTGGCCGCCGGCGGCCCACGTCCGGTCTGCTTCGGTCCACGCTCGGCTACCTCGCCGATCGTGTGGCGGGCCGGCTGAGGGCGGCGGGTCGATCTGGGCGCACCATCACCGTCAGGGTGCGCTTCACGGGGCTGCGCTCGGTCACCCGGTCCCTCACGTTGTCCATCCCCATTTCCGCTTCACTCACCCTTACCGAGCTGTCCGCCGAACTGGCATGCGCAGCTCTTGCCGACCATCCGCGCGAGCACGAGATCACGCTCCTGGCTGTGTCGGTCTCGCAGCTGGTGGACGACTCCATCCTCCAACTCCAGCTGCCCCTCGGCCTGGGCGTTGATCGAAGCCGGCCGGGAACCGCCTCAGGTTCGGCACGTTGGGCTGTCGACCGAGCGGTGGACGCGATCCGAGACCGGTTCGGGCGGGATGCGGTGGGCTACGCGACTGTCATGTTCTCCGAGGGCGGACGGGTGCCCGAAGCGTTTAGACAGCTGGCCGAGCGGTCGGGCGGCCGTCTGGGTGGCCAGGGCTAGCTCGATCTACATTGGCCAGCCTCGCGCCGGCGCGCGAGCGTCGACCCGGCAGGGCGGGTGTCAGCGATCACCACGACCCGCGCCACCCAAGGAAAATGCCCGCAGGGCAGCTCGGGGCTGTGACACCGTGGACAGGCGGGTCGGCAAAATGAGGGGATGGGCCTACGAGCCAGGGCGCTGGCCTCTGCCAGCCTGTTTGCCCTCCTGGCACTGGTGATGCAGTTCCTGCTGGGCATGGCCGTCAACCTATTCGTGACGATCCCTACCAGCCACCCCGGCGCTAAGCCGCCGGAGTACTTCGGCGGCGTGGTGGCCAGCGTCACCTGGGCAGTGCTGCATGGGCCGCTGCTGCTCCAACTCCACGCCGGCTTCGGGCTGGTGCTGGTTGTGGGCTCCGTCTACTTGCTGATCCAGGGCATCCTCATGAGGCGGGGGAGCCTGGTCACGGCGACAGTTTTCGGCTTCATCGGCACGCTCGGCGCGGGCTTCAACGGGGGCAGCTTCCTCAATTACAACGAGAACTTCAGCTCGATGTTGATGGCGGCAGGCTTCGCGGTCGCCGTCGTGGCCTACCTGTTCGCTCTCTACCTATCCCTTCAGGTGTCACCGGCTCGGCAGGCGGTCTGAGACCGGCGGGGCTGCGGGTCTAAGCGCACCTTGCGCAGTGCAGTCGCACGGTCGCTACCGGTAGATCCAGAAATCCCCCTAGACAAACCGCAAGGATCAGTAGCGGTAGCCCATATCTTCCATCAAAGAGGTGCTCGCCCTGGCCTGGAGGTGGGGCTATTGCTCTGGGTACTGGCCCGGATATTCTCCAAGGTACGCGCGCATGACTCCCGGATCGATCTGGGCTTTCCGGAGCGCCTCAGCTTCCTGACCCTTGAGTAAACGGATGCGGTAGGTTCGACGACGTATCGCCGCAGGTAGGTTCTCCTGGGGTGTCTGCGGCGCCTGGCGCACCAGCGCATCGGGTCCTGCAATCCGATGGCCCACTGCAGTTGGATCCTCCCCCGGCCTGAGGACGACCGTCAGGAACGAGGGCCCATTCGGGTCAGGGGTAGGAGCGCCCGGAGGCACATATGGCTTACTCGACGGCGCTGAGTTCGTCGAATCAGCGATCCGGCTGACGGAACCACAGGACGCGCCGGTAACCGCCGCCAGAACTATCAACCAGGCGCCCGCCGCCCGTAGCTGCGGCACCGAGGCAGTCAGTGATCGCATGTCAAGCCGGTGGGCTATCGAACATGGTGAGATGAGTTTGTCCTACTCAAATGCTACGCCTGCAAACGGTGGATGGGCCCCGTCCTGTGACGGAGCCCATCCCGAGCCAGAAACTATCTACAAGGCCGTAGCCGAAGTGTGCAGGGTCCGAGGGCGCGCGGTCGACGTGTGCGCGATCTGCGGAGCTGCGGATGAGAGCGACCCACCGCGCACTGCTGCAACGTCCTCGGGGACTGTGAACATCGCCTCATGGAAGTTCTGCGGTCCTGTACCCGCAGTCGCTCGTGCGAAGACAGGTGCCGCGGTATGAGCCCCCGGCGCGATGGAGGTCGAGATGTAGTCCCCGACCATGCGACCCTGAGTGGTCAGGGGCAGCCAGCTCAGCTTCATCGGCCCGACCAGGGTCTCTGGGGTACTCCAGGTGTCGCCTCCGTTCGTGGAGGTGATGAAGCCGACCTCGAGCTGGCAGGTCGCCTCAGAGCAATTGGCCTGGGGATAGAAGTAGTAGGTCAGCGCCAGGCGGGCGTGGGCGCTGGGCGAACTGCGGTCGACCGCAAGGCCCGGTATGAAGTAGTCGGCACCGCTGCCGACGCGGTTAGTGGGGACTCTGTGGACGGGTGACCAGACCAAGCCGTTGTCCGAGGTACTGAAGATGATGTCGCTCGAGGAACACTGGCCCTCGAAGCGGCAGTCGGACCACGCTAGGTAGATCCTGCCCGACCCGTCGATCTCCGCAGTCGGCAGTGGCAGGCCGGCGCGAATATTACCGTTCGGCACGTGAAATTCGGCTGCGGAGATGAAGGTCGAACCTCCCCAGCTGAGACCTCCGTCCGTGGAGATGAAGTCGGCCATCACGCCGACGTCGAGGTTGATGTAGGGAACGACTACTGCTCCGCTCGGCAGGACCAGTGGCTGGCCGCCGATGCCGTGGGGCTGATCCACTGGCGCAACCCCAGCGCTCCAGGTGAGTCCCCCATCCCTGGAGGTGCTCATCTGCTCCAGGTCGCCCACTGAGTTGTTATCGTATTCGGTGTAGCAGTTGCCGAAGAACTGACTGGTTGGAGTATTGTCGCAAACAGACCAGTTCTTGTCCAGGAATTGGTGAGCGGTGGTCCCACGCACGTCCACGGGCACAGGTGTGCTCCAGCTGAGCCCACCGTTGGTCGAGCGACTGACCAGGAGGTCGACACCTCCGGAGCCACCGGATCCCAGTATTCCGAGATACGAGATTATCCAGACGTCATCCCGGGAGTCATAGGCGACTGAAGCGTCGCTCACGGAGAAGTACTTACCCCTTGGCGTCGAATTCGCAGTGGTGCCCGGCAGGAAGCCATGCTGCCAGGTCAGTCCGGCGTTTAGGGAGGTGGCCCAACCGATGTTGCTAGCTCCCCCGTTGAAGACCCGCCCGACCTGAAAGGTCGAGACGACGGTCTTACCGAAGGCGAAGGTATCTGGTTCAACCTGCGTCCTGTGTTGAGCCTGGGGGTTGGTGTACGGATCACTGCTGATCTGGACCAACTGCTCGGCGGCCGCAAACGCGGGGACGACCGACACTAATCCAACAGTGGACAATGCAGCAAACAAAACAAGGGCGCGTCCAGCCCATTTTGGTTTGGACAAGGTGGCGGCGACTTTGATCGATCGGGCGAAACGAAGCGTTGGAACGTCAGTCATGCATTCCTCCTCGCCTTGCTTCGGCCGGCCCTGCGTCGCTCGCAGCGCTCCTTGGCGAGCTCGGCTCCAACCCTCATCGGCGACATCGCAGGCATAGCCCACCCCCTCAACTGTGCCGCCGAAGCGGCCCCTCCTGCTATAGCCCGTATTGTGGCAACCCGTTCGCCAGCCGTCAAGCGCTCGCTGCCCTAGAGCCCAATGGGTCCCGTCCGGGAGCCATCATCGTGGGGCGGTGCCTCAGCAGTTCGCTTGACGCACACTCCGCCATCACTCGTCACACGCGCTGGCTGGTCAGAACCGTCACCTCAGTCCACTTGAGCGCCGCAGGTGATGTTGATGGCTGTGGCGGTGACTGCGGCCGCCCAGCCGGAGGCCGCGAAGACGGCGACATTCCCCACATCTTCAAGCGTCGCGGCGCGGTTCAGCATCGTCCTCCGCTCAATCGCTTGGGTGATCGCCGCGCGTCCAGCAAAGGATTCCTGGATCGACTCCGGCACGCCGGCTGTCTGCAGGGTCACCACGCGTATGCCATGTGGTCCAAGCTCGCAGGCCAGACTCCTTCGGAGCGCTTCCACTGCCTGGAATGCGACCTGGAGGCCTCCTAGGTAGTAGCCAGGCATCGGGTCGCCGTAGCCGCCGAAGGCCATGATCACGCCTGAGCCTTGCTTGATCATGTGGCGCGCAGCTGCTCGAGAGGTGAGGAACATCGTTCTCACCGCGGTCCGGATCGGCCGTTCGAAGTCCTCGAGCGCCATCTCAGCCAGTGGGGTTCCCTGCACGTCGCCGTGCGAGATGAGGTTGAACACGATGTCAATCCCGCCGGCCGCGGCCGCCACAGCGTCCGCGTGCTCGTCGACCGCACGCTCGTCGAGCGCATCTACCTCCTCCGTCTGGGCAACGCCTCCGCCGGCTCTTATCTCCGCGGCGACCTTATCGAGCCGGGCCTCCGTGCGACCGGCGAGAAAGACCTTGGCCCCCTCACGAGCGAACGCACGTGCGACCGCACCACCGATCGACCCACCGCCTCCGTAAATCACTGAAGTCTTACCTTCGAGCAGCATGCTGGTTCTCCTTCGCCTGGTCTCGCCGTTGCCTACCAGCTGTGGAAAGCGGTAGTCGTCGACGCTTCTCAGCGACTGTAGTCAACCTGCGGCGGCAGGAACGGCGGAACTGCGATGCTAGAAGGAGGCGGGCGATAGCTGATTGAGGGCGGCGGTGGGGTTTAGTCATGAAGCTCAGACAGAATGTTCGTGTGCTCGGGCGCGACCGATGATTGACCTCAAGACCCACAACCGATTGAATGGCTCGCGTTTCGTGGGCGCCGAGTTTGGCCTGATAGTGGCCTTGGTGGCGACGTTCGGAATCTATTTCGGGATCCGTGGCCGATGGCTGCTGGCTCTGATCGCCTTTGGGATCGTCTCCAACTGCGTGGTGGTCCTCGTCTACGCAGTCCTATCCCTGACCGGAGGCGAGCCAGATTTGGGAATCCGAGCTCTCTACACGGACGCGGCGGCCCGGCGAAAGGTCGCGCGCGAGCACCCGAACCTCTCTGGCGAGACCCTGCTCCTCACCGCCGCAGCTAGCTTGCCACTCGCCCTGACGGCCTGGACTGGCTGGGAGCTGGCGCAAAGGCGGCGCTAGGAGCTGGAACCCGTGACCTGACCCCCGAGAACTGGTCCATCTGATATGAGGGTTCCAACACCGCCCGAGAGGGCAAGGAGGAACCGAAGTGAAAGGCAGAAAGCACACCCCGGAGCAGGTTGTCCGCAAGCTCCGCGAAGCGGACCGGCTGCTC
>JAEKNQ010000029.1 GCA_016464825.1 Candidatus Dormiibacter inghamiae | reverse complement strand
CTCTACCTCTCCAACCAGGAGCGAGTACAGGCCCTGCCGCTCTGGCTCGCCTACTACAACCATCACCGCACCCACACCGAGCTCAAAGACCAGACTCCAATGGCCGCGCTTGTCAGCAACGTATCCAGGAAGTACAACTAGTCCACGTAGATTCCCGGCGGCAGGTCGATCTTGAGGGAGGTCTGGTCGCCCGGCTTGAGGTTGGGCGTCCAGCTGGATCACCGTCGGGCTGTGAGCCGGTTGGAGGTGTCCGGCGCCCAGTCACCGAGGAGTAGCTCGGCCGTTGCTAAATCCGAACCAGCTCCGCGCCGTTTCTGGCTCCGGGACAGGTCGGCTACGGCCTCTATCGGCGCCTGAACAATTACGCCGAGGGGCCCGAGCCTAGTTGAGCATCAAACGGGATTCCGGGGCTATACCGTGCTGGCATCCTGCCCAGGGCTGTTGTCAAAAGGAAAGCGAGGGCGGCTGCCTTGGCCCTAGAGGCCGGAGACCAGGTGCGAGCGCAGTTCGGCGCCATCCGGGAGGGCGGGACCGAACATCACCACCAGCATCGCCAGGGCGAAGAGCAGAGCCAGGATCGCCGTCGAGACGCCTGACGCTTTGGCGATCGGCTGACGCCAGGGGGCATGGGCGCGGTGAACGAGATGCCTGAAGTCTGGGCCGTGCGCGGGGTGCCAGGCTCCGATGGCCCCGCTCAGCGCTTGGCGCAGCTCGTCGTGCTCGTCAACCATTTCTGCTCAGAGAACTTACGACCAGCGGGATCTGTTCGGGGGAAGTCATCTTCGCCCGCATGAGCGCCATCGCCTTGGCCGTCCGGGAGGCCACAGTCCCGCTCGGGATGCCAAGAATCCTGGCGGTTTCCTCGCGCGAGTAGTCGTGAAAGTACTGGAGCACCACTGCGGCGCGGAGCTGAGGGCTGAGTTCGGCCAGCGCCACCTCGCAGGCATCACGCGCTTCGCTGCGCAGGTAGTCGCGGTCGTCGGCGGGTTGGAAGAGCCGGGCCGGCAGCAGCCGCGCCAGCCGCCGTCGGCGCAGGTGCGAAAGCGCGGTGTTGACAGCTATGCGGTGCAGCCAGGCCCCGACCGGGGCTGTCGGGCGGTAGCGGGCGCGGGCCCGGTAGGCCTTGGCGAAGCTGTCCTGCGTCACATCCTCGGCCTCCGAGGCGTCCAGCACTATCGCTCTGACCGTTCGATAGACGGCTGAATACTCGCGCTGATAGAGCAGTGGGAACTGGCTGACCGGATCAAGCTCTTTTGGCGACGCCGTTGACTCGGCCATGCAGTCTGAGTGTGCCCCTTGCCGACTTGGTCAAACGTGACCTCAGCTGCCGGCTGACGCTCGCAGGAGGACGCAGACCCAGGTCCTGAACGGCCGCCACTTCTCGGCGAGCGCCTCGATCTCGAGCCGCGGCGGCGGGTCGGGAAGTCCGTAGAAGCTGGCAATGGCGCCAAGCAGGCGCCGTTCGCCGCTGGGTAGAAAGTCAGGTTCACCAGCTCCCCGCAGCACGATCAGCTCAGCGCCGAACTGACCGATTCCGCCGAGCTGCTTCATCTGTTCAATTGCCTGCTCGGCCGGCAGGGAACGCAGGCGGTCAGCGTTGAGCTTGCCGTCCAGCGCCGCTCGGGCGATGCCGAGCAGGTACTCCGGCTTGCGACCGAACAGTCCCCGGAAAGCGGCAAGTCGCTGGCCGTTCGCGAGCAGCTTCTCGGGGCTGGGAAAGATGCGCTGCTGCTCCCCGTGCATCTCCACGCTGTCACCCAGTTCAGCCGCCAGCCGCTCCTTCATCCCGGCAGCCTGAACCATGGAGATGCGGGTCGAGATGACAGCCCAGCAGGCCGCCTCGTAGGGGTCGACCCAGAGGACAGGTCGCAGACCGCGGTACTCCGTTTGCAGCCGGCCCACGACCTTGTCCCGGCTGCCGATCTCGTCGTAGCCACTGCCGTCGAGATCCAGCGAGAGGATCCTGGCCACCTGCCGGCGGGCCTGCTCCGCGTCACCACCGTGAACCTCACCCTCGACGCGGCCCTTGGACTCACGCAGGCAAACACCCAGCGGACCCCGAGCGCCGTTGAAGGCGAGATGAAGGTGATCGGCCTCCCGGGGACCCTGGTAGGTAGCCGGCTTGAAGCCCCAGAGGAAGCGGGCGCTCGCCGCCAGGGAGTAGCTGCCCTGCGGCTCGATGACGAACGCAGACGCGCGCGTCGTCATCGCCGGAGAGCGCCCAGGGACGGCTCTACTGGGTTCACGCCGTCCATCCTAGGCGGTACTTGTCGGGGCGCATACTCTGCGCGATGGACTTGGGGATCATTGTTCGGGGCAGCGGTCTGACCGCTGCGGAGGTCGTTGCCGTGGCCCGCCAGGCCGCGCCTGTCACGATCGCCGGGGCGGCGCTAGAGGCGATGCAGCGCAGCCGCGCCATCGTCGACCGACTGAGCGGCGAGGAGCGGCCGGTTTACGGCGTGTCGACAGGTTTCGGCGCCCTGGCGCAGACCAGGGTGACAGCAGAGCGTCAGTCCGAGCTGCAGCACGCGGTGGTCCGCTCCCACGCCGCCGGCATGGGGCCACCGATCGAGCAGGAGGTGGTGCGAGGCATGATGCTGCTCCGCCTCCGCACGCTGGCCATGGGCTTTTCGGGCGTCCGTCCGCAGGTGGCTGAGGGTCTTGCGGCACTGTTGAACGCCGGCATCACACCGGTAGTGCCCGAGTTCGGCTCCCTCGGGGCCAGCGGCGATCTGGCGCCGCTGGCCCACTGCGCGCTCTGCCTGATCGGCGAGGGGGACGCGTTCGACCGCTCGGGTCGCCGGCTCTCGGCCGGGGAAGCGCTCGACGCAGCCCAACTCGAGCCTCTCCGCCTTGCGAGCAAGGAGGGCTTGGCGCTCATAAACGGCACCGACGGGATGCTCGCCATGCTGGTCCTCGCCGCCGCTGACGCGGCCAACCTGTTCGGCGCCGCCGACATCACAGCCGCCATGAGCGTGGAGGCGCTGCTGGGCACCGATCGGGCGTTCGCGGCCGAGCTGATCCAGCTGCGCCCCCAGCCTGGGCAGTCCCGTAGTGCCGCCAACTTGGTCCGACTGCTGGCCGGCTCACCCATCCTCGCGTCTCACCGCCACACCGATCACGCCGTACAGGATTCCTACTCCCTGCGCTGCACGCCCCAGGTGAACGGCGCCGCGCGCGACACTCTCGACCACGTCAATCTGATAGCGGGCCGAGAGCTCGCGGCGGCGATCGACAACCCGACAGTGCTGACTGAAGGTCGAGTCGAATCAAACGGCAACTTCCACGGCGCACCGATCGGCTTTGCTTGCGACTTCCTGGCCATCGCGGCCGCCGAGGTGGGCTCGATCGCCGAGCGCCGCGTCGACCGGCTCTTGGACCCAAACCGTTCGCACGGCCTCCCGCCCTTTCTGGCCCCGCAGCCCGGCGTCAACTCAGGGCTGATGATCACCCAGTACACCGCGGCGGCGCTGGTCGTGCGCAACCGCATGCTCGCGGTTCCTGCGAGCACCGACTCCATCCCCACCTCCGGCATGCAGGAGGATCACGTCTCCATGGGCTGGAGCGCCGCCCGCAAGCTGCGCGAGCTGCTCCAGAACCTGACCCGCATCCTGGCCGTCGAACTGCTCTGCTCGGCCCGTGCTCTGGATCTGCGAGCGCCGCTCGAGCCCGGTCCGGCCACGTCAGCGGTGGTGCGGCTGCTGCGCAAGCAGGTGCTCGGCCCGGGCCCTGACCGGCCGCCCGCCCCGGAGCTGGCCGCGGCCTCAGAGCTGATCGGTTCGGGAGCCGTCGTGGAAGCCGCGGCGCAGGTGATCGGTCGGCTGCAGTGACCCTGATCGTCCGCAACATCGGACGGCTAGTCACCTGCTCGCCGGCGCTGGGAGAGGGCCCGCTCGGGGTCATCGTGGGCGGCGCCCTGGTCGCGGAGGGCGAACGGATCACCTGGGTCGGACGGGAGCGAGAACTGGTGGCGCCGGCCGGCGCAGATGAGCTCGACGCGAGGGGCAGAGCGGTGCTGCCGGGACTGGTCGAGTGCCACACGCACCTGCTCTTCGCGGGCGACCGATCGGAGGAGTTCGCTCGCCGCCTCCGCGGCGACTCCTACGAGCCGGGCGGCATCCATACCACTGTGCGAGCCACGCGGGAGGCGGCCGAGGCGGAGCTCTTCCGACTGGCCGAAGAACGGCTGAGCCGCTGTCGCGAGTTTGGTGTGACGACTGTCGAGGTTAAGACCGGCTACGGCCTCGACGCCGCTTCCGAAGCACGGCTGTTGGACCTCATCCTGCGCCTGCCCGGCACAGTGCCCACGCTGCTGGCCGCGCACATCGTCCCGGCCGAATTCGAGTCGGATCCCGAAGGGTACGTCGACTTGGTCTGCCGCGAGATCATCCCCGAGGCCAAGGGTCGGGCGGCCTTCTGTGATGCCTGGTGCGAGGCAGGCGGCGGCTTCACAGTCGAGCAGTGCCGGCGCGTCCTGCAGACCGGCCGCCTGGCCGGGCTGCGTCTCAAGCTCCATGCCGAGCAGCTGAGTCACCTCGGCGGAGCGGCGCTGGCGGCGGAGCTGGGAGCCACCTCCGCCGATCACCTGGAGCACGCCACCGCGGAGGATGCGCGGGCCCTCTCCCGCTCCGGCACGGTGGCGGTTCTCATGCCTGGCGCGTCGATGATGACGCGGACGCCGTACGCGCCGGCTCGGCTGCTGGCGGAACATGGGGTGCCCATCGCCCTCTCGACCGACTGCAACCCCGGCACCTCCTACTCGGAGAACCTCCAGCTGGCCGTAGCGCTGGGCTGCGCACTGCTCGGACTGGCGCCCGAGGAGGCGCTGCTGGGAGTGACCGCCAATGCCGCTCGGGCGGTCGGCCTGGAGGCGCGCAAGGGGCGGCTCGAGCCGGGCTGGGACTGCGATCTGGTGGTGCTGGACGGCCGCAGCGAGGTGGATCTGGCCTACCACTACGGCGTCAATCTGGCGGCCCAGGTAGTGAGCGGCGGCCGGTTGCTCGGGAGCTCCTCAAGCTAGTCGATTGCGACTAGCTCCCGGCCCTTGGTTTCGGGCAGGAACAGCAGCGCCACCAGACAGAGCGCGTAGGCCCCGGCCCCGAAGGCGATCGCTCCGCTCAACCCCGCTGAGGCGGAGAGGAAGCCAATGGCGGTCGGGAAGAGAGCGCCAACGGCGCGGCCCGAGTTGTAGCAGAAGCCCTGGCCGGCGCCGCGGGAACGGGTGGGGTACAGCTCCGCCAGATAGGAGCCGAAGCCGCTGAAGATGCCGCTGGCGGCAAAACCGAGCACGAAGGTGACCAAGGGCAGCACTATGCGCAGGATGTCCGCCGGCAGCTGCGTGAGCAGCAGGATCATGCCCGCGCTGGCCACCGCATAGATCGCAAAGGTGCCCCGCCGGCCGATCCAGTCGTTCACATAGCCACTCACGATGTAGCCGCAGAAAGCGCCCGCGATGGTGATGAACAGAAAGGCGCCGGTACCCGTGACGCTCAGGTGTCGCGAAGTCTGCAGGTAGGTCGGCAGCCAGGTAGTGAAGCTGTAGTAACCACCCTGGGCGCCGGTCGCAAGCAGCGAGGCGAAGAGGGTGGTCTTCAGCAGGCCGGAGCTGAAGATCTCGGCCAGCGGCTGCCGGCGGGCGCGCTCAGCCCCAGCTTCCGGCTTCTCACGCGCCGCCCGCGTCTCCTGAAAGACGGCAGGCTCCTTCACTGTGCGCCGGACGTAAAGGATGAGCAGGGCGGGCAAGATGCCCAGCCAGAAGAGCCAGCGCCAGGCCTGCTTGTCGTGATCCAGGCTGAAGACGATCAGAAAGGCGAGGTTGGCAAGGCCCCAGCCGATCGCCCAGGCGCTCTGGATCCAGCCCAGCGCCCGGCCGCGCTGAACCGGGTCGGACAGCTCGGCAACCAGGATGGCGCCGGCCGCCCACTCGCCACCAAAGCCCAAGCCCTGCAGGGCGCGGAAGAAGAGCAGCTGCTCGTAGGACTGGGCGAAACCGGAGAGCAACGTGAAGACGCTGTAGAAGGCGATGGTCACCATGAGCGTGCGGACGCGTCCGATGCGATCGGCCAGCACGCCTGCCGCCATGCCGCCGAAGGCGGACACGACCAGCGTCACGGTGGCGATGAGGCCAGTCTGGCCACGGGTCAGCCCGAAGGTGGCCGCGATGGCGGTCACGGCGAAGCTGAAGATCATGTAGTCGTAGGCGTCCAGGGACCAGCCGGCGAAGGACGACCAAAACGCGCCTCTGGCGCTGCCGCGCATTGCGGAGTACCACTCAAATGAGATCAGGCGGCCGGGCGTCTGGGTTGGGCGCCGCGCTATGTCAGCCAATCTGCTCCTCCTTTCCCTGGGAGCCAACGGTACACCGCAATGGATCGCTGACAACCGTGGACCTGGCATCCCTCACAGGCACCGTGGAACACACGAAGGCTGCCCGGCCAGGAAGCGCATGGCTTGGAGTCAGCTGCGGTTTGCCGATCCCGCCCAGCCAGGGCCGGAGGGGGTCTCGGCCGCGGCCGACTCCGGCGGCGTGAACAGGCTGAAGAAACGCTCGACCGCAGGGCGGCTCCCTCCGATCTTGATCGCGCCGGCACGCTGGGCATCGGCGAGCGGGCGGCCGTGCCACAGCGCCGAGGCCAACGTGCCGGGGTCGGTCTCGATGACCGCGTCGGGGGTCTCGGCCCTGCCCCGGGCCAGCTCGAGCTGACCGTCGCTTACCTCCGCGTGGAAGGTTTGCTCGCCGAGCTCCAGCTCGTAATCCGCGCTGAGCCCCGCGGCGGCCGACGGATCGAACAGCGTCAGAAGGGCCAGCATCACCGCGTCCACCCCCAGGTGCGCGTCCCCGGGGGGAAACGGCGCACGGCTGCCCCAGCGGCCGAGCGCGAGTACAACGGGTTCGAGCTCGCGTCCCCATTCGGTCAGCTCGTAGACGCGCGAGCCCGCCGGCGGAGGCAGCCTTCTGCGGCGCAACACTCCGACCCGCTCAAGGTCCCGCAAGCGCTGGGCAAGCACGTCGGGGCTCAGGTTGGGCAGACCAGCTCGGAGGTCGGTGAAGCGTTTGGGTCCGAGTACGAGCTCGCGGACCACCAGGAGCGCCCAGCGCTCACCGATCAAGTCGAGCGCGCGCGCGATCCCGCACGGATCCCCGTATGTGCGCCCGTTTACCATCCACCCAGTCTAATCGCCAAGTCCTGCTGTGCCTCCTGTGTAGTCGGTTTGTCCAACTACCTGGTACGCTGGTCCGATCTGCCGACCTGCGGCACTTTCAGGCGCCATCGAGACATAAGAAAGGAGACGATATGAGCGAGCCAGAGCGATATCCAGCCGGCGTTCCTTGCTGGGTCGAGACACTGCAGCCGGATCCGCAAGCTGCACTCGACTTCTATGGACCGCTGTTCGGGTGGGAGTTTGCAGGGCCGGCGCCGATGCCCGGGGACCCGCCCGGCCAGTACGTCGTGGCTCGGGTCAGGGGCCGGGACGTCGCTGGGATCGGCTCACTGCCCGATCGCAGCGACTCTCGGCCGCCGACGTGGAGTACCTTCATCCGTGTCGACAGCGCCGACGAGACCGCCGAAAGGGCGAAGAGCTTCGGCGGCAGCCTTCGCGACGGTCCGTTCGACGCGCTTCCCGCCGGTCGCATGGCTGTGATCGCTGATCCGGTGGGCGCGCCGGTCTGCGTCTGGGAGGCCAGGGCTCGTGAGGGTGCGCAGCTTGTCAACGCGCCCGGCGCGTGGGCGATGAGCCTGCTCCACACGACCGATCCCGAGGCAGCGAAGGCCTTTTACGGGGCGGTGTTCGGCTGGCGGCCTGAGCTGTTCGGAGAACCCGGAGCTCAGATCACTCTCTGGCGTCTACCCGGCTACGTTGGCGGTGAACCGCAGCAGCCGGTACCCCGGGACGTGGTCGGGGTCATGACGCCCATCGGCGACGACGTCTCGCCGAGCGCAGTGGAGCCGCACTGGAGCGTCGACTTCTGGGTCGATGACGCCGACGCGACAGTCCACCATGCCACGAGGCTCGGCGGCAAAGTCATGGTGCCACCCTCGGACGGGCCCGGGTTCAGGAGCGCCGTCCTCTCCGATCCGCGGGGAGCGGTGTTCTCGATCAGCCAGCTGACCGGTCCACCAGCCGGGCCTAGCTGATGCGCTCGCCCTTCACGATGAGCCGGTTGCTGTAGCTCTGGCTGGAGCGGCTGAAGTTGCCGCTGCAGGTGATCAGCGTCACAGTGTCGCGGGGAGTCCTGCCGATGATCTGCGCCACCGGCGCTGTGGCGTTTGCGTAGTCGTGGGTCTCGGTCACCCTGTACGTCACGGTGGCTCCGTTGGGGTCTTTGACCTGCACCTCGTCACCGGGTTTCAGGTTCTTCAGGTTCTGGAAGACCGCCGGTCCGGTGGTCCAATCGAGGTGACCTGCGAACACGGCATTGCTGCCGCCCCCGGGTAATGAGGTGAAGGTGTACCAGGCGACGTCGGCGGGGCTGTCAGGCACCTCCATCTGGTTGTGCTTGTCGATGCCCTTGTTCTCGATCTTGGCGTCAACCGCGATCTTGGGGATGACGAGCCGGGCGGGTTGAACTCCGTTGGCCGGCACCGCGGCGGCGGTCGGGCTCGGGGTGGCGATGGGGGTGGGGGCCGCACTCGGCGAGGTGGTGGCGGAGGGCTTCGGCAGCAAAGCCACGGGACTGTGCTTGCCCGGCGCGCGATGCAGGTAGACCCAGGAGCCGGCGCCAGCCCCGGCCAGCAGCACCAACGCCGCCAGCAGCGCCACGATCGCGCGCCCACCCACGCGCCAGGTGCCAATAGCAAACAACTCCAATCGCCTCGCGGCAAAGATACCGTGCCATTGCAACCATCGCGCAACCCGAACGGCAGCCCTTCCTGACCAGCCACACGTCAGGCGTGAATGCCATGGTCATTGGCACGTCCAAGGCTGTGGGATCCCGTGTGGTATCTGGCGCTCAGGGCTTCAATTTCGACCCACTGGGAGGCCCCGAGAGTTGGCAAGACTTACGGGCTCTAGCCCGAGCTGGTGAGACCGTCGTGGGCCGCCGATCGACCCAGCTTCGGAAGCGGAGGTGTCCCTGGCACTTACGCCGTGCCGCCGCCGCCGGTGCTGGGCAGTATCGGCAGCGCTGCCGGCGCCGTCACCGTCAGGGAGTTGGGCAGGATGCTTCCAATCGGATCGTTCTGGCCCAGACTGTTCTGATAAAGGCCACTGGCATTGACGGCGTGGGCCCCGGACGGCGCGTTCGGACCGACCGTGCACTGAACCGCGAAAGTGTGGCTGTCGCCCGGGTTCAACGTGAAGCCGGTCGGGCTGACCGTCAGGCTGCTCTGGCCGCCCAGTCCAGTCACGTACTGATCGCCTGACTGATTCTGAGCGGTGACGGGCGCGAAGGCGCCCCCGTCCTTGCTCACCTGGCAGCTGAGATCGCCGGCGCTCAGTCCGGCGAACGAGACGGCGATATTGGCGTTGTCAACGCGTGGACCGTAGGTCGCCGGCGAGGAGATGGCGTAGGTCACGGTCGTCGAGGTGCCGCCCGGAGCCACAGTGCCGTAGGTTGAGCTCTCGCTGGTCGCGGGCTGCTGGGGCATGGCGAAGTTGGTGTCCTCACCGTCGCCGCCGAAGTTGTAGAGGACGTGGTCCACGTAGGAGTCGAGACCGGCGTTGCCACTGCCCTGGTTGACCTGGACTGCGAAGAGCTTGCCGGTCGGGCAGGCGTTCTCGAATTTGGGCAGGAGATCGCTCCAAGCCCGGAAGTCGGACCGGCCGCCGTAACCGTTCAAGATGGGCGAGCTGGCGATGCCGCCGCCCGGCGCCGCTGAGATGTAGCGGGTCGCCCACCAGATGGCGTTCCCGCTCTTGTAGGCGTCCCAGGTCTGCCACTGATTAGTCGCGATCTGCTGCGTCTCGACGCCCTTCTGGATGCTGTAGAACGGCTCGTAAACGAAGGTGATGAAGCCGCTGGGCCCTGCAGCAGTCGTGTCGCAGAAGCCGAACAGCTGGTAGCTGGGCTCCTGGATCGGGAGGCCGGTCAGGCCCCGGAAGGTGTCATAGCGCATCGCCCCGACGGTGGTGGCTTTCACCGGAGCCGGCAAGAGGTGATAGATCGTCGCTTTGTCATTGGCGCCAGCGGTGTCCAGGCGGAGAGAGCCGTCGTCCAGGATTCGGTCCGGGTGAGGGTCGAGGCCCGTCGCACCGGCAGTCGTGTCGGGCGTGATGCTCCAGCCCTGACTACCGTCCAGATTGGTCACCGTCTTCTGCACGATGCCCGCCGCGCCGGCGGGGGAAGCGGCCAGCAGCACGACCGCCATGAGGCTCAGAACGCTCAGGAGGAGCCACGCGCCGCGTGCCAGAAACCAGCTCAATTCGTAAAGCTCCTTACCGGAAAGATCTGCCTGCCAGTCGGCGGCTCGATGCTAACCGAGGGAGCCGCCGGTTGGCAAGTGTGTCAAGGATTCCGCCCCAGGACCTGCATGAACAAGCCTCCCCACTCTCCCCCTCACGCTCGATCATGGAGTCAGCCCGCTGAGGTTAGCTTTGAGGCGACCAAACCCGTCCCCGCGACGCTTGTGCCCCGGCCTGGCAGATCGGCCAACCAGGCGCTACTGGCGACACTCCGGCACTCGGCAGCGACATGCTCAGCTGAGGACCTTCCTCGATTGCGCGGGCGCTAAGATCCCTCGTGCAGCACCACGCAATACACGAAGGCACTGGCGTAGTCGATCTGCCCGTCCTGACTAGCATCTGCAAGGCGTTGGCAGCCACAGTTGACTTTGGCGGCGGTTGCCAGCGCGAGTACGAGCAGTATCGCGCCGAGAGCACCCGCGGCCGGAATGTTAGTTCCGGTGAAGGCAACAATCCCAGGGCCGGCAGCGGTGCCTCCACCACCCGTTGCCGGAAGCGAAGGTGTGGCGATGATCAGGTCCAGCGTAGCTGCTGCCGATTGGTTGCCCGCCGGATCGGTCTCCGTGACCAACAGCGTGTGCTTACCAGGCGTCAAGAGCGTCTGCGGCGTACACGTCCAGGTCCCATCAGGGCGCACAGTGGTAGCGCAAATCACCGGCCCGCCCAGGCCGTCGGTGATGGTGATCGTGTCGCCTGCTGTCCCCGTGCCGTTGATTGGCGCGTTTTGTCCGGCGGGGATCACTGTGCCGTTAGCCGGGCCCGTGATCACCGGCGGTGGCGGCGGCAGCGTATCGATGGTGATCGACAAGGGGACACTGGGTGGATATACCGCCTGCGGCGACGCCGGATCGGTTTCGGTAGCGATCAGGTTCCGGTTACCGTCCGGGATCGCGCTCGTCGTGCACGACCAAGTCCCATCCCCCGCAACCGTGGTCGTGCACAAGATCGTGCCACTGGTCTGGTCCGTCAGCGTGAGCGTGGTCCCCGGCGTCCCGGTGCCCGTCACCTTCTCGATGTTCTGATTCGTCATTGTGCCTGCAGGCGGCCCCGTGATCACCGGCGCTGGGACCGTCCACTGGACGAGGACCAAACCGTCGTTGGGACTCCCAGTACCGAGAGTCGTTGAGGCGTTCGTCACCCCGATGGCGGCGGAGCCGATGTAACCGGAGCCGCCACCACCGCCAGGCGCCTGCCTGTTCTCGGAGCTGCAACCACCGCCCCCACCACCGAACCAGCCGCCCCCACCGCCGCCGCCGCCTGAGATGTCCCCAGCTCCATCCCCCCCAACAAATTGGACGCCCGGACCGGGACCGCAGCCTGGGCCACCGGCGCCGCCTCCGGTCTGCGTGCCGCCCCCGCCGCCAGAAGGCGCCGCGCCTCCAACCAGACCACCGCCGGCAGCACCAACGTTGGTGTTGGCACCAGTACCGCCGGCTCCGCCGGCGATCAGTCGCGCGGCGGACACGCTGTTCGGCGGGCCGAGCCAGATTGCAGACATACCGCCACCGCCCTGACCGCACGAGCCTCCGGAGCGGCAACCGCCGCCGCCGCCGCCTCCACCAAACGCCCCAACCCCGGAAGGAAACGCGCCCGCCCCGCCGACCGTGACGTTCAGCGCCTGACCGGCGGACACGGCGATCGTGCCGATCGTCGATCCACCGTTGCGGCCGGTCGCACCGGCGCCGAGCAGGGTCGCCCGCACGCTGGTGACGCCCTTTGGCACAACAAGGGCCTGGTTGGCTCCCGTGAAGGTGAAACTCAGGCAATTATCAAAGCCCGCCGGGGGCGCGCAGACGGTCGCCGCGGATGCAGTCTCCACGCCGCCAAAAAAGGTCACAGCAGCCAACGAGAGGGCGCCGAGCGCCGTACAGACCAGAGCCGCGGCACTTCGGCGCGCTCGACCACCGGTGATCTGATGCGGCCTTGTTACTCGGTCGATGGCATTAGTGGCGGGGGCATGTGGGCTCCCCTTCCGGCTGAGTCTGATCCAAACCTCCCACGCGAGCGCTGACTGCAGAGGCGACTATATCACCCAACCGACAGAGATCCTGATTTGTGGGGTGGGCTTACTCAGCCGTACGCGGCGATTGGGTGACTCACCTCCAAGCGTGAGCGAGCACGACAGGTGGCGTGACGGCCCATTTCGAGTAAGAATGGGCGTGACAGAGCGTGACAAGGGGCCAAAGTCCCCGGGCCTCCGCTTGGGCTCCGGCCCGTGTCCGGGTTGGTGCCAGTTCCCGGCCCATCCCTTCCTATCCCCATGGATGTTGGTGGGCGGCCCGGGACTCGAACCCGGATGGGTTTCCCCACACGCCCCTCAAACGTGCGCGTCTACCAGTTCCGCCAGCCGCCCCTTCCGCGCCTGCCCGCTAAGGGACTCGAACCCCTAACCTCATGATCCGAAGTCATGTGCTCTATCCATTGAGCTAAGCGGGCGCAGCCGCTGATTATAAGTGCGCCCCGAACGTGCTCCGCCAGCCAAGACCTCGCTTTCGCTACTGACCGGTCGCCTGGGCCAGGCGCCGTTTGCGGCGGAAGTCCCAACCCCACGCGGCGTACTCCAGGAGAGCCTGCGCCTCGTACCGTTCGCGGGCGGCGCGCGTCTTGCCCGCTTCCAGCGCTCGCTCCAGCGCCAGGGCCGTGCGGCCGGCGAACACGGTGTGGGCCTTGCCGATCGCCGACAGGATGTGCGCGTCCGAGCCCCCCACCTGGGGCCGGCCCGAGTCGAAGGCGAGGCGATGCGCCATCTGGTTGTAGAGGTAGAAGCCCGGCGTCGAGTTCTCCACCTCGATGGCGTCGAACTCCAGCTCCGCGGCCAACCAACCAACCCCGTGGGCAGTGCCGACCCGGCCCGGTTTGGCCGGATCCCAGAACGGATGCACGGCGATTGCCAATCCACCCTGGTTGTGAATGGCCCTCACTGTGGCTTGGGCGGAGAGGCCGGGCCTCACCCCCTTTTCCAGGAAGAGGCCCACTATGTGGCCGTCGCGGCTGGAAACCTCCTCACCGATGATCACCTTCGGGGTGCGCCGCCGGCCGACGTAAGCCCGCGCCTCGAGCGCCCCCTCAATGGTGTCGTGATCAGTGATGGCAATGACGTCCAGGCCCAGCTCAGCCGCCCTCTCGACCACCTCCGCAGGCGTCGGCCAGCCGTCCGAAAGCCGGGTGTGGAGATGAAGATCAGCGCGTCCCGCCTCGGCCATCTGGAAGCCAACCTACCTGGCCGAAGGTGCGGAGAGGCGTCGCCCAGCGCCCGGCCACCTGGAGTCGACGATCACTCGGGCCTGGACGCTGGAGCCGAGCCGGGCTACCATCCCTTGCAATGGGGCCGTCTGGCCCCCGCCAAGCGAGCTCATAAAAGGAGTCCCCAATGCAGGGCCTGATGCAGGACTACCCGCTGACCACCCAGCACATCCTCTGGCGCATGGAGCGGCTCTACGGACCCAAGGAAATCGTCACCAAGACCGATTCAGGTCTGCGCCGGGTGTCCTACCAGGAGCTGACCGGCCGCATTCACCGCCTTGCCCACGCCCTGACCAAGCTCGGCGTGAAGAAAGGGGACCGCGTCGCCACCCTCTGCTGGAACAACTATCGCCACCTGGAGCTGTACTACGCCATCCCCTGCCTCGGCGCCGTGCTGCACACCCTCAACCTGCGCCTCTTTCCCGCCCAGCTGGAGTTCACAGTCAAGGACGCTGAAGACACCCTGATCTTTGTCGACAGCAGCCTCATCTCCGTCCTCAATCAGGTGGCGGGCAAGATTCCGTCAGTTCGGCAGATAGTCGTCATCAAGGACGGGGGCCAGGAGCTGCCCGAGCACCAGCTGGGCGAGCTGCTCGACTACGAGACGCTGCTCCAGCAGGAGCCCGACCAGTTCGACTGGCCCCGGCTCGACGAGCGGGCTGCAGCGGCCATGTGCTACACCTCCGGCACGACGGGCAATCCCAAGGGCGTCGTCTACAGCCACCGTTCTCAGTTTCTGCACGCCATGGCCGTTCTGCAGGCTGACACGCTGGCCCTCTCTGAGCAGGACGCGCTGCTCCCGCTCGTGCCCATGTTCCACGCCAACTCTTGGGGGCTGCCCTACGCCGTCGGCCTGGCCGGCGCCAAGATGATCTTTCCCGATCGCTTCGCCGGGGACTCCCAGGCGCTGATCGACCTGGCCGACTCCGAAGGGGCAACGCTCCTAGCTGGCGTGCCCACCATCTGGATCAACTTCCTGACTCAGCTGCGCAAGGATGGTCGGCGGCTGAACAATGTGCGGCTCGTGCTCTGCGGCGGGTCAGCGGTCCCCCGAGCGCTGATGGAGGGGATGGACGCGGCAGGCCTCAGGATGATCCATGCCTGGGGCATGACGGAGACCTCGCCCATCGGCAGCGTGGGTGTGGCCAGGAGCTGGCTACCGCGCGAGCAGGAACTCGAGATCCGCCTCAGGCAGGGCGTGCCGGTGCCCGGCGTGGAGATCAGGATCGCCGACCTCGCGACCGGGCTGGAGCTGCCCTGGGACGGGCAGGCGTTCGGCGAGATTCAGTGCCGCGGCCCCTGGATTGCCAGCGGCTATCACAACAACGCCGATCCGACGCGGCTCACCGAGGACGGCTGGTTCCGTACCGGCGACGTCGCCACGATCGACCAGGACGGCTACATCAGCATCGTCGACCGAACCAAGGACGTCATCAAGTCGGGCGGCGAATGGATCAGCTCAGTCGAGTTGGAGGGGGCCATCATGGCCCATCCCAAAGTCCTGGAAGCCTGCGTCATAGGCGTCGATCACCCGAAGTGGCAGGAGCGCCCGGTGGCCTACGTTGTGGCCCGGCCGGAGGCCAAGGGTGAACTCACTGAGGCCGAGATCAGGGAGTTCCTGGCGGGCAAGGTGGCAGATTGGTGGCTGCCGGACGAGATCCGCTTCATCGACGAGGTGCCCAAGACCTCCACCTTCAAGTTCGACAAGAAGGCTCTCCGGGCCGACGCCGAGCCTCTTCACGAGTCGCAGGCCGCCGAGGCCCCGCCCGTCTGAGCCCGCTGCAGCTCACCCCCCGCGGCCTGGCGGCCTTCAGGCTCCAGCGGCTGGCGCTCAGCCGGCGGTTGGCCGAGCCGTCTCTTCCGGCGGCCGCCGAGAACGCCTGCGGGCTGCAGGCCCAGGTGCTGGGCTGGGCGGAGATGCAGGGCTGGTCTCGCCTGGAGCAGCCGGCCGGCACCTCTCTTGACCAGGCGCTCTGGCAGGATCGGAGCCTCATCAGGGCTTGGTGCATGCGCGGCACCCTCCACGTGCTCACTCCCGAACAACACCAGGTGTACACCTCCATGTTCGAGCCGGAGACCGTTTACCGTGAGCTCTGGCTCAAGGGGATGGGCCTGAGTTTGGCCCAAGCCCGCGAATTGGAGTGCACGCTGGCCCGAGCACTCGATGGGGGTGAGCCGGTCAGCCGGCGGGAGCTGGCCGGGCGGCTGGGAATGCCTATCGACTCCTGGGGCTCGCTGCTCGGCCCGGCCGCCCGCCTAGGGCTCTTGGTGCACGGCCCACCGCGCGGGCAGGAGGTCACTTTCGTGCGACCTGACCGCTGGCTGGGACGGCCCTACGTCAGGCTGGCTTCGGCCGAGGCGCGCAGGTGCTGGTTGCGCCGGTACCTCAGGTCGTATGGGCCGGCCACCCGCCAGGATTACGGCCAGTGGGCAGGCTCTCGGAGCGCCGCTCAGGTCCAGGAGTCTTTCCAGCTCCTGCGCCCCGAGCTGATCGAGGTGGAGGTCGAGGGCGCCAAGCTGCTTGCCCTGGCCGCCGATGAGGAGGTGCTCGGCCGAGCCGAGGAGCTCGATCTACCCGGCCGGCTCCTCGCCGGCTTCGAGCCTTTCCTGCTCGCCCACACGGAGCGCGATCACCTGCTTCTCCACCAGCACCGCCCAGCGGTGTACCGCACAGCAGGCTGGATCTCCCCAACAGTCCTGCTGGGCGGACGGATCGCCGGCGTCTGGGGCCACCGGCTCCTGCGCGACCACCTCAACGTGTCGGTGACGCCGCTGCGCCGGCTGGGGGCTCAGGAGCGGCGGGTGGTGAAGGCGGAAGCGGAGCGGGTGGCCGCCTGCTTCGGTCGGCCGCTTGAGCTCGCCTATACTTAGCCCCTTCAACGCGGCGGTGGCGGAACGGCAGACGCGCTAGTTTCAGGAGCTAGTGGGGGTTTCCCCGTGGAGGTTCAAATCCTCTCCGCCGCACTTACGACTCCCCCGAAGACGGCCGCGATTTCGGTCGTCGCTCGAACGGCTGGTCCCCTCCTGTCCTGAGATGCAACGGGGTGGTGTTCGATCGTGGGGCGGCGTGAGAGACCCGGCGGCATGGAATGGTCAGTGAATCAAGACGCTCTGCGCGGTCGTGTCGCCCTGGTTGCAGGGGCGTCCCGCGGCCGGCCGCGGCATCGCTGCTGGGCTGGGCGAGGCAGGCGCAACTGTCGTCTGCACTGGTCGCAGTAGCCGGCTGACAGTCATTCGGTCCGATTACAACCCGACCGAGACGATCGAGGAGAGTGCCGAGCTCGTTACCGAGCTGGGCGGCACCGCTATCGCCGTCGCTGTCGACCATCTCGATCCGGACCAAGTGAAAACGCTGGCCGAACGGGTCCGGAGCGAGTATGGCCACCTTGATGTCCTCGTCAGCGACATCTGGGGCGGCAAGCTGCTGAAGGATGGTCCAGCTGCTCCGGGGACTATGACTTAGCAAGCCGGCGCCGTGCCTAACGCCGTCCGCAAGCGAATCGCCGGCGCATTTCAGCTTCTCAGCCGCGGCTCCGCTGGCTGGGGCGTCACAATCAGTGGCGATGACCGCAGCTTTGCTACCGACCTCCGCCGCCGCAACCGATGCCAGTGACTACGCAGTTCTGAAGCGCAGGATTCAAGAGGCTGGGCTGCTGGACAAGCAGCCGGCTTTCTACCTCCGCTCGATCGCCTTCAAGCTCATCGGCTTGGCTCTTTGCGTTGCACTTTTCGTGCTCTATCACCCCCTGTGGCTGGTCGCCCTGAACTCCGTGGTGGTCGCCTTTATCTTTGGCCAGCTCGGCTTCCAGCTTCACGATTCCGGCCACCGGCAGATGTTTGAGCGCAGCCGCCTGAATGTGATAGTGGGCCTGCTCACTGCCAATCTGGGGCTGGGCATGAGCTACGGCTGGTGGGTGGACAAGCACAACCGGCACCACGCCAACCCCAACAGTGAAGATCTCGATCCTGACATCGGTCCGGGCGTCATCGCCTACTCGCAAGTGCAGGCTTTGAGCTCAAAGGGCTTGGGACGCTTCATCGCCAAGTACCAGGCCTTCTTCTTCTTTCCCCTGCTTTTCCTGCTCGGCTTCAGCATGCACTACAGGAGCGTGCAGTTCCTGGTCAGCCGGCGGTCGAAGTACAGGGTTCCGGAGCTCGTCCTCCTGGCTTCTTTCTGGCTTCTCTACATAGGCTTTTTCGTGCTGGTGCTGGGACCGCTTCCCGCGCTGCTGGCGATACTGATCCAGCAGTGCTGCGGCGGCTGCTACATGGCTCTGGTCTTCGCGCCCAACCACAAGGGCATGCCGCAGATCGAGGCGGGCACGAACCTCAGCTTCCTGGTCCGCCAGGTCGTCACCTCGCGCAATGTGAAGCCGCATCCGCTGACTGATGTCTGGTACGGGGCGCTCAACTATCAGATCGAGCATCATCTCTTCCCCACGCTGCCCCGCAACCAGATGGCGAAGGCGCACGAGATAGTGCGCGCGTTCTGCGAGGAGCACGGCATCCCGTACTACGAGACGTCGCTTGTCCAGTCGTACCGAGAGATCTTGGGCTTCCTGCATGAAGTCGGGGCCCCGCTGCGAAACGGGCAGCGCACTCCAGTGGCCATCGAGCTCTAGGCTCGGCTTCAGGGACGGGAGCAAAACCAGGCCTCCAGCCTCGCGCCGAAGACGGCACGCTCCGCTACTCAGCCCTGCGCCGTGAGCCGGTCCGCAACCGCATCGAGGCGGGTCCTCACCAGGAGCCGCCGGACCGCTCGATCCGACTGGTTCAGCCGGCTGTGGCCGCAAAAGTAGCCACGTCCCGGTTCCCATGTAAGCCTTTACATTCGCGGCTGCAGGTGCTATAAGAAGCACTGGGGCGCATAGGTGAGGGCACATCGGAACCGGCCGACCATCTACACGGTTGCCATGCACGCGGGCGTGTCGATCGCCACAGTGTCTCGGGCCTTGAGCGGTGGGTCGCGAGTCCGAGAGGAGACGGAACGCCGGGTGGTGGAGTCGTCGCTCAAGGTCGGCTACCGCCCGAACGGTGCCGCTCGGGCGCTTCAGCGCCTCCGGCACGGCAGCATCGGGGTTGTCTTCCCCAATCTCTCGCGGCCCTACTACGCCGGCGTGCTCATGGGTGTGGAGGAGGCGGCAAACCGGCTCGGCCTGAGCGTTCTGATCGCCGGCACCCAAGGAAGGCCTGGGCCTGAGCAGCTCGTCTTGGATCTGACCAGCAAGGTCGATGGGCTGGTGGTGTTCGGGCGCACAGTGCCTGACGAGATGATCGCCGAGCTGCGCCGACAGGGCACGCCGACAGTGCTGCTGGCACGACCACGGGTGGATGGTGAGGACACCGTGCGCTCAGAGAACCGGGCGTCCGCTCGGGCGCTGGCGGCCCACCTGCTCGAGCATGGCCACAGGAGCATCGCTTTCATCGGTGACACGCGCTCCTCTCCCGACTGCGCCGAGCGCTGGTCAGGCTTCCTGGCCGCCCACCACGAGGCGGGGCTCGTGGGCCCCGCGTGGCCGGAGCTCTCCGCGCTCTTGGAAACCGAGGGCTACCAGGTTGCGCTGCGTCTGCTGGCTGAAGGCGATCGCCCTAGAGCTTTGTTCTGCGCCAACGACGACATAGCGGCAGGGGCCTATACCGCTGCGCGTGAGCTCAAGCTGCGCGTCCCGGGCGACGTGGCTATCACCGGCTGGGACGACGTGCCGACGGCCCGCTACTTTTCGCCGCCGTTGACGACTGTCAGGCAGCCACTGGCCGAGTTGGGGGTCCGGGCGGCCGAGCTTCTCCAGGCCCGGGTTGAGGGTGATGAGGGTGAACCTGTGAACGCTCTTCTGCCCACCGAGATCGTGTTCCGAGCGAGCTGCGGATGCCGAGTCCGCCGCCGCCCAAGAGGAGGTGCTTCGTCATGAGATCCAGCGCACGCGCCATCAACTGTCTGGTTGTGCTCGCCCTCGTCCTCACGGGGTGCGGCACCTCCAGTACGTCGAACACAAGCTCAGGGCCGGTCACGCTGACCATGTGGGCCATGGGCGACGAGGGCGACAAACTGCCCACCAGCGATGCGATGCAGGCCTTCAAGAAGGCGAACCCAAACATCACTGTCAACGTCACAGCCATCCCCTGGGGCGTCGCCCACGACAAGCTGGTGACAGCTGTCGCCGGCCGCCAGACGCCCGATCTGAGCCTGATGGGGACCACCTGGATGGGCGAGTTCGGCAAGATCGGAGTGCTGGACCCGGTCCCCAGCTCCGTCAGCAAGGGTGACTTCTACTCGGGCGCCTGGGACGCCGTGGTGGTCAACGGCAAGGCGGTGGGCGTGCCCTGGTACGTCGACACCCGGACCCTCTTCTATCGCACGGACCTGGCCCAGAAGGCGGGTATCAACTCCGCCCCGCAGACCTGGAACGACCTCATGAAGCTGGCGCAGGCCTACAAGACCTCAGGCAATCAGTACGGCATCTACCTGCAGAGCAACGATGATCAGGAGTGGCTGCCGTTCCTCTACTCCGCCGGCGGCGATGTCATGCAGAACGGCAAGTTCACTCTCGACAGCCAGGCCTCTGTCAAGTCACTGACCGAGTGGGTCAAGTACTTCCAGCAGGGGCTCACCCCGAAGAGCGAGGCGCAGGGCTTCGACGTCACCCAGACCTTCACCTCGGGCGCCACACCGATGTTCATCTCCGGCCCCTGGCAGATCAGCACGCTTCTGAAGAGCGATCCCCAGATCACTGGCAAGTGGGCAGTCGCGCGTGTGCCCAAGGACCAGACCTCGACCTCCTGGGCCGGTGGCGGCGACCTGGCGGTCTTCAAGAACAGCCAGCACCGCGACGCTGCCTGGAAGCTGGTCCAGTTCTTGGCCCAGAGAGAGCAGCAGATCAGCTGGTTCAAGACGATCAACGACCTGCCGGCTGTCAAGGCCGCCTGGCAGGACCCGGCGCTGTCAGGTGACCAGAACCTTAAGGTCTACGGCGACCAGCTCACCACCACCAAGGCGCCGCCGGCCATCGCCGAGTGGACCGAGATCGACAAGAGCATCAACGACTGGCTGGAGAAGGCCAGCGCGGGTCAAGTGACACCTGCCCAAGCAGCTGCCGGCATGCAGCAGGCGGCGACCTCCCTCCACAAGTCGTGAGCCAGGTTCCGATCACTGCCGCGCCACCACCGGTGGTGGCGCGGCCCCCCGGCCGGGGCGGAGACATGCGGGCCGCGCTCACCGGCTATGCGTTCTCGGCTCCCTACCTGATCCTCTTCCTGGTCTTCCTGGCGCTGCCGATCCTGGCCTCGCTGATCCTGAGCTTCACCGACTTCAGCCTGGGCGATCTGACTGCACCGCTGGGCGCCCCGTTCATTGGCCTCCAGAACTACGCCAAGCTCTTCAGCGACGACAAGTTCAGACAGGCTGCACTCAATACGGCCTACTTCACAGTCGTTGGGCTGCTCGCCACACTCGTTCTGGGCCTGATCGCAGCGCTGGGACTGAACCGCGCGCTGGGGCGGCTCCGTTCAGTTTTCCGGGTCGGTTACTACCTGCCGACCGTGACCAGCATCGTCGCCATAGCCGTGATCTGGCGCTTCCTGCTCGACCCGAATTTCGGCCTGATCAATGGAGCGCTGAAGCAGATCGGGGTCAGCGGTCCCAACTGGCTCGGCAACCCCACTCTGGCCATGCCCTGCATCATCGCGATGGCCGTCTGGAGGAACCTCGGCAACGTGATGGTCCTTTTCCTGGCCGGACTGCAGGGGATCCCCGAAGACGTTTACGAGGCGGCCCGGATTGATGGCGCCACTCCCTGGCGGGAGTTGTTGCGCATCACTCTGCCGATGCTGCGACCGACTGTGCTCTTCGTCGCTGTGATCACGAGCATCGGCTATCTCCAGCTCTTTGAGGAGCCGTTCATCATGACCCAGGGCGGCCCTCTGAACAAGACGCTCTCGGTCTCGATGTACATGTACCAGGAGGGATTCAGCTACTTCCACCTGGGCTACGCGAGCTCGATCGGCTACGTCCTTTTCGTGGTCATCGCGGCGGTCACCGCCCTGCAGTTCAGGCTGCTCAGGAACGACTGATGGCAACCACCACAACCACCGCTGCTAAGACCGCTATCGCCGCCGGACGTACGGGCGGGCAGGAAAGGGCGGCGCTCCGCCGGAGTATCATCTACATCGGCTACACCATCGGGCTGGTGCTGGTGGCGGGACCGTTCGTCTGGATGGTCGCCGGCGCGTTCAAGACAGCGCCCGAGCTGCACAGGATAGTTCCCACCTTCCTGCCCGCCGAGCCGACGCTCGACAACTTCAACACCCTTTTCCAGAAGCTAAACTTTCCGCTCTATTTCCTCAACTCGGCGGTTGTCGCCTTCTTCGTGGTCGGCGCCAACCTGCTCTTCTGCTCGATGCTGGCCTATGCGCTGACCAAGCTCCACTTCCCGGGCCGCGACAAGATGTTCCTCCTGGTGATGGCCACGCTGATGGTCCCCAGCACGGTGACTCTGGTGCCGCTCTTCGTGCTGATGAGCGCGATCGGCCTGGTGAACACCTACGCAGGCTTGATCCTGCCGTTCGCTGCCGGTCCCTTCGGCGTCTTCCTGATGCGCCAGTTCATCGGCAGCATCCCCGACGATCTCATCGAGGCGGCCAGGATCGACGGCGCCAGCGAGCTCCGCATCTTCCGCTCGGTCGTCATGCCGCTCTGTGGCACGCCGCTGGCGACGCTCGGGATCTTCACCTTCCTGGCCTCCTGGAACAACTTCCTCTGGCCGCTGGTGGTCAGCACCAGCGAGCGGATGTACACGCTCCCGGTGGGGGTGGCCACCTTCTCGATCGGCCAGCACAGTTCTGACTACGGCACCTTGATGGCGGGCTCAGTGCTCTTGGTGGCGCCTGTGTTGGTCGTCTTCCTTCTGCTGCAACGGTATTTCACGCAGGGCATCGCGATGACAGGGATCAAAGGCTGAGGAGGCAATGGCTATGCAAGTTCGAGATGCGACCGCGACCAAGTCGGTGCGCCAAGGCTGGACGGGCAGGACCCGGGTCGCTCTAGTGGTCGCCCTGGTGGCATTGCTGACTGCGTCGATGCCGGCCTCTGGCGTGTATGCCGATCAAAGCGGTGGGGACAACAACAGTGGACAGAACGCTCTCAACGCACAGCAGCGCGCAGTCCTCTACAACATCGCCCGTGACACCTGGAAGTTCTACAGCGCCGACGTCGACCCCAACACGCATCTACCGCTTGACAACATAGGTCCCAACGGGAAGCGCGGCACCTACACCTCGGCCGCCAACGTAGGCGTCTACCTCTGGGCGGTGGTGGCCGCCCACGATCTCGGCCTCATCAGCCGGGAGGGGGCGCGGGCAGAAATCGCGTTCACCCTGATTGAGGTAGCGAAGCTGGCCAGAGACCACGGCTTTCTGCATCAGTGGTACGACACAACCAGCGGCCATGTCATCCGCAATCCTGGCGATATCGATTGCGCCACCGAGACCACGCCGACATTCGATAACTGTTACTTCATCTCCAACGTCGACAACGGCTGGTACGCGTCGGGACTGATAGTGGTCCGGAGCGCCATGCCGGAGCTGCGGGGCCTCGTCAACACCCTCCTGAATCCAATGGACTTTGGACTCTTCTATGACAGTCGTCCCCAGACTGCATGCAACGTCAACCCAGCCGTAACTGGGAACCAACCGACGGGGCAGATGTTCGGCGGCTACTATGTCGGGCTGCCAGTCGAGCAGGGCAGCAACTGGCAGCACTACTACCACAACGGCGCCCTCTACAGTGACCCGCGCATCTCTGCCTACATCGGGATGGGGCTGCATCAAATGCCCGGCGATGTGTGGTGGCGCAGCTGGCGCACGCTCCCGCCCAAGCAATGTCCTACCGATCCCGATTTCTCGTGGCAGGGACAGTGGCCGGTGGGCGGCTACTGGCAGGTGTACAAAGACCCGCAGTCGGGCAAGCGATTCAACGTCTGGGAAGGCCACTACACCTACCCAGGCAGCGACCTCACCTTCATCCCGACTTTCGCCGGCGGCATGTTCGAAGCGTTGATGGCGAACCTAGTGGTACCCGAGACCACCTGGGGCACCAAGAGCTTCGGCCTGGCTGACCGCCGAGCGGCGCAGGTTCAGGTGAAGTACACAACCGAGCAGCTGAAGTACCCGGTCTGGGGCATGTCTCCCTCCAGCACCCCGGACGACACCGGCGGCTATGGCGGCTATGGGGTGGAGGGTTTGCGGTTCCCCTATTTCGGGAGCGGGGCGGACGCCAGCCACCCGAACCTGGGCCTGTCGCAGTGCCACGGCTGCGCCACCGAGGATGTCGTCACGCCCCACGCGTCATTTATCGCCCTGGACGTCCTGCCCCAGCGGGCATACACGAACATCCAGGCGCTGCGGAGGCTCTACCCTGACCTCTACCGGCCCGACGGCGGCTTCTATGACGCCGTCAATCCGACCACCGGAGGTGTAGGTCACCGCGATCTAGTGCTCGACCAGTCGATGATCATGGCGGCCCTTGACAACGCACTCAATCAGCGAAAACTGCAGCGCCACTTCGCCGCCGACCCGGCCAGCGCCGCGGCGCACAGATATCTCTCTTTCGAGAAGCTTTCGATCGCCGATACAGGTAACGGCGATAACAGCGGCGGCGACAGCACCGGGAACAACAACGGGTAGAGCAGACACCTGACCCGGCGATGACCATGGCCGCGCAGCAAGGCGTTTTGCGGGAATACCGTCGCTGGTTACGGCATAACGCCAGGGATCCGGCCCTCCCGCCTGACCGGTCAGACAGGGCCGGCCATGCGTTCTGCCCATCGTGAGACTGTCGCCGGAGGATCTGGCCTCGCAGCTCAGACGGCGCCGGCCGGCGGCTGCCGACTCTTCCGCCGTTCGGCCCCCGGCCGACCTCAGGGCTGAAGCCGGCTGCGGACAGGTGACCCTTCGCTGGGCACGCGTGCCGGGGGCGGCCGGCTACGTGGTCCTGCGGGGGCTGCAGAGGGAGGGACCTTTTGCGATTCTCGACCACGGCGGCGGTGACGTCCTCGCCGTGCCTGGCTGCGTCTACGCCGACACCACCGCCGGCGCGGGTGAGCAGCCCTGGTACTCGGTGGCCGCACTTGCCGTGCCGGATGGGCCACCAGGGCCCCGCGCGGAGCCGGTCCAGGCTGGACAGGCATCTGGCGCGGCGGCAAAAGTCGAGGTGGCGGTCGACGCAGCCGTGCCGGTTGGGCAGTTGCAACGGCCCTGGCGAATGGTCGGCTCAGACCATCTGAGCCTGCTGCTGCGAGGCATCGATGAGCACGGCTTCGACGTCGGCGCCGAGCTGGCCCGAGCCCTTGCGATATCTCGCGCTGAGCTGGGCGCTGAGCGGGTGCGAGCCCACGGCATCTTCCTGGACGAGCTCGGTGTCTACCGGAACGGGGCGCTCGATTTCACCGGCGTGGACCGCGTCTATGACCAGCTACGCCAACTCGGCCTGCGCCCCTTGGTCGAGCTGAGCTTCATGCCGCGGGACCTGGCGGCGAATCCCTCCGCGAGAATCTTCCACTATGGCGGCGTGGTATCGCCGCCGCGCGATTGGGCGGAGTGGCGGCGGCTGGTGGCGGCGCTTGCCTCGCACCTGGTCGAGCGCTACGGCCTGGATGAGGTCGCCGAATGGGGATTCGAGGTCTGGAACGAGCCCAACCTAGAGGCCTTCTGGGCCGGCGACCAGGCCGACTACTTTCGCCTGTACGAGGAGTCGGCCAAGGCGCTGAAGTCGGTGAACGCCCGGCTGAAGGTGGGCGGCCCGGCCACTGCGGCAGCCGGTTGGATCCAAGACTTCGCGGAGTTTGCAGCGCAACACCAGCTCCCTGTCGACTTCCTCAGCACTCACACCTACGGCAACCTGCCGCTGGACGTCAGCGCCCCTGCCGCCCGCGCGGGTCTTCCAGGCGTGCCGTCTTGGTGGACCGAGTGGGGCGTTTCGCCGCGCCACCTGGCGGAGGTCAACGACCTGCCCTTCGGAGCGCCGTTCGTTCTCAGCGGAATGATTTCGGCGCTGGACCGCATAGGACTTCTCGCCTACTGGGTGCTCTCCGACCACTTCGAGGAGCTGGGACCGCCGCAGAGACTCCTCCACGGCGGCTTCGGGCTACTCACGGTTGGCAACTTGCGCAAGCCGCGATTCTGGGCGCTCAGGATGCTCGAGCTGCTCGGCCCTGAACGGTTGGCAATGGAGGTCTCCGGCGACGGGGCCGGCTCCCTGGTTCAGGCGCTGGCCACCCGGAGCCCGGGCGGTGGGGTCGAGCTGCTGGTATGGAACGGCACGCTCGACCAGTCGAAGCGCCATGGCGCCGAGGAGCTGAGGCGCCTGGTCACAGTGCGCCTCGACGGTTTGCGGTCAGGAATCTACCTGCGCACGCACCACCGGGTGGATACCGAGTGCTCCAATGTGGTCGCCACCTGGAACCAGCTGGGTGCTCCTGACTGGCCGGATGAGGCAGGCTGGCGCGCGCTTCGGGCGCGCGATCGCCTGGAGGAATTGGAGGCTGCGGCCCCGATCGAAGTGGGGTCGGACCAGCTCACCCTGGAGCTGGACCTGCCGATGCCGGCTGCGTCGCTGATTCGACTGAGGCCTCTCTGGGGGCCGCCGAGAGCCCGGGCCAGGACGAGAAATCCGGGCACTCGGCGTGGGGCTTTCCGAAACTTGCCAGGGCGCTGCCTAACGTAGCGCCGGTCGCCACCGTTGGTGCAGTCGGTCTTCGCCGCGACGGCGGATGAGCTCAAGGCGGGGACGCGGCTCGGAGCGCGCGCCGGGCGGCCGGCGGCTGCCGCGCTCGAACTGCACCGGCCAGGCAACCCCGAAGTCCTGCTCGGCAGCGGCGTGCAGCGTCCAGGCCGGGTCGTAAAGGTGAGCCCTGGCCAATGCGCAGAGGTCGGCCCGGCCGGCCAGGATGATGCTGTTGACGTCGTCGAAGCTGGAGATGGCGCCGACAGCAATGGCGGCGACCCCGGCCTGGTTGCGGATCCGGTCAGCGAACGGCGTCTGGTAGCTGCGGCCGAACGCCGGCCGCTCGTCGGGTGTCGTCTGGCCGGTGGAGACGTCGACCAGGTCCGCGCCCAGCTCGGCGAAGGCGCGGGCCACCATCACCGATTCCTCCGGCGACAGCCCACCGTCCGCCCAGTCGGTGGCCGAGACGCGCACTGACATGGGCTTGGGCTCAGGCCACACGGCTCGGCTGGCGGCGAAGACCTCCACCGGGTAGCGGAGCCGGTTCTCCAGCGAGCCACCGTACTCGTCCTGGCGGCGGTTGGTCAGGGGCGAGATGAAGCTGGCCAGCAGATAGCCGTGCGCGCAGTGCAGCTCCAGCAGGTCGAAGCCCGCCCGGGCCGCCATCTTCGCCGCGCGGACGAATTGGTCTCTCACCATGTCCATGTCGGCCCGCGTCATCTCGCGCGGCACCTGGTTCTGCGGCAGGTATGGCACCGGCGATGGCGCCAGAAGCGGCCAGCTGCCGCTCTCCAGCGGCTGGTCGAGGCCTTCCCACATCAGCTTGGTCGATCCCTTCCGGCCTGAGTGGCCGAGTTGAATGCCCACCTTGCTCCCGCTGTTCGCGTGCACGAAATCGGTGAGCCGGCGGAAGGCAGCTTCGTGTTGTGGTGCGTAGAGACCCGCACAGCCGGGCGTGATGCGGCCCTCAGGGGAGACGCAGACCATCTCGGTCATCACCAAGCCGGCTCCGCCCAGCGCCTTGCTGCCCAGGTGGACCAGGTGGAAGTCGCCGATCAGCCCCTCGCAGGATGAGTACATGTCCATGGGCGAGACGACCACGCGGTTCTTCAGCTCCAGACCGCGGAGGTGCAGCGGCGTGAACATTGGCGGCGGCACCGAGGAATCACCGGCGGCCGTGCCCGCAAACTCGCCTGCCACGCGGTTTACGAACTCCGGATCTCGCACCTGCAGGTTGGCGTAGGAGACCCGGCGGCTGCGCGTGAGCAGGTTGAAGGCGAACTGCAGAGGTGTCTGCCTCAAGTACTGCTCCAGCTCCTCGAACCAGCGCCGGCTGGCTTCGGCCGCGCGTTGGGTCGACTCCACGACCGGCCGCCGCTCAGCTTCGTAGGCTGCCAGGGCCGCCGGCACGTCAGGCTGCTCGAACAGGCAGGCCGCCAGCGCCAGTGAGTCCTCCATGGCAAGCTTGGTGCCCGAGCCCACCGAGAAGTGGGCCGTGTGGGCGGCGTCACCCATCAGCACTGTGTTGCCGTGCCGCCAGCAGCGGTTGCGGACTGTGACGAAGTTGATCCACCTGCTGTTGTTGCCGATGAGCGGCAGGCCCTGCAGCTGCTCATTGAAGAGCTCCTGGCAGAACTCGATGCTCGCCTCGTCGCTCACTCCGGGCGGAAGCTGGCCGGCGCGATCCAGGCCCGCCCGCCGCCAGACAGCTTCAGAGGTCTCGACTATGAACGTGCTCCGATCGCTGCTGTAGGGATAGGCGTGGACCTGGAACACCCCGTACTCGCTTTCAACAATGAAGAACTTGAAGCAGTCGAAGACAAGGCGCGTCCCCAACCACATGTAGCGAGAGCGGCCCGGCTCCAGGCTGGGCCCGAAGCTTGCCGCCTGCGCCGCGCGGGTGGCGCTGTTGACGCCGTCAGCTGCCAGCACCAGATCGAAAGCTTCCAGATCCGCCAATGGCGGGGCAGGAGTCCTGTACTCGACAGCCGCGCCCAGCTCCGCTGCTCTCCGCTGCAGGATCTGCAGCAGCCTGACGCGGCTCATCGCCGCAAAGCCGTGACCGCCTGAGGTGACCACCTCGCGGCGGTGGTGGACATCTATGTCGGCCCAGCGCGCGAAGCTCTCAGCCATCTCCGCGTGGATCCGGGAGTCGGCGTGTTCGATGCCGCCCAGGGTCTCGTCGGAGAACACCACGCCGAAGCCGAACGTGTCGTGGGGAGCGTTGCGCTCCCAGACCTTGACCTCGTGCAGCGGATCCAGCTGCTTGGCGAGCGCAGCGAAGTAGAGGCCGGCCGGACCCCCGCCGATGATCCCGATCTTGAGTGGCGGCGACCTCACGCCGAGCTGCCGGGCTGGCGCAGCCTGAAGCGCTGCAGCTTGCCCGTGGTCGTGCGGGGCAGCGCTGAAACCAGCTCGATCTGGCGGGGATACTTGTAAGGCGCGATCCGGGACTTGACGAAGTCCTGTAGTTCCTTGATTGTGCCGTCGCTTTCCCCGGCAGTCGACTCCAGCACCACGAAGGCCTTGACGATCATGCCGCGCTGCTCGTCAGGCACCCCCACCACTGCGGCCTCCAGCACTGCCGGGTGCTGAAGCAGCGCCTCCTCCACCTCGGGTCCGGCGATGTTGTAGCCGGCTGAGATGATCATGTCGTCGGCGCGCGAGCGGTAGCTGAAGTAACCATCACCGTCTCGCACGTAGATGTCACCGGTCAGGTTCCAGCCGTTCTTGACGTAAACGGTCTGGCGGTCGCCGCGCAGGTAGCGGCAGCCCGTCGGGCCCTTCACCGCCAGCCTCCCCATCTCGCCATCGGGCACCGGCCGACCGTCTTCGTCCTGCACCTCAGCGTGGTAGCCGGGTATGGCCCGCCCGGTGAAACCCGGTCGCATCCGCTCCGGCGTCTCGGCGATGAAGATGTGCAGCATCTCCGTTGAGCCCAGCCCGTCGATGATCCTGATGCCGGTACCTCGCTGCCAAGCGTTCCAGGTAGCCGCCGGCAGCGTCTCCCCGGCAGAGACGCAGTCCCGCAGCGAGGAAAGATCGGCCTCGGCCAGGCGGCCGAGCAGGAAGCGGAAGGCTGTCGGCGCGGTGAAGAGCGTGGTGACCCGGTTCCGCTGGATTCCTTCCAGCAGCTGTTCTGGCCCTGACTGCTCCAGCAGCAGCGTGGCAGCACCGGCGTGCAGAGGGAAGAGCAGCAGTCCGCCCAGACCGAAGGTGAAGGCCAGCGGCGGGCTTCCTGTGAAGAGGTCGTTCGAGGTCGGTTTCAGCACGTGGCGGGAGAACGTGTCACAGACGGCCAGCACGTCTCGATGAAAGTGCATGGTCGCCTTCGGTCGCCCAGTCGTCCCCGAGGTGAAGGCCAGCATGCAGACGTCGTCAGCCGAAGTGGCGAACGACTCGAACTGCGCCGGCTGGCGCTCCATCCGCTCCAGCAGGTCGCCACTCTGGCCGCCGCCGAAGGCCAGGATGGGCACGTCCGGGAGCTGGGCGGCTTGCAGGTCTTCCAGGCGGCGGTGGTCTGAGATGGCCAGCTGGAGATCGGCCATCTCGCCCACCGGCTGGAGTTCGCCGGAGCGGAGGAGCGGCATGGTCGCCACCACCACACAGCCGGCCTTCAGCACGCCGAACCAGCAGGCGGCCAGCCAGGGGCTGTTGAAGCCGCGCAGCAACACCCGGTTCCCCGGCACCAGACCGAAGTCGTTGACAAGCACGCCGGCGATCTGGTTGGCCCGGCGCTGGAGTTCCGCGTAGGACCATGTCTCTTCGAGGCTGAGCAGGCAGCGCCGCTCGCCCCGTCCCTCTCGGACGTGCCTGTCCAGCAGCGCGTCGACGCAGTTGAGCCGCTGGGGATACTGCAGCTCGGGTAGTCCGAAGACGAACTCTGGCCAGAGCTTGGCCGGGGGCAGGTTCTGCCGGGTGAACTGATCGACGTGGGTCGAAGGCGCGAGTTCTCTTGCGCTCATGGCCGGTCGTCAGGCTAACAGAGGGCGTCGCCGCCGGCAAACACAAGCTGATCGTACTCCGGACGGCTGCCAGCGCAGGAACTGGTGGTCACGCGCTACCTGGCACTGCCCCTGGCGGAGCGCTGGCTACGATCAGAGCTGCCATGCCCAACCCCGAGCCGGCCCGCTGCCAGTGAGCAAGGGCCACCGACGCCGGCAGCAGCGCCAGCCTGCCCACGCCGGACCTGACCCGCGTCCGGTGCGGAGCGAGCAGCGGTTGCCGCCGAGCCACGGGCGGCAGACGCGGAGCATCTGGTCCGGCCCGCTGCCCATCGTGCTTGCGCTGGCCGCCCTCGGGCTGCTCATCACTGGCTTTGTCGTCTACACGCGGAACCACGCTGGCGGCCAGCCTCCAGGCCAGGAGTCAGGCGATGGCAGCAGCGTGGTCGCCAAGCTGGGTGGCGTGAGCCCGGCGCTCCTGGATCGGGTGGGCGCCGGCGGCACCACGAGCGCCTCGAAGGCGATCAGTGGACCGCCCCTCAGGGGGGCAGGCGGCAAGCCGCAGATCCTCTATATCGGCGCCGAGTACTGCCCCTACTGTGCAGCTGAGCGCTGGAGTCTGGCCGTGGCGCTGAGTCGCTTCGGCCAGCTACAGGGCGTCAGGCTCATGCGTTCCGGCTCAGACGACGCTTTCCCCGACACCGCCACCTTGAGCTTTACCCAGGTCAGCTACCTGAGCTCGTACGTCGAGTTCGTAGCCGTCGAGACTGCCGACCGGCAGAGGCAGCCACTGCAGAGCCCGAGCGCCGAGCAGCAGCACTTGTTGGACACATACAGCGGCGGCTCCATCCCCTTTCTGGACCTCGCGGGTCAACGCACGCAGATCGGCTCCGGCTTCCAGCCTGACGTGCTGGCGAACCGCAGCCAGAACGAGATCGCCGACTCGATAACCACCGGCGACGGCCCGCTGGCGCAGGCGGTGCTGGGCCACGCCAATGTGTTGACCGCCGCCATCTGCCGCACTACAGCAGGTCAGCCGGTGGCAGTCTGTGGCAGCGCCGGCGTGAAGGCCGCCGACCAACAGCTGCGATGAGGGACCGGGGCGCACTGGCCGTTCTGCTGAGCGGCCTGGGCGGCCTAGTTGTACTGCTCAAATAGGTTATTGACAAGAGGAGAGCCATCCTGTGGGGTTGAGGTGTCGACGCCCACCCACGCAGGAGGCTCTCTATGCCACATCGTAGAGCGATGCTCACCCCCTTTGGCCGGCTGCTCTTGGTTCAGC
>JAEKNQ010000030.1 GCA_016464825.1 Candidatus Dormiibacter inghamiae | reverse complement strand
GAGCCGTAGACGCTGGCGGTAGATCAAGTCATCATTGGTCATGGCGGCTCCTTCCTCTGGACGCAAAGCACCCAAAGGATGAGTCGCCACTACTACTTCTGGCAAGCCCCCAGTTGTCTAGAGATCTTGTGGGCCGTTCAGGCTAAACCACCGCTGGTGAAGGATCGATTATGGCTCGCGGATGCGTGCGTAAGGGCCAGGTAGTGGCGACGCGCAGCGCCCTCAGCGTCATCGAGGCCACCGCCTGCGGAGGGCGGGCGACTGACGCGTGCCGGGCGCCGGTCCGCGCTTCTTAAACCTAGCGTCAGACCCCCAGGTACCGCCCTTGTAGGTAGCGATCATCGCGGAACCCGGCCGCGCCGTCCTCGTGGACGATTTCGCCTCGCTCGAGGACGTATATCCGGTCGGCTACCCCCAGCGCCAAGGCCAGGTTCTGCTCGGCGATCAAGATCGACAGGTCGCCTTGCCGGCGCAGCTTCGCGACCAGCTCGCCGATCTCTTTGACGACCAGCGGTGCCAATCCCTCAGAGGGCTCGTCGAGGAGCAGAATCCGGGGCCGGGTCATCAGCGCCCGACCGATCGCCAGCATCTGCTGCTCGCCGCCTGAGAGTGCCGAGCCGGAGACTTCACCGCGCTCGGCCAGGACCGGAAACTGCGCGTGGACGGCCGCCAGGTCACCGCCCCGCGAGGCGAGCAAGAGGTTCTCACGGACACTGAGGCCGGCGAAGATCCGCCGGCCCTGCGGGACCAGCGATAGGCCCCGCCTCGCGACCCGATGGGCGGGCAGCCCGCCGATCGCCGCACCGTCGATCTCGACCGACCCCGCGCGGGCAGGGATCGCGCCGGCGATGCACATCAGCAACGTCGTCTTGCCGGCACCGTTCCGGCCGAGCAGAGCGACCGTTTCGCCGGGCGCGACTTGCAGCGTGACGTCGCGAATGACGGCGCCGCCGCCATAGCCGGCCGTCAGTCGGTTGACGCTGAGCCGGTCAGGCGGTGCCGAGGTACACCTCCTGCACGCGCGGGTCGGCGCGCACTTCGGCCGGCGTGCCGTCCGCGATCTTGACGCCGTGGTCGAGCACCGAGATCCGCTCGGCCAGCGCGAAGACGGCATCGAGATCGTGCTCCACGATCACCAGCGTCACCTCGCGGGGCAGCGCCCGGAGCCGCTCCACAGCCGAAGTGCGCTCGGCGCCTGAGAGGCCGGCCATCGGCTCGTCGAGTAGCAGCGCCGTGGGCCCGGCGGCGAGCGCCAGCTCGATCTCGAGCCTGCGCTGCTCGCCGTGGCCGAGGCTGCCGGCGCGGCGCCGCGCCGCCCCGCTGAGGTGAGCCGTCTCCAACCGGTCGGCCACTTCGCGCTCAAGCTCCCTGTC
This sequence comes from Candidatus Dormiibacter inghamiae, assembly GCA_016464825.1. GTDB lineage: Bacteria > Chloroflexota > Dormibacteria > Dormibacterales > Dormibacteraceae > Dormiibacter > Dormiibacter inghamiae. Next base: position 77,435 of record JAEKNQ010000030.1, on the reverse strand, counting down.
GCGAACGGGCCAGAACCGCCAGCCGGCGCGACACCGGGCGCGGACCGCCAGGGCCAGGTTCTCGGCCACGGTCAGCTGAGCGAAGAGCGTGGAGCGCTGGAACGTCCGTCCCAGCCCCAGCCGGGCCCGCTGCCAGGGGGGTAGCGCCGTCGCGTCCCGGCCGCCCAGCGCCACAGTGCCGGCGGCCGGGCGCTGCTCGCCCGCGATGACGTCGAAGAGGGTCGTCTTGCCCGCTCCATTGGGACCGATCAGGGCCCGCCGCCCGCCTGCAGGGACCTCGAGGTCGACGCCACTGAGCGCGGCGACCGCGCCAAACCTGACCGTGAGGCCCCGGATGGAGAGATCCATCGGCTTTTCAGGCCCGCCTTACGAGGCCGACCAGGCCCCTGGGCAAGAAGAGCACGAAGGCGATGAAGAGCGCGCCAAGCACAAGCTCCCAGCGGTCGACGAACGTCGACAGGCCGAGCTGCGCGATCAGGACGAGGAAGGCGCCCAGCACCGGCCCGACCAGCGATCGGGAGCCGCCGACCACGACGGCGACCAGGACCAGCCCCGACACCGTCCAGTAGAGAAGGTCGGGCGTTGCGAAGCCGTTCGACATAGCCGCCAGCGAGCCGGCCAAGCCGGCGATGGCGCCGCCCACGACGAAGACGGCGAGCCGGTAGCGGAATGTGGGGAAGCCGAGCGCACGCATCCTGCGCTCGTTTTCCCGGATACCCTCCAGAGTCCTCCCGAAGGGCGAGCGCGTCAGCGCCTCCAGGAGCAGGAACACGAGGACCGCGACGGCCAGGCAGAGGATGAAGAAGGGACCGCGTTCGTTGAGCGTGAAGCCGAGCGCGCCGGCGCCCGGAAGCGCCGGCCGGGGCACGCCGATGAGGCCATCGGTGCCTCGGGTGAGGCTGGTCCAATTGACGGCCAGCCCCCAGAGAATCTGAGCGAACGCGAGCGTCAGCATCAGGAAATAGATCCCTGTCGCCCGCAGCGACAGCGCGCCGATCGGCACCGCGACCGCGGCCGACGCCAGGGCCCCGATGAGCAGCAGCGGGATCAGAGCGTCGACGTGGCGGAGAGCAAGCAAGCCGCAGGCGTAGGCGCCGACCCCATAAAAGGCGGCGTGGCCGAACGAAGCGAGGCCCGCATAGCCGAGTAGGAGGTCGAGGGACATGGCGAAGATGGCGAAGATCAGCGCCTGGGTGCCGATGTAGATCCAAAAACGCGGCGCCCAGAGGGGGAGCGACGCCAGGGCCACCAGGAGAGCGAGTAGCAGCAGGGTCCGCCCGCGGCCGACGGTCATCAGCGGCGGCCGAACAGCCCTGTCGGCCGGACGACGAGCACGGCCGCCATCAGACCGAAGATGAGTACCAGCGCGACCTGTGGGAAGAGCGTGGTGCCGATCACGTAGCCGAGGCCGATCACCGCCGCGCCCACGATCGCGCCCTCGATCGAGCCCAGCCCGCCCAGCACCACCACCACCAGCGCCAGGATCAGCACGCTCGCGTCCATCGCCGGGAAGATCGCGAATTCGGGCGCGGCGATCACCCCGGCCAGGCCGGCGAGGCCGGCGCCGAAGGCGAAGGTGAGGGTGAAGACGCGGGCGAGGTCGATCCCCAGCAGGCCCGCCATCTCCTTGTCGGCGACCCCCGCCCGGAGCACCGCCCCGACACGCAACCGGCGCCAGGCGGCGAGCAGAAGCGCTCCCACGACCACCGCCACGCCGAGCACGAAGAGGCTGTAGGAGCTGAATGTGGCGCCGAGGAAGTGGACGGCGCCACCGAGGCTGGGCGGGGGTGCGATCGAACGGGTCGTCGGGCCGTAGCCCGAGCGGATGAGGTCGACGAAGACGAGGGTGAAGCCGAAGGTCAGGAGGACCTGGGCCAGGTGTCCGTGGCGGTAGAGGCGGCGGAAGAAGACCAGCTCGAGGAGGCCTCCAACCAGAGCGAGCAAGAGAGGCGCGATGAGGAGAGCGAGCCAGAAACTGTGCGTTGCCAGCACCACCGAGTAGGCGGTGTAGGCGCCGATCATGTAGAAGGACCCGTGAGCGAGGTTGAGGACGTCCATGAGCCCGAAGATGATCGACAGGCCCGCCGCGAGCAGGAAGACGAGCCCGCCGAAGGCGAGCCCGTTGATCGTCAGCTGAAGCGCTGTCGCGCTGATCGCCGCTCCCCCGCCACCCGAGAAGGTTACTTCCCGGGGTCGGCGACCCCGGGGTAGTGGTCGATGACCTGGTTGGTCCAGCCCAGCTTGGAGTTGTGGACCACCTTGCGGATGTAGATCGTCTGCACGACGTTGTTGGTGTTGGGGTCGAACTTGAAGTCGCCGCGGGGGCTCTGGAAGGCGACATGCGAGATCGCCTTCATGAAGTTGAGCTTGTCGTCGGTCTTGCCCTTGACGGCGTTGAGCGCGTCGACGATGACGCGAGCGGTGTCGAATCCCTGCACGGCGAAGACGTCAGCCTGCCTGCCGGCGAACTTCTTCGAATACTTGCTGACGAAGTCCTGGTTCTCCTTGGTGTCGAGAGTCAGCGCCCAGTGCAGCCCGGTGAGAGCGCCCAGCGGCGCCGCGTCGGTGATGGCGGCGAGCACGTCCTGCTCGACGAAGAACCCGGAGCCGGAGACGAGGTCGACCTTCTTCAGCGTTCCCAGCTCGGCGGCCTTCTTAAGAAAGCTCACGGCGTCGGTGCCCGACATGAAGCAATAGATGCCGTCGATCTCGCCCGTATTTATCGCCTGCACGAACGGCGTCTGGTCGCCGTTGTTTGGGAAGGGAGTCGCCACGTCAGGTCCGACGATCGTTCCCCCGGCGGCGGTGAAGGTCTCCTTGAAGGCCGCCACCGATTCGAGGCCGGCGCCGTACTTGGCATAGACGAGCTGGATCTTCTTCTTGCCCAGCTTCTCGGCGACGTAGGTGCCCATCGGGTGACTTGGTTGCCAGTTGCTGAATGAAGTCCGGTAGATGAACGGCGACTTGGCGGCACGGGACAGGGAGTTGACCCCCGCGTTGGCGATCAGCGTCGGCATCTTCTGGCCGTCCAGGTAGTCGCGGTTGCCGGCCGCGTTGGGGCTCGAGACATAGCCAGCGACCATGTCGACCGAGTCCTGCTCGACCACCTTCTTCGTCGCGGCGACGGCCGAAGCGAGCGCGGTCTGCTCGTCGGCGCTGACCATGGTGATCTTGCGGTTGCCGGCCTGGTTTGCGACGGAGTCGAAGTACATCTGCATGCCGTTGGTGATGCTCTTGCCGAGCTCGGCATAGACGCCGGACTCGGGAAGCACGGCGCCGACCTTGAATTCCGGCCCGGTGGGGCCGCTGGAGCCGCTGGAGCCGCTGGTCGGGTTGCCACCGCAGGCAGCGACGGCGGCCATGCCGGTGGCGGTCAGACCTAGCTTGAGGAAGTCGCGGCGGTCGACGCCATCGCTGAGCTTGCTCTTGAGGTAACGCTCGAGCTGATCTGCCATTGTGGCTCTCTCTCCCTATTCGAATTGCTGTGCGGAATGATACTGGGCGGGTGCCCACCCTCCAACTGTCCGATGGGTCGATCCACTACGACGTAGCCGGTTCCGGGGTTCCACTGATCTTCCTGCACGGCGTCGGTTCGAGCGCCCGAACCTGGACCGGCCAGGTCAAGGACTTCGGCCGCACTCATCTCGCGGTCGCGCCTGACTTGCGGGGCTACGGCCGCTCCGTCGCGGCCGCCGAGACCGTGTCAACGCGGCGTTTCGCGGCCGACATAGCAGCCCTTATCGAGGACCTTAATGCAGGCCCAGCACATGTCTGCGGTCTTTCGATGGGGGGCATCGTCGCCCTGAACCTCTGGCGCGACCGACCTGAGCTAGTGCGCTCGCTCGCGCTAGCGGACACCTGGGCCACGCACCCCTCCGCCGTCGCCACCCAACCGCAGAGGCTGGCCGAGATCGATGCCGCGACCATGCCCGAGTTGTCCCGAGCCCGGATGCCGGCGGTGTACGGGCCGGATGCCCCGCCAGCGATGGTCGAGCTCGGGGTCCGGGTCTTCGCCAGCCTCGACAAGGCAGTCTACCGAGCCGCCAGCGCCGACCTCTGGACGCAGGATCTCCGCGACGTCGCCGGCAGTGTCACGGTCCCGACGCTGGTGCTGGTGGGGGAGCACGACACGATCACCCCGCCGCCACTGGCTGAGGAGCTGGCGCGGCTCATCCCCGGCGCGCGTTTGGTGGTAGTCGCAGGCGCCGGACACCTCACCAATGAGGAGAACCCGGACGCCTTCAACGCAGCCCTGGCGGGACTGCTATGAGCGCTTCCTAATGGCCCGTAACGGTTGGATGCTTAGCAGGCCGCAGGCTCCTCGGACCGGCGTTCCAGGCCGGCGGTGCCAAGTCGGGAGCCCCGCGCCCGAGCTGCGCGCTCGGGGCATCGTTGGACTACACAATCAACTCTTAAGCTGGCTGGTGCCCGAGGCAGGACTCGAACCTGCGACCAACCGCTTAGGAGGCGGTTGCTCCATCCCCTGAGCTACTCGGGCCGGATCCGGAGCGGTCTGAAGGCTACCGGTTCGCCTACCGGCGAGCCGCTCAGCGGAGAGATGTCCGGCAGCCCCTTCGGCTCGGAGCGGCGTTTTTTTCCAGATGCCGACAAGGACGATCCCAATCGCGCGGTGCCGCCGTTAGCTCCCGCTTGCCCGCGTGTCAGCCGCGACCAAGACCGTGACCGTCGAGTCTGATCGGCTTTCCATCAACTACTAAGGTGTTCGGATTGTGGGAAGCTGGGTCCACCACTGTTTCCGACCCTCGGGTCCACTACGCCCGCGAGGCTACATTTGATGGCTCGATGGCAACGGCAATTCGTGTGCTCGAGGGCCTATTCGGCTTGCTGATCGTGGTAGGCGCCCTCCTTGACGTATTCCAGTCGGTGGTCATGCCCCGGCCGGTCGCGGGAAGGGTCAGGGCCAGCCGCTACCTGGTCCGCGGCCTCTGGGCGGCCGTGCGCTGGCTGTCGTTTCGAATCCGCAACGTGAGCAGGCGCGAGAGCCTGCTGGGCAGCTTCGGACCCTTTTCAGTGTTGGCGATGCTGGCGATGTGGGTGATCCTGCTGCTCCTGGGCTACGCCTTCATCCTCGACTCGCTTCGGGACCAAGTCAGGCCGCAGCCCTCCGGTCTGGGCACCTCGCTCTACTTCGCCGCCACATCCATGTTTACCATCGGGTTTGGCGACTACGTCCCAATCCAGACGCCGGCCCGGTTGGTGGCCATCGCCGCCGGAGCCACCGGGCTAGGAATGTTCGCGCTCGTAATCACCTTCCTCTACAGCCTGACCGCGGCCTTTCAGCGCAGGGAGGTGGTGGTGGTCACCATCGAGGCGGGAGCTGGTGCGCCGCCTTCCGGAGTGAACCTGCTCGAGAGCTACGCTCTGGCAGGCGTCACCGAGGATCTTGGCCGGTCCTTCGAACGCTGGCAGGAGTGGGCGGCGGAGTTGCTGGACTCGCAGCTCTCCTATCCCTCGCTGGCCTACTTTCGGTCCAGCCACGACAACGATTCCTGGATCGGATCCCTCGGGGCAGTGATGGACGCGGCGACCCTGATCCTCACAACTATCGACGAGAGCAGCGGGAGCCCCGGCAGCAACGAGGTTCCCCTGCCCCGAAGCGTGAAGGGCTGGGCCAAACTGGCCCGCTCCGTGGGCGGCCACTGCATCGAGGACATGGTCCTCTACGTCGACCTCGCCGACGGCGGAGAGGCAGGGGTCGAGCTGGAGGAATACCGTGCGGCCCGGACGCGGCTCGCGCGGGCCGGTTACCGGCTACGCCCAGAGGCGGAGTCCTGGGAGGCGTTCCGCGAGCAGCGAGGCCGGTACGCCGTCCGGATCAATTCGCTTGCCGAATTCTGGGCCTCGCCGCCCGCCCAGTGGATCGGCGACCGCTCCCCGCTCAAGCACCGCGTCCACCACGACAGCCACGTCTTCTCGGCCCAGCCCAAGGACTGACGGCAACCCAGGTTTAGGGAGACCTTCGATGAGGCGATCGCGCGGCTTGACCACTTCAGGACGATCCCCATGATCACCGATGAGAGCCGTGCGACCATGATCTCCGCGCTGGCGATGGCATGGGCGATCAAGGGCGATGTGCCGCAGGCGCGAGCGGTCGTCGACACCGCGGGCTTGCAGAAGCGGTACCTGGACATCGGACTTCAGCAATGCCTTGCCATGCGGGCTGCCTGTAAGTTCCTGCAGGGCCACCGAGCTCAAGCCATCGCGGACATTGATCGTCTCTATGCGGTTAACCCGGACTATCCGAACGTCACCGAGGTGAAGAGCGAGATGCTGGCTGGGACGTTCAAGCTGGAGCAACGTCAACCCTTTCCGGATTGGTACCCGAAAAATGTCTCCGCGTCGTCCCTGGCGGAGCCTGCGCCGCAGCTCTCCCCAGACGGCCAGTGGCGCTGGGACGGCGCCGCATGGGTGCCGAATGCACCCGCAAGCCGGGGAGATCGCGACCACTAAATGCCTCCGACCTCGCCGTCTCTCTGGCGACGGGGACGCTTGACCGCCTTCATTCATCGCCATCAGTGCGCCTGGGATCTGGCCATGGGAGTTCTCACTGTCCCTTACGTGATCTTGGCGTTTCGCGGCGACTCTGGCACTGGACTGGCCGGTTACATCGTCTTGGGTCTAGCGGCAGTCTTTCTCCTTGAATTCGGTGCGAGGTGCTACGATTCGTCCGATCGAGGCAGGTACTTTAGAGCGCACTGGCTTGACTTGATCACGGCCATTCCGATACCCGATATTCCAGGTCTCCGAATGATCCGACTCCTGCGTCTCCTCAGATTCCTGAAGGTCGGAATGCTGGTCCGGGGCATGCTTCTAAGTCGCAACTGGGGCGAGACAAGTCTGATCTGGCCGACCCTTGTCCTCTTTTGGATCGCGTCAGCATTGGCGCTGTGGTCGGTGGAACGCGACACGCCCGGAAGCAACATCACTACATTTCCCGATGCAATGACCGCCGCCTTTCTAACCGCGGCCACACTCGGCTTCGGTAAGCATGCGTTGCCCGTGACTCAGGACGGTCAAATCATCGCGGCGGTAATCGTGTTCTTCGCTCTGGGCCTGTGGGGCTTCGCGTCCAGCCGCCTGACTGCGATGTGGCTTAACGCAAGAGGGGAGCTTGCAAGGGAAGAGATGATTTCACGTGATGATCTGGATGCAATGCGCGAAGAGTTGAGCAGTCTGACACACGCGGTGCTTCACAGACCATCGGTCTCAACGACATCCACTCTTGGTGAGCGATCTCGAGCAGAAAGCGAGGCTGAGTTGGGGCGTCCGTCAACTTAGTACCCAGGTGCGACGAACAGAGCCATCTTAAACAAGTCGGTAAGGGTTCGTTTGCCCAGCCTGGTCCTTGTGAGCGACTGTAGACGCCGCCGTGAGCACTGCCACAAGCCGCGGCGCGCTGCTCGGGGGAAGCGTGCCCGCCGCCAGCGCCGAGGAGGCGATGTCGGAAGCGCTCACCCGGCTTGGCGCCCGGCTTCAGACCCGCCCCGACGGCGAGACCGGCGAGCGCAAGAACTGGATGATCCACTGACCGGTCCCTGTTTAGTGGTCCACCCTGACTGAGGGTTCCGGGGTTATGAGCGCTGCCGCGAAGGTCGCAGGCGGCATGTAGCCGAGCGAGCTGTGCGGGCGGACGCGATTGTAAGCGTCGCACCAGTCGTCGTAGAGGACGCGAGCCTCGAACACCGAGTCGAAGATCTCGCGAGCGAAGAGTTCGTCGCGGGCCTTGCCGTTGGAGCTCTCCACGAATGGGTTCTGGCAGTGACTGCCGGGCTCGATGTAAGCTGTCCCGCTACCTGAGAGCCGGCACCAATCCCTGATCGCGGCGGCCACCAGCTCGGGCCCGTTGTCGCAGCGGAGGAGCTGCGGTTTACCACGCCGCCGCCGAGCCTCGTCAAGCACTGCTACCACGTCCTCGGCGGTGATGGAGCGCCCGAGCCTGCGGCCGATGCTCTCGCGGGTGAACTCGTCGCACATCGTCAGCACCTTGATCGGTCGGCCGTCGGAGGTGGCGTCGAAAAGGAAGTCCAGGGCCCAGACATGGTTCGGCCGCTCCGCCCGCAGGCGCTGGTCCGGGACCGTGCTCTCGCCCAGCCGTCGACGCTTGGGCGCGGAGGGCGGGACTCGCAGACCCTCCTCGCGCCAGCACCGGCCGGGGTGGCCGACGGGCTGGGCGATCGGCTCCCCCGCGCCGCCATCGCCGGCTCGGCGATAGGCGGGCTCACGGACGATCACATCCACTACGTGACGCCCGACGAGATGGGCGCTGTCTACGTGCTCCGGAAGAAGCCTTCGCGAAACACCGACGTAGCGGCAGCGAAGAGGAACCCCACGCTGTTCCTGCAGGGCGGCAGCTCGTCCGGTGGGCGAATAGGTTCAAACATATTCGTCCCTCGTTGAAGTCCTGCCCAAAAACGTCGAGCAGACCCCGCCGCTCTCCTGAGAGAAGGTGCAGCGCCTCATGGAACTCGACCCCGGTGCGACGACGCCTACCTGGTCCAGCGTGTGGGGGTCGAAGCGCTGATCGAGGGCGGGCTCTTCAGCCAGGAGGAGTTGGCCGCCGCGTACTTCAAGGGGGCGCTGCAACCACTCTTCACGGGCACGGCGGACAGGGTGAGTGCGAATGCCTTCAGTCTCCAAGGATACGCGGCCCGGATCGGCTCGGAGTATTCATTCGAGGCGCGCGAGATTCGGAAGGAGGCGTTCGCCGGCGACTGAGCGAATGCCCGCTCTGCCGCCACCGACGCGGATCGCCCTGAAGCGGATGCCCCTCATCCCTGGGTCCTAGACTCCGATAGTGCGTTTCGGAGCACATCTGCCCATCGCAGGCTTTTCCCATCAGCTGCCCGAGGCGGGTGCGATCGCAAGGTATGCCGAGGCGGCCGAGGCTCTCGGCTACACGACGACCTGCGCCAATGACCACCTTCTCTTCTCTGTTCCCTGGGTGGATGGCCTGATCGCCCTCGGTGTCGCCGCCGGCAGGACCAGTCGCATACGGTTGATAACGACCGCAGCCCTCCTCGCGGTACGGGGAGCCGGTCCCCTGGGTTCCGCCCTCGCGGCTCTCCAGCACCTCGGCGATGGACGGCTGACGGCGGCCGTGACGCCCGGTTCCACGCGGGCCGACTACGAAGCCGTGGAGGCGGATTTCGACAGCCGCTGGTCGCGCTTCGAGCGTGAGATGCCGCGACTGCGTGACTTCCTCCTCCGAATGCTCGCTGACGCGGCCCCGCCGATCTGGATTGCCAGTTGGGGATCCAGAGCCGGGCTGCGGCGCGTTGCGCGGCTCGGTGACGGTTGGTTGGCTTCCGCATATCACGGGACGCCGGAGCACATCTCGGACTGCACTGCATATTTGCGCGGCAGCCTGGTCGGCGTGGGCAAAGATCCAGCCGGATTCCCGCTGGCGCTGGCGACCATGTACCTCTACATCAGCGAGGATCGGGCGGAACTGCGCTCGGTGGGAGATCTGGTTCGAAGCCCTGCGGTAGCGTCGGCCGACCTTGGCGACCGCCTGCTGATCGGCACCGTGGACGAATGCGTGGGCCGCCTCCAGCGGCTGGAGGCGGCAGGGATCAGGGAGGTCTTCGTGTGGCCGCTACGGGACGAGGTGGCTCAGCTCGAGCTGTTCATCGAAGAGGTCGGGGGACGTCTGGGATAGGACCTCAACGGAGCACTCGAAGCCACCGGGCCCGATCATCTCAGCACCAGGGCCCGGTCTGGTCCCGGGTTCCAGAAGGTGTGCGGCACCCCCCGCGGCTTCCAGACGACCTCGCCGGGACTGGATTCGAGTTCGCGGTCGCCGATCAAGGCCCCAATCGCCCGGCCAGGATGTAGCTGCATTCGTCCTCCCGAAGCCAGGCAGCAGGCGTCGCACGAGATGCCAGATCACGGCGGAGGGCCACCTTACTTGCCAGCCGGCAAGCAGTGGTCCCCGTTGTCAACCACGAGCGAAACCGTGACGTAAGCCCGTGTCCCGTTTCGCCGATCCACTCTCTGTTGAGCTCTGCGAGACTGGCGGTGTGCGTCAGTGGATTCGCTTCAGTGCCACGCCGGCTGGGCGGGTGGCCTACTCGGTCATGGGGAACGGCCCAGTCCTCCTTTGCGACACCGGTTGGGTGAGTCATTTGGAGAAGATGCTCGAGATGGAGTCGGTGCGAGCTTTCTTCGCTGCGCTTGCCGAGCGCTTCTCAGTCGTCCGCTATGACAAGGCAGGCTCTGGGCTGTCCGATCGGACGGGGGTGGATCTCTCGTTTAACGGTCAGGTGTCCGCCCTGCTGGCGATAGCAGATCAGCTCGAATCCGAGCGGTTCCATCTGTTCGGCGCCTCCCAGGGAGGCCAGGTCGCAGCGGCCGTCGCCGCTCTCCATCGGAAACGGACGGACAGATTGGTGCTCTACGGCATGTGTGCGAGGGGGAGTGACCTGGCGCCGGCAGACGTCCGGGCGTCTCTGGTCTCGCTGGTTCGTGCTCATTGGGGACTGGGGTCCCAGGCGCTCGCCGGCATCTTCCTGCCGGATCCGACGCCTGACGATGTCAGGGAATTCGCGAAGTGGCAGCGGTCTGCTGCAAGCTCGGACATCGCTGCCGAACTTCTTGCTGAGTACTACGGGACGGACGTTTCACTCCTGCTCCCAAATATCGAGGCGCCCACCCTCGTCCTGCACCGCGAGCACGACCGCGCCACCGGATTCCACCTCGGGCGCGAAGTGGCGAGTCTCATCCCCAAGGCGACGTTCATCCCCCTGCACGGAAGAGCCCATCTCTTTTGGAAGGGCGAGTGGGAGCAGATTCTGGAATCCTTGCTCGATTTCCTGGACGAGCCCACGACAGCGACACCGGTCAGCCTGAGCCCGCGCGAGCTCGAGGTCGCGTCTCTGGTCGCCGAAGGCCTTACAAACCAGGAGATCGCGCGACGGCTATTCATCGCACCGAGAACAGCCGAGACGCACCTGGAGAACATCAGGCAGAAGCTTGGCTTCCGATCCCGTGCCCAGGTCGCGACCTGGGTGACTGCGCGACGCCAGGGAAGAGATCCTGACGCTCGCGTACGTAGTTAGCCCGATCCCTCGTAGTTAGCCCTCCTCGGCCCCTGGGTTGGGCATCCGATCTTTCCGTGATTTGACCGATTCCCACGGTCTTCCAACCGCCTCATGTTGGTGACATTCCTATGCCACGAACCGGGAGGCCAGCAATGACGACTGAAGCGGTGACCATCGGGATTCTCCTTAGGCGATTCTCACACTGACCGTTGATTGTCAGGTTCGATCGAGGAGGTCGTGAAATGGTGACGATTCAGGAAACAGGTGCTGGCCGGATCGGGCTGGCCCAGCTGGAGCCTTCTGACCGGGAGCCCCTCCGTCGCCTCTTCTATCGGCTGTCCGCGGAAACGCTGTACCGGCGCTTCATGAGTCCGATCGCGCGGCTCGAGCAGGTGCCAACCGACCGACTTCTCGATGTCGATCACCGGGACCGTGAGGCGATCGTGTCCGTGGACGACCGCGAGATCGTTGGCGTCGCCCGGTACTTCCGGCAGCCCGGCTCGGACGCGGCCGAAATGGCTGTCGTCGTGGCGGACGCCTGGCAGGGCCAGGGGCTCGCCACCCGGATGCTTGCCGCCCTGGCGGAGCGCGCTTCCGCCGTGGGCATCCAGCGGTTCACGCTGATCATGCAGGCTGACAACAGCCCGATTCTCCGACTGCTGCGGCGGGTCGATCCCTCCGCCAAGCTCGCTCTCTCACAGGGTGTTTACGAGACGACGGTTCCCGTAGTAGCCTGGATGATCAATCTTCGTGTGCAGCCGTCGGCCTGCTGCTCTCCCGGGGGTTGCTCTGTGCGGAGCGGGACGTTGCAAGCAAGGGTGGTGATTGGTGCCAACGCGTAAGGAGGGGTCCATGAGCTTTCACGTCAGCGGCGATTACTTCGAGTCCTGCAACTGCCAGGTCAGCTGCCCCTGCATCTTCCTGGCTCCGGCCACCGAGGACACCTGCGACGCCGTCCTCGCCTGGCACATTCGGCGTGGCGATATGGACGGCGTCAGCCTGGAGAATCTCACGGTGGCGCTGGCTGTCCACTCGCCGAAGCTAATGAGGGAGGGCGGTTGGAAGGCGGCGCTCTACCTCGACGAGCGTGCCGACGCCGATCAAGCCAAAGCGCTCGGCGCCATCTTCTCCGGACAGGCCGGCGGCCACCTCGCCAACGTCGCGCCGCTGATCGGCACGGTCACCGGCGTGCACAGCGCCTCCATCCGCTTCGACAGTGACGGCGGGCGCCGCCGCTTGAGCGTCGGGAAAGTGCTCGAAATGGACGTGGAGGAACTGAAGGGCATGGACGGAGTGGGGCCACCCGTCATCAGCAACCCGCTTTTCAGCCCGGTGACCCAGCCCATCCGGCAGGCGAAGTCGGGCACCCTGGACTACAAGGGTGACTGGACGGTCAGCGCCACTAGCTCGAACGGATTCATCACCGAGTTCGAGTACCGGTCGTGACCAGCGTGAGCCGCCTGAACCTGGGCTTTGGCGGCGCACTGCTGGGGCTGGCGGCGGTCGCCTGGTACCTACTGGTGATCCAATCTCCCGCCATGGCCATGACGATGGACATCACCATCCCCGTCTATCTAGGGATCTGGGTGACGATGCTCGCGGCGATGATGCTGCCAGCCACGGCTCCGCTGGCGGTGGCCTACGGCCGGGTGGCGCAGGCCAGGGGTGGCGGGCGGCTGGCCGCGCTGCCGTTCAGCGTCGGCTACATGCTGCTCTGGACAGCAGCAGGCCTCGTGCCGCTGGCCATCTTCATCTGGACTCGGGGCGCGGTAGCTGGCATGACGGCGAGCCCGCTCGGACACCTTGCGCTCGCTGGCGTGCTGGCACTCGCCGGGCTGTATCAGCTCAGCCCCTTGAAGGGCGCGTGCCTGCGCGCCTGCCGCTCTCCGCTCGGCTTCGTCATGCACCACAACTTTGACAGCGGAGCCGTGGGCGGCCTCCTCGCCGGGGCCTCGCACGGCGCCTTCTGCCTCGGCTGCTGCTGGGCCCTGATGGCGGTCCTGACGGTGGCGGGCCTGATGAGCCTGCCCTGGATGGCTGTCCTCGCGGTGCTCATTTTGGCCGAGAAGAACTGGCGCCACGGCCTGGGGCTGTCCCGGGTGGCTGGCGTGGGGATGGTCCTCAGCGGGATCCTGGTGGCGTTGGTGTGATGGACTGGCGCCTCACCGGCCGCTACCTGGAAGCCTGCAACTGCGAGGCGATCTGCCCTTGCCGCAGAGTCGGCGGCCGAGACGGTGGCCGCGCCCAGTTCCAGCTCTGCCAGTTCGCGCTCGCTTGGACGGTCGACACCGGCCACTTCGGCGAGCTGGACATGGGTGGACTACGGGCAGTGATGGCCGGCTACTGGGACGAGGAGGAGCCCGGCGTCCCCTGGCGGGTGCGCCTTTATGTCGACGCTCGGGCCGATGCTCCACGCCAAGCGGCCCTCGCCGACGTCTTACTAGGCCGGGCTGGCGGGACCCCGGCGCGCAACTACACAGCCGCGATCAAGGAGGTATATGGCGTGCGCCCGGCCCGGATCGAGGTAATCCATGAACGGGGCCGCCAGGGGATACGGGTCGACGACGCCGTCACCGTGGCGGCGCGGGCACCTTTCATGTCCGAGGCCACCGTGTCCTGCGGCATCCCCGGGCACGACCACCCGGGAGAGGAACTGGTGCACGAGACGCTGGAGGTCGACGACGATCCGCTCACCTTCGAGTTCCGCGGCCGCTGCGGCTTTGCCGCCAGCTTCGACTACACGTCTGAATCGAGCCATTTGCGTCAAGGCGCGGCGCACTAGAACCGAACGACTGCGAAGCGGCTAGCGCTCCATCGCGGCCACGGCCATACGGCCTCCCGTTAGCTTTCTGACGAAGAGCTACAACGTGCAAGATAAGCAAAGTTATCTGGTACAGACGCCAGCCTGACTGCTCTCCCAGGGGCTCTTTGTTCGGCCGTCAGAGAGTTCGGATGGGCCCCCTTGAGCGGGCTACGCACCGCTGCCCCGGAGCAGGAGGTTGTCCTAGTTATCTGCTACGGTGCCCCGAATGCTGACGGTCGAGGCGGCTTCGACCGACTACCTTGCCTCTCTCCAGGCGCGTCACGTCCCGGTGGCCACGGTCAAGGCGGATGCCGGTGACGTCCGGCGATTCGCCGCTGGCGTCCCTTCGAAGCTGGGGGCCGTCGACGCGGCCGCGATCCGCGCCTTCCTCGATGGCGAGCAGGATCGCAGTCCCGCCACCCGTCGGCGACGGCACGGGACCCTGTGCTCCTTCTTCCGCTGGCTGGTCCAGCAGGAGCTGATCGACCTCAACCTCGTGGCCTCAGCGAGTGCCAGGACCGCATCGAGCCGAACACGTGGTCTGGAGTCGTGGGGGTTACCGGATGCCTGAAACGCCAACCGGCCTGCCCGCGACCGTGTGGCGGCAAGGAGAAGAACCGTGAGTTCTGAGCCTCTCCATGCCGATCGGGACCAGGTCCTTGCCTTCCGGCTCAGCGGGCATAACCTGACCCAGCGACTGCCCGCGGGATCGCTGCTCGAGGCCACCGGTGCCTGCGGGATTCAGAACACGCCGCCGGGCTCCGCCGTTCTCGGACTGCACGCCCGTGTCGATGCGCTCTCGCTCGATCAGGTAGACGCAGCCTTGGGGGTGGATCGGACACTACTGCAGGCCTGGAGCATGCGCGGCTCGCCGTTCTTCTTTCCGGCCACGGACTGGCCTCTGTTCACCGTCGGCGTCCAGCCCATGAGCGAAGCGTCATTGTCCGCAGCCATGCAAAGCCTGGACGCCATGATCCAGGCCGGCGGTATACCTCTCACCGAGCTAGTCGAGCTCGCGGCGACAGGCATCGGGCAGGCGCTCGACGGACGCCAGTTGACCAAATGGGAGCTGGGCGTCGAATTGGGTAAACGAATGCCGCCCCAGCTGAGGCCATGGTTTGAGCACGGCACCTTCTATGGCGCGAACCTAGCCCGGCTGGTGTCGCTGCATGGGCTCTTCTGCTTCGCACCCCGTTCGGGAAAGGAGGCCTCCTTCATCCGTACAGATCAATGGCTGGGCCATCCGCTGCCGGCCCCGGATGAGCGCCAGGCGCGGGCTGAGCTGGTTCGTAGATATCTACGCTGCTATGGCCCATCGACGCCGGACCACTTCGCTGAGTGGGCTGGGATAGCCGCCGCCGATGCGCAGCACTCCTGGAAGCTGGGCCAGGAGGAGATGGTCGAGGTGCGGTTCGAGAGTAGCCAGTGCTGGCTGTTCCGCGACGACCTGACGGCCTTCGAGTCGTCGCCGGCGGCGGCCGGGGTGCGGTTGCTGCCGCCATACGACATGTGGCTCCACCAGCGCGACCGCACCACCTTGATCGCGGACCGAAGGTTGCACACACTGGTCTGGAGGAGCACCGGAAACCCTGGGGTGATGCTGGTGGAAGGCCGGGTGGCCGGCCTATGGCGACCACAGAAGAAGGGCAAGAGACTCCTGCTGACGGCGATGCCGTTCGTCGCCCTGTCTGCGGCCGCAAGGGCTGCGATCGCAGCGGAGGCGGCGGCCATTGCACTGCTTCGGGACTGCACAACGGCCGATATGACGTTCGACGAGGACTCCCTGCAACGCTGACGCGGTTCCCCAACCACTAGTTATCTAGTCCGTTGAAGCTTCTCGTCGAAAAGCTAGCCAGAGGCCATCAGGCGGGGCAGCAGCCGCGTCGAGCCGGTCTGGAAGTGCAGGAACTCGCGGTCACCGCCCTTGGAGATCACCACCGCGCGCTTGTTGGCCGGGTCGACGTCCTCCACGTTGAGGCTGAGCGCCTCCTCGGCCCGGCCGGCGGTCTTGTAGAGCAGCCGCCACAGGCAGGGCTCGCGGAGAGCGACGTCGTCCCGGCCCCATAGCCGCTCCAGCTCGAGCGCGGAGGCGACCCGGGTCTGGTCGGCCTTCTCCGGCCGCCGCTCCAGGCCGGCAATCAGGTCCTCGACCAGCCTGCAGAAGTCCACGAACGAGCCCAACGCCGCCAGGTGGCGGTTCCAGGTCGCGGTCGCGGGCGCGACCCCACTCCAGGCCTGGCGGAAGGCGAACTCGACCCGGTTGGGCTCCAGCTCGCCGACCTCGTGGTCGGCGCCCAGGGTGGCGACCAGCCGGCGCAGGGTCTGACCGTAGGAGCGACAGCTGGAGGGGCCAGGTCAGGCTGGGCCAGGAAGGCGTCGGCGGCCGCTTGGAGCTGGCTGCGCTCGCGCTGCAGCCTGACCAGCCATCCCCTCGTCCTCGCCGCGCTCATGGATCGGGGCCGAAGGGTATCGCAGGGAATGTGTCGGGTTCAAGGCGTCGGCACCGGTGTCACGTCGGCGATCGGAGAACTCGCGGACACCGGAGCCGCGCCCCACGATGTCGCGGGAAGATGTCATTCCCTGCGGCATCTGCCCGCCCTTAGCGTTTGTTTTCTGCCCGGTTGCTATCGGGACCCCATCTAGGGACGCAGCCCAATGAAGCCACACCGGCTTCTCGGCCGCCGCTATTGGAAGATTGCGATGGACGAGGCCCGCCAGCTACGATCGCGCGATGCTGCTTCGGCTGACCGGATGCCTCCTCACCCTCGTCCTGGTCGGTTGCGGTTCGAGTACCGCCAAGCCAACGCCGCCCGCCACCGAAACCCCCGTCGTACAGGCCCTGAGCCAGTATTGCTTGAGCGAGTCCGACCACCCTGTGGCAGTTCGTTTTGCCGGAATGAACGGCAAGGTCGTAGGTGGCGGGTCTACTGGCGTGGTCATCGCCAACCAGAGCGGCAACAACGTCTGTCCCTGGCAGCCACTGGTGAGACGCTTACTGCAGGTGGGAGGATTCCGCATCCGCGTCTACTTCTTCGCCACAGGTCACACTGACGACGTGCTGGCCGCCTCGGAGGAACTGCGCCGGCAGAGTGTGCAGCGTCTTGCGCTCGTAGGTGCCTCGATTGGCGGCGCCGCAGTCATGGTGGCCGGAACCCGCTTGCAGCCGCCGCCAGCCGCGGTGGTGAGCCTGTCCGGAGAGCAGCAGGAGCCAGGCATGAACGCCCTCCGCGCCGCCCCGGAGCTCAAGGCGCCCACCTTGATCGTGGCTGGCGAGGAGGACCCGTTGCTCACCCGTCAAGAGGCCAGGACGCTGCTAGATGCGGTGGCGGCGCCCGAGAAGTAGGTTGTCGTCTACCCCGGTCAGCAGCACGGAACCGATCTCCTGGCCGGCCCGCATCAGGAGGCCGCCTTGGGTGAGGTCACCGGATTTCTTCAGCACACGCCTCCTGACATTCCCGCGATGGAGCGCGCCCGCCGACCAGCGCCTGGCGGGAGAGGATGCGCTAGATGGTGGCGACTGCAGGGGCCTTGGGGACGAGCGGAAGCAGATGGTGGCCGATGGTCCGGGCGCCGGCGTCATAGCCGGCTGCGAGCAGTCCTTCACGGAGACGGAGGATGGTGGCCTCCGTCTCGACGTCAACCTGGTTCGAGCGGGACCGAGGCCGCCGGGAACGGGGAGCGAGGGCGTCATAGCCACCTTCACGAAGCGAGCGAGGAGCTGGTAGATCCAGCTCCGCGAGAGACCGTGCTGTTTGGCCAGTCAGCTGGACCCCGGCCCTCGAGAGGACAGCCTGCGACGCTTGGCCTTCCAGCGTCGCGACAACGTTCCGCTTACGACGCCGCGCCGGTCATAGCAGGCAACACACTCGGCGGTCGCCAGTTCGGCCTGATCGTGAGGAGCCTCTTGACGCCGGTGCCGAGATCGACATCATTGGGTGCGGAGGTGCAAGTCAATGGCGGTCTACGTGTGTGAATGCCAGTCCTGCGGCGAGCGTTTCGAGGTGAGCGTGTCGATGAGCGAGCACGACGCTTGGAAGGGTAAGCCGCCGCCATGTCCGAAATGTGGCAAGGCGAGAACCCGGCAGCTCGTCACCGCCTTCAGCTGCAAGGCGCCGAGCAAATATTGACCGGGCGCCCCGAGCCACGGGGCGGTCACCGCGCAACGGCAGCGGCCACCAAATTCACCCGGATCCGGAGAATCCCAGCTCCCCTTACCAGATAGTGGCGGATGGTGACCTTAGCGGTGCCCGGGACGCCTCAGCGGTGGGTGCAACCGGGCCTGCTGGCCGGCCGGTTAGGGTGAACGGCTCACAAGATCAGGCGACACCTGGGAGGTAGCGCCAGGACGTAGGACGACCCCATCCTATGGGTGCTCAAACCACTCAGGAGGGGTCGCCATGACTAAGGATGACCGGTTCTACCTGAACCGCGTTGCTCTCTTCGCCCATGTCGAGCGGGTCGGCGTCAGCCAGGCCTGTCGTGACTTCAAAATCCACCGCTCGACTTACTATCGCTGGCGCCGGCAAGTATTGCGCAATGGCTTGGAAATCCTGCGGCCGCGGGAGCGGCGCTTGCCCCGGATGCCCAACCAGTTGCCGGTCTGGACCGAGCAAAAGATCATCACCTTGGCACTCGCTCAGCCCGGACTCGGGCCGCGCCGCCTGGCCGCCCAGCTGGCTCAGCCGAACCCGCTGGGAGAGCTCAGCGTCTCGGCCTCTGGTGTACTCAAGGTGCTTCACCGGCACGGCTTGGGAACCAGGCCACGGCGGCTCGCCCTCGTCGCCGGCTACGCGGCTCCTCCAGAACGCGAGCTGCCGCCGAGACCTGTACAGCTCCATCTGGAAGCAGAGCAGCCGGGTGACCTGGTCCAGATCGACTGCTTCCACATCGGGAGCCTGAGCGGGACCAAGGGCAAGGTTTGGCAGTACTGCGAGACTCTGGGAGGGACTGTTTCGACCCGGCCTGACCCTTGGCAGTACGTGGACCTCAGGTCCTTGCAGTGATTTGTCGACTGGGCCCGGAGCCGTCCCATCCCCTGCTCGCGCAGGCCAATGCGTGACCTGATAGGAGCTGGTCGTAAGACCCCTCGCAGTACTGTCCGCGGCCTGGGCGATGCACCTTGAATCGGAGCGTCAGGAGGGTGCGATGGAGCGAGTCGAAGTCACCGTTGGGGTGGACACACACAGAGACATCAACGTCGCGGTGGCTTTGGACCGCCAGGGCCGGACGCTTGGATCTACGGCGGTATCGACAGGCGCCGGTGGACATCGAGGTCTGCTGACTTGGGCCATGGGCTTCGGCGACGTCGTCGCAGTCGGGATTGAGGGCACCGGTAGCTATGGCGCCGGATTGAGTCGGTATGTCAGGGCTGCAGGCGTCCGGGTGCTGGAAGTTGAACGTCCAGAACGGCGTAGCCGGCGCATCGCCGGCAAGACTGATACGCTCGACGCCGACCGAGCTGCCCGGGCGGTCTTGGCCGGGCAGGTTCGAGTTGAACCTAAGGGTGCTAACGGCAGAGTCGAGAGCCTCCGTTTGCTCTGGACAGCCCGACGCGGAGCGGTGAAGGCTCGGACTCAGGCGGCAAACCAGCTCCACGGCCTGCTGATCACCTCGCCCGACCCGGTGCGTGCTCAGGTGAGCACCCTGACCAGTTGCCAGCTGGCGATGCGGGCCTCGCGGTGGCGAGCAACCCGGGCCGATGACACGTCGGCTGCTGCCAGATTGGCAATTCGCTCGGTTGCCCGCCGGTACGTCGAACTGGGAGCTGAAATCAAAGTGCTCGACAGGGAGATGAGGCGCCTTGTCAGCGAAGTGGCTCCTGATCTTGTTGCTCTGCAGGGAGTTGGTTACGAGACAGCGACCGCGTTGCTAGTGGCTGCAGGCGACAACCCGGACCGCCTTCGTTCCGAGGCTTCGTTCGCTCACCTTTGTGGCGTGGCTCCGCTCCCGGCCAGCTCCGGGAAGACGATCCGTCATCGTCTAAGCCGAAGTGGCGACCGCCAGGCTAACCGGGCCCTCTTCCTCATCGTGCTAGTCCGCATGTATCGCGACAAGGACACGAAAGCCTACGTCGCACGTCGCACCGCCCAGGGGCTCTCCAAGCCAGAGATCATCCGTTGTCTTAAGCGCTACCTGGCCCGCGAGGTGTTCCGACTCCTGCCGGCTCGAGCCTCTTGACAGTCATAGGAGCATCACCGCGGTTGACGTGGCGAGCTCGTTCATGTGGGCCCAGGTCCATCGCACCGAACGCAATCCCTCGGCCAGGTTCACCACCGCGCTTGCCCGGCGCGTCGCCCGCGAACTCTCAGCGGCCGGTTGGAAGCTGCGAGCTGTCACCACAGACAACGGTCAGGAGTTCAGGTCCTTCGACTTCAGGAACGCTGTGGCCAACCTCGGTGCCGAACACCGCTTCATCCGGGCCGGGCGACCACAAACGAACGGCGTGGTCGAGCGGGCCCAGCGCACGATCCTGGAGGAGTGTTGGCGGCCCACCTTCGCCCGCTCCCTGGTGCCCCGCTACACCGCCCTCCGGCGCGACCTGGCCGACTACCTCGGCTACTACAACTACGAGCGTGCCCACACCGGACGACGAAGCGCCGGCAAGACGCCGGCAGAGTCGATCTATGGTGCTAGGAAGATGCGCCCCCGATGAGGTCCACCTGTCGCGTTATCTCGGAAGCTGTTCAGGTTAGGGCTACACGGACTCAAGTACCCAGCTGAGGGCGGACAGTAGAAAACTCCCCGTAGGCGGACATGGAAATCCCTGCTGACGGCCATCAAATCTCCTCGTAGGCGGACAGCAAGGCTCCCGTACCTCTCCGCCGCCGCGGCTTCCAACGAGTCTACTCAGGACACACAACGTCCATGCCTACGTCGGAGGAGAGCGCTGGCCAAGAAGCACGTGGAGATCATGGAGATACTCGAAGCGTTCGACCTCACCCGGAGCTACCGGTCGGCGGCTGAGCTGTCCAGCTGCGACCCGAAGACCGTCGCCCAATACCTGGAACGGCGCGACACCGGCTACGACCCCTACCGGTCTGGGCACCGGCCACGGCTGGTCGACGCCTTCGCCGAGAAGATCGAGGAGCTGGTCGACCTGTCGCACGGCAAGGTTCGCGCCGTCGCCGGCAAAGCCCATCGCCAGCAGCCGGTCGTGGACGACGTCGACCCGGCCACCCGCCGGATGCGTCGCCGAGCGGCCGGCTTCCCCTCCGGCAAGTCCTTCGACAGCTGGCGGGAGACCGGTTCGTCCACCCCGGGGTGCCGTTAAGGAAGCTGTCACCAGCCGCCATCTTTTTGGACGGAGAACTTGTCGATGATGGCTTGGTAGTGTCAAGCGCGCAACGGTATGGGCGGCAGGATCGCCTGTTGGGCCACCTCGGCTACCCGGGATCAGCGCGACGTGCGGCTATCAAAGGCTCTGGTGTCGTGATTCGGACGATCGCGTCGCGAATGCGACCCGGGTCATAGTGACCGCGGACGAGTGCGTCTAACAAGACACCGTCGAGCGCCGCGACGATGGCAGGCGCGGCGTCGGAACCGAAACGTTCGCCTGAGCCGGGTGGTTCGAGTCTCGCGGCTCCCGGCACGTGCCATCGACCCTGCATCTTTTGTGCCTCTAGCCGGGCGGCCCGGTGGTATCTTGACCGCATAACGTTCTATTCTTTCGACCCGAGCCGGCGGCACGCTGTTGCAGATGGAGGACCGTGAAGATGAAATTTTATCTGGCTCAAGCCTCGTACACGCAAGAGGCCTGGACCGCGTTCGTGAAGAATCCGCAGGATCGGACGGAAGGCCTGAGGAGTCTCATCGAGAGCCTCGGCGGTCGCTTGCACGGCTTTTACTACGCATTGGGTGACCACGACCTCGTGGTGCTCTTTGAAGTCCCCGACGACAAGGTGGCCGCCGCCTTCAGCCTCGCCGCCCGGGCCCCGGGTCATCTCAGCGGATTAAGGACCACCGCGCTCCTGACGCCTTCTGAATTGATCGAGTCCCTGCGCATGGCCGCTGGCCAGAGCTACAAGGCGCCCGAGGGCTTCAGCCAGGGCGGCTGACCGCCCTTGTCGGCCGCGCCGCCTGTTCGCCTGCGCCTACGGCGGCCGGATGCTCCGGCCGGTGGGTTTGACCGGCCGGCAGCTGCCTCGCGGCGGACTGACCCGACCGGCGGCCTCGGGCGGGTGCGTCATCACTACGTAATCTGACGCGGTGCGTTAGGCCGGCCTCTGCGATCTACGCCCAGGCTTTCCAGCAGCTTCACGGAAGGGAGGCCGAAGAGGGCGAAGCGGGCGACCCCAGGATCGCCAGCGGGATGCTTAGCTCTGGAGCCTGCCCACCGTTCGCCGCCCCCCAGGCGGCCGTGCCTCAGGCTCAAACAACGCCGAGGCCGGCGGGCTCGCTCCCCGGCGTGCCCTGCGCGACTCGAACCATCGCTGCAACTGGCACCGTGAGCGGTGAAGTGGTGCGGGTCAGAAGCAGGTCGGTGTCAAGGCGGCCGCCGCGCACCGTCGGCCCGAACGGGCTCCAGAAAGCGCCATCGGCGGTGATTGTCAGTTCTGCGGGCAGATCCCGGCGCACCACTTCGGCGCCGAGGCCGTGCTCCGCCGCGCGGCCGCGCCTGACAATCGGGCGCACGATGTGGTCATCGTCGGGCACACCGAGGGAGCGGTGGAGGTTGCACAGTCGCTCCAGCTCCCCATGTCCCAGGCCCTCCGAGGTGGTCGCTATCCGCACCCGGATCCCGGCCGCCTGCAGGCGTGGGATCGCGGCCACCACCTTGGCGAAGTTGTGGGGAGCACGCATCTCGTCGTTGCGGTCGGGCTCCGCGCTATCGAGAGAGATTTGGATGGCGAAGTCAAGTCCGGCCAGCGGCCGGAGTTGGTCGATGAGCCGGTCCGTGAAGAGGGTGCCGTTGCTGAGCACGAGGGTGGGCATCCGCTTGGCCAGCGCCGGAAGGGCGGCAGCCAGACCGGGCACCAGGAATGGCTCACCACCGGTCACGCCGAGGGCGGTGAAGCCCACCGCCAGTGCCTCGGCGGCCAGTTCCTGCAGGCGCTCGGGCGACAGCTCGCGCCGAGCCACGAGGGGACCCGACTCGGTCAGGCAGTAGGCGCACTGTAGGTTGCAGTGGTAGTTGGCGTAAACCCACAAGCGGCCGCCGATGCCGCGGTCTTTCACCGACTCCCTCAGCAGCGTCATGCCGGCAGGCCCAGCGAGGTGGCGAAACGGTTCAGCATGATAGTGGCGGAGCCAACAGTCACCAGCTCCACGATCTCCGCTTCGCCGAAGAGTGGACGTAGGCTGGCTGTGGCCTTGTCCGGGTGGTCCGAGAGGGCATCCGAGAAGGCCAGCAGGGCATGCTCCACGTCGCCCCAGGCGGACGGCGGCGGAGCCTCCCGCCGCAGTGCCGCGATCTCCTCGGCGGAAAAGCACATGCGTTGTGCGACGCCGGTGTGAGTCTCGATGCAGTAGTGGCAGCGGTTGGCCGCCGAGACGCGGAGGACGACGATCTCTTTCAGCCGGGAATCGAGCTGGCTCGGTCCAAAGGCAGCTGCGATGAAGCTCAGCGCGGGCTCCATCAGCTCCGGCACGTGCGCCAGGGCCCGGACGATTGGCCCGGGATCGCCACGGGCATAGAAGGGCTGGGCCAAAAGGGGCGCCTGCTCAGCCGTAAGCAGCTCAACCTGGCTCACCTCTACAGCTTGCCTGTGTCGAGAGGGCCGCCGCAAATCCGATCAGCCAAAGAGCCGTCTCCAGTGCCGGTTCGAGGCACCCAGCCGGCCGTCCAGGCCCCAGGTCCGCCCGGCGTGCATGAAAGCGAGGCAGAGCAGTGACACCCATTCCACGGCGTACTCGTAAAGCCAGGGGCCGTTGGCGTCGGAGAACTGGATGTGCAGAGTCAAGGCGGCGCCCAGCAGAGCGCCCAGCGTGGAGGCGAAACCGAACACCAGCAGCAGACCGGCAGCTACCTCCGTTAACCCGACCAGAGGCCCGATGAACGTCCAGTTGGGGACTAGGAAGTTGAAGACCAGATCGTGGTAGGCGGCGACCGGATGGTGCCTCGCGTTGTGCTGAATGATGCCTCGCGCCCCCTCCGAGTCGATCAGGAAGTAGCCGCCAGGAAGGTGCGCGATGCCGGGAATCAATTTGGCGGCGCCATTGGTGAGGAAGACCAATCCGAAGAAGATGCGCAGGACGGCGACTGCGCGGTTCATGGGCCGAGCCCTGACGGGGTAGGCGACACCTGCCTCACTGTATAGTTCCGACCGCGGGGGGGACCAATTCGAGAGAGCCGGGGTCGGCGTTTTCGGCGGCTCAGGACTCTACCGTCTGCTGGACCAGGTCCAGTTTTTGGAGGTGCAGACTCCCTACGGAATGCCCAGCGGGCCCATCGCCCTCGGTGCGGTGAGCGGCGTCCCGGTGGCCTTCTTGCCGCGCCACGGCGCCGAGCATAACCTCCCTCCCGCAGCCATCAACTACCGCGCCAACCTTTGGGCAATGAAAAAGTTGGGTGTGAGCCGGATCATTGCTCCGACGGCGGCGGGCAGCCTGCAGCCGGCTGTCAAGCCCGGCGACTTCGTCGTCTGCGACCAGTTCGTCGACCGCACCTGGGGCCGGGCCGACACCTATCACCCCAACGGCACCCAGGTGGCCCATGTCGCCGCCGCTGATCCCTATTGCGCGGTGCTGCGCCGGCGGGCCATCACGGTCGCGCGCGAGCAGGGCGTCACAGTGCACGACCGGGGCACAGTGGTGGTGATCCAGGGCCCCGCTTTTCGACCCGCGCCGAGAGCCGCTGGTTTTCAGGACGGGTTGGGAGGTGATCAATATGACCCAGTATCCGGAGGCGATCCTGGCCCGGGAGCTAGAACTGTGCTACGTCAACATCGCCTTGATCACTGACTACGACGCCGGCCTCGAGGGCCGCGCCGACGTGCAGCCTGTCTCCGCAGGTGAGGTGGAACGCTTTTTCGTGGAGAACAACTACCGGGTCCGTGACCTGATCCTGACTGGCCGCGAGCCTTCCCGCCGAGCGCGACTGCTCGTGTGGGGCCGCCTTGCGCGACGCGTTCGTCAGCGGTTGAGCGATCAGTAGGAAACGCAGGCCGCCCCCTCGGACAGGAATTCCACCAGCTTCGCCCCGCCGCCGAAGACAGCCCCAGTCTTCACGCTGGTTTCGTCCAGGCCCCGGGCCTTGAAACAGGGCGGGCAGACGAGGAGCTGGCCGCCCCCACTGACAAACGCAGCGATCAGCTCTGAGAGGGGGCAAAACCGGCGGCCTGAGCGCCGTCCGCATGGCCGCGCACGGCAAGCCGAACGGCGTCGATGGTGAGGAAGATCATCGTCTCCCGACCGGCGCTCAGGGCCGCGTTGGCGACGACGAAGCCGACCGTGGCCCGATCGACGTCATCGGTTCCGTGTGTGAGGTTGACGCAGAAGCGATTGGACATGCTGCTCTCCTGTTTAGTGTTCCACTACAACTACTCAGGACAGTATCCTTCGCCGGCCCTCCCTCTCAACCGGCGCGCTCCGACTCACGGCGCGAGCCGTCCAACCAGGTGGCAACAGCTGGCGAGGCGGCGGGTCACTCTCCAGCTGAACAGCCAGCGAGTCCAGGTCATCGCGCGTGTCCACGTCGGGGTGGGGCGGCAGCAGCGGCGGGTCGCCGAGCGCGACCTGGGTATGGGGCCAGAACGGCAGCGCACCCAGCGGAGCCTGCAAGAACGCTCTCCGGCGGGATTCGAGCCGGTAGCCAGATCTGAGCCCGACCAGATAGTAGCCACCGTCGGGGCCCGGCCCAAGCACCGCCGGACACCGCTGAAGCCGTGCGACCGCCTCTCTGAGAACCTCGGTCGGCAGCGCCGGGACGTCAGGCGCTGAGGGCGATGGTGAATGGCGCGGTCAGCTCGGAGACCTCCAGCAGAGCCTGCCCCAGCCCTCCTGGCTCTGCACAACTCCGAAGGCATCTTCAGCTCGCGGCGGCTGGAACGGGCCGCGATCGAGCAGGTTCCGTTGCGCTACCTCGCCGCCAACCACACCCCCTGCTGCGGGTTGAGATCGCCGAGGCCCCACTGAAGGGCATGCCTCAGTGTGCGTCGAGAACGGCATGGACTTGGTGGAGGCTGTACTCCGTGAGGCCCCGCTCGCGCAGCTTGCGGCAGGCAGCCCGAATCTGCGGAGCCGTGAGTTGGGCCAACGGAAGCTCGCCGAGGGGCTCCAGAAGACGCCGGAGGTTGGGCTCGTAGCTCTCGTACGTGTTCGGCCGGATTCGCTCCCGCGTGAACTCCAGCCAGCCGGTGAGGAGGAGGCCAACCGTCACTTTTCGCGAACTGACTGGAAACCCATGGGCCGCCATCCAACGAGCCTCGCGGAGCCGGCGGAGGGCCTCCTGCGAGTCCTCCCGTAGACCGATCTGCGGTGCCGCCCGCCAATCTGATCTGAGCTTCCCAGCGCCCGTTGGCTCTGAGATACACCGCGCCCTGACCGTTGCCACGCTTTGCCATCGCCCGCCTCCTCCGATTGGAGATGGGCTCAAATTCACGGCTGCCAGTCAGCAGCGACTAGCGACATCGCTGACGAGGGGCCCTCGGCTCGTTTTGGACCGATTTGAGTTCAGATCGTTTGGTGCCGAGAGGGGGAGTCGAACCCCACGCCCTTGCGGGCAACCGTTCTTGAGACCGCCGAACGACTGTTCGTGGTCATTCGCACCGTCGGCCCAGGTACGAAAATCTGGCGTTGGGCCGGCCACGTGTACGCTGACGTTCGCCCAAGTTCGCCCTATCTCTGGTGTCAAATCGCTGTCAGAATGCCGCGCTCCAGCGAAAGGAAGAAGGACTCCGGCCACGCCTTGAGCCATCCAGAGGTCTTGATCGCGCTGCGGCGGGCGCGCGACCTCACCGACCGCGACTTCGCCCAGCCCCTCACCCTCGACTCGATGGCGCAGGCGGCGCACCTGTCCAAGTTCCACTTCGCGCGGGCGTTCACCAAGGCCTACGGCGAGACTCCGAGGATGTATCTGACCCGGCGCCGGTTCGAGCGCGCCAAGGACCTGCTGCGAGCGGCCAACCTGACCATCACCGAGATCTGCTTCCTGGTCGGGTTCGACAGCGTCGGCTCCTTCAGCTCGCGCTTCCGCGACCTCGTGGGCATGTCACCGACCGAGTACCGGCGTGCCTCTGCCGGTGCTCCGCCCATCCCGGGCTGCTTCGTCCTCATGTGGACGCGGCCGGGTCTCGCCAGAAGTCAGCAATCCGGAAGAAGCACAGACGACGGGCGCGCGGTAGCGTCGGCGCCATGATCAAGAAGCTCTCGCACGTGAACGTGTTCGTCGAAGACCAGGACCGCGCCAAGGCGTTCTACACGGAGAAGCTCGGCTTCGAGGTGCGCAGCGACGCGACCATGGACGGGTTCCGCTGGCTCACGGTCGGCCCGAAGGATCAGCCCGACCTCAACATCCTCCTCGCCCGCCCTCAGCCGCCGATGTTCAGCGAGGAGGACGCCCAGGCCCTCCTCCGGCTGGTCGCCAAGGGCGTGATGGGCGCCGGCGTCATCGAGACCGATGACATCCGCACCGCCTACGAGGAGCTGAAGGGCAAGGGCGTTACCTTCCTGCAGGAGCCGGCCGAGCGCCCCTACGGCATCGAGGCCCTGTTTCGCGACGATTCCGGGAACTGGTTTAGCCTCAACCAGCACAAGCGCTATGGCAGCTGAGCGGACCGTAGACGCTTACGTCGCTGCTCTGCCCGACGGCCAGCGCGAGATCGCCGAGGCGGTGCGCCGCCTCGTGCGATCCGCCGCGCCCGAAGCGAGGGAGGCGTTCAAGTAGCCGTGGACCATCCCGCGAGCCTGGTGCGCCGCGGTGTCGATCAGGATCGGCATGCGCGTGCCGCAGTTACGGTGCGGCAGCCAGTGTGGCCTTGATGGGCGTAAGCGCCGAGCCTTGGCGTGAGCCCCCGCGTGCAGTGTTGATCCGAACCCACCTCGCGAACGGCAATTATCCCGGCGCCGAGCGAGCGTTGAGGAGTACCGACGTCAGCTGAAGGCAGCCTTTCGCGAACTAGCCCCGTCTGAGCGATTGCATCGGCTACTGCAGGCTTGAGCTGTTGACGTTAGCCGACCGCGCGCAACGGTGGGGCCCACCCAGCGCGGTAATCCGCTCAAGGCACGCTGCCCTGCGGCATCACCCATTCGGCGTCCAGTCCGACCACTGTGCGGAGAGCCTCGAAGTCACGGTCGTAGTGGAGGACGGTAAGCCCGCTTCGCTCAGCGACCGCTGCTAGGACCAAGTCGGGAATCGGAACCGAACGGTGCAGGCCGCGCTTGGCTAACAGCCCCAAGTAGTCCGCCGCCCGCTCGAAGTCGTCCTGCCGGGTATCAGCGAGAGCGAGAGCAAGCCTGAGATCCCGCCGATCGTTGTTGAGTTCCTCGGCGTTTCGTGCGCTATAGAGGACTTCTAGCTCGAAGATGCCGCACCGCGCCAGCGACCCTGTCGCAATCAGGGGATCAATTACACGCGCTACATCAGGATGGGACTTGCGAGCGAATGCACTCTTGTCGACGAGATAGCGCGCGTTCAGCACCTCAGCCTCTCAATCCCGCCAGGCGCTGGCCATGACCTCGTCGTCAGCAAGGTCGGTCGGCCGGCTGAACCGATCTATCAGCCTTCGCCGGGCTGCCATGGCCACGACCTCATCCAGAGATCGGTCCACGGTCTCCTTCAAGCTCCGCGTTCCCAAGGCACGGGCTGCCTCACTGACCTTGTCGTCATCCACCGCGATCGTTGTCTTACGCATGGACACAGTATATCGGCCATCACTCAGATTGCTATCCAAAGATCGACAGATAAGATATCAGACTTCCACTCGTCAGGAGGGCTAGTCTGGCTCGTCGGGTCTGATTCCAATGGCAAGGACCAGCGTGGCGTACACGCGAAAGCCGGTGCTGCTGGCAGCATAGCCGGGCGCCAGCTCCCCCAGGCTGCGCGAGGTCAGGTGCCTGATCACGAACGAGCCGGAGCTGGCGAGATTGAGCAAGAGCGCGACACCGACCAGCGCCACCGCCACACCGATCAGGAGAAGCACCATCGCCGCGAGATTCTCTCACCGCAGGTCCGGCTCAGCCGGCACAGGCGACCGCCCGCTGGAGGAGCAGCTTGCGCTCCCGCGCGTTGCGGGTCAGCGATGCCGCGCGTTCGAACTCCTCCCGCGCCTCGGCGCGACGGCCAAGCTTCGCGAGCAGATCCCCCCGCACGCTTGGCAGCAGGTGATAGACCTGCAGCGCCGGCTCGAAGCGCAGCGAATCGACCAGCTCGAGGCCGGCCGCCGGACCGAAGGCCATGCCAAGCGCGACCGCTCGGTTCAGCTCCACTACAGGTGACGGCGCCAGCTGCGCGAGGGCGTCGTAAAGGGCCGCGATGCGCACCCAGTCGGTTTCCTCGGGAGTGCGGGCCCGCGCGTGGCAGGAGGCGATCGAGGCCTGGAGCGAGTAGGGGCCGAGCGCTCCGCCAAGCTTCTGTGCGCGCTCCAGGGCAGCCAGGCCTCGGCGGATCAGGAGCTGGTCCCAGCGTCCGCGGTCCTGGTCGAGCAGCAGCACCGGGTCTCCCGAAGGACCGACGCGCGCGCGCATGCGCGAGGCCTGGATCTCCATCAGGGCCACCAGGCCGTGGACCTCCGCCTCACCGGGAGCCAGCTCCGCCAGCACGCGGCCGAGGCGCAGCGCGTCCTGGCAGAGCGCGGGCCGCATCCAGTCGTCACCGGCGGTGGCCGAGTAGCCCTCGTTGAAGATCAGGTAAACCACCTCCAGGACCGACGAGAGACGGGCGGCCAGCTCTGGCCCGGTTGGGACCTCGAAGGGGACCCGCGCCTCCGCAAGGGTGCGCTTGGCCCGGACGATGCGCTGGGCGATCGCCGGCGCCGGCACCAGGAACGCGCGCGCGATTTCCTCGATGGTGAGGCCGCCCAGCAGGCGCAGCGTGAGGGCGGCGCGCGCCTCGGTCGAGAGCACCGGGTGGCAGGCGGTGAAGATGAGGCCGAGCAGGTCGTCGCCGATGTCATCGTCCAGCGCCGCCTCGAAGTCCGGCGCGGCCAGCTCCTTCTCCACCTCGAGCTCGCGGCCCAGCTTCTGGTACTTCTCCGCCAGCCGCTGCCTCCGGCGGAGCAGGTCGATGGCGCGATGCTTGGCCGTACCCATGAGCCAGGCGCCCGGTCGCTCTGGGACGCCTGACTCGGGCCACTGTTCCAGCGCGGCGACGAAGGCATCCTGGGCGAGCTCCTCGGCCGGGCCGACGTCGCGCACGATGTGGGCGAGGCCCGCGATCAGCCGCGGCGACTCGATCCTCCAGATCGCCTCGATGGCGCGCCGCGTCTCGCGGTCCGTCACCGCGCCTGCTATCGCTTCTGCGCCGCCTGCGCGCGCAGCCTCTCCTCCTGCTCCCTGAGCTCGGGCGTCATCACGTCACCGAAGTCATCCGCCTCGAAAACCTGCCGGATCTCGATCTCAGTGCCCCCGTCGAAGGGAGCCCGCTTCACCCACTCGATTGCCTCTTCCTTCGACTTCACCTCGATCAGCCAGAAGCCGGCGACCAGCTCCTTGGTCTCGGCGAAGGGGCCGTCGGTGACCGTCCGCCGCCCGCCCTCGAACCTGACGCGCGCGCCTTTGGAGCTTGGGTGCAGCCCCTCGCCGGCAAGCATGACCCCTGCCTTGGTCAGCTCCTCGTTGTACTTGCCCATCTCGGTGAGGATCTCCTGATCCGGCAGGACGCCCGCCTCGCTCTCCTCGTTCGCCTTCACGATGACCATGAACCTCATCTGTCCTCTCCTGAGTGATCCCGGGTTCGGGGTGAACCTGGCCTTGCTGATCCATCGAACGGCAGGCGGCGAAAATCGACATTGGACTCCAACATGGTCTTCAAATTGAAGGGACGCCACGAGTGAACCACGCTGAGTTTTCTGGAGATTCGGGGGATTGGATTCATGCGACGTCGGTGGTGTCGCACTGACGATAGTAGAGCTCCTCGCGGACCGCGCCCGCCGCAGCCAGGCGCTCGGTATAGCGGATGGCCAGGTACTGAACACCGCGGTCGGAGTGATGAACGAGGCCCTCGAGCTGTTGGGCGCGGCGGACCTAGAGCGCCGTCTCGAGAGCATCCAGCGCCACCTCGTGCGTGCAGTGAGGCCTGCACCCGCCAGCCTACGATCCGGCGACTGAAGGCATCGACCCCCAAAGCCGCGCAGACGAAGCCGGTCCAGGCGCTGACATAGGTGAGGTCGGCTACCCAGAGCCGGTTCGGAGCCGCCACGAAGCTGCGTTCGACCAGATCCTGGGGCCGTTCGCCGACCTCGCCGGGGAGGGTGGTCCGCTTCAGCTTGGCCCCTCCAGACGCCGGCCAGCTGTAGCCGCCTCATCAGCCGCCGGACTCGGTCCCGACCGACCTCGAAGCCGTCCCGGTTGAGCTGGCGCCAAACCTTGTGGGCCCCGTAGACGCCGCAGTTGTCCTGTTGGACGCGCGCGATCTCCGGCTTCAGAGCCTGGTCGCGGACCTGACGGGCACAGGGCCGTCGCGAGGCCGCCGCGTAATAGGTGGATGGGGCGACCTCCAGCACTCTGCAGATCGGCTCGACCCCCCAACGACCGCGCTGGCCGTTGATGAAGCTCACTACTTCGGCAGTCGCGGGTCGAGCTCCCGCGCGAAGAAACTGGCGGCCGCCTTCAGGAACTCGTTGGCCCGCCGCTGCTCCCGGACCTCCCGCCCGGCTCGCCGATCCGTTGGCGCCCTTCGGTCGTCGTCCCCGGCCGGTGACCGCCGTCGATCTCGACCTGCTTGAACTAGTGGCACAGCGTCTCAGAGCCCAGCCCGAGTTGTACCGCCACCCGGGTCACGACGCCGTGCCGCTCGCACCTCTCCTTATGATCGCGAAGATTGCTGTCACTCCCAACACACACACCCAAAGGCTGGGGACCAGGAGCCGGATGCGGCCGAAGTCGATGGAGTGCAGGGTAAGCAGCCAGCCGCCAATGCTGAGCACGGCCAGAAGCGCTATCCACGCCATGGAGGATGTCATCGGAGTCCCACCGCCGAATCGGGATAGAGTCCATAGCCGAGCGCGCGAGCAGCGCGTCGCAGTTCCGAGTCCCAGCTCGCGAGCAGGCATCCTCCGGGCTCTGCGAGCCGTTGCAGGGCTGCCAGATGGACCGCATCGTATCCGAATAGGTAGTGCTCCTCCGCAAGCTCACCGGCACGCTGGACGAGACTCGAATCCACTTCAATGGGCGAGACGCCGTTCCAGACCTCTTCGGCCTCCTCCCTCACGCGCGGAAGCTGGCTTCTAGCAATCCGGCCGGCTCGAGCCAAGGCCGCCAGCGCGGCCCTCAGTTCCGCATAGGCGATCCTGGCGGCAGCCACGATATCGGCTCGCGAGTAGAGGGAGTCCATTTGATCCGAGCCGATCTCGTCAATGACGAGCTTCACGAGACCGCTGGTGTCCCCATAGACGATCATCGGCGCTGCTCACTTACGTAGTCGGCCGCCGTCTTCTCGCCTGGCTTAATCTTGATGGCGCCCCGTCGCTGGCTCCGGCGAGGGGACCGAAGCTCGAGCTGCCCTTTGTCGCGAAGAACCTGAATGTGACGGGGCAGCGAGGCGTGGCCACCGACCGGAACGACTCGGGCCACCGGCACACCACGATCAGTGATCAAGATCACCTCACCGGCTGCCACTCGGCGTAGAGCAGAGCTCAGCCCGTTCTTAAGCTCACGGATGCCGAGTTCCATGAGTAGCCACATTGTACTCCTTGGTGGCTACATTGGTTGCGTCTGAGCGAGGGCCAGGAGCGGCTTCTGCACATGGTTAGTAACCCCAAACGGCAGAAGCCTCACTACTGCCTTTTCCCCGCGTGACCGTACGATCTGTATCGGGCCTCCCGGCGCGAGCCCGACGCCTGAATAGGGTTGTCACCGCTCCTTGTCGCGGGGCTCCACCTTTCAATGAGCCGCATCATCGATGTCCGGAAGCTCGCTGCCTTGGATCTCAACTTCCACGAAGCGAGGTTCGTTCTGATCGAGTTCGCCGGTGCCGTGGTGCTAGCCGGGGGCCTCGGAGGGCTGGCGCTACGCTCCAGCCTCTCGGGTCCCGGCCATCCGGTATTCTGGGAGATCGGCGTCGGAGTGCTTCTGGCCTCTATCGCGCTCAATTACCTTCCACTGCTCATCTACGCAGTGGTGCTGATTCGCTCGGGCACAGCGCGCCAGGAGGTGGCAGCCGAACTGGACCAGGCAGAGCGATCCAGCGTCGGTATGCGACCCAGCAGTTCCTGCTCGTTGTGCCGTTCGCCGTCCTGGTGCTCGCGGTGGTGCAGGCGCTCAGACGCTTGCGCCGGCTTCCTGGGTAGCGCTCGGCCAGACGATGATCCCGATCCTCGACATGTCGAGCTTGGCGAGCGATTCGCCGAAGAGATCTTCAAAGAGTGCGAAGGAGAGTTTGGAACGAAGTGGTGGAGGCGATAAGAAGTACCGAGCAGAGGTCAGCCGCGACGGGCGGTTTCGGCTGGTGCATGTTCCCGCGGTCGAGCGCACGACGCAGGCTCGAACTCTTGGCGACCTCCAATCCATGACTGAAGATCTAATCTCGATCATGACCGGCGCATCGCCCGAAGCGTTCGAGGTCGAGTACCAGATCAAAGTGCCACCGACGGCCATGGCACACCTGGACGCGGCGACACGGGTGTGGCGGTGCGTGCCAGCGACCTCGAATGGGTACTGGTGCGCCCTCCACGGTTCGTCACAGGCAAGCCACAAGGTAGTATTCGCGTACTCAGCGAGGGCGAGCGAGGACACCTGGGCCACGTGGTCCGGGCCGACCTCGCAGGGTTCCTCGTGGATTGCGCCGCCGAAAGCAAGTACGTCCGCGAAGCGCCGGCGGTGGGCTCTTTGATGCTCAGTCGGGTCGCGCAATGGCCGCCACCGGAATCGCACCAGCAGCGACCAGATCGCGACCTGAACCGAGATAGAGATTTGTAGACTCCTGCCGTGAGCACTACCACGAGCCGCGGCGCGCTGCTCGTGGGAAGCGTGCCCGCCGCCACCGCCGGGGAGGCGATGTCGGAGGCGCTGACCCGGCTCGGCGCCCGGCTTCAGACCCTCCCCGACGGCGAGACTGGCGCGCGCAGGAACTGGATCATCCACATAGTCGAGTCCTTCCGCTCACACCCGGACCTGGAGGTGGCGAAGGAGGGCGACTGGTCCGACTACAACAAGACACCGCGCTTCAAAGTCCGTAGCGGCCGCAAGCTGACAGCGGACAAGCTGGACCTGGGCTATCTCCGCGCATTCCGCGCAAGCTATCCCGTCTTCCAGGCTGCCCGGGCAGAGGCGGCTCTCGAGACCCTGGCCTTCCAGGTCGGCATACCCGGCGACCTGGATATGGCTCTCTTCACCTTCGGACCGGCTGGAATCCTGAGGAGGCGAAAGCTCTTCGCTCAGGCCACCACGCGCGACATCAAGGCCATCCAGGCTGAGGCTGGCGCCGACGTGGTCTTCCAGATCGAGGTTCCCGCCGAGCTGGTCTTTGTCGCGCAAACGCCGCGACCTGCACGCCCTTTGGTTGCGAGCTACATGGCGCGTGGCATCACAAGAATGGTCAGGATGGCGCCGGAGGGATCGCGCTTTGGCATCCACCTCTGCCTTGGCGACATGAACCACAAGTCGCTGACCAAGCTCAAGAACGTCGGCCCGGTGGTCCAGTTGGCGAACGCGATTGTCAAACGCTGGCCGGAGGGACGGCGGCTGCAGTACATCCACGCACCCTTCGCGGCTGCTGACATCCCGCCAACCCTGGACGCCGCCTGGTACGCGCCGCTGAGTGGCCTGCGCTTGCCCGAGTCGGTCCGGTTTGTGGCAGGCTGCATCCACGAGGACCTGAGCCTCGACGACCAGCGCCAGGTTCTCAGCCTGATCGAAGAGAGGCTGGGCCGCAGAGTCGACCTGGCGACTGCCTGCGGCCTCGGCCGGCGGGAGCCCGCTGCAGCGATGGCCGCGATCGACCAGACTGCCGCCGTCTCCTGAGTCCTGCGTACAAGCAGCCCAACCGCCGGCCAAGAACCGTAAGCTGCTCGAATGGAAGAGCAGCCCAAGTACCTGTCGAGAGTCCGCATTGTCAGGGACCAAGGCCCCATCCGACGGGCGTTCCTGCCGGCGGAGACCGAGCCTGTCACCTTCGGGACCCACGATGAGGTCCGCGAGCACTACGGGACAGCCACAGGCCTTTATCCTGACCACGCAACCACCCTTGACTACGTGGTGGCCGCGGCCGCCGGTTGACTGACCGGCACCCTCGGGGGCGCGCTGGAGGCGCGCGGGATCGACGCGGCGGAAGGCAGGCTCAGCTCAGAGGCCGAGGGCGATGTTGTGCTGGAGCAGAAGGTGCTGGTGATCAAGCGCATCCGGGTGCGCTACCGCCTGGAGGGCTGTCCGAGCGACAAACGGGAGGCGGCGCTGCGGGCCCACGAGTTTCACGCCAGCCGCTGTCCGGTGGCTGTGAGCATCGGGAGCGCCATCTCGATCAGCACTGAGCTGCGGTTCGCGTAAGGACGTTCTAACGCCCCGCCCAACCGATCAGCAGCAAGGAAGGCGCTAGTCCCCTTGACCGAGCTCATCAACCTCACCGAAGAGGTCGAGTCTGCTCTTCACGACGGCACCCCGGTGGTGGCTCTGGAGACGACGCTCGTATCGCACGGGTTCCCCTATCCCGAGGGTGCTGAGGTGGCGCTGGAGTCCGAACGGCGTGTACGCGCGGCGGGCGCAGTCCCGGCCACCGTCGGCGTGGTCGACGGTGCTGTCCGCGTGGGCCTCGCTCGGGCGGATCTGGAGCGATTCGCGCTGGCCGGACACAAGGCGCGGAAGGTCGGACCGCGCGATCTGGCCGTGCGCAGTGCAGGGGGCGCTTGGCGCAACCACAGTCGGTGGCACGCTGGCCGCTTGCCGCCTGGCCGGCATTCACTTCCTGGGCACCGGCGGTCTGGGCGGCGTTCACCGCGGCTTTCCCCGCCCCCCGGACGTCTCCGCCGATCTCGCCGAACTCGCCCGCGCCCAGGTGCTGGTGGTTGCGGCCGGTGTCAAATCGATCCTGGACGTCCCCGCCACCGCGGAGGTACTCGAGACGCTCGGCACCTTGGCTGGCAGACTGACTGCTGCCGCTCTTTTACGCCGCTCGGGGCGGCCCAGCCGTGAGCGCCCGAGTGGAGACGGTGGAGGAGGCCGCCCGCGTCGCCCAGGCCCACTGGCGCCTTGACCGGCACACGGCGCTGCTCCTCGCCCGGCCTGCCGACGGGGGCCTGGACGACCTGGAGCCGCTGATCGAGAAGGCTGTCACTGCTGCCACCGAGCGCGGCGTGTCGGGCCAGGCGGTGACGCCTTTCGTGCTTGCCTACCTTCACGAGCACACGGGCGGGCGAACGATTGCTGTGAACAAGCGCCTTATCGTCGACAACGCAGGCCTTGCCGCTGAGGTCGCCGCGGCCTTCAGCGCACTTTCGTGAGGAGTCCCAAACTGGGCGTACGATCATCGACTGCGTGCTTGTCTGCACCCTCGGCGACCTGGTGCTGGACGTCATCGTGCGCCTCGATCGGCCGCTCGCCCCTGACGACGATGCGCCGGCTCAGACACGGGTGTCCGCCGGCGGCCAGGCGGCGAACGTGGCAGCCTGGGCCGCCGCCCTGGGCCGCCGCCCTGGGCGCACGGGCCCGATACATCGGCAAGCGCGGGGCCGATCTCACGGGCAGGCTCGTCGATGAGGAACTGACGCGGCGCGGCGTCCAAGTGGTCGGTCCTGTCGGCGGCCGGACGGGCGTGGTCGTCTCCCTGGTCAAAGTCGAGGGAAGGCGCTCGATGGCGTCCGATCGCGGCTCAGCCGCCGATCTCACGCCCGATGAGTTTGAGCCAGGCTGGGTCGAGCGCTGTGACTGGCTGCATGTCTCCGGTTACGCGCTGACGCGCGGAAGACTGGCGGATACCGCGGTCAGGGCCGCCAACCTCGCGCGCGGTTTCGGTGCCCGGGTCAGCGTCGATGCGTCGTCCTGGACGGTGATCCGCGATCTCGGCTCGGATGTTTTCCGAGCGCGCGTCGTCGAACTTCGCCCCACGGTAGTCTTTGCGACCGAGAAGGAATTGCACGCGCTCGGTGACCAACCTTGGGCGGGCGTCACTGTCGTCGTCAAGCGCGGGTCGCGCGGCTGCACCATCCTGGAGGCTGGCGGGCGCAAGGAGCTGCCGGCTGTGCCAGCAACGGTGGTCGACTCGACAGGCGCCGGTGACGCCTTCGCCGCCGGCTATCTGATCGGCGGGCCCAATCTCGCGCTCGAGGCAGGAGCTCGGTGTGCCTCGCAACTCGGTGCCATGCCTTGACCAGACCGCGGATGCGGGCTTACGAAGCAATCATTCTGGGCACGTCCGGGACTGAGCGCGCTCTGCGGCTCGCAGCCTCGGCAGCAGCGCAGCTCTTGGTGAGGACCAGCTGGAACTCCAGGGTGACCTCAGGCTGAACAGTGGTTATGGACCAGATTTCGGCTTCAGGCGGGTAGCGGCCCTGCCTCTGCCTGCCGTTCGAACAGGTGGATGACCTCTTCGACCGACAACCCCTTCGTCTCCGGGAGAAAGCGGGTGATGAAGATGATCGCCAGTAGAGAGAGACCGGCGAAGCAAACCATCACCCCGGCCAGGCCGATCGCCTGCTGCGCGGCGGGAAAGACCTGGATCAGGGCGAAGTTCGCAACCCAGTCGATGCTGGCGCCGATTGCCGCCGCCCGGCCGCGGACGGCAGTGGGAAAGACCTCGCCCTGAATGAGCCAGCCTGTGCCCCCCACGCCTATCGCAAAGCAGGTGATGAAGAGGGCGAACCCAATCATGACCACGACTATCTGTGGGACACCGGCCAGGAAAGCGACGCCCGCGCCGGCGAGCAGGATGAACACCGCCATGCCCGCGTAGGCGGCGATGGCGAGCGGCTTCCTGCCCACCTTGTCGATGTAGCGAAACGCGAAGAATGTCGCCACCACGTTGACGGCGCCCAGAATCGCTGTGACCTGGACGCCGGCGACTGCCGAGGTGACCGCGTCCGAGTGCGGACCCTGGAAGAAGCCGGCCATCAGCTTGGGACCGTAGTAGAAGGGGATGTTGATTCCGGTGATCTGCTGGAAGATGAAGAAGACGCAGACCACTACCAGCGCGCGCTTCACGCCTGGCGTCCAGTTGCTCTCCTGCTCATGCTGACTCTCCTCCTCCTTGAGCCGCTCAGCGGTCGCCCGGACTTCCTCCTCGGTAACTTCCATGCCCAGGATGCCGAGCGCCTTCCGCGTATCGGCAAAGCGGCCGTGGAGCATCAACCACCTGGGCGATTCAGGCATGCGGGCTCGTAGAGCCAGACCGATCAGGGCGGGGACCGCGCCCAGGCCGAGCATCAGCCGCCAGTCGACGGTGCCAGCCGCTCCCGGCGCCGCCTTCAGGATGATGATCGCGATGATGTAGGAGACCAGGATCCCCACAGTGATCATCCACTGCTGGATGATGCTGAGCGAGCCCCTGCGGTCGCTAGGCGCGAACTCGCAGATGTAAGCAGTGGCGATGGCGGAATCCGCTCCAATGGCGAGACCGATGAGCGTGCGTGCGGCGAGCAGCATCTCGACATTCACAGCCAGTGCTGACAGGATCGCGCCGAGCGCAAAGATGGCCGCGTCGACGATGAGCAGGGACTTACGGCCGAAGCGGTCAGTCAACGGGCCGGCCGCGATCGCACCCACCGCCGCCCCGATGGAAGCGCCGGCGACCAGATAGCCCTCGGCGAAGTTCGACAGCTTGTAGGGCAGGAAGCCGAGCGCCGAGCCGATGTTGGCTGTGTCGTATCCGAACAGAAATCCCCCGATGGTGGCCAGCAGGCCCAGGTACCAGTAGAAGGATGTCGCGCCCTGGTTGTCCAGCTTGTCGAGAACGCCGCGGCTCTTACCGTTCGTCATCGCTCAACTCCCTTGTGATCAAAGATTCCCGCAGGATAACCTACCTCGCGGGCGGATTCGCTGCCACAGCCAACAGGAATCAGACCAGCCAGAGTTACTTGTGGGAGTTAGGGTTTTGAGCGCCCTGTCAAGGGTTGGGCCAATCCTGTTTGGCGGTGGGGAATAGGTCCTGCGAAGGTCCCTGTCCACGCTTATAGACCAGGAAGCTGCGGCGGTAGGTCATGATGACCTCGCCGTCCTGGTTCACGCCGCGGGTCTGCACTGCGACTATGCCTGCGTAGGGCCGAGATGTGCTCTCTCGCTTTTCCAGCACGCGGTTCTCGACGTAGATGGTGTCGCCCGCGAAGACCGGATGGCTCAGCTTGATGTCTGTCATCTCGAGGTTGGCCAGTGCGTTCTGACTGACCTCGCTCACCGACATGCCCAGGACCAGCGCGATGGTGAAGCCGGAGTTGATGAGGATCTTGCCGAAGGGAGTTCGGCCGGCGTAGTGGGCATCGAAGTGGATGGGGTTGCTGTTCATGGTCAGCATGGTGAGGAAGGCGTTGTCCGCCTCGGTGACAGTTCGGCCCAGGGGAAACTGGTACACGTCGCCAATCTCGAAGTCCTCGTAGTACCGACCCCGCCATCCCTCCTTCAACGTCATCTCTGCGATGCTAACGTCATCCTGCCGAATGCCAACGCGCGCACAGTGACCGAACCAATGAAGGCTGAAGACGAAGTCCTGGACCTCTGCCGGGCATTGCTCAGATTCGACACCTCCAACCCCACCAGCAATGAGCAGGCGGCGGCCGAGTGGGTGGCTGAGAAGCTTCGCGAGGTCGGGCTCCAGCCGGAGCTGCTGGCCGCGGAGACTGGCCGGACCAACGTGGTGGCCCGCCTGCCCGGCGCGGATCGACAGCGGCCGGGCTTGGTCGCCCACTCTCATCTCGACGTGGTCCCGGCGGTAGCGGCCGATTGGCGGCAGCCGCCCTTTGCCGGGGTCATTGCGGACGGCCACCTCTGGGGGCGGGGCGCTCTGGACATGAAAAGCTCCGGCGCGATGTACCTGGCTACCGTGCGCGCCTACGCGCGTTCGGGCCGCCGGCCGGCGCGCGACGTGGTGATCGCGTTCACCGCCGACGAGGAG
Organism: Candidatus Dormiibacter inghamiae; assembly: GCA_016464825.1. Lineage (GTDB taxonomy): Bacteria > Chloroflexota > Dormibacteria > Dormibacterales > Dormibacteraceae > Dormiibacter > Dormiibacter inghamiae. Next base: position 37,447 of record JAEKNQ010000030.1, on the reverse strand, counting down.
GCCGGCAGCCAGCTCGGCATGGCCTGGCTCGTGAAGGAGCAGCCAGGGCTGTTCCAGAACTGCAGCGAGGCCGTCAGCGAGATCGGCGGCTTCAGCGTGAGCCTGGCCGGCGATCGGCGGCTCTACCCCATCCAGACGGCGGAGAAGGGCGGCGTCCAGCTTGTGCTGCGAGCGTCAGGCCGGGCGGGGCATGCCTCAATCCTGAACCCTGACAACCCCATTCCCCGGCTCTGCGCCGCCGTCGCCCGCCTCACCGAGGCTGTGCAGCCGCTGGTCTACATCGACGCGAGCCGGTCCTTCCTCAAGGGCGTGGCGGAACTTCTGGGCCAGCCGTTCGACGAAGCCCAGCCCGAGCTGCTGACCAGACACCTGGAAAGCCTGGGCCCGATGGTCGAATCCTCCCTGCGCAACACCATTCAAGCGACAATTTTCAATGCGGGCTACAAGAACAATGTGGTGCCGGGCGAGGCCGCTGTGCGGCTCGACTGCCGGGTGGTGCCGGGTTACCGGGCGGGCGTGGTGGAAGAGATTGAGCGCATAGCTGGGCCCGGCATCACTGTTGAGGTGGAGATGGCGGGAGATGGGGTCGAGGTCCCCTACCAGGGCCGGATCGTCGACGCCATGCAAGAGGCTCTCCGCAGCGAAGATCCGCGGGCGGTCATCCTGCCCTACTGCATGTCGGGCGGCACCGATGGTCGCTTCCTGGCTCAGATCGGGATCAACTCGTTTGGCTTCTCGCCCCTGCGCCTGCCGGAGGGCTTCGACTTCACAGGTTTGATTCACTCAGCTGACGAGAGGGTGCCCCTGGAGGGACTTCGCTTCGGCGCCCGGGTTTTTGATCGCTTTCTGGCAGTGGCTTGACTGCCGGACTCTGACTTCATGTCTCTCCGGGTTTGCGAAAAGGCTTTTTGGCGCAGAATTCGGTTCGCTTGAACACGCAACGCGGTTCCTGGGCTGGGCGGGAAACGAGGCTGAGCGCTATCGAAATCGATCGCACCAGCGCGCTCCTCAGCCTGCTGCTCGCCGGGGCGATCGTGCTGCCTGCGCTCTTCTTCCGCACCCAGCGACTCCAGCTCGACTGGTTCGTCCCGGTGGCCGACGTGGTGGCGATCGGCTGCCTTGTCATCTGCCTCGTAATGTCCGCGCTGGACGCCTTGCTGCGCCGCGAGACGCGTTCTCTGCCCATCCTCGCCCTCTCGGTAGCGCTGGGACTGCTCTGGGCCATCCACTTCCTGGCCTTTCCCGGAACGCTCCTGGGAGACAGCATGGCCCTCAAGAGTCAAATCGCGGCTTGGATCTTCCTGACCATTAACCTCGTGACTCCGGCATTCCTGGCGGTGACCTTTCTCTACAGGTCCCGCCCATTGCGTTCCAATCCTCGGAGCGCTGTGGTCAGGGCCACGGCCGCCGGCGCCGCTGTCGGCCTCGGCGCCTGCTTCCTTGACGTCCTGCTGGCGGCTTCCCCAATCACCACGGTTGTGATGTCCGACTCCTTTACGCCGCTCGCTTCGCTGCTGGGAGCGGCCGGGCTGGTGCCGGTGATATTCGCCTTGGGATTATTCCTGACCGGTCACCACGGTGATGAGCGCGTCGTCAACGGCGTGGTGGCAGCCTTCGTCTATGCCGGCGCGGCGGCCTCCGTCATGGTTTTCGTGCCTGGGCGCTTCACGACGCTGTGGTACGCCGTGCACACATTGCCAGCGCTGGTGGCGGCCGCTCTACTCACAGGCGAGCTGGCGCTCTACGAGCGGTCTGCCCGCCTCGGTGTCGCCACCGCCGAGCGCCTGGCGATAGGCGTTGCAGCCGCCTCGGACCTCGGTCGCTCCCTGGAGGCGCAGCAGGTGGCGGCCCGCGTACTCGGGCATTCTGTGCGAGCGCTTGACCTGCAGTGCGGTTTCGTGGGGCTTCTCCGAGGGGAAGTCATCGAAGTCCGCGCGGCCGAAGGCCGCCCCGGCGAGGTTCCGGCGCCCGGAACTGACCTGCCGGTGGCGTCGAGCTCCTTTCTGGCCCAGACGATCGCCGCAGCGGGGCCTGTCATCTTCAACGATGCGCCCGATTGGCCCGGCGCCGCCGAAGGGCGGGCCAGGTCGCTCAGAGTGCTGAGCGCTCCTCTCTCGATCTCGGACCGCGTCATTGGGGTTCTTGCCCTCTGCCGGGGTGACCCCTTCCAATCCGGTGACCTGGAAACGATGGCGATCCTCGCCAGTCTCGCTGCTCTGGCGCTGCAAAATGCGACGCTCTATGAAGCGAGCCAGGAGGCCAGCCAGTCCAAGGACACTTTCCTCAACATGACCGCGCATGAACTCCGTACGCCGCTGGCGGTGATCACCGGTTATCTGTCGATGCTCACGACTGGCGATTTCGGCGACCCGCCGCCCAGCTGGGCGAGGCCGATGTCGATCCTGCAGGCCAAGGTCACAGAGCTTGCCCGGCTGGTTGAAGGCGTGATCGCGGCCAGCAAGCTGGAGGCCAACATGCTGGCTCCCCTGAGCGAGCCCGTCAACCTCTCTGAGTGCGTCAGTGCGGCTGTCGAACGCGCCCTGCCAGCCGCTTCCATGCGGGGTGGCCGGGTCCGCTTCGAGGACCCTGAGGAGGTCGTGCTGGTCGACGGGGACCTCGAGTTCGTGGGTCGCATCCTGGACAACCTGATCATGAACGGGCTCAATTACTCGAGCGGCAAACCGGAAGTTCAACTGCTGCTCCAGCATGAGGGCGAGTGCGTGCAGCTGCTGGTCAGTGACAGGGGCGTCGGGGTGCCGGACGAGGAGCGCGAGACGATCTTCGAGCGCTTCACCCGGATCGACCACTCGGAGCTCGGCTACCCACCGGGTACTGGACTCGGCCTCTACTTGAGCCGCTCGCTGGCTGAGAAGATGGGTGGCCGATTGGAGCTGCAGCAGAGCGCAGCCGGACAAGGGTCCATCTTCTGCCTGACGCTTCGCCGCCGGGAAGGGGGCCGCGACTCCGAGCCAGCAGCTGAGGCTGCCGCGAGTACAGCTACTCCGGTTCGCTGACGCGGGTTTCCAGCCGCCCGAAATCCAGCTCGACCAGAACTTCACCGCGGCTGTAGCGCCAGACCCCGGCGGGGGCGCCCAACGAGTCATAGCGACCCTGAAGCCGGCGTTTGAGCCGGATCAGCTCACGGGTGAAGTTCAGCACGGAGCCAGGCTTCTTCCGCTGGGCCTCAACGTTGATGAGCGGGTCGCGCTCAACCGGCAGCCAGGGTTCGCCGCTGGTAAACCCGCCCATCGCCTCGGCGTTCCAGCGCATGGGCGTGCGCTGTGGATCTCGGCTCGGGGTTGCGCAGTCGCGGACGCTTTCATGCGGCACGTGACCATCCCGCAACCCGATCTCATCTCCTTGGTAGAGCACTGTGGCGCCAGGCAGCGTGAGCAGCATCGTCAGCGCCAGGCGAACTCGTCGCTCGTCGCCTTCGGCCCAGCGCGTCGCCAGGCGGGAGACATCGTGGTTGGAACCGTGCCAGACAGCATCCGCTGACTCGGGCAGCACCGCAAGAGTGCGCTCCACGATTGTCCGCAGGGCGTCCGGCTCGAACGGTCTGAAGACCAGCATGAAGTTGAGCGCCAGCTGCAGCTCGTCGTCCTGGCCGTGGTATGCAGCCCACTCCTCGGCGTCGAAGAGATGCACCTCGCCCATCAGCAGCCGCTCCGGCGCGTAAGCCTTCGCGATCCCACGCCAGTGTCGATAGATCTCATGCACCTCCGGCTGGCGTGCGCTGTAGCGATTGCTCAGGCCGGCCAGCTGCTGCCAAGGCGGGTCTTGCTCACTCGCGGCCGGATTGTCCCGCAGGCGCCGATCCTTGACCAGCGCGTGCGCCACGTCGATGCGGAAACCGGCGACGCCCCGATCGAACCAGTACTGAAGGATCAGTTCGAACTCCTGCCGGACGGCTGGGTTCCACCAATCGAGGTCAGGCTGGCCGGGCAGGAAGTTGTGCAGATAGTATCTGCCGGTTGCCTCATCCCTGGTCCAGGCCGGCCCCCCGAACGCTGCCAGCCAATTGTTGGGCCGGTCAGTCCAGACGTAGCGGGTCAGGCGCAGCTCGGGATCGCGGAACCAAGGGTGCTGGTCGGAAGTGTGATTGGGCACCAGATCGAGCAGCACCTTGATGTTTCGAGCGGCTGCCTCGGCGATCAGAAGGTCCAGATCGGCCAGGCTGCCGTAAGCAGGGTCGACCTGGTAGTAGTCCGCCACGTCATAGCCGAAGTCGCGGTTGGGCGAGACCATGATGGGGCTCAGCCAGATCGCGTCCACCCCGAGCCACTGCAGGTATCCCAGCCGGCTCCGAAGGCCCGGCAGATCACCTATGCCGTCAGCGTTGGAGTCGACGAATGAGCGCACGTAGATGTGGTAGATGACCGCGTTGCGCCACCAGCGCTCCCCAACTGTCGCTGGCGTGGAGGGCGCCATCGGTTTGCTGCTCACGGCCGTACCTGCCGACTATCAGGCGGCGCGCGGCGAATTTCAGGCTGAGGTGGGCCGCTCCATCGTGACGTTGCCGTTGAGGACCGCGCCATCTTCGATGACCAGCCGAGCAACCCGAACATTGCCGTTGATGATGCCGGAGCCCGATACCTGAAGGCGTTCCCGAACCGCAGCTTCGCCCTCGAAGTTGCCCCGGACTGTCAGATTTCGGCTCTCGAGCCTCACCTTGGCGGTGGCGTCAGCGTCTACCGTGCAGTCCCCCCCGAGCGTGGCTTCGCCTTCCAGCAGGCCCTGCACCCGCACGTCGCCGTGGTAAACGAGCTTGCCGACCAGCTGATCGTCGGGGCCGAGTGTGATGCCGCCGCCGGCCGGCTCAGCGCGGTTCTTCGCCCCGCGGCCGTGGCCGGTCGCCTCTTCAGTCGCCATGATTCCCTCAGTGTCTACCATTTGTCTCTCTCCTGGTTGCGGCGTGCCACAACGCGGGCCGCTTAAGCAAAGCTTGGGGCGGGCGCCGACCATACGGGGGGCGCTTCGGCGGTGACAGTTCTCCCAGCCGCCTCGGGCGGCCGACTAGCATCTTACTGGAGGACGGGGTGGCCGTTCTTCCAGGTTGAAAGGGCAGATTGTGGAAGGCAGTTGACGGCTACCGCTCAGGGCGAGGAGGCGGAAGAGGTAGTTGGGAACACGGGAACTGGACGCTAATTTGCAGGCACCGGTTGTGGGCATCCGCACCAGTCCCCGTCCCGCAGCGGCGGTGGCCGAGTTCTTCGACTCCTGCGCCGAGTCATACGAGGACTGGGCGGCGGGGCTAAGACCGCGGGTGGCCACCCGGCTGCTGGAGCTTGTGAAGCCTGAGCCCGGCGCGATCTGCCTGGATGTCGGCTGCGGCACGGGACTCGTCGCCAAGCCGCTGGGGAAACTGGTGGCACCCGAGGGACACGTGATTGGCATCGACATCTCCGCCGGCATGCTCGAATTGGCTCGCGCTGGGGCGCCGGGAAACCTGAACTATCAGCGACTCAGTGCGGAGCCCGACCTGTGCTTTCGCGATGCGAGCTTCGACCTTGTGACCTTCGGCGACTCGCTCGCCTACCTCCGGGATCCGTACAGATCCCTGAGCGAGGCGCGTCGCGTGCTGCGGCCGATTGGCCGGATCGGAATCTCCGTCCATCGCCGATCGCTGGACACCCTGGCGCAGCAGGTCTTCTTCGGCGTGCTGGACGAGTTCGCCGGTGAGCAGCCCATCGCCCTGCGCCAGCCTCGTAACCAGCGCTCCCTGTTGGGTGAGGTTGGGGTGCTGAAGGGCATGCTGGAGGATGTGGGCTTCACCGACATGACTGAGACGACTTTCGTCACAGGTGGCCGCGTTCGCTCTGCCGCCGAGTGGCTGCACATGATGGCCGGGGCGGGGCCGCGCCCTTACGCGCTTCTCCACAGCCTCGGCCTCAACTTCCGCCGGCGAATCCTCAACGCTGTCGAGTCTGAGATGAGGCGGCTGGGCGAGGATGCCTTCCATTACCACCTCGCTTACACCGTCGTGGCCGCCACAGGTGCGCGGCGCTGACGAATGGTGATGCTGGAACGAGGCAGCTTACTGGTCGCCACGCCCGCCATCGGCGATCCCAACTTCGAGCGCACAGTGATCCTTCTGCTGGCCCACTCAGCCGAAGGCAGCCTGGGGGTGATCCTGAACCGGCCTTCCCAGCTCACGGTCCGCGAGATGGCGCCTGACTGGAGCACCGTCTCGAGCGAGCCGGCAGTTGTCTTTCTGGGCGGCCCGGTGTCACCGGAGTCGGTCATTCATCTCGGCTTGGCCCGTGATGGCGAGGCGCCCGACGCTTGGCTGCCCTTGCTTGATCGGCTGGGTGTCGTGGACGGGAGCGCTGATCCTGACCAGCTCCGCGGGCCCCTGAGCCAAGCGCGGATCTTTCTGGGCTACGCCGGCTGGGGACCCGGGCAGCTGAAAGACGAGATCGACAGCGACGGCTGGTACGTCCTGCCCGGCAAGCCGTCGGATGCCTTCTCCGGCCGGCCCGAGCTGCTCTGGGGCCGGGTCCTGCGGAGGCAGGGTGGCGAGCTGGCGATCGTCGCCACTTACCCCACGGACATCGAGCTGAACTGACCGGAACGAAGGAAGCTCAGACGCCCCGCCAGCGGGCCGGGCGCTTGGCGAAGAAGGCTTCCAGACCCTCCATGAAGTCGGAGCTCAGATAGGCCTCGACCACCAGGTCCGAGCCACCCTCCGCCGGCATGAGCTGAGCTGCGATGCGGCGCAGCGCCACCTTGGTAGTTCGCATGGTGATGGGCGCGTGCCCTGCCAACGTGGCGGCCAGCTCCTCCGCCCGAGGTAGGAGGGCCGGCTCGTCAGCTGTCACCTCGCACAAGAGGCCCGCTTGCAGGCATTGCTGAGCGTCGAGCAGCTGCGCGGTCAGCAGAAGGTGCTTAGTCCGGGCCACACCCAGGATGGAGACGAGCCTGACGAAGTTACCCATCGAGAGCGTGTTGCCGAGAGTGCGGGCGATGGGCACACCCAGTCGGGTACTGGGCGAGCCCAGGCGGAGATCGCAGGCGAGGGCCAAGGCGGCGCCGCCACCGGTACAGGCGCCCTGGATGGCGGCCACGGTGGGGATCGGGATTGACTCGACGGCTGTCAAGACTGACTCGATACGTTCCTCGTAGGCGAGAGCGTCGGCAGCTGTCTTGAACTCGTGGAACTGTCTCATGTCGGTCCCCGCGGCAAACGCCTTGCCCCCGGCGCCGCTCACGACGAGCACCCTGAGGGAGCGGTCATGGCCGGCCTCCTCGGCCAGCTGTCGCAACGCGTCGTACATCGCAAAAGTGATTGCGTTGCGTCGCTCCGGCCGGTTGAAGGTCAGCCAGCCGATCTCGCCCTGGGCGCCGCGCCGCTCATAGAGCAGATCGCCGGCCGCCAGCTCAGTCATCGCCTCAACCGTAGCAACCGGGGACCGGGGAAGGCGAGGCAAGCACTGCCCCGGCTTGGGCCGCGCTCGGCAAGGCTCCAGCCGACCGGCCACCAGCTTGTTTAGTGTCCCGCGCCAGAGATGCGTTGGCATTTGCGGCTCTGGACACCGGTGCCGGCGTCATGGGGCCCGGCCCAGCGTCGCACGCTCCGCTTGCGCAGGGCCCCCGGCTGGAAGTGCGCTCCTCGTCGTGCCTCCTTTCTTGGCCTCGGCGCCCAGGCCGGCGCCCTCCAGGCGCCTGCCACAACCTACTCAACGAATTTCTGGCGCAGGACACTGAGCGACGATGGGAGGGTGGAGCCACCCCGCCGTCTCGCCATGGCCTGGGGCGCCTTCGTCGCCCGCCACCGGTGGTGGGTGCTCGCCGTCTGGCTGCTGCTGGTGTTGGGCCTGGCAGCGTTTGCCGCCTCCACGGCGCGCATTCTCTCGCCGGCCGGCTTCGAGACCGACACTCAGGCGGCCCGGGCGGCGGATGTCCTGAAGTCGGAGTTCCCGGAGCGGCGGGCGCCGGCGCTGGCAGTGGTCTTTCAATCGGACTCTGCAGCTCTGGAAGACGCCGGTTATCGCTCCCAGCTGGCGGCTTGGCGCCTCGATCTGGAGCGTCTCGCCCGGCAGACTTCCGCTCCCCAGAGCCCGACAGTGGTGGTTGGGCCGATTCTGAGCCAGGACCGGCGGACGGCTGCCCTGCTGCTGGAATCGAATGAACAGCCCGCTTACTTCCTGGCTGCAGCCCGGGAAGCGAGCGGCATCCGCCATGAAGGGCCGGCCCGGGTGTTCATCGGCGGCTTTGCCGCTGTCTACAACAACTTCGTGATGCACTCCGAGCAGGACTTGGGGCAGTCGGAACGCCTCTCGGCTCCGCTTGCTCTGATCCTGCTGCTGTTGGTGTTCGGCGGTGTGGTCGCGGGCGCCCTGCCTGTGCTGACCGGGCTGGGCACTGTCACTGTAGCCCTGGCTCTGCTCGGCTTCGTTGCCCGAATCCACACTGTGTCGGTGTTCTCACTCAACGTCACCTCGGTGGTCGGCCTGGGACTGGGCATCGACTACTCCCTGCTCGTCGTCAACCGCTTCCGGGAGGAGTTGCGGGCCGGCGCCGATCCGGAGACTGCGGTGGCGAGGACGGTGGGCACAGCTGGTGTGGCCACAGTCGTATCGGGCGGAACCGTAGCGATCGGCTTTGGGGCCCTCATGCTCTCGCATCTCAACGTGCTCTGGTCGATCGGCCTCGGCGGCTCGCTGGTGGTTGTGGTCTCGGTCCTGGCGTCGCTGACCTTGATCCCGGCCCTCCTGGCTGTGTTCGGGGCCCGGGTGGATTCCCTGGCGCTGCCCTTCACCCGCAATCGCAGCCTGGCCGGGTTCTGGCGCGGGCTGGCCGGCAGTGTCATGCGCCGGCCGCTGGTCTTCATAGTGATCACGCTGGGAGTGATCCTGCTGCTGGCGTCGCCAGCCCGCGCGCTCCGGCCAGGGGTGCTGGGCTCGGAGTCCCTGCCGCCTGACGACGGCGCTGTGCAGGCCCAGGCTCTCGGGGAGAGCCGCTTGAGCTTCGCCCGTCAGCAGCCGGCCATTCTGGTCGCCCGCGGCGTACGCGATCTGAATCAGGCGCGAGAGCTCGAGGCGGACGTCCGCAGCGCTGCCGGCGGCCAGCCGGTGACGGGGCCTGGGGACGTACCGCCCCAACTGCTGGGCCTCTACTTCAAACCGGGCTACGCCGTCTACGAGGTGAGCTCACCGGGAGAGGTCAACGACCCCAGCACGCATCTGTGGCTGGACAGGCTGCGGGCAGCCAGCTGGCCGCCCGGTGTGACAATGCTGATCGGTGGTGAGCCGGCCGCCTATCAGGACTTCCTGAACGTGCTTGCGGGCGATGTGCCGCTGGTGATTGGCGCCGTGCTGCTGCTGACCTTTCTGCTCCTCGCCATCGCTTTCCGGTCGGTAGCGCTCCCGCTCAAGGCTGTGCTGATGAACCTGCTCTCCGTGGCCGCGGCGCTGGGCGTGCTCACCTGGGTCTTCCAGGAAGGGCATCTCGCGGCCCAGCTGCGCTTCCAGACCGCCGGCTTCACCGACGCCACAGTGCCGGTGATCATCTTCGCTGGGCTGTTCGGCCTCTCGATGGACTACGAGGTGTTCCTGCTCAGTCGGATTCGGGAGGAGTGGCTGAACGGCCGCTCGAACGCCGAGGCGGTGGCGGCTGGGATGGAACGAACCGGCCAGGTGATCACGTCGGCGGCCTTGATTTTGGTTGCTGTAACGAGCACGCTGGCGCTGAGCCAGCTTTCCCTGAACAAGGGCTTCGGCCTGACCTTTGCCGTCGCCATCCTGCTTGACGCCACGCTGATCCGCCTGCTGCTCGTGCCGGCGATGATGAGGATTCTGGGGGACGTCAACTGGTGGCCCATGCGCCGACAGGCTCTGCGCCGGGCCACCTGAGAAGGCACACTTGAGCGGTTGAGACTCCGGCAGCGGAAGGTGAAGGCTTGAGAAGCGAAATCCCGGCGGGGGTGAAGATCCCGAAGGGAGTGGTGGTGCTCGGCAGCCTCAACACTGATTTCGTGCTCGCCGTGCCGCACCTGCCCCGGCCCGGGGAAACTGTGGCGGGCGGCTCGCTGGCCACTCACCCCGGCGGCAAGGGCGCCAACCAGGCAGTCGCCGCAGCGAAGCTGGGGGCCCCGGTGGCGATGGTCGGCCGGGTCGGCGACGATTCCTTCGGGCGGGCTCTCCGCCGCAGCCTGATAGGTGCCGGCGTCGACGTCAGCGGAGTGGCGGCCGACCCCGCGGCGGCCAGCGGGGCAGCGCTGATCCTCGTTGACCCCCAAGCTGAGAACGCGATAGCGATCGCCCCAGGCGCCAACGCCCAGGTCGGACAGGCGGACGTGGAGCGTGCGCTGAGCCTTCTCAGCGCCGGTGATCTGCTCGTCCTGCAACTGGAGATACCCCTGGCAGCGGTCGAGCACGCAGGCCGCCAGGCACAGAGGGGGGGAGCTCAGGTGCTGCTCAACGCGGCTCCTGCGGCTCCGCTTAGTGACGATCTGCTCCGCACTGTCGACGTGCTGATCGTGAACGAGGACGAGGCTGCCTCGATCTCGGGCCTGGCGGGCGAGCAGGCAGGCCGGGAGCTCAGACGCCGCGGTGCCAGCGCCGTCATCACCACGCGCGGCAGCCAGGGCGTGGTCGTCGAAGGCGAGCGCCGGATCGGGCTGCCGGCGCATGAGGTCACAGCTGTCGACACCACCGCCGCGGGCGACGCCTTCGTAGGCGGTCTGGCCGCCGCTCTCGCTGCCGGGGCCAATCTGGTAACCGGTGCGCGACTGGGGAGTGCGGTTGCGGCCGCGGCAGTCACTCGGCACGGCGCCCAATCATCCCTGCCCGATCGCAAAGAGCTGCTCAGGATCACCGGGCTGGACTGGGAAGCGGCCCTGGCCCAGGCCGGCACCGCAACCCACACCAGGTAGGAGGTTCGCCTTCGTCGACCTCGTCATCAGGTGCGCCGATGCTGCGGCGGACCGGGCCCAATCGACGCTCCCTCGGCCGTTCAACCCTGGAGGTTTCCTTTAGTTGTCTGACAAGGTGCCAGTTCTGCTCGACTGCGACACAGGCATCGACGATGCCTTGGCTATTCTCTACCTGGCGAACAGCGGGCTCTGCGACCTGGTCGCCGTGGGCAGCGTGCACGGCAACGTCACGGCGCTCACGGGCGCCCGGAACACGATCCGGGTCCTGGATGTGGCGGGGCTCTCGGGCATCCCGGTGGTCGTGGGGGCGGACCGGCCCCTGGCCCAGCCTGTCGACATCTCGGCTCACATCCACGGGGACGACGGCCTGGGCAACACCAGCCAGCCGGTCCCCAGCGCCGAACCGACTCAGGGAGAGGCGGCGCAGCAGATCATCCGCCTGGCGCGTGAGAGGCCGGGTGAGCTGACTCTGCTGGCCATCGGGCCGCTGACCAACCTCGGTCTCGCACTGCTGCTGGACCCCGACCTGCCCAAGCTGATTCCCCACGTAGTGGTCATGGGCGGAGCGGCAGTCGCACCCGGCAATGTGACAACCCATGCTGAGGCCAATATCTGGCACGATCCGGAAGCGGCCGACCTGGTCTTCACAGCTGGGTGGCCGGTGACCATGGTGGGGCTGGACGTGACCATGAAGGCGCTGCTCAGTGAGGCCGATCAGAAGCGCATCGAGCACTCCCAGCGCGACACAGCCCGTTTCTGCTGGGACATCCTCCAGTTCTATCTGGACCGCTACCAGGAGTTCATGGGCCTCCGCACCTGCGCCCTGCATGATCCGCTGGCCGCTGGCATAGCGCTTGACCGCTCCTTCGCCACCTACCGGAAGACTCAGCTTCGGGTGGAGCTGCGGGGTGAGCGCACGCGAGGCATGACTGTGGCTGACCTGCGCCCCGGCCGTCAGGCAGAGGGCCCTGTCGAACTCGCTCTCGAAGTCGACGCGGAAGCCTTTCGGGAGAGGTTCTTGGACACGATCTGCTGAGGGAACCGGGCCTTCGGCGGCGGAGGGTAGCTGACGGGCAGCAATCGGTTGCTCTGCGGGTTGCGACGTTGCCATTGATAGCTCCTGCTGGCTAAGCTCTGGCCATGGCATCTGAAGCCGAGCTGAAGCAGCTTCTCAACCGCCTCCGCCACGACGCCAGGGAGGGGGAGCGGCTCAGGGCTGAGCTGGAGCGCTCACGCGAGCACTTGGCTGCAGTAGAAGCTGAGCTGCTGCAGCTCAAGGCGGCCGAGGCTCAAGTCCGAAGGAGCGCCGATGACCTGCGCCGCGGCTTGGAGGAGGTGCTCCAAGTCGAGCACGGGAAGCGACAGGACCGGCGGCTCGGCCGCGCCCAGCGCCTTGCCGGCCGCGCCCTGGCCCGAGCCGACAAGCAGGTGGCCGGCAGCCGCAGAGGCCAACGGGGGAGTCCCGACGCGGGTCGCTCCCAGCTGAAGACAGGCTGAGCAGCCAACCGGCGCCTGTACCATCGCCGCGGCCCCATGAACAGCACAACAGTCCTTCCCACGCGGGGGCGCCGACGCCAGCGCCGGTTGGGAGCGCGCCGGCTCTTGGGCCTGGCGCTCTTGCTGGCGGGGCTGATCCTGCTCGGGCTCGCCGGCGGTGAATATCTGCAGGCCGCCAACGAACAGAGACAGCTCGACACCCGCTGGAGCCAGATTCATGACACGGGCGTCACGCCGCCTCTCCCAGCCGGGCAGGTGCCGCCCGCCAATGCCCGGGCGCAAGATGGCATCGCCTTTGCCATCCGAGTGCCGAAGTTCGGTTATCGAGCGGCCATAGCTGAGGGTGTCAGCCTCAAGGTGCTGGCGGCCGGCCCGGGCCACTATCCGACCACCCCCTGGCCGGGGCAGCACGGGAACGTGGGGGTCGCGGCTCACAACGTTTACTGGATCAAGTTTGGGGACCTGCAGCCAGGCGACGAGGTCATCCTGGAGACGCGCTGGGGGGACTACCACTACAAAGTCACGGAGCGCCAGATCGTGCAGCCCAACGACACCCGACCGCTGGCGCAGACGGGCCCGGACCGCACGACTCTGACCACCTGCTGGCCGCTCTGGGCGGGCAGCCTGGCGCAGCAGCGCCTGGCGATCACCGCTGTGCAGACGGGGGCGCCACAGCGTTAGGGCCGGCATGCTCGAGGATCCGGAATCTTTCTGGGTGCCGAACCGCGGAGGCGCCTGCACAGCGGCGTCGGTTTTGGCGGCGCTGGGCTTACTGGGGCTGAAATCCCTACCTGAGCTCGGCGCGGTCACGCTGGCTCTCGGCGCTCGAGATGCCTACGGCCCTCCTGGTCTTCTTGACTACTTCGGATTGCCCCGGCGCAGAGCGCGCCTGGATCGCCGGATCGAGGCCTTGGCGGGAGCGCAAGGCCTTGCGATTCGTTCCCGGACCCGGCCTGCTCTTCCGGGGCTGCCGGTGCGGCCGGCGAAGGACGAGCTGCTGGTGGCCAACCTAGCCTGGGGCCAGGAGAAACCAGGGCTTTATGGCACTTGGGGCTGGAACATTCTGCGACCGCAGACTTACTCGACTGGCGGCCACAGCGTGCTGCTCATTGCCGTGGAGGGGCGCCAGTGGCTCGTTCTGGATCCCAACCATCCTGGCCTTCAGCGCTGGCCCCGGCCGGGCCTCGTCGTAACCTTGACTAGGATTCACAGGCTGCTAGATCGAGCGGCATAGTCCGCCGTCCTTGATCGCGTGGCCGATGTACAGGATGGAGGTGTCGCGGCTCAGCTTCATGACTGCGCGCTCGCCGAGCTCCACCGCTGTCAACCGGCCTCGCTTCTGTTGGCGCAGGAAGCGCAGGAGTGCCAACGGCCCGGCGGCGGGTTTGAGGCCGGCGTAGCCGAGGCTGCGCAGGCCGTGACGCTCCAGGCTGCTGACGAGCTCGGTGGGCCTGATGAACTGGTGCCAGTCATGGAGATCCGGAGGCATGAAGCTCGTCCACGACCACTCCTGCAAAAGCTTGACCAGGACCAGCCGGCTCCGAAGAGTGCGGTTGATCGTGTCGTAGAGGTACAGGCCGCCTGGCTTGAGGACACGGCTGCTCTCTGAGATGACCTTCTCCAAGTCGTCCACGTGCTCCAAGACGTCGCAGCAGCACACGATGTCGAAGGATGCGTCGGGGAGCGGCAGTGCCTCTCCGCTGCCCGCCTGATACTCGATCTCCAACCCTCCACTCACAGCGTGATCTCGTGCCACCGCCAGCGACGCCTCCGCAGGGTCGACGCCGGTCACGCGGCCACCGAGCTGCGCGAGCTCCTCTGCCAGCAAGCCGCCGCCACACCCTAGGTCGAGCACTGTCTTGCCTTTGAGATCGATGCCCAGAGACGCGGAGACTCGACCCACATACTCCAGCCGGCCGGGATTGAGTGCTGTGCGGATCGCCGAGAGCGGGCTGTCGTCGCCCCACCACAGGTCGCCAGGCCGGTCGTAGATGGTGTTGTCGACCGGCATTTGTCTACTGTCCGGCTGAATCTTCGGCCCAGCTCCAGCGCAGGCTCATTACTCAGCGAGCAAATCAGCCGGTCGGCCCCGGCCGGCCGCCTCCTGCCAGACACCGCGCGCCACAACCGCCTGCAGCTCGAGATCCGCCCCCAGCACCGCCAGGTCAGCCTGCTTGCCCACCTCAACGCTGCCCAGCCACTTCGCCAAGCCCAGCACCTGGGCCGGCACCTTGCTCGCGGCCGCGACCGCGGTGGGCAGGGACTGCCGAGCGTCTTGGACCGTGCGGCGAACCGCGCGGTCCATGGTGAGCGTGCTGCCGGCGAGCGAGCCGCCCTCCTTCAGTGCGGGACGCCCTTCACTGACCCGCACCGCGAGCGAGCCGAGCTCATAGTCTCCATCCGGCATACCGGCCGCCGCGATGGCGTCAGTGATGAGGGCGACGCGTCCTGGAGCCGCGTTGAAGACGATCTGGACCACCTCCGGAGCGACATGCACGCCGTCGTTGATCAGCTCGCAGACGACCCGCTCGTCGCTCAGAAGCGCGCCGACGGGACCGGGATCCCGATGGCTGAAGGGACGCATCCCATTGAAGAGGTGGGTGCCGACCCGGGCTCCAGCCTCGATGGCAGCTGTCACCTGATCGCTCGACGCATCTGTGTGGCCGACCGCCGCCACCGCACCCTCCGCCACGGTTCGCCGGACCAGATCCAGTGCCCCCGGCGCTTCCGGCGCCACCGTCACCATGCGGATGCAGCCCCTGCCCATCTCGAAGAGCCGGCCCAGGGCTTCTGGATCGGGCGGCAGCATGAATCGTGGATCCTGGGCGCCACAGCGCCGCCGGCTGAGGAACGGGCCCTCCAGGTGGCAGCCCAGCACCGCGGGCTCTTTCTGCTCGACCAGGATCGCGATGCGACGGACAGCTGCCTCCATCCGGGCCAGAGGCGCGGTGACGAGGCTCAGCAGAAGGCCAGTTGTGCCGTGGGCGCGGTGGTAGGCAACAGATCGGCGCACTTGCTCCGGCTCGCCCTCCACCACTGAAGCGCCCCCGCCGCCGTGGACGTGCATGTCGATGAAGCCAGGCGCCAGAAAGGCACCGCCCAGGTCACGGCTGGGACCGTCAGCGACCGGCCGAGAGCCGGCTTCGACCGCATCAATCTGACTGCCGCTGATCCGCAGCCAGGCCTGACCGATGACTCCAGCGGGCGTGACGAGGCGGGCATTGTGGAGAACCAGCGAGCTCACCTGGTGACTAGCTGCTCCAACTTCGTCACAGGCGTCTGCCTCGCATCTCCGGGCATTATGCGTGAGTCATAAGAGACTGCGAGCTGGTTGGAAGCTCCTCCGGAGCGGGCTGCAGTGGGCTCAAAAGGAGACGGTGGCCCGCTTGCGCGAACCACCGCCTGTTGGGAGGAGGGTTCTCCTGAAAAGGCGGCGGCCCGCTTTCGCGAACCACCGCCCGGTAGGGGAGCAAGGGTCTTGGGGAGAGGCGGCGGCCCGCTTTCGCGAACCACCGCCTGTTGGGAGGAAGGGTTCTCCTGAAAAGGCGGCGGCCCGCTTTCGCGAACCACCGCCGGCATGGGAGGAAGGGTGTTTTTCTTTCTACTGCTAGGACGCTCCAGCCTGGCGCATTGTTCAGTCGACACATGATTTGAGGTTCGGCGCTAACCGGAAACCGGGCTTGCTGACTCTCGAAGGTCCGGATACATGGCAGGTTGGCACTCTCAAAAGGGCCGTAATTACAAAGGCTTGACACCGCGGTGACCACGGTGCGAGCGCCGCGCGGTTCAATGCTGACATGACGGTTGCAGCGCCCGGGGAAGGCAGCTCGGTTCCAGCCCAACCGCGTCGTGGCCGCCTCACGCGGCGACAAGCGCTGGCTGCGGCCGTGGCCGGCGGGGCGGGGATCGGCGGCCTCCGGCTGCTGGCTCTGGCGCCGGCGGTTCAGCAGGCATTGACCGGCGCCCACGGCAGCGGCCTCGACTGGGTATCACCTCTCAACTCCGAGACGGCGCGGGTGAACCATCTCCTCCGCCGCACCACTTTCGGCGCCTCTGCCGCCGAGCTGGAACAGGCCAGCTCGGACGGCTACAGCCGCACTATCGATCGGCTGCTGGAAACGCCGCCCCAGCAGCCGCCGCCCTACGAACTGCTCGGCGGCTACGGCGTCAGCCCGGCAGCGCTCCAGAACTGGTGGCTGCAGCACATGCTCACGAGCAAAACGCCGTTTGCCGAGCGGATGACGCTGTTCTGGCACAACCACTTCACCAGCGACTACCGGAAAGTCGGCGTCCGCGATCCCTTCATCTACTGGCAGAACCTGACCTGGCGGAACATGGCGCTGACCGACCTGGGCTCCATGCTGACCAAGGTCACCACCGACCCGGCCATGCTGCGCTATCTCGATCTCGCGACCAGCACCGGCGCCAACCCCAACGAGAACTACTCCCGGGAGCTGATGGAGCTGTTCACGCTGGGTGTCGGCAACTACAGCGAGGACGACGTGCGGGCGGCTGCCGCGGCCTTGGCCGGTTGGCGGGAGCCCACGCCCGATGGCTCAGTCGAGGCAACGCTGGACCAGAAGAATGGCGTCACCCGGCGGTATCCCACTTGGAGTCGTCAGGCGTCAGGTCAGTTCGCACCCAACCGCGCTTATCGGGGCGCCCCACTCAAGTTCCTCGGCAAGACCCAGGCCTGGAACACCGATGCTGTGCTGAAGCAGCTGCTGGCCCAGCCGGCGACAGCTGTATTCATCTCGCGCAAGGTGGCTGTCCACTTCGTCACCCCTCAGCCCGACGGTGGCTACGTCAAGCGGCTGGCGGATAGGTTCCGCTCCAGCGGCTATGACATGCGGACGCTGCTCCGAGAGGTCTTCACTAGTCAGGAGTTCACCTCAACCAACTATCGAGGCTTGGTGAAGTCTTCTGTCGAGTTCATGGTTTCGGGGCTCAAGGCGCTTGGCAATACAGGGCCTCAGGCGGTCACCCTGGCCGGCGCCTTCTCTCATCTGATGGGACAGGTGCTGTTCGACCCGCCGGACGTGGGCGGCTGGCCCAACAACGACTCCTGGGTCTCTTCAAACACGATGCTGGCTCGGGTCAACTTCGCCACCGCCGCGCTGACTCTGACCAGGCAACTGCCCGCCGCCGGCTCCGCGCTCGGACACCTCGACTCCGTATTGGGCAAGCAGACCGCCAGCCTGCTCAACCAGGCTCCAGACGACCACGCTCGCTGGTTCATCGCCCTGGCCTCGCCAGAGTTCCAACTGAAGTAGGTGAAGACATGACTGAAGAGATTGGGATCAACCGTCTTGACCGCCGCTCCTTCCTCCGTTCGGGGCTGGTCTTCGGCGCCGGTGCCGCCGCCCTGGCGGCCGGCTACGCGGCAGTCCCTGACGCCTTTGCCCGAGCCGTTTACGCCGCCAAGACCAACGGCGTCCAGAACGACCACGTGCTGGTCATGATCCAGCTTGCGGGCGGCAACGACGGCCTCCGCACAGTGATCCCACTCACGGATCCCAAGCTTCACGATCTCCGGCCTAAGCTGGCCGGGATGTCGCTGGCGGGCGCTCTGCCCATCACCGCCGAGTTCGCTCTGAATCAAAACCTGAAGAACCTGAAGGGCTTCTGGGACCAGGGCAAGCTCGCTGTGGTGCAGGGCGTTGGCTACTCCCAGCCCAGCTTCTCGCACTTCGAGTCGACGCGCATTTGGGAGACAGGCGATCCGTCTCTCCGCCAGGTCAACGGCTGGCTGGGCCGGACGTTGGCCCAGCACTACGACAGCGCAGGTCATCCGCTGACTGGCTGCGCCTGCGGCGCCACCGACACGCCGGGGGCGCTCCGCGATCTGCAGGCCACCATGACTGTGATCAGCGATCAGAAGAAGTACGGCTTCACTGGCGGCAGCGAGGTGGAGGCAGCAGTGGGCGCGCTCTACCAGGGCACGCCAGGCATCTATGGCGCTCTCTTCGACAGCTCCATCGCGACAGCAGGCGAGAGCGTCAACGCGCTGCGCACCTCAGCCGCCAACTACCAGCCCCAGGCCACATACACCGATCAGGAGCAGCTGGTCTATGCGTCGAAGAACCAGCTCGCCTCAGCGCTGCAGCTGGCGGCCGAGCTCATCACGACAGGCACCGGGGTGCGGCTGCTCCACGTCACGCTGGGTGGCTTCGACACCCACTACACCGAGCTGACGCGTCACGATGACCTGATGGGGTACGTCGACAGCGCGGTCGGAGCCTTCTACCAGGACCTGGCCGCCCACGGCATGGCCGACAAAGTGCTCATCGCCACCTGGTCGGAGTTCGGCCGCCGGCCCAAGGAGAACGCATCGGGCGGAACCGATCACGGCTCCGCGTCACCGGTGTTCCTGATCGGCAGTCCTGTGAAGGGCGGCCTCTACGGTGCAGCCCCCAGCTTGGCCGACCTCGACCCCACTAACAACCTCAAGTACACGGTTGATTTCCGCTCGGTCTATCAGGAGATCTTGGCTGGGCATCTTGGCGCCGACCCGAAAGAGATTCTGGGCGAGAGCTTCGACCGGCTGGGCGCTCTGCAGCAGCCGGCGCTGGCCTACTGAATGCGGCCGGCTCGACTAAAGGCCGCCACCACCCTGCTGACGGTGGGTTTCACCTGTCTGGCGGCGCTCTACGTCAACGCTCACGTAAAGAACTCCGCGGCACCGCTGCATCCCGCTGTCGTGAACCGGCCCAGCGCCCCTGCGAGCCAGCCCGAGAGCAGCCTCAACCTCTCGCCAAGCGTGAAGACCGGCGACGTGACGCCGGTCACCTCGACCTATGCCTCCTAGGGGACCACGCCTTGGCGAGCGGCGCTTCCGGGCCCTGGGCACGGACTGCCACCTGCTGGCGGTGGAAGGTAGCGGCGAACGGCTGGACGTCGCAGTCGACCACATAAGCACCGCTCATCGGCGCTTGACCCGCTTCGAATCCGAGAGCGAGCTCAGCCGGCTCAATGCCGCGGCAGGCGGTTGGCACGCCATCTCCACTGACCTGGAAGCGCTGCTGCAGGCGGCCCTGCGGAGCTGGGAAGAGACTGCGGGCTGGGTGCACGCCGGCGTGTTGCCGGCGCTGCTGGCTGCCGGCTATACGAGGCCGCTCCGCCTCGGCGCCGGCCTTGCTCACCCACCACCGGAGCCGCCGCCACCGCTGCCTGCCATGCTCTCGGTCCGACCGGGTAGGGCTCGGCTTCGAGCTGGCACCGCCCTCGATCTGGGCGGCATCGCGAAGGGTTGGTTGGCCGATGAGCTGGCCGGCTGGCTGGCGCCGAACTGCCTGGTCAATCTGGGCGGCGACCTGTTCGCGCGGGGCGGCGGCCCTGACGACGCCGGCTGGCCGGTTCGAATGGCGGGCGTGACCCTGCTGCTGCGCGACCAGGGTGCTGCCACGAGCAGCAGCCAACGCAGGAGCTGGTCTTCGGCCGGCGGCCCGAAGCATCATCTGATCGACCCTCGCACGGGCCGCCCGTCCGAGAGCGATCTGGCCGAGGTCTCGGTGGTGGCCACATGCGCTCTGGAAGCAGAGATGTGGGCGAAGACAGGACTTCTTCTCGGCTCGGAGCGGGCGCCGCTGGTGCTAATCGGCCGGACGCTCGGCTTCTGGCTGGAAAGGAAACCCAGAGCTGTCGCGCTGAGCGCCTGATGGATCAACAGACGCTCTTCTGGGTGCTCGCCAGGATCTCCGGCCTGGCCTCGTTTGCGGCGCTGAGCGTCTCGCTCCTGACGGGTCTGGCACTGCGCACAGCAGTGCTTGACTTTCTCGGCCCCAACCGTGGCCTTCGCTCGCTGCATGAGTACACGGCGCTTCTCTGGCTCCCGCTGGGCGGCCTTCACATTGCCGGTCTGCTGCTTGACCAGACGGCTCGCGTAGGACCGCTGGACCTGCTGGTACCGTTCCAGGCGCCCTACGACCCGCGTGGCCAACTTGCCATCGGTTTGGGCACGGTGACCCTCCAGTTGTTCCTTCTGGTGGCACTGACCGGCTGGCTAAGGGGGCGCCTTCCGGGGCAGCTCTGGCGCTGGCTGCACCGCCTCTCCTACCTGGCGTTCGGCCTGCTCTTCCTGCACGCGGTGCTGGCAGGGACCGACTTCAGCGATCCGCTCGTCTCGGCGTTGACGTGGTCGATGGCAGGCACAGTGGCGGTGCTCAGTCTGGCCCGCATGGTCTGGGGCAGGCTGCCCGCCCGCCGGGCCTAGTCCTCAGCCGCCAGGGCCTGGCGCAGCTCTAGGATCCGGGACCGGCCGGCCGCCTCGGACTCCGCATCGGCAGGCCGGCCCTGCTGTTGACGCTGCCACTTGAGGCGGGCCAGCCGGAGCTGCGCTGTCTGGAGCTGGCTGAGCCTGCTGTAGGCGCGCCAGCCGCGCAGGGCGAAGGCGGCATAGCGGCTGTCCAGGCGCCGCCAGGCGCTGAGCAGGACTGGAACCTCCTCCGCCCCGACCGCGCCGCCGGCGGCAGCCACCTCCTGCTCGAGCTGGCGGCGCAGACCCGCGCCCTCTACTTCCAGCCCCATCACCAGCACCAGCAGCACCACCACTGTGAAGGGGCCGGTCATGAGCACATTGCGCGCAGGGATGGAGATGAGCAGAAGCAGAGCGTTGCTGCTGGAGGTGGGGAACAGGGAAGCCCACGCGTCCCAGGAGAAGTGAGCGGCGACGGCTAGGAGCAGGCCGCCGAGGATGCTGAGAAAGCGCTGGTGGCGCTTGGGCAGCACAGCTGCGGCTCCGATCCCGGCGCCGATCAGTGCCGTATAGGTGGGATGGCCCAAGAACATGCCCAGGATCTGCCTGATGAACCACTGCGCCACCCCAGCCGCCAGCGGGCCCACCCAGGCCGGGCCGGCTTTCGGGTCGGGGACCAGACCTGAGAAGAGGTAGTAGAGGTGAGCGATGTAAGTCATCGTCTCCAGAAAGTTGAATCCGATGCCGACAGCGGCGCCGTAAACGATTCCCGCCACCACGCCCTGGAAGCGCTCGCGCAGGACAAGATAGAGCAGGAAAACTGCCACTCCCTTGGCCACCTCTTCGTTGCTGCCGGCCATGAAAGCGATGGAGATCTCGAGCGGCTGGCCCGGCACCAGGTCGTAGTTGGCCATCTGCCAGAGCGTCTCCGAGAGCGACACCAGGAGCGTGGCCGCCAGGGCTCCCCAGATGAGCGCCGCCAGCAGATAGGGCCAGGGCTGGCTGTCGTAGCGGTCGAGCCAGCGCACCGCCAACAGGGCGAGGCCGGTGGTGGGTACGCAGGCGAGAGCGGCGGCCAGCGCCACCTCTGGGCCGGCCAGCAGCAGGTAGGTGAAGACGTCCATCACCACCAGCCAGCCGAAGAGCCCGAGGCCGAAGAGCAGCAGCGCTCGCCGGAGATGGCTCGAGCGGCGAGTAGGCTCGCGCACCGCTCGCAGGCCGTAGACCCCGCCGGCCAGCGCCAGCGCGCCGGCCACCAGCCCGAACCAGCCGGTCCACTGCGGCGCTCCATGGGAGCGTACGTTCGCCACTGAGGTGATGGCCATGGCCACCAGGAGCAGCACGCCGATGGCGCCGGCGCCCAGAAAGGCGCGGAGCGGGCGGGCGGGCCGGGAGACAGCCACCGTCATCTGTAGCGGTCGACGATGACGCTGATGCGGCCCACGATCTCCAATGGCAGCCCCCCGGAATAGCGCAGGATCATGAGCGTGTGGCGGCCGGGCAGGAGGGGGGCGGCTGTCTGACTCGACCGCACAGGCACCGGCTTGGCTGCCGCTGCCAGCTCGCCCGCCCTGGCCGGGCCAACCGAGCCCTCCACCTGTTGCAGCGCGCCGTACCACTTGGCGCCCACAGTTGTGGCCGCAGGCAGCGTTTCCCAGCTGACCAAGCCTGCAAACTCCTGACCGGCGGGGAAGTGTTGCTGCGGCTCGCCCTTGATGCTGCTGCTCGCCGGGTCGTAGGTGTAGACGCTGGCGTCGGTGTGTAGAGCAGTGTGGCGGCCGGGTGGCGAAGTGGCCAGAAATGTCAGCAGTCCGACCACCAAGATGATCAGGCCGGCGTAGCCCGCCAGCAGCATTGTGTGGTAGATCCGGCTCGGGTTCTCGGGCTCATAGCGGCCGGGCCTGGGAGAGGTCATTCAGGACACAGAGGCTAACAAGGTCCGCACGCCGCGGACCGGAGCGCCGATCAGCCGGCGAGTGGGAGACGAAGCGTGAAGCGGCTGCCCCTGCCGAGCTCGCTCCAGGCCAGGCAAAGTTTCCCGCCGTTCAGCTCGGTCAGGTCCCTGGCGATGGCCAGGCCCAGGCCGATGCCGCGCCGACGCGGCTCCCCCTGTCCACCCCCGCGCTGGAAGCGCTCGAAAATGGTCTCCTGCAGCTCAGAGGCGACGCCTGGGCCATGATCGCAGACGCTGATCTCAGCCTCGTCGCCTGCTCGGCGGCTGGTCAGGCGCAGCTCAGGCTTCCCCTCGGAATAGTTGAGGGCGTTGTTGACCAGGTTGTCCAGCACTATGCCGAGCTGGTGGGTATCCACGTTCACAGGCAGCGCCTCGTCCGAGACGTCGTACTGGAGGTCCGCCTCGAGCAGGGCCACGCGACCCTTGGCGCGCTCGGCGGCCAGCTTCACCAGCAGGCCGGCGTCAAGGTTCTGGCGATTGACCTGCAGACGGCCGGACTCGAGGCGAGCGGCTGTCAACACGTCGTTGACCATGCCCTTCAGCTCTTCCACCTTTTGCTGGGTGCGCTCGATTGGCAGGGCCCACATAGGGGGCACCTCGCCGAGCTGGCCCTCAGCCATCATGGAAAGGTAGCCGCCGATCACGCTGAGTGGGCTGCGGAACTCATGGGCTACGAGGTTCAGGATCTCGCCCTTCAGCCGGGAGGCGTCGAGCGCCTCCTGCCGGCCTGTCTCGCGTTCCTGCTCGGTGCGGCGGAGAGCTGTCACGTCGTGAACCGAGAGCAGCCAGACGTTTTCGCCACCGATGCTGGTCGGGGCGGCGCGGACCTCGCAAGCGGCGCCGCCCGGCTCGGCCTGAGCTGTCTGCGAGGACCCCGCGGCCAGTTGGATCCCCCGCAACCGTTCGGTCAGCGAGAGCCCCGAGCCGCCCAGGAGCCGCCTGGCTGCGCGGTTGGAGTGGATGACGTCCCCTCCCGTGGAGAGGATGACCAAGCCGTCAGGAGCATTCTCGAAGAGCGCTCGCAGCGCGTCGCCGTCAAACAGGTCCCACTGTCGCGCCCTTCCGGACTGAACTGGTAGAGAGATGCCCGAGCGAGACCCTCGACGACCCCCGGTCAGATCGGTCTCAGCCCGTCCAGACATGAATCGGAAGGGCACTCCCATGCAAAACAGGATAGCAACGCTGCAACATTCTCTACGTAAACCGTACCACTAGATTGCGCTCCTTGTTCTGCTTGAGAGAAGATGGGCCTCGATGAGATTCGGCATCGCCATCTTTCCGACGGACTACGCGATAGGCATGGCCGAGCTCGCCCAGGCAGTCGAGGCGCGCGGCTTCGACTCCCTCTGGGTGGCCGAGCACACGCACATCCCGGTCTCCCGGCAGACTCCCTACCCCAGTGGTGGCGACCTGCCGCAGGAGTATTGGCACACACTTGACCCCTTCGTCGCTCTCACAGTCGCTGCCGGAGCGACTACCACTCTCAAGTTGGGCACTGGCGTCTGCCTGGTCGTCGAGCACGAGCCGATTGACCTGGCGAAGCGAGTGGCCAGCCTCGACCATGTCTCCGGCGGCCGCCTGCTCTTCGGCGTCGGCGGCGGTTGGAACCGCGAGGAGATGGCCAACCACGGCACCGAGTTCAGCCAGCGCTGGGGCGTGTTGCGCGAGCGGGTCGAGGCGATGAAGACCATCTGGACGGAGGACGAAGCTGAGTATCACGGTCGGCACGTCAACTTTGACCCCCTCTGGCTGTGGCCCAAGCCTGTCCAGAAGCCGCACCCACCTATCTGGCTCGGCGGCAACGGGCCCAACACACTGAAGCGGGTGGTGCGTTACGCAGACGGCTGGATGCCCAACCGGGGCCGATGGCTCGACCGTATCGCCGAGCTGCAGCGCCTGGCGGACGAGGCGGGCAGGGGTCCGATCCCCGTCCAGGTCTACGGCGCTCGCACCGACCCCCAGGAGGTCGAGCGATTCCTCGCGGCCGGCCTGCAGCGGTGTGTATTCTACGTGCCGCCCGACGGCCGGGACGCTGCGCTGCGTCGGCTGGAGGAGCTGACCGAGTTCGTCAAACCGTACTCGGGCTGACCTCAGTCTCCGTTCTAAGCCGCCGTGGGCCGGCCCACCCGGTTCAGAGCCAGCAGAAAGATGACTAGCGTCAGCACGTGCGCTGCTGTGCACCACTCGCAGATACGTTGGAGGCGGACTATCTCGACGAAGACCAGATAGAGCACGAAAAGCAGCCCAGCCATTGACCAGAACAGGAGCGCCCTCTCGGCCCAGGCACTTTTCTCGAACACTCGACTCAGCGCCAGCACGGCCCAAACGGTGACCCCCGCGAAGAAGAGCAGTCCCGGCACCGAGATGGGCACCTCGCTGCCAGGCAGGGTGGAGTAGCTGCTGTGGGTGACGGCCGCGCAGTTCGCCACCTGGCCCTGAGTGCAGGCCAGCGGCACCTGCTCGTAGTGAGAGTAGGTCAGGTAAGCGGCGATCACTAGGTGTACTTCCTGGATACGTTGCTGACAAGCGCGGCCATTGGAGTCTGGTCTTTGAGCTCGGTGTGGGTGCGGTGATGGTTGTAGTAGGCGAGCCAGAGCGGCAGGGCCTGTACTCGCTCCTGGTTGGAGAGGTAGAGCTGAGCGTAGGCCCACTCTCGGAGCGAGGTCTTGATGAAGGCTTCGGCCTTGCCGTTTGTTTGCGGGCGCCTGGGCGAGGTCAGCTTGTGCTTGGCGCCGATCTCGCTCAGGGCGCTCTCGAAGAGTCGAGAGTGGGTGTAGGCGTAAGCACGATCGGTCATGACCCGCTCGATGTGGACACCATGGTCGCGGAAGTAGCCTGCCGCGGCGAGCAAGAAGCCAGCCGCTTGGGGTCCATCATCGGCCGGCCGGATCTCGCCATAGGCGACGCGGGAGCAATCGTCGATGGCAACGTGCAGGTACTCCCAGCCGCCGCCTCGACGGACCCGCGCCTGGTCCCCGAGCAAGGCATGTCCGCCGCCCTCTGGAATTCGACCCAGCTTCTTGACGTCAAGGTGGAGCAGCTCCCCAGGGTTCTCGCGGACATAACGGATACGGAGTCCGGTGGAGCGATCTTGGTCGCTCAGGCGGGACTCGCCCTGGCGGCGGAGGACCGCGTAGACGGTCGAGCGGGGGATGCCCAGGGTGGGAGCGATACGATGCGGTCCCCAACGCCGACGTCGCCGCAGCTGGAGCACCGCCGCGACCTCCCTGGCCGAGGTCTGACGAGGCGAGCTCCAAGGCCGCGAGGAGCGGTCGTCGAGTCCCGCCATGCCTTCAGTTTGGTAGCGGCGAAGCCACTTGTAGACGGTCATCCGCGAGACCCCAGCCGACTCTGCGGCTCTCGGCACCGACCAGTTCTGCTCGCACACTCGCTGAACCAAGAGCAGCCGGCCAAAGGGGGTGAGCATCGCTCTACGATGTGGCATAGAGAGCCTCCTGCGTGGGTGGGCGTCGACACCTCAACCCCACAGGATGGCTCTCCTCTTGTCAATAACCTATTTGAGCAGTACACCTAGTGGAGGGCGACCAGGAGGCTGACTGGCCCCGCGCCTTCAGCTCAATTCGGATCAACTTCCAGATCGGCTGGGAAGATGGCTTCACGCCCGACGAGACCAAGGTGGAGAAGGCGCTGGACATGGCCTGCAACCGCTACTGTCCAGTCGACGCCACCCTCACCAACGGCACGAGGATCCGCCACAGCCACAGCTCTCCAGCCAGCGGTGAGTACCCGTAGGCGCAACCTGGGCGCTGACGCAATCCGCCGAGCACTAGAATTGGCGGCATAGTCCCCTCCGGCCATTGCCACCTGGAGATGTTTTTGCTAAGCGACTACGCGCCACTCGTCATCTACACGGTGATCGTCGTGCTTGTCGTGGGGCTGCTCCTGACCCTCTCCTACGTCCTGGGTCCAGCCAAGGCGTACACGGCCAAGCGCCTGCCCTATGAGTCGGGCATGGTGCCCACTACCCCCGCCCGGCAGCGCATGTCGGTCCGCTTCTACCTGACGGCGATGCTCTTCATCATCTTCGACGTCGAAGCTGTCTTCTTCTACCCCTGGGCGGTCATCCTGCGCCAGTTGAAGTGGTTCGGCGTGATCGAGATGTTCGTTTTCATAGCAATTTTGCTCGTGGCGCTGGGCCACATCTGGCGCAAGGGAGGCTTCGATTGGGAGTAGAACAGCTCCTCGAGCCGCTGGGGGAGAATGTGCTCACCACCACTGTCGGCAAGTTGGTCGGCTGGGGCCGGGCCAACTCGGTCTGGCCGGCCCAGTTCGGCCTCGCCTGCTGCGCCATCGAGATGATGGCGGCCGCCGGCCCCGCCTATGACCTGGGCCGCTTCGGCTCCGAGGCCATGCGGGCCTCGCCGCGGCAATCGGATCTGATGATCGTCGCGGGCCGTGTGTCGCAGAAGATGGCGCCCGTTTTGCGCCAGATCTATGACCAGATGCCTGAACCGAAATGGGTCATCTCCATGGGCGCCTGTGCCTCCACCGGCGGCGTTTTCAACAACTACGCGATCCTCCAGGGCGTGGACAAGATAGTCCCCGTCGACGTCTACGTTCCCGGCTGCCCGCCCCGACCGGAGGACCTGATCAACGGCCTCATGATCCTGCAGGAGAAGATCAAGGCGCAAGGAATCAGGCAGCGGGTATGAGCCAGCAGATACCCACCACCGCTGTGATGGCCGAGGGGTTGATCGCCCGGGACCACTGGATCCAGGTGCAGCCCGAACAGATTCGCGCCACCTTGAGCCGGTTGCAGGCCGAGGGATTCACCTACTTCCTCTTCCTCACCTGCGTCGATCACCTGGCCACGCCCCTGCTGCAGCAACCGCCCCAGCGCTTCGAGCTCGTCTACCAGCTTCGGGACCTGAAGCAGCGTCGCGAGATCCGAGTTCGCGTGTTCCTGCCGGAGGAGCGGCCCGAGATCGCCAGCGTGCAGGACATCTTCGCCGCCGCCAACTGGGACGAGCGCGAGACCTGGGACATGTTCGGCGTCAAGTTCGAGGGCCATCCCAACCTGGAGCGCATTCTGATGCCGGAGGACTGGATTGGCCATCCCCTGCGCCGAGACTTTCCGGTCGGCGGTGAGCCTGTCGACTTTTCCGAGGACCACGAGACATGGCAGACAGCACCCCCGCCGGCCTGAGCGCTCCGGCGGGACCGATGACCGAGCACGGGCAGGGCATGACCATCCAGCGCACCCGGCTTCAAGGCCGGGACGGCGATCTGCTGACCGTCAACTTCGGGCCCCAGCATCCCAGCACGCACGGCGTCCTCCGCCTCATAGTCGATTTGGAGGGCGAGGTGATCAGGGGTCTGAAACCTGTCATCGGCTACCTCCACACAGGCATCGAGAAGCAGATGGAGGCGCTGCGGTGGCAGCAGGCTGTGGTGCTGACCGACCGTCACGACTATCTCAGCCCGCCGATCAACAACCTGGCCTACGCGCTGGCGGTGGAGAAGCTGCTCGGCGTTGAGGCGCCCCCCCGGGCCCAGGTCCTCCGAGTCATCATGTCCGAGCTTACGCGGCTGTCGTCTCATGTCGTGTGGCTGGGCACCAGCTCTCTGGAGCTGGGCGCCATGTCCGCGTTCATGTACGGCTTCCGCGAACGGGAGAAGGTGATGGATCTCAACGAGGAGATCTCTGGCTTCCGGATGCACACCTCCTACATCCGGCCGGGCGGTGTTTTTGCCGACGCGACGCCGCGCTTCCTGGAGATGCTCGACGCCTTCATCCGGGAGATGCCCCGGAATGTCGACGAGTACGAGAACCTGCTCACGCACAACCCGATCTGGATCGCGCGCACGAAGGGCATAGGTCATCTCCGGCCCGAGGACGCTATCCGGCTGGCGGCCAGCGGCCCCATGCTGCGCGGCTCCGGCATCAACTGGGACCTGCGCCAGGACCGCCCCTATTCCGGCTACGACAAGTACGACTGGGAAGTTGCTGTCGAAGACGGCTGCGACTGCTACGCGCGCTACCTGGTGCGCATCAAGGAGATGCGGGAGTCCGTGAAGATCCTTCGCCAGGCGCTGGACGGCCTGCCGCCCGGTCCTGTGAACATCGACGATCGCAAGATCCTGCCTCCGCCACGAGAGGAGTTGGAGACATCGATGGAAGCCGTCATCCATCACTTCAAGCTGGCCACCGAGGGTTATTCGCTGCCGCCAGGTGATGTCTATGTGGCGGTTGAGTCGGGCCGGGGCGAGAACGGCTGCTACATAGTCTCCGACGGCACTCACAAGCCGCGCCGAGCGAAGTTCCGCTCGGCCTCATTCGTCAACATCCAGGCTCTGGAGCAGCTCGCCCTCGGCTCGATGGTGGCCGACCTGATAGCTGTCATCGGCACTGCTGACGCGGTACTGGGCGACGTCGACAGGTGACTGACACCGTGAGGCAAGGCGCAGGGGCCCTGTCGGAGCAGGCGCTGGCCGAAATCCGAGCCCTGCCAGCACGCTTCCCCGAGATCCGCAGCGCGGTGATGCCGGCGCTGGACTTGGCGCAGGAGGAGCTCGGCTACCTGACGCCCGCCGCGATGGCCCAGGTGGCCGGCGCGTTGGACCTCGATCCCGGCTACGTGGAGGGGGTGGCCACCTTCTACACACTGTTCCACCTCCAGCCAGTCGGCAGGCACCACTTCTACGTCTGCACCAACCTGTCCTGTGCCTTGCGCGGCGCCCACGACATCAGCTCGCATCTGCTCGCTCAGACGGGTGTGAGCAGGTTTGGTGAAGTGAGCCAGGACGGTCTCTTCAGCGTGGAGGAGGTGGAGTGCCTGGGCGCCTGCGAGTACGCGCCCATGCTGCGCTATCAGCACGCTTATCAATACGACCTGACGCCGGCGAAGATCGACGCTCTGGTCCAGGCGGCTCGCCGCGAGGGCGCGCAGCCGGCCGCAGTCGCCCCACCGCCTTCCGGTACGGTCCCGGTGCCGATGGTAGGCCCGTCGGAGCAGGGCACTCCTGCCCCACCTCAGGTCGCCAGGCCTCGCCGCAGGCGTTCGGCCGGCACCCGTCAGGAGAAGTCCCATGGTTGAGCTGCGAGGCTCTCACGGGCAGGCGCGCGACCACCTGTTGACGGGGCTCTTCGGCACCTATGAATTGCACACTCTCGATGTCTATCGACGGCACGGCGGCTATGAGACGCTGGCGCGCGCGCTCCGGGAGTTGGAGCCTGAGCAGATCCAGGCCGAGGTAAAGGCTTCGGGCCTGCGCGGCCGGGGCGGCGCCGGCTTTCCGACAGGCACCAAGTGGAGCTTCATCCCCAAGGACATCCCTGGCCCGCGCTACGTCGTGGTCAACTTCGACGAGGCAGAGCCGGGCACCAGCAAGGACCGCTACCTGGTCGAGAACTCGCCCCACCTGCTGCTGGAGGGGATCGGCATCGCCTGCCGAGCCATCGGCTCTCACCAAGCCTGGATCTACATCCGCGGTGAGTATGACGGTCCCTACGGCATGCTTAGAGCCGCCATCGCCGAGCTCCGCCAGGCGGGCATCCTGGGCGATCGACCCTTTGACTGCGAGTACGCGCTCGACATCCAGCTCTATCGCGGCCACGGCGCCTACATCTGCGGTGAGGAGACGGCGCTGCTCGAGTCGCTCGAGGGTAAGCGGGCGCAGCCTCGCTCGCGGCCACCCTTCCCGGCGGTGAAGGGCGCCTGGGGCCGACCCACGCTGATCAACAACGTGGAGACACTCGCGACTCTGCCCTGGATCCTGCGCCACGGCGGCGAGGCCTACGCGCAGTTTGGGACCGAGAAGTCGAAGGGGACTCGGATGCTCTCGGTGAGCGGCAACGTGCAGAAGCCAGGCGTTTACGAGGTGGAACTGGGCACCTCGTTCAGGACTGTGATCATGGAGCTCGCCGGTGGCCCGCCGGAAGGGCGCGAGGTGAAGGTGTTCTGGCCGGGAGGCTCCTCCGCGCCGGTCCTGACGGGATCCATGCTGGACACCTCAACCGACCTTGACGAGCTGGCCAGGATCGGTTCTATGGGTGGCTCCGGCGGGGTCATAGTCATGGACGACTCCCACTGCATAGTGAAAGCGGCGTCGCGGCTGCTGCAGTTCTACGCCCACGAATCCTGCGGCAAGTGCACCCCCTGCCGCGTTGGCAGCAACTGGGCGGTGCGCACCTTCGATCGCATCCAGGCCGGCCGGGCCAGCGCTGTGGATATGCAGATCCTTGACCGAATTCAGGCAAGCCTCCAGGGCGGCCGCTGCCTGTGCGGCCTGGGCGACTCGGCCGGCTGGGTCATCGACTCGACTGTGAAGCACTTCCGCGTCGAGTACGAGGCCCACTGCCTTCGCCGCCTGTGCCCGACAGGCGAATGCGAATTCGCGAGAGTGGAGGCCACAGCGGTTGCCTGACCAGGAGGCCAAGGAGACGCGTCAGTCGCCTCAGCCGGCGAGCACCGCGCAGGCAGCAGCTCCCGGGGACCGCTCCCCCGATCGGCGCACTCAACCGGAACCAGCCGCTCCCCCGCCGGCGCCGGAGCTGGTCAGCATCAGCATCGACGGCCAGGAGATCTCCGTCGCCAAGGGCACGCTGCTAGTGGAGGCGGCCCGGCGGCTGGGGATCGAGATCCCTGTCTTCTGCTACCACCACAAGCTGGATCCGGTGGGCGCGTGCCGGCTCTGCCTCTGTGAAATCAGTCCCGGTCCGCCGAAGCCGCAGACCGCCTGCACGACCCCTGTTGCGCCGGGCATGAAGGTACAGACGAACACCCAGCTGGCTGTGAGCGCCCGCGCCGACATCCTGGAGTACGAGCTGGTCAACCACCCGCTGGACTGCCCTGTCTGCGACAAGGGGGGCGAATGCCCGCTGCAGGATTACACCTTTCGCCATGGCTATCCAACCAGCCGGATCGACGCTCCGCGGCTGCATTTCCAAAAACCGATACCTCTCTCGCCCAGGATCGCCCTGGACCGCGAGCGCTGCGTGCTCTGCTACCGCTGTACGCGCTACTACGACGAGATCGCCTGGGAGCAGGAGCTGACCACCGACCAGCGCGGCGCGCACGCCTTCATCACGAGCCAGTTCGGAGAACCCCTCCATTCGGTCTTCAGCGGCAACATCATCGACCTCTGTCCGGTCGGCGCTCTGACCAGCCGCGTCTGGCGCTTCGAGTCGCGTCCCTGGGACATGAACCACACCTTCTCGGTCTGCTCCCGCTGTTCGGTCGGCTGCAACGTGACGCTCTGGGAGCGGCGCAACCAACTGGTCAGGGTGACCTCTCACGAGAACGACGCGATCGATGATGGCTGGATCTGCGACAGAGGCCGCTTTGAATACACGGAGGTCAATGCGCCGGAGCGGCTGCGCCAGCCCCAGCTCGGGGGCCAGCCCGCCACCTGGGAAGCCGCGCTGCAGGCGGTGGCGGAAGGCCTGAAAGGGCGGAGGCTCGGCATCTCACTTCGCCGCGATGTGACCAATGAGGAGCTCTATCTGCTGAGTCGGCTTCTGGCAGGTCCTCTGAAGGAAGCCCGGGTGGCGATGGAGGGTCGGACCTACCTGCCGCCGCCCCAGGGCGAGACGCTGCGCATCGAGGAGCTCGACACGTGCAAGGCAATAGTCGTCCTCGGCGCGGACACGGAGAAGGAGACGCCCATTGTCAACCTTCGGATCAAGAAGGCTGTCAAAAAGCTCGGCGCCAAGCTGCTGCTGATCAACGCCGCTCACCTCGACCTTGACCGCTGGCCGGACTCTGTGCACATCCGGCCGGGTGAGGCGGGCCTGGCTGCCGCAGCCAGGCAGCTGATCGGCCATGAGCTGCTCCAGTCAGGCCCCGTCGGCATAGTCCACGGCCAGGGTCCCGACGAGACCGCCAGCGCCGACCTGGTAGCCGCGGCGCAAGAGCTCGCCGGCAGCTGCGGCGCCAAGGTCATGCCGCTCTACCAGGCGACCAATGAGCGTGGGGCACTGGTCACGGGGGTGGTCGGGAGACCCGATGACCTGGTCGGCTGCGACGCAGTCCTCTGCTTCGGACCGCCGGCCGTTCCCCTGCCCGCCTCGGCCCGATTCGTAGTCGCCTGGGACACGGTCCTGCGCCCGGCGCACGGCAGGCCCGACGTGACTCTGCCGGCGCTCAGCTTCGCTGAAACGCAGGGCAGCTACACCAGTCTGGAGGGTCGGGTGCAGTTCCTGCGGCCGCCGCTGGAGGGGCGCCAACCGCTGCGGGAGAGCTGGGACCTGCTCTGTGATTTGGGAGTACGCCTTGGTCTGGCCGAATTGAACCGCTTCGCCGGCATCTTTCAGATCCAGCGGGCGGCTGCCGCAACCTTCCCCGACCTCGCCACGCTGGCGAATCCGCCGGCACCCGAAGCGCCGCCTCGGCCCGTGCTCCTCGGAGCCTCGCGGCCGTGACGTCGCCGGTTTTCCTGGTCCCGCCCGACCCGTTTGGCGTCTACAGCAACCCGATTGGCCACTGGTTGGTGGTCGTCATTGCGATGGTGATGCTGGTTTTTGTGCTGCTCACCGCCACCGCCTACACCGTTTACTACGAACGCCGGGTGCTCGGCTTCATACAGAACCGGCCAGGTCCCAACCGCGTGGGACCGATGGGCCTCCTCCAGCTGGCGGCGGACGGCTTGAAGATCGCTTTCAAAGAGAGCTTCGCGCCCGTCGGCGTCGACCCCCTGCTCTATGTGCTGGCGCCGGCGATCATCGTCGTTGCGGCTTTTCTCTCCTGGGCCGTGATTCCGATCGGACTCAGCGACAGCTTCACCTACTGGGTCGCCAACCTGAACATCGGCATTCTGTTCGTCTTTGCGGTGAGCTCAATGAGCGCCTACGCCACACTGCTGGGCGGCTGGTCTTCGAACAACAAGTACTCCCTGCTGGGCGGTCTCAGAGCGGCGGCCCAACTGATCAGCTACGAGATGGCGTTGGGTCTCTCGCTGGTGCCGATCTTCATGATCACCGGCTCGCTGCGCCTGCAGGACATCGCGAGCTACAGCGTTCAGCTGGGTCCCTACCACGGCCCCCTGCCGCTGATCGTCGTAGCGCCGGTCAGCTTTGTCATCTACTTCATCTCGGCGGTGGCCGAGACCAACCGCACGCCCTTCGATCTGCCCGAAGCTGAACAGGAGCTGATCGGCGGCTATCTGACTGAGTACTCGGGCTTGAAGTTCCTCTGCTTCTATCTGGGCGAATACATAAACATGATCACAACCTCAGCGCTGGCGGTGCTCATCTTCTTTGCCGGTTGGCATCCCACCTTCGGCTTTCTGCCGGCAATTCTGACCTTCGCCATCAAGGTGGTGATAGTCCTCTTCGTGTATATCTGGCTCAGGGCCACCCTGCCTCGGCTGCGCTACGACATGCTGATGCGGTTGGGCTGGAAGTTCCTGCTGCCGCTGGCCATCGCCAACGTGGTGGTCACAGCGGTGATAGTGGTGGCGGTTTCATAGTGGCGCGGGACAATTGAGATGAGCGAGAAGAAGGGCGAGCAAAACGTTCTCAGAGACGTGGCGGCGCTGAGCGTCGGTCTCAGGACCACGCTCAGGGAGATGTTCCAGCCCCAGGTGACGCTGAGCTACCCGGAGGAGAAGAAGCCTCGTTCAGCGCGTTACCGAGGCCGTCACTATCTGCGCCGCTACGACAACGGCCTGGAGCGCTGCATAGGCTGCGAGCTGTGCGCCGCCAACTGCCCCGTCGGCTGCATCCTGGTCATCGCCGCCGAGAACTCGGAGGAGCACAGGGTCAGCCCGGGGGAGCGCTACGCCAAGGTCTATGAGATCAACATGCTGCGCTGCATCTTCTGTGGCTACTGCGAGGAGGCCTGCCCCGTGCAGGCGATCGTGCTGGGTCCCGAGTATGAGCTCTCAGAAGTGAGCCGCGAGCGCCTGATCTATACGAAGCCGATGCTGCTGGAGCCGGATCCCGGACTTCATCCTGACCAGCAAGAACCGATCCGGGTCGGGGGCTAGGCCCTTGTGAGCTTGGCGGGCGTTCTCTTCTATGTGCTCGCGCTTATAGCCGTGCTGGGCGGCGTCGGAGTGGTCATCTCGAAGGAACCCGTGCGCTCGGTCCTGAGCCTGGTGGGCGTCATGCTGGCACTGGCGGGCCTGTTCCTGATGCTATCGGCCCAGTTCGTCTTTGCGGTCCAGATCATTGTTTACGCAGGCGCCGTGATGGTGCTGTTCCTCTTCGTAGTCGCCCTGCTGGGCCCCATCCGGGAGGGCCCGAGCGGGCCCTTGAAGCTGCACTGGGCCTATCTCCTGGTAGTTCTGGCACCGCTCACGATCGGTCTCTGGGCGCTCCTGAACCAGATCCAGTTTCGCAAGCCTGACAGCCTCGACATCACCTTCTTCGGCACTGTCGAGCAGATCGGCTACGGCCTCTTCACCACCTATCTCTATCCATTCGAGCTGACCTCCATCCTGCTCCTCATCGCTGCCGTGGGCGCGATCTACCTGAGCCGCGGCGGTCGCAGCGCCGAGGAGGAACGAGAAGGCGTGGAGGGTCGCCGTGTCTGACTACGGCCAGCTTCAGATCGGCAACGCCGGCAGTGTGGGCGCCGTCCAGTTCCTGCTCTTGGGGGCAGTGCTGTTCATCATCGGAGCCATCGGCGTCATCATCCGCCGCAATCCGTTGGTGATTCTGGTCTCGATCGAGCTCATGCTCAACGCCGTCAACCTGACGCTGATCACCTTCGCCCGACAGCTGCACAACACAGAGGGGCAGCTGTTCGCACTCCTGACCATGGTGGTGGCCGCGGCCGAGGCGGTGGTCGGCCTGGCGGTGCTTGTCGACGTCTTCCGTACGCGCGACGTCGACGACGTCGATGAGCTGAGCGAGCTGAAGGGTTGAGCCTGCTCCAGGTGGTGGCGCTGGCAGTCCTGGCGCTGCCGGCGCTGGGCGCGCTGGCGCTGGCGATCGGCGCCCTGCGGATCCCGCGCCGGGCGATCCGAGTGATCGGTCCCGGTGTGGTTTGGGCGGCGTTCATCTGCGTCATGAACCTGTTCCTTGACTCGCTGGCTCACTCCCAGTCGCACGACTTCAGCTACTGGACCTGGATCCGCAGCGGCGACTTCCAGCTGTCGTTCAACCTCCTGGTCGATCGACTCTCCATCTTCATGTGCCTCGTCATCACCGGAGTGGGCGGGCTGATAGTCACGTACGCAGTCGGCTACATGGAGCATGAGACTGACGGCAGCTACGCTCGCTTCTTTGCCTACATGGACCTGTTCGTGCTCTCCATGCTCGTCCTCGTCCTGGCCGGCAATTTCCTGTTCCTGATCGTCGGCTGGGCCGGTGTCGGGCTCAGCTCCTACCTCCTGATCGGCTTCTACTACTGGCGCAACTCGGCAGTGGTGGCGGCACGGAAGGCTTTCGTCATGAACGTAATAGGGGACATTGGCCTCATCCTGGCGGCCTTCGCCATCTTTCTCACCTACCATGCCGTCAACTTCGCCGGCGTCTTCCAGCGGCTTGGGGGCCGCGACAGCTTTACTCTAGAGCTGATCGCCTTCCTGCTGCTGGTGGGCGGCATCGCCAAGTCGGCCCAGCTTCCGCTCCACACCTGGCTGCCTGACGCCATGGAGGGCCCGACTCCCGTCTCGGCGCTCATCCACGCCGCCACCATGGTGACCGCCGGCGTCTATCTGGTCGGCCGAATGCACCCGATCTACGATGTCGCCCTCTACGCCCACGGGACCGTGGCGGTGATCGGTGCCGCCTCGGCGCTGTTTGCGGCGACAGTGGCCCTGGTCCAGACGGACATCAAGCGGGTGCTGGCCTATTCGACCATGAGCCAGATCGGTTACATGTTTCTGGGCGTCGGCGTCGGCGCCTACGCGGCCGCCTTCTTCCACCTGCTGTCCCACGCCTTTTTCAAGGCCCTCCTCTTCATGAGCGCTGGCAACGTGATTCACGCCATGCACGACGAGCAGGACATGCGCCGATTCGGCGGCCTCTGGCGCCAGTTGCGGCCCACTTCCATCGCCTTTTTGATCGGCTCCCTCTCGCTGGTCGGGATCATCCCCCTGGTCGGCTTCTTCTCCAAGGAGCTGATCCTCGGCGATGCCTTCAGCAAGCCAGGCGGTAGCGGCTTCCCCCAGCTGATGTGGCTGGTCGGCTTCGCGACGGCGATCCTGACAGGCTTCTACACGGGTCGTATGTGGTGGCTTGCCTTCTGGGGTCCGCCTTCGCCCGATCGCGCGGTCTTAGAACCGCACGAGGCGCCGCGGGTGATGCTCTGGCCTGTACTGATCCTGGCCGGCTGCACAGTCTTGGGCGGCCTGCTCCAGACCAGCGCGCTCGGCTCGCAGGGCCCCAAGTCGATCGAGGAGTTCCTTTCGCCGGCGGTCGGCAGGCTCGGCTGGGAGGCTAATCCGCTGGAATTGCTCGCCACGGCGGCGACGCTTCTTTTGGGGGCCGGGGCGTTCTGGCTCGCCAGATATTTCTACGTGGAGAAGCGCTTCAGTCCTTGGTCATTGCGCTTTCCCGGGGCGCAGCAGGTGCTGGAGCACAAGTACTACTTCGATGAGGCCTACAACGCAGTCTTCGTGCGGGGTATGGACACGCTCGCCAGGGGTGGGGAGCGGCTGCTGGAAAACCCCATCTTCGACGGCAGCGTCGATGGCGTCGGCACCGGCGCCGAGGCTGCCGCCGGTGGGCTGTCCCTCACCCAGACGGGCTTCTTCCGGAACTATGCCTTCGTCTTCGTGGCGGGGGTGGTGGTCGCCGGCGGACTGCTTCTGATCAGGCTGGCTACCTAGTTGCCTGTACCAACCGACCAGACCGCATCTTGGGGCTCAGGGCGCCGATGCGTGCGTAACATTCCCCGCTTCGCGGGGCCCCCGCAGCACCGGGCCGGGCCCTTCGTCGTTACGGATCTTCCGATCCGCTCCTCCTCGTTCCACCCTTTCCTTTCCACCCCACGAAACCTCTGGTTTCGTGGGG
>JAEKNQ010000003.1 GCA_016464825.1 Candidatus Dormiibacter inghamiae | reverse complement strand
TCGGTCATCGTCGCTGTCCTCTCGATTCATGGTGCGTGCAGCTGTCCCCCTATTGACTGCCGAGCAGGCCCCAACTCATCGGCCACACGCGAGGCACGACCCCCAGGCGGGTCCCATCTCCGCGCATACAAGCGTCCGCATGCGATCCGCTGTTGACACAGCCCGGCGTCCCTGGCGGTACTGGTGCTTCAAACTCGATTGCCCGAACCGGCTTGCGTCTGGTCAACTACCCGCATGGACCGACAGGCGGTACTCGCGGCCTTCGACCAGCAGATACGCCGGCGCCCGCAGCCTGACACGCTGGACGGACACCTCGAGCAGGACGGCAGGGTGATTCGAAGCATTTCCCGGGGGGAGGGGTGGACGGGGCTGACCTGGTGCGAACTAGACGAAGCCAACGCGGACTCGGTCATCGCTGGACAGATCAGCCGATTCGCAGAACTGTCTCGCCCCTGGGAGTGGAAGCACTACTCATATGACCAGCCGCCAGACCTACCCGACCGGCTGGTCGCTGCCGGTTTCAGGCCCGAACCGGCCGAGGCCCTGCAGGTCGCCGAGGTCGCAAACCTCGCACTTGATGTGCGACCACCGCCGGGTGTTGAACTGCTGGCAGTAGTTGACAAGCAGGCTGTCGAGGCGCTCATGCGCGTGCATGACCAGGTGTTTGGCGGAGACCACTCTGCTGTGGGTCGATCGTTGCCGGCCGGTCTCGCTCGCCGGCCCAGCACAGCCGCGGCAGTGGTCGCCTGGGCCGGGCCAACACCAATCGCGGCCGGGCGCGTGGAGTTCCACGCTGGCACCGACTTTGCCAGCCTCTGGGGCGGCGGCACGCTGCCCGCCTGGCGACGCCGCGGCGTGTTCCGCTCGCTGGTGGCCTACCGAGCTGCAGCCGCGTCGGCCCGAGGCTTCCGCTACCTACAGGTTGACGCCACCCCCGACAGCCGACCGATTCTCCAGCGTCTTGGCTTCGTCCAGATCGCCACCACTACCCCATTCATCTACCCAGGCGGAACCAGCTGACCTCTTAACAGCCCAAACTCCACAGAATGCAGGGGCGGCTTCGGTGGATGGGTCTCTAAGCTCTAGGCACATGGCAAAAGGTCTCGATCTCCAGCTCGACAGCGACTTCGGCCAGCGCGTGCAGCGCCGGCTCCGCGAGGAGCCGCTGATCTGGCTCTCCACGACTGGGCGGGACGGGACGCCGCAGCCGAATCCCGTCTGGTTTCTCTGGGACGGCCAGAGCGTGCTCGTCTACAACCGGTCAGACGCGGCGCGACTGAAGCACATTGAGTCCAGGCCGCGGGTAGCGCTCAACTTCAACGCCAACGGTCAGGGCGGTGACATCGTCGTGCTCACCGGACGCGCCGAGCTCACGCCGGGCGAGAGGCCCAGTGATCAGCACGCTGAATATATTGCCAAGTACCGGGTGCGGATGGAACAGGTGTCCCGCAGCGTGGCCGATTTTGCGCGGAGTTACCCCGTCAGCCTGCGTGTCTGGCCCGACAATGTCCGCGGCTACTGACCAGAGCCTGATCCTCGATCTGGCCGCTCGGGTCGGCGAGGCCCACGTCCAAACGGGTGAGGCAGCGCAGGACTACACGCACGACGTCACCTTCCTGCAGCACGACCTGAGCGCCGCCGTTCACCCCGCCACCACCGAAGAGGTTGCGGCAGTGGTCCGCCTGTGTGCCGAGCGGGATCTGCCGATTGTCGCCCGAGGCGCGGGTACGAGCTTGGTCGGAGGACCTGTGCCGCTGGCGGGCGGAGTGGTCGTCTGCCTGGACCGCTTGGACCAGCTGGAGTTGGACGTCGCCAACACAGTGGCGGTCGCCGGCGCGGGTGTCATCACTGCACGCATCGACGGGTTGGCCAACGAGCAGGGGCTCATGTACCCACCCGATCCAGCCAGCATCAGCATGTCGACGATCGGGGGCAACGTGGCCTGCAACTCCGGCGGCATGCGCTGCGTCAAGTACGGGGTAACAGCTGATTACGTGGTCGGCCTGACAGTGGTCCTCGCCAGCGGCGAGATCCTTCGGCTGGGCGGCAGACTCCGCAAGCGCTCCAGCGGTTACCGCCTTCAGCAGCTCTTCATCGGGTCCGAGGGGACGCTCGGCATTGTGACCGAGGTGATAGTGAAGCTCATCCCCAACCCGCGTTACCGAGCCACTGCCATGGTCGGCTTCCGCAGCCTGGAAGGGGCGGGGGCGGCGGTCTCCCGAGTGCTCGGCGGAGGCCACTTTCCGACAGCCCTCGAGATCATGGACCGCTACGCCATCGACGCCGTGCACGCTGTCCTGCAGCCGCCCTTTGCGCCAGACATCCAGGCGGTGCTGGTGATCGAGCAGGACGGTCACGACTTTGAGCAGGTGCAGACGGCGCTTTTCGGCATGGTGGAGCTGCTGGATGGCGCCGACAACCGCATAGCTCAATCAGACGCTGAGCGCGAGCGGCTCTGGCACGCCCGCCGGAACTTCGGCAAGCTGCTGATGGAGATGCCGTACAACCGGCTCTCAGAGGATGTGGCAGTCCCCATCGGCAGCATCCCAGAGATGCTGCGGAGGATCGCCCGGCTGGCCCAGGAAAGCGGCATCCGCATCTGCACAGTCGGCCACGCCGGCGACGGGAACCTGCACCCGTCACTGCTGTTCACCGACGAGCAGCGCCCGCTGATCAGCGCAGTGGCCGGCCGGATCTTCCGGGACGCCCTGGAGCTGGGCGGGACGATCTCAGCGGAACATGGCCTGGGCGTGCTGAAGCGCGACTATGCCCAGCTGGAGCACAGTCCGCTGGCCATGTCGCTGATGCGCCAGCTGAAGGACCTGCTGGACCCCAGGGGCCTGCTCAATCCACACAAGGTCTTTCCCGAACACCCGGCGGACGATGAGTTTCTGAACCACATCCCCGGCTGGTTCCCCGAGCACGGTCCCCTCGTGCACAGGGGTGAGATCGCCACCTAGGCGGACCTGCGCTCCCTCCGGGTGCGGTGCGTTTGAAACCCCAACGACACCTGAGCGATTGCGTGGGCCGGTGACGGGACTCAGATTCCTCGGTTGCGCGGCCCCGCCTCCAGGCCGCAAGATGGCGACATGAAATACGGGACCTTCCGCATCCTGGGCGTCGGCCTGGCTCTCGTCCTCGCCGCCTGCGGCGGAAGCGGTGGACAGAGCTCCACCTCGACCGACACCTCGCCCATCAAGCTGGGCGTCATCACCTCACTGTCGGGCGCCTATCAGACGCTGGGGACCGCGAACAAGGCAGGCATCGACATAGCCATCGATGAGGTCAACGGCTCCGGCGGCGTCAACGGCCGCAAGCTCCAGGTCACCTATCAGGACGACAGGACTGATCCCGCTCAAGCCGTGATCGCGTTCAACATGTTCAGCGACGAGAAGGTGACGGCGGTACTCGGTCCAGTCCTCTCTGACGCGGTTCTCGCCATCAAGCAGGGGCCGCTGCAGTCGAAGAAGTTACCTGTCGTCTCGCTGGCCGCCTCCGATGCCATAGTCGAGCCGGTCAACCCCAACCTCTTCATGACGCCCGCCAAGGCCAGCGTCACCGCCGATCGCGTCGTCCGCTACCTGAAGGATCAGAAGCTGACCAAGCTCGGCCTCTGGTACGCCAGCGACAACGCCTTCGCCACCAGCGGCTATCAGGCCACCAAGGCTCTCGCCGCCAAGAACGGCATCACCATCGCCGACGACGAGCCCTTCAGCGCCCGCGACACGAAGGACTTCTCACCGCTCTTCACCAAGCTCAGGGCCTCCGACGCGCAGGCGCTGCTGGTCTGGGTCACCGGCGGACCGGCGGTGGGCATCACGAAGGCCTACAAGAACCTGGGCTTGAAGCTGCCGCTGATCTTCAGCCATGCGCAGGCGACCCCACTGTACTTCGGCGCCAATGCGACTGGTCCCGCCTCGGAGGGTGTGATAGTGCCAGCTCAGATTGGGGTGATGGGTCAGTCGCTGCCCGACAACGTCAGCGCCAAGAAGCTGGCCAAGAAGCTGGCCGACAAGTACGCTCAGACCAATTCAGGCTATCCGCCACAGTTCGCCTTCGATGGCTATATAGGTGTCCAGCTGCTGGCCGATGCCATGAAGCGCAAGGGCACGAAGACCTCAGAGATACTGGCGGGACTGGAGTCGGCCAATTTGCAGACACCGCAGGGCACCTACAAGATGAGCAAGTCCGACCACTCAGGGATCACTGTGGACTATGTCGAGATCGGAGTGGTCAGAGGAAACGCGTTGGTCCCCACCGACTACGCCAACCAGCAGTTCAGCAAGCTCAAATAGCGCCCGGCGGGCGTAGCCTGATGCCGCCCAGCCAAATGATGCTGAGCGCCACTGATCTGACCCGTTGCTTCGGTGGCGTGGTAGCTGTGAACGGCGTCTCGTTGGCAGTGGCGCGAGGGGCCCTGCATGCGGTGATAGGACCCAACGGCGCCGGCAAGTCGACGTTGTTCAACCTGATCGCGGGACTGCTGAGGCCCGACAGCGGCACTGTGGCGCTGGAGGGGCGGAGTCTGGACGGGTTGAGCCCTGAGGCCCGCGCCCGCCTGGGCACCGCCATCGTCTTCCAGGCGGTGCGCCTTTTTCGCGGCATGACAGTGCTGGAGAATGTCATGGTGGGGGCGCATGCGAGCACCCACCATGGTTTTGTCGAAGCCGCGCTCCGTCTGCCCCGCCACTGGCGTGAGGAACCGCTCATCCGGGGCCGCGCTGAGCAGGCTCTGGTCCGAGCGGGCCTGGCCCATCTCTCCGACAGGGCCGCCCAGTCGCTGCCGTTGGGCCAGCAGCGGGCGGTGCAGGTGGCGCGGGCACTTTGCTCTGAACCGAGGCTGCTGCTCCTGGACGAGCCGGCCAGCGGTCTGCGCAGTGGGGAGAGGGAGGCGCTCGCGCGGCTGATCGAGGAGTTGCGAGCGGAAGGGCTGACCATGCTGCTGGTCGAGCACGACGTCGCCTTCGTCACTCGGCTGGCCAACCGCATAACCGTCATGGATCGCGGCCGCGTCATAGCTGAGGGAGAGCCTGCGCAGATCCGCCAGGATCCGGCAGTGATCGCGGCCTACCTCGGCCGGCCGACCGAGGCCAAGAGCGTGGCCAGCGGTGGCTGAGGCGCTCCTGGAGGTCCGAGGCCTGACCGTCCGCTACGGCGCAGCAGTGGCATTGGCTGACGTCAGCCTGCAGGTGGCCAGGGGCGAGATGGTGGCCCTGGTGGGACCCAACGGCGCCGGCAAAACCACTCTGCTGAACGCCATCAGCGGGGTGATCCGGCCGATGGCCGGCCGGATCCTGCTCTCTGGACGCGTCACCCAGGTGCCGGAGGGCCGCCAGCTCTTTGCCGACATGAGCGTGGAGGACAACCTCCGCATCGGCGCCTGGTCGGTTAGGCAGCGCGATCCAGCGGCGGTCTACGAGCTGCTGCCCCGCCTGCGCGAACTGCGCGGTCGCATCGCCGGCACGCTGTCGGGTGGAGAGCAGCAGATGGTGGCGGTCGGCCGAGCGCTGATGTCCACGCCTGACCTGCTGGCCATCGACGAGCTGTCCCTGGGCTTGGCGCCGCTGGTGGTTGACTCGCTCGCCCAGCACCTGCGCTCGCTCAACCGCGAACGGGCGACTGCGATTCTGCTGGTCGAGCAGAACGTCCGCCTGGCGCTGGAGCTCTGTCCCCGCGCTTACGTGCTGGAAGCCGGCCGAATAGTTCTCAGCGGCTCTGCCGAGGAGCTCGCTTCGAGCGCGGCGGTGCAGGCCGCCTACCTGGGCGGAGCGCCGGAGCCGGTGCCAGCCGTGGCGTCCGGCAGTGAGGACGCTGAGGCGTGAGCGCGCTCGTCCAGTACCTGATCAGCGGGATCGCCACCGGCTGCGCCTTTGCGCTGGTGGCGACAGGTTTTGTGACCATCCACCGTGTGACAGGGGTGGTCAACTTCGCCCAGGGTGGATTTGCCATCCTGGCGGGTTATGTGACCTTCTCGGCTCTGCGCGCGGGCCTGCCGCACGGCGTCTCGGAGCTGCTTGCAGTTCTGCTGGCGACCGCCACCGGGGGGCTGGTCGGCGTCATCAGCATCGGCCGCCGGGGGACACCGCTTCTGGCCTCGCTCATCATCACGATCGGCCTCGGCTTTCTCTTTTATGCGGTCGAGGTCGCCATCTGGGGCGACCAGCCCCTCCAGTTCGAAGGTGTTCCTGGAGTGTTCGGCCTCGCCGGGCTGACGCTGCAGCGCCAGTATGTGCTGATAGTGGCCGGCGCTGGAGTCAGCTTTGCCGCCCTGCTGCTGTTCTTCAACCGGACCTACCTGGGAAAGATCTTCACAGCCTGCGCCTCCAACGCCTATGCGGCGAGGCTGGCGGGCATTAACGTGACTCGCGTCGGCATCGCCGCCTTCGCCCTGGGCGGGCTGCTCGGAGGTCTGGCCGGCGTCCTGCTGCTGCCGCTGCGCTCGCTGACCTTCGATTCCGACGTGGACCTGGCAGTGAACGGCTTCGCGGCCGCGATCTTCGGCGGCCTCCAGCGGCCCGGTGCGGCGCTCGTCGGCGGTCTCGTCATCGGCGTGGCGGAGGCTCTGGTGGCCGGCTACTCACATGCGTCCTACCAGAAGGGCGTGTCGCTGGTGCTGATAGTCGGCATCCTCGTCTGGCAGGCCAGCCGCCGACCTCAGGCGGACTGAGGCGCCGCTCATGACCACGGTGCTGCGATCGAGGTTCCTGAGACCGTCATCGGTGCTGATCGCCGGCGTCGCCCTGGCCTCGCTGCTGCTCCCGCCGCTGCTCGACTCGGGCAAGCAGACCGTGTTCGTGCTGTTCACGCTCTACGTTGTCGTCACGGTTGGGCTCTCACTGCTGATGGGGCTCGCCGGACAGATCTCTCTCGGTCAGGCCGCCTTCTACGCGCTCGGCGCCTACACCGCCGGCCTGCTCGCCAAACATGGGCTGCCCCAGCTGCTGGCACTGGCGGCCGCGCCGGTGGGCTCGGCAGTGGTTGCTGCCCTGATCGGCGTTCCGGTGCTGCGCCTCCGCGGCCACTATCTGGCCTTTGCGACGCTGGCGTTTCAGCTGATAGTGCTCACCATCCTGGCCGAGGCGCGCGGAATCACAGGGGGTGACATCGGCCTAGGTGGCATTCCGCCACTCCTGCCTGTGCTGAACCAGGGCCAGGACTCGGAGCTCGACCTCAATTCGCCACTTGTCTACTGCTATGTGGGCTGGGTGGTGGCGGCTCTGGTCATCGTCCTGACCCGGAACCTCGTGCGATCCCGGCCGGGTCGCGGCCTGCGCGCCTTGGCCACCAGCGAGATCGGCGCCGCCGCCTCCGGCGTGGCGGTCGGGGCCGACAAACTGAAGGTCTTCACCATCTCGGCCGCCTATGCAGGTCTGGCGGGCGGCGTCTACGCCTTCTTCCTGGAATATCTCTCGCCCGGCTCCTTTCCGATCCTGCTCTCAATCCAG
The DNA here is from genome assembly GCA_016464825.1 of Candidatus Dormiibacter inghamiae. GTDB lineage: Bacteria > Chloroflexota > Dormibacteria > Dormibacterales > Dormibacteraceae > Dormiibacter > Dormiibacter inghamiae. The sequence continues at coordinate 27,287 of JAEKNQ010000003.1, read as the reverse complement.
TTCATAGTGATGGCGACCCTGGGCGGCCTGGGCGAGGTGTGGGGAGCTGTCTTGGGCGCTGCAGTCATAGTGCTTCTGGTCCAGATCCTGCAGGCGGCGGCCAGCCAGCCTGGTTTGCCGAGGCAAGCTCCCGCCATCTTGAGCTACGCCGCCTACGGCGGGGTGATGGTCCTGGTGATGCTCTTCCTACCCGCCGGCCTGCTGCCGGCCATACGCCAACGCCTGAGCCGCCCCAGCAGCTGATCCGCCGACGGTAATTCGACGACACTGCTAAGGGAGAGGAGGGCGCGACCCCGACCGCGCCGCCACCAAACCATCCCGGCGCTGACTCCGGCCGGCAACACGGTGGTTTGAAGCTGGAGTCCGGGACAGCCCGACCCTTGCCTCCCGATATTCCCAGAGTCATCCGGCGAGCTGGCGTCTATCCTGGCAGGCGGCGATGCGCATTACGATCTTCCGGCCCCTTAGCGCGATCATCGTCATGTTCCTTCTGGCGGCCTGCGCGCCGCCCGGCGAAAAGCAGCTCACCAGCCTGTTGCCCCACCGGCGGGTGACTGCTTCACCCTCAGCAAGGCCGTCGATCGCAATCTCACCCTCCTCGACGCCGGCCGGGCCGCCAGGAAGCATCGAGGCCTTCGTTCCTGAAGCTGAGCGGTTCGTGGAGGCGCACCGCGGGCTCTCGTTCATGCTGCCGGTCAAGGTCAACCATCTGAGTGACGCGGCTTTCGCTCAACGCATCGCCGAGCTCCAGGCCAAAGATCACGCCGATCTGGACCGCGAGGCGAAGCTGCTTCGCGCGCTGGATCTCGTCCAGCCGGGGGTCGATGTCGAGAAGGCTGAGGAGGCGCTGCTCAGCGGCGCGGTGATCGGCTACTACGATCCGGCGACCAAGGAATTGGTGGTGCGCGGCGACACTGCCAGCGCGGCCGTCAGGCATGTGGTAGTGCACGAGCTGACCCACGCTCTGCAGGATCAGTGGTTCGATCTGCAGGCCCACCAGAAGAACCTCACCGAGGACCAGGGTGAGGCGTATTCGGCTCTGGTCGAAGGCGACGCTGTATCGGTGGAGAACGCCTACATCGCCAGCCTGTCCCCGGCTGAGAAAAGTGAGATCGACTCGCAGAGCGGTGGCGGCGTTCCGGCCGACGCCCCCCCTGTGCTCATCAGGATTCTGAGCTTCCCCTACAGCGTGGGGCCGCGCTTTGTCGTGGCGCTGCGCGACAGCAAGGGTCAGTCAGCGCTGGACCAAGCTTTCCGGACGCCACCTCAAGCTTCGGCGCTGGTGATTCATCCCGATCGCTTTTTGGGCGGCGAGGCGCCCAAGCCGGTGGGGGAGCCAGGGGCCGACGGTCCCATCTTCGACAAGGGCGTCTGGGGGGAGTTCGGTCTCAACCTGATGCTGAACGATCTCTACGGTAACGCTGGGGTCAACCCGGGCGATCTGCAGGCCGCGATCAGCGGCTGGGGCGGAGACAACTATGTCGCCTGGACGAGCGGCGCTCAGTACTGCATGCGGCTCAGCTACGCGAGCCGGGATGACCAGGGCGCCGCGAGTCTGCAGCGGATGCTGGCGACCTGGGCCAGGAAGCACGGCGCCCAGACGGACGGGCTGAGCCTGACGCGCTGCGGCTGACGCTCGGCCGCAGGCGGCTGCCCCGCAATCAGCGCCCAGCCACCGCCACCGCGGTGGCGCTCACCAGCTCGGTCAATTCTGCCACGTCGATGGCCTGCGCCGAATCCGTCCAGGCCAACGCCGGCGCCGGATGCGCCTCGACCAGGAGACCGTCGGCACCCACCGCAAGAGCCGCCCTGGCCAAAGCCGGCACCCAATCTCGATTGCCGGCGGCGTGACTGGGATCGACGATCACGGGGAGGTCTGTCAGCTCCCGGGCGATGAGCACCGCGTTCAAATCCAGCGTGTTACGCGTCCGCGGCTCAAAGGTGCGAATGCCGCGCTCGCAGAGCACCACCTCATCGTTGCCTCGGCGACGGATGTACTCGGACGCGGCGATCCACTCGTCGATGGTGGCAGCGAGACCACGCTTCAGGATGACTGGGCGGCCGAGCTCACCCAGGGCTTCCAGCAGCCGCACGTTGTGCATGCTGCGGGCGCCGACCTGGAAGCCGTCAACGCTCTCGCCCAGGGCTTCTGCGTCCTCCACCGCCAGGACCTCCGAGATGAGGGGCAGGCCGGTCCGCTGGCGGACTTCTGCCAGCAGGGGCAGCGCCGCGGCGCCCAGGCCCTGGAAGCTATCAGGGTGGGTGCGGGGCTTGAAGAGGCAGGCGCGAAGCGCGTCGATGCCAGCCCCGGCGCAGGACATCGCCTGCTCGACATAGGCGGGTTCCACCGCGCACGGTCCGGCGATGATCACAGGCCGGCTGCCGCCAACCACCATGCTGCCGATGCGCACGAGGCGACGACTGTGAGGGTTGGCTTCGCTTATCTGTAACAACTGTCTCGTCTCCTCGCTGAGCCCCCACCTGCAGCACGCCGGTGCCGGCGGGGGAGCGGAGACGAGGGTGAGCTAGCTCGTCCGGCTCCGGCTTCCCGCCGGCTCCGTAAACGAGTACCAATAGGTCCAGACGCTCGCTGCGCAGATCACGTTGCGTGTGATGGTAGCACCAAGGGGCGGGCTAGGCGAGGTTCACTGGCCGCCGGCCAGTGCTATCTGACGGCGAAGCGCCAGCCGGCTCAGCACGTTGGTGAAGAGCGTCAGCGCGACCAGCAGCAGGGCGGCGCCCCACGCCTGTCTGACCAGGTCCTCGTAGGGGGTCAGGGCGTCGTGGTAGACGATGAGCGGCAGGGCGGACATCGCCCGCGTCGGATCCAGGTTGAAGAAGCGGTTGCCGAAGGAAGTGAAGAGCAGCGGGGCAGTCTCGCCCGCCGCCCTGGCCACCGCCAGCAGGCAGCCTGTCACGACGCCCGGCGCCGCGGCGGGAAGGATGAGCTGGAGGGCCACCCGCCAGCGCGGCAGGCCCAGGGCGAGCCCCGCCTCCCGGATCCCATTGGAGACCAGCCCGATGGCCGATTCAGTCGTGCGGAGGACTATTGGCAGCATGAGGACTGCGAGCGCTATGGCGCCGCTGAGCGCCGAGAAGTGGTGAAAGGGCGCCACGGCTATGGCGTAGACGAAGAGGCCGACAGCGATGGAAGGCGTCCCGACCAGCACGTCCGCCGCCAGCCGGATGCCCCGGGGAAGTTGACCGCCACCGTACTCGATCAGGTGGATCCCGCCGACCACGCCGACCGGGATGGCCAAGAGAGAGGCGATTCCCACCATCACCAGCGTCCCCATTAGCGCGTGCGAAACGCCCGCCCCCGGAATGCCCACAGGCCTCTCCACGTGGGTGTAGAAGTTGATCGACAGGGCAGCAGGCAACCCGTTGGTCACAGTGTGGAGGAGGACCAGGGCCAGCGGCAGCAAGGCGATCGCGGCCATCAGCCAGACGCCACCTCGCGCCGCGGCGCTGAAGAATAGTCGCCGGCGGTTGCGGCTCACGATAGCTGTCTGCCTGTGTTGCGGACCAGCAGCAGCGCGAGCAGGTTGATGACCAGGGTGAGCAGCACCAACACCAAGCCCAGCTCCAACAGGGCGGCCGCGTAGACCTGGCCTGTCGCCTCGCTGAACTCGTTGGCGATGACGCTGGCCAGAGTGTAGGCTGGGCCGAGCAGCGAAGTCTGGATCTCCGGTTTGTTGCCGATCACCATCGTGACAGCGATGGTCTCCCCCAGCGCCCGGCCCAGGGCCAGCACTGTGGCGCCGAAAATGCCCGCCCGCGCCGCGGGCAGCACCACTCGCCACACAGTTTCCCACCAGGTCGCACCGAGCGCCAGGCTCGATTCTCGGATGCCGTTCGGCACCGCCTTCAGCACCTCGCGCGAGATGGAGGCGAGCGTGGGCAGGATCATGATCGCGATGACTATGGAGGCCAGCAGCAGGCTGGTCTGGCGAGCAGGTCCGGCAAAGACCGGGATGCCGCCGAGCCGCAGGGTCAGCGGCTTGCTCACGTGCTCCAGCAGCCAGGGCGCCAGCACGTAGAGACCCCAGATGCCGTAGACGACGCTGGGGATGCCCGCCAGGAGCTCGACGCCGAGACCCAGCGCTCCCCGCACGCGCGGCAGCCCGGGTTCGGCCAGGAACAGTGCCACTCCCACCCCCACCGGCAGAGCCATCAACAGCGCCAGCAGGCTCGTCGCCACGGTTCCATAGAGGAAGGGCAGGGCGCCGAACTCCTGCTTGACAGGATTCCAAGCCCGTCCGGCGAGGAAGCCCAAGCCGAAGCGGCTCAGCGCGGGCTGGGCTTGGAGGACGAGCACCAGCACGATTGAGACGAGCACAAGTGGCACCAGCAGGCCTGCCAGCGCCGACCAGTATCGGAAGCCGTCGGCCGAGCCCCGGCCACTCCAGCGCCGGAGGCCTGTCCGAAGAGCTGTCGCCAACCGCTAGTGTCCTGGAACTGAGGTCCGCGGCATATTGCCGGGATCGGGGGCCGGAGCCAAGGAAAGGGTGGTGCAAGGAGGAGCGCATCCAATGGATGCGTGACGACGCCGCGCCGGGCCCCTTGACGCCGGCTTCAGCGCCGCAGGCGCCCGGCCGCCTAGCCCGGGAAGATGCAAGGGACTTCGGTTCCAGGACACTAGCTAGCTAACGCGCCAGCGAGATGGCCGGCGCCTGGCCGCCGGCGGTCTCGGGGCCGCCGCTCTTGCGCCGGTCCAGCCTGTAACCGGCGCCGCGAACAGTCACTATCTCCAGTGGCACCCGGTCCGCCAGCTTCTCGCGCAGCCAGCGGATGTGCACGTCGACTGTCTTGCGGTCGCCCACGAAGCTGGTGCCCCAGACCTCCTGCAGCAGCATCTCGCGTGACTGCACCCGTCCGCTGCGGGCGATCAGGTGAGAGAGAAGATCGAACTCCCGGCTGGTCAGATGCACCTCGGCACCGTCCACCATCACGCGCCGGCCCGGCCGGTCCAGGCTGAAGTTGCCAAGGGTCTCCTGCTCGGGCTGGCTCCGCTCGCCCTGCCCGCCGTTCCTGCGGCGGAGCACAGCGTGAACGCGGGCAAGCACCTCGCGCACTGAGAAGGGCTTGGTGATGTAGTCGTCAGCGCCCAGCTCGAGGCCGACTATCTTGTCCACCTCCGAGTCCTTGGCGGTGAGCATGATGATCGGGGCGCTGCTCGCCCGGCGGAACGCCCGGCAGAAGTCCATCCCGCTCATGCTCGGCAGCATCAGATCCAGCAGCACCAAATCCGGCCGCAGGTTGTGCGCTGTGCGCAGGCCGACGGCGCCGTCACCCGCCTCACTGACGGCGTAGCCGGTCGCCTCGAGGTTGTAGCGAAGTGTCTCCCGGATGCCTTCGTCGTCCTCGACGATCAGGATTCTGTCCACGCTGGTGCCCTCTAGAGCTCCACTACCTGACCAGACTGCAGGAACACTATGTCCTCGGCGACGTTGGCTATCCGGTCGCCTATGCGCTCCAGGTTGTGAGCCACCTGGATCAAGGTCACGCAGCGGAGCGCTTCCTGCTCGCGATCCGCGTCGTCAGGCAGCGCGGCCAGCTCAGCTATCAACTCATCGAAGACGCGATGGTAGAGGCGGTCGATCTCGTCGTCCTTGGCGGCCACCTCTGCCGCGCTGGCGGCGTTCTGCTCGATCAGCGCGTCCAGGATGTCCCTCACCTGCTGGCTGGCAACCTCGCCCATCAGCCCGAATTCGGTGCGCAATGGCCGGTGGGGAAGACCTGACAGCATCGTCGCGCGGCGCGCGATGCGCACCGCGTAATCGCCGATGCGCTCCAGCTCGAGCGCTATCGACTGCACGCCCATCAGCGTGCGCAGGTCACTGGCGACGGGCTGCTGGGTGGCGATGACCACGAAGACCTGTTCCCGGATCTGCCTGTGCAGCTCGTTGATCTGCTGATCGTTGTGGCGCACTTCGTCGGAGGCTTCCTGGTCGAAGGCGCGCAGAGCATTGAGAGCGTCGTCTATCTGCGCCTCGACCATGCCCGCCATGCGCAGAAGCGATTCCCGCAACAGTTCCAGCTCCAGCTGAAAGCTGTGCCGGGTGACTGTCATCCGAACCGCCCGGTGATGTAGGCCTCGGTCCTCGGATCCTTCGGCTTCTGGAAGATGTCAGTCGTGTTGCCGAATTCGACCAGCTCGCCATAGCCTTGCTCAGGGTCCATCAGCATGAACGCCGTTTGATCGGCGACGCGTGCCGCCTGCTGCATGTTGTGAGTGACGATGACGATTGTGTACCTCTCGATCAGGCGGCGCATCAGGTCCTCAATCTTCAGCGTGGCCATCGGATCCAGGGCTGAGCAGGGCTCGTCCATCAGGATCACCTCCGGCCCCACTGCGATTGCCCGGGCGATCGCCAAGCGCTGCTGCTGGCCGCCCGACAGTGAGGTGCCTGACGCGTTCAGCCGGTCCTTCACCTCGTCCCACAGGGCCGCGTCCCGCAGGCTGCGCTCAACGGCCTCGTTGATGCGCTTCTTGCCCCAGCCGAGCAGGCGCGGGGCAAAGGCGACGTTGTCGCGAATCGACATGGGGAAGGGGCTCGGCTTCTGAAAGACCATGCCTATCTTCTGCCGCAGCTCCAGCAGCTGGCGGGTGGCCAGGATGTCCTCCCCACCGAATAGGATGCTGCCTGCTGTTCGGCTCCCGGGCACGAGGTCGTACATCCGGTTCAGCATGCGCAGCAGCGTGCTCTTGCCACAGCCGGAAGGCCCTATCAGCGCGGTGACGCGGCGGTCCGGGATGGCGAGGTCAAGCTGGTTCAGCGCCTGCCGCTTGCCGTACCAGAAGGAGACGCCTTCGACCGAGACAAGTGTCTGCGGCGCGCCCTCCAGAGCTGTCAGATGCGGACTGACTGTTGAACTGCCCGTTGGTGTCCCGGCCTGAGGTCTGGCAACCACGCTTCGATTATTCAAGCGTGGGGTTAAGGGTCGGTTAATGCGAGGGGGCCGCCCGCGTACTCAGGAAGCCTGTGGCACTGTGTCGGCCCGCCGTTCGGGGAGGGCGATGGTGAACCGCTGGCCGCCATCCGGCTCGGCTTCGGTCCAGATGCGGCCGCCCTGGGCGAGCAGCAGGTGTTTCGCGATGGCAAGGCCCAGGCCTGACCCACCCGAGGCCCGCGAGCGCGCCTGGTCCACCTTGTAGAAGCGCTCGAAGACGCGTTCCCAATGCTCGGGGGAAATGCCGGGACCGTGGTCCCGCACGGTTATGTGAACCTCGCCCTCCACAGCTCTGGCCCTGATGTCGATACCGGTTGCGGCGGGTGAGAACTTGGCTGCATTGTCCAGCAGGTTGGCTAGAGCCTGGGCGAGCTTGGAGCGGTCGGCCTCGACCTGGAGTGAGCTGGAAATCCGGAGGTTGATCAGCTGCTCCGGAGCGCTGCGCCGGATCACCTCCTGCAGTAGCTCGGCCAGGCCAAAGCGGGAGACCGCCAGGTTGCCACCCTCAGACTCGATCTCGGCCAGCTGGCGGAGGTTGTTGACCAGCGCCGTGAGATGGTCGGCGTCCTGGACCACGCGCTCCGCAAAGCGGCGGCGCGCTCCCTCCGGGGGATCGTCCGCGAGGCTCTCGGCGGCCAGGCGCAATGAGGTGAGCGGCGTCTTCAGCTCGTGTGAGAGATTGGCGACGAACTCCTGCCGCACCCTCTCTAGGCGGCGGAGCTCAGTCACGTCCGAGGCGAACATGAGGGTGTCGCCCGGCCGCGGACCTGGAACCAGGCGCGTCGCGACTGTGCGCCGGTGATGGGTCAGCCGCACTTCCCCGTCGGGGCGACCCGCCCGCAGCACCTCCGCCAGCCTGCTCTCACGCGTCGCCTGCAGCAGACCCTGCGGCAGCCGCCCGACGTCGATCTGGAAGAATCCCCGGGCGGCCTGGTTGGCGGCCAGCAGGCGGTTGTCGCGATCCAGCAGCAGCGCCATAACGGGCGCTTCCTCGAGCAGGTCGGCAAAGGGATCGAGGCCACCCTCCTCCGTGCTGTTGACGTCCCGGCGCCAGCGGGCCCAGATCACAGCGCTGACTATAGGAGCGGCAGGACGGCATAACCGGCGGGAAATGCCCTCACCACCGGCTCTTAACCAGCGCCGCCTAGCGTTCCAGCCATGCGAAATAGCTCTCCTTTTCGACTCCTGCTGGCGGCAGGCGCCGCGGCGACTCTGGTCGCCTGCGGTGGCTCCACCAGCAATTCGGGCGGCAGCGCCGCTCAGCCCACTGCTGATGTCGGCAGCGGCCAGCTGCAGGGCGCCGGGGCGACTTTCCCCGAGCCGTACTACACGAAGGCCTTCTATCAGTACAACGCCGATCACGCCAAGGTTTCAGTCAACTATCAGGCCATCGGTTCAGGTGGAGGTATCCAGCAGTTCACCAAAGGCACAGTCGACTTCGGCGCCTCCGACGTTCCCATGACGGCGACCGAGGTGACAGCTGCAGGTGGGGACGCCACGCTGGTTCAGCTGCCAACCACCATTGGAGTCGCTGCCATCTCCTACAACCTCTCGGGCGTCGACAAGCTGAAGCTCGACGGCGCCACGCTGGCTGAGATCTTCCTGGGCAAGATCAAGACCTGGGATGATGGCAGGCTCAAGGCGTTGAACAGTGGTACCAACCTGCCGAGCTCCGCCATCACAGTCGTGCACAGGTCAGACGGCTCGGGCACTTCGTACGCGTTCACCGACTACCTGAGTAAGGTCTCCCCCGATTGGAAGAGTGCAGTCGGGGTCGGCAAGTCGGTCCAGTGGCCCGCTGGAACCGGTGCCAAGGGCAATGAGGGTGTCGGCCAGGCGATCAAGTCCACCGACGGCGCCATTGGCTACGTCGAGCTCGCCTATGTGACCCAGAGCAAGCTCCAGACGGCCCAGTTGAAGAATCACAGCGGCAAGTTCGTCGCTCCTTCCGAGGGCGGTGCCACCGCAGCTGCCGCTTCCCTGCACGGCCTGAGCCCGACAAACTTCTCCATCACGGATGTGCCGGGTGAAACTGCGTACCCTATCTCGACCTACAGCTGGGTCTTCCTTAAGGCCAATCAGGCAGATCCCCAGAAGGGCAAGGCGCTGGTCGAGCTGTTCAAGTGGCTCGTCACCGGCGGTCAGCCGATCGGCAAGGACCTTCAGTACGCGCCGCTGCCCAAGGAGGCGAGCGACTTCAGCCTGGCGCAGCTGAAGAAAGTCAAGGTCGCCTGAACCCTCCCCGCCAGCATCGAGATCGACACTCCTCTCCCCGGCCGCCCCACTGCTTCGAAGGTGAGGCGGCCGGCTCTCCTTACCTGCAGTGGCCTCTAGCCTTTAGCATTGCTGCCCGCAGATGACCGACTGGCAGGCGTTCTTCATAGCGCTCTTGCAGGGCGCCACCGAACTGTTTCCCGTGTCGTCCCTGGGCCATGCAGTGGTAGTACCCGCACTCCTGCATTGGGCCTTCCGGCAGGCCGATCCAAGTTTCGTGCCCTTTCTCACACTGCTTCATCTCGGCACCGCCACGGCGCTGGTCATCCTCTACCGGCGCGATTGGCTGGGCATAGTGAAGGGCTTCTTGCGCGGCGCTGTGCGGGGGCGGATCGAGGCCGAGAACGAGCGCCTGGCCATGCTCCTGCTGGCAGGCACGATCCCGGGCGGGCTGATTGGCTTTCTGCTCGAGCGGCCGCTCAAAGCGCTCTTCGCCACGCCCCGGGTGGCTGCTCTCTTTCTGATCTTGAATGGCGCCATCCTGCTGAGCGCCGAGGCGCTGCGTCGGCGCTCGGAGCGCCGAGATCTGAGCCGGGAAGAACAGGAGCAGCAGTTCAAGTCGGCCCAGCAGATCACATTCAAGGCGGCCTTCGTCACCGGAGGGGCGCAGGCGCTGGCGCTGCTGCCCGGGATTTCGCGCTCAGGCGTCACCATCTGCGGTGGCTTGCTGGCCGGCCTGCGCCATCAGGAGGCGGCGCGCTTCTCCTTTCTCCTCGCAACGCCGATCATCGCAGCGGCCGGACTGCTGGAGGTGCCTCAACTGTTCAGCCAGCGGGCGCCGCTCGCTCTCTATGCGGCGGCGGCCGTGGTGGCCGGGCTGGCCGCTTACATCAGCGCTCGGTTCCTAATCCGCTACTTCCGGGCGGGGCGGCTCGATCCCTACGGCTGGTACTGCGCGGCTTTCGGGCTGGTGGCTCTGATCCTGCTCCGCTGACCAGGCGGAGGGCCTGCCTTCGTCGCTTGGAACCAGGCTATGTTCGCGGGCCAAACAAGGCCGTGGAGCCTCCAAGCGGAAGGTCCTCCGGTGCTCGCAGAGGCGGTCTTTCTGTGGCGGGAGGGGCTTTGCAGGGGAGGTCCACCTCCCTTGCATGTGCATGTACGCTGGCCGCAATGGAAACTAGAGGCAGTCCCGCCCTGGCAGGCGTAGTGGCAGCGCTCGCCGCCCTGTTCGTAATCATCTCGGCGCTGTACGCCTTCGGCGTGGTCAGCTTCGCGACCTCGGATCCCGGTGCGGCTCACCACTACAAGCACGCGCTGGTTGCCCTGGCGATCGCCGTCGCCTGCCTGGTGGCCGCCAACGTTCTTCGACCCAAAGCCGCCTGAACAGCCCTCACGAGCTGAGAGGAAAGCTGCCCTAAGTGGCCGTAGCGCAGGCGAAGCCTAGCCTGGAGGATCTTCCTAGCGAAGCGCCGCCGCCCTCGCGTTATCTCAATCGCGAGCTTTCCCTTCTGGACTACAGCGAGCGTGTTCTGGCTCGAGGCGAGAACGCCAGCCTGCCGCTGCTAGAGCGGGTCCGCTGCCTGCACTTTTTCGCCCGCAACCTCGATGACTTCTTCCAAATCCGCGTGGCGGGGCTGAAAGACCAGCTGGAAGCAGCGCCTGACGTCGCGTCACCTGACGGCAAGACGCCCGTGCAGCAGCTGTTCGATATCCGCCGCCGAGCCGAGGAGCTGGGTACCCGCCAGAGCCGGCTCTGGAACAGGCACCTGCTGCCGGAGCTGGCGCAAAAGGGCATCCGGCTGATCGACTCCGAGGGTCTGGCCAAGAAGGACCTGGACCACCTGAGCCGCTACTTCCGCAACCAGGTATTCCCGGTGCTTACGCCGCTCGCCGTGGACCCCGGTCACCCCTTCCCCTACCTCTCGAATTTCTCGCTCAACTTCGCTGTCATCGTGCGCGATCCGCTGCGTCGAGATCAGCGCTTTGCCCGGCTCAAGGTGCCGCCGCTGCTGCCCCGCTTTGTAGCTCTGCCGGACGGAGAGCGCTTCGTTCCCCTCGAGTCGGTCATCGCCGCCAACCTGCAGGCGCTCTTCCCGGGCATGGAGGTGCTGAAGCACACACTCTTTCGCGTAACGCGCGACAACGACCTTGAGGTGCGCGACTCCGAAGCCGACGACCTACTGGTGACGATTCAGACCGAGCTGCTGCGCCAGCGCCGTCGTGCCCGCGCCGTCCGGCTGGAGGTCCATCGAGACCTGCCGGACGAGGTGCGGACGCTCCTCATGCGCGAGCTGGATCTGGCTGACGAGGACGTGTACGAGGTGGATGGTCTGCTGGACCTGGGCGGAGTCGACTTCCTGGCCGATCTCGACAGGCCTGACCTTCAAGTCGAGCGCTTCGTTCCCAGCCTGCCGCCCCGACTGGTTGCGTCGGAGTCGAAGCCCCGCTCCATCTTCAACGTGCTGGCAGACGGCGACGTGCTGCTGCACCACCCTTACGACTCCTTTGCCGGATCGGTCGTCAGCTTCATCCAGCAGGCCGCCGCAGACCCGAAAGTGCTGGCTATCAAGCAGACGCTCTACCGCACGTCTGGGCCCGCCAGCCCCATCGCCATCGCCTTGGCTCAGGCGGCGGAGGCGGGCAAGCAGGTGGCGGCGCTGGTCGAGCTGAAGGCTCGGGGCGACGAGCAGGCGAACATCGAGTGGGCCCAGCAGCTCGAACAATCGGGGGTCCATGTCGTCTACGGCCTGGTCGGGCTCAAGACCCATGCCAAGCTCACGCTGGTCGTCCGCCAGGAGGGCCGGCGGATCCGTCGCTACGTGCACGCCGCCACTGGCAACTACAACCCGAGCACCGCCAAGAGCTATGAGGACATCGGCCTTTTGACCTGCGATGACGAGATCGGCGCAGACGTGAGCGAGTTCTTCAATTTCCTGACCGGCTACAGCCGGCAGCGCAAGTTCAGGCAGCTGCTGGTGGCGCCGATGGGCCTGCGGGCCGGGCTGCTGGAGCTTATCCGGTCGGAGCGGAAGCAGCCGGACGGCCGCATAGTCATCAAAGTCAACAACCTGACCGACCAGGAGATCATCGACGCGCTCTACGAGGCGGCCCAAGCCGGAACCCGGATCGATCTCATAGTGCGCGGCATGTGCTGCCTACGGCCGGGTCTGCGCGGCCTGTCGGATCGGATCCAGGTCCGCTCCCTTGTCGGTCACTTCCTTGAGCACTCGCGCATCTTCCGCTTCGGCAGTGAGCGCCGCGGCGTCGAGTACTACGTAGGGTCGGCCGACGTGATGGACCGAAACCTGGATCGGCGGGTTGAGGCGGTGGTGCCTGTGCGCGACTCGCTGCTCAAGGCGCAGCTGGCTGAGGTGATCGACATCGAGCTGGCCGACGACGTGCTGGCCTGGGAGCTGGACGCCGACGGCGCCTGGCACCAGGCGCCGATGCGCAAGGGTGTTGACACCCACCGCCGGCTGATGGAGCTGGCCGCCGAGCGGACCCGGTTGGCCGAGGACCCGCTTGGCGGAGGCTGAGCGCGAGCCCTCAAGCGAGCGCGAGGTCAAGCTCAGCGCCGCTCCCGGCTTCAACTTGCCGGACCTCAACCTGGCGACGGAAGAGGTCACTGCGGCCGGCGAGCAGGAGGCTCGCCTGGAAACGGCTTACTGGGACACCGCTGACCTGCGGCTGGCGCGCTGGGGAGTGAGCCTGCGGTATCGCGCGCGGGCCGGCTGGACCCTGAAGCTGGCCGGGTCGGCCAGCGAAGGGCTGCTGGTGCGGCCGGAGCTGCACTTCAGCGGACCTGCTCGCACAGTCCCCCGGCGTGCGCTCGACCTGCTCCAGGGCTATGTTCGCAGCGGTGAGCTCCGGCCGGTCGCACGCCTTTCCACCTGGCGGCGTCGAGTGCTGCTGGAGCGGGCCGGCCAGCGGTTGGCGGAGGTGGTGGACGACGAGGTGTCGGTACTCGACGGCCGCCGCGTCGCTGCCCGCTTCAGGGAAGTGGAGGTGGAGCTCTTTCCCGGCGGCGACGAGATCCTGCCGTCGCTCCTGGCTCGCCTACGCACGGCCGGGGCCGGCGAGCCCGACCCCACGCCCAAGCACGTCAGGGCTCTCGGGCCAGCGGCCGAGCGGCCGCCGGAAGCCGCCCCGCCAGAGCTGGGTCCCGAGCCGACGGCGGGGGAGGTGGTGCGACGGGCGCTGGCCGAGGCAGTGACCCTTGTCCTCTCGCATGATCTCGGCATCCGCTTGGCCGGGCGACCGGAGGATGTGCACCAGGCGCGGGTGGGTACCCGCCGCCTGCGCAGCCACCTACGAACCTTCCGGCCACTTCTGGACCGAGATTGGGCGGATGCACTGCGGGACGAGCTGGCCTGGGCGGCCGACGAGCTGGGAGCCGTCCGCGACCAAGAGGTGCTGCTCGAGCGCCTGCAGGGCCACCTCGCTCACCTGCCGGCCGAGGATCGGAAGGCTGGGGAGTCGATCTGCGCTCGGCTGGCTGGCGCTGTCGAGGAGAGCCGCACAGCGCTGCGGACGACGCTGGCCGGCAAGAGGTATGCCGACCTCCTGGAAAGGCTGGTGGCGGCTGCTGATTCGCCCCTTCTGTCGGGGCAGCACAAGATCCCGGCGGTCACGGTGCTGCCGGCACTGGCGTTGAAGCCGTGGGAGGAACTCCGGGCCAAGATGCGGAAGCTCCAAGCGGAATCGCCGAACGAGGACCTGCATGCCTGCCGCATCTTGGCCAAGCGCGCCCGCTACGCCGCTGAGGCGGTGGCTCCCGCGGCCGGTCCTGCAGCCGAGCGGTTTGCCCGAGCGGTGGCGGCGCTGCAGACAGTGCTGGGCGAGCACCAGGACTGCGTCACAGCCAGCCGGTGGCTCCGGAGCCAGGCGGGCGCCGGCCGCCGCGCATTCGCTGCCGGCGAGCTGGCGGCGCGGGAGCTGGTGGAGGCGGAGAAGGCCCGGGCGGCGTGGCCCAAGGTTTGGCGGCGGCTCGATAGGCCCAAGTTGAGAGCGTGGCTCAAGGCTTGACCGCCCTGCTGACCAGCCACATCCAGGCGGCCGGCGGCGTGGTGTGCCGGCCCGGGCCAGGTGGTCTCACCGAGCTTGCAGTCGTCCATCGGCCCGAGCAGGACGACTGGACGCTGCCCAAGGGCAAGGTGGACGGAGATGAATCGGCCGAGCAAGCCGCGCTGCGTGAGGTCTGGGAGGAAACGGGGCTCAGGTGCGAACTCGTCAAGCCCCTCGGCTGCACTGCCTACAAGGACCGGCGGGGACGGGACAAGGTCGTCCTCTATTGGTCGATGGTCGTGCGGCAGGGCCGCTTTCTGGCCAACCGGGAGGTGGACCAGCTCCGCTGGCTGACCCAGGAGGAGGCGGCCGCCCTGCTGAGCTATCCGGTTGATCGGGCACTTGTGCTGAGCCAGGACCTGCCTTGACAAGGCTGGTCCAGGTGGCGCTCATCCGGCACGCGCACGCGGGCCAGCGTTCCGCCTGGCGCGGGGACGATCGGCTGCGCCCGCTCAGTGCCCGCGGTCGGCGCCAGGCGGAGGGGTTGCTCCAGACGCTCGGAATAGTCGACGTCGGCCGCATCCTTTCCAGCGGCTACCTGCGCTGCACGCAGACAGTCGAGCCGCTGGCGCAGGCGTGCCGGTTGGCGGTGGAGGATGAAGGAGCGCTGGTGGAGGGCGCCTCGCTGGAGCAGGTGCTGCGGCTTTTCGGCGGATTCCGGGCGGGGGCCGTGGTCTGCTGCACCCACGGCGACGTGATGGCGCTGGTCTGCGAGGAGCTGCTGCGCTCCGGCCTGGCTAAGCGCGACGCTGTGCGGTTCGAAAAGGGCGGGACCTGGCTTCTCGATCTCGCAGGTGGCAGACTCACCGCCGCCCGTTACTTGCCACCACCCGCGGCGTAGCGGATCCGCCGCCTTCGCCCAGCCACGGCCTTCCCGCGCGCCCGGCGGGTAGCTTGGTCACGGCTATGCTTTCCGGCCATGGAGATTCTCGGCAAGGACGCTCTGGTGACAGGAGGAGCCTCGGGCCTGGGGCTGGCGACGGTGCAGGCGCTGATCGAGCGCGAGGCTCGGGTGGTCATCTTCGACCTGCCCACTTCAGACGGCGAGCGCCTGGCGCAGGAGCTCCCAGGTGGGGTCACGTTTGTCCCTGGAGACGTGTGCAACGAAGCTGACGTTCAGCGAGCGGTGGAGGCGGCGGGCGATCTCCGCATCCTGGTCAACTGCGCTGGGATCGGACCGGGCGCCCGGATCGTAGGCAGGCAGGGGCCGATGCCTCTGGCGGACTTCCAACGGGTGATCGACGTCAACCTCGTGGGCACCTTCAACGCGCTCAGGCTGGCGGCTCACCGGATGACGCAGCTGGAACCCGCCAACGAGGAGCGCGGCGTCATCATCAACACAGCCTCCATTGCTGCCTACGAGGGCCAGGTCGGCCAGGCCGCCTACAGCGCTTCGAAGGGCGGAATCGTGTCCCTCACCATCACCGCGGCTCGGGATCTGGCCAGCCAGCTGATTCGGGTCTGCACAATCGCGCCAGGCACCTTTGACACGCCTTTGCTGGCTGGGCTGGACGAGCGTTTCCGGCAGGCTCTGGCGGAGGAGATCCCGCACCCCAAGCGCATGGGTCAGCCGCGCGAGTACGCCGACCTCGCCTGCCACATAGTGGCCAACCAGATGCTGAACGGCGAGACGATCCGGCTGGATGGCGCGCTACGGATGGCGGCGCGCTAACACCGGGCTCAGGCTGCCGACCGGCTCGGCCGCCGCCTGACGATCAGGACGACAATCAACAGCGTCAAGCCGCTGCCCAGCAGCAGCGCTCCGAACGCAAGGCCGGCGATCGCAACGACCAGGAGGAATCCGCCAGTGCCTGAGAACTGATCGTCATAGAGCACGACCAATGTCTGGCCTCGGAAAGCACTGTCGTCGGGCGCTGTCGCGACGCCAAGATGCCAGCTTCGATAACGGCGTTCTGACGGTTGCGGTGCCCATCGCGCCCAAGGCCCAGCCTGTCAAGATCAGCGTCGGCAGAACTGAGAGCCAGAGGAAGCTCGGCTCCACGGCGTCCACCAAGTCCTGATCCAATACACCGTAAGTTTTCAAATAGAGGCCACCCTGCAGAGGGCGGCCTCTTTGTTGGGCTTTTCGGCGTGCTGTAGGCGTAGGTGTGCGCTCAGTGTGGCTAGTTGGGAACCACTGTGACAGAGCACCGGAGGCCTGAGCGCCGCGCCAGCCGCGAATCCGCGGTTACGAGCGAGCAGCCAAGGTCTTCGGCGAGCGCCACGTATCCGGCGTCGTAGGCGGAGGCGTTCTCTCGCAGTTCCCAAATGCGCTCCAAGAGCCCGACCAAGGGATAGCGGATTACTCCCAGCCTGCTCCAAGCGCGCAAAGCGGTCCGGCCGTTTTCCGCGGTGATCCTCCGGCCGAGCACCCGACCCCGAAGTCCGCTCACGACCTCCGAATCGATGAGGTGGGGCACATGGACGTGCTGCCGCTGAAGCAGATCCCGAGCTACTCCCTCGTTGAGAAGCGCCGACACTGCAACTGACGCGTCGACTACTATCAACGGCCATCTCGGCCGGACGCGATGTCTCCGACGATGCTCTCGACGTTGACTTGGAGGTCTGGCAGGCTGCCGAGCAGTGCGTGGTTGTCGGCCCACCATCTCCGGGAAGCTGACGGCCGAGCGCCTCGGTCGGACTAGACGATCTTCGCCAACTCCAGCCCCTGGTCGACGCCAGACCCAAAGCGCGCAGTGCCCAGTTCCTCGCCCAGGTGGTGGTGATAGGGGACACCGCTGAAGAGGTGGTGACTGCGGGTGGGCACATCGTCACCGCCTGCCCATTCCTGTTTCTGCAGCTCGATGTAGCCGTTCTGCTGCTGCTCCTTCAGGGCCTCCAGCAGGCGGCTCATGCCCAAGCCCATGGCGTGCTGGGCGGCCAGGGTGATGAAGATGAACTTGACCCCCATCTGGCTCAGCTCCGTCCAGGTCATGGGCTCTCGCTCGTTGAACCACTTGAACGAGGAGGAGTAGTTGAAGGCGAAGCGCGCCTCGGGGAAGCGCTTTTGGATCTGCTCGTGGAAGTATTGCGTCGGCCCCCGCTCTGCTGTGGGGAATTCGCACCAGAGCAGGTCCGGGACGCCGCTGTCGAGATAGCGGAGACCGCGCTCGATCGCCAGCTCGATGCCGCGCGTAGTTTCCGGCGCGTCGGTGGCGGAGACACCATCGGTCCGGGCAATGAGCACAAAATCCTTGTTGCCGAGATCGTCAGCCACCGCTCGGGCCATCTTCAGTTTGGCGACGAACTCCGTTGCCGGCACCAGCGCCTTGCCGGCGATATGACCGCAGCGCTTCGGCATCACCTGGTCTTCGATATGAGCCGCGGCCAGGCCTGCGTTGACATAAAGCTCGGTGGTGCGCTGGACATTGAACACATTGCCGTAGCCAACATCCATATCGGCCACCACTGGCGGGATCTCCAGGTGACGAGGAGGCACCTCCTGGCCGGGATCGCCCACCGCCATCGTCAGCTGGAACTTCCGCAGCGCGCTGACTATCCGCCGCGCACCATCAGCGATCTCGACGCTGGAGTAGAGATCCATGTCGGTGGTGCCGAGATGCCCGATCGCAAAGGAGTAACCGCTGAGGTAGACGGCGTCCAGGCAGTGATACATGACCAGCTCGGCCCCGTGGGGATCGAAGATGCCGGGGCCGAAGACGTATGGCTGCCTCGCCATCTTCTGGCGCAGGACCAGCGAGGGATGGATGAACCGCGTGTCGGGGATCTGAAATCCGGGCGGTAATAGCGGGGTGTCAACGAGGCGCATCTGCATCTCCTCTACGTTGCTGGGCGATCCGGGGTGCGGACACCAGGATGGTTGCACCCGGCCCGGCGTCGGCAAAGAGAGAGCCGGATCTGGCTCTCCTTTCGGCACCGTAACAGACGCAGATATGCGCCGCGCGAGGATGATCGGATCTAGCCATCAAAGCTTGCTATACCTAGCTTTCAGGCTGCCAGCTGTGCAGCAGTTCCAAGAAGGCTGCGGTGATACCTGAGGGCGGTCCCGAGTCTCGCCGCCGCATCGCCACAAGTGGTCGGCGCAGGGGAGGGCCGCCGCTCAGCTCGACGCGGAGGAGCTCGCCTCCAGCCACCTCTTTCGCCACGGCGGTGGCCGGCAGCAGGCTGACGCCGAGGCCGCGCTCCACCATCTTCTTCGCCGCCTCGATGTTGTCAAGCTCCATGAACCCGCGCAGGCTTACTCCGGCCGTGGCGAACGCCGCCTGAGTGATCTCGTAGTAGCTGGAGGTGCGGTCGAACATGATGACTTCCTCGTTGCCCACGTCAGCGAGTGAGACGCGGAAACGGGTTGCGAAGCGATGACCGGGCCTCACCACCAACACCAGTTCCTCTTCGTGAAAGGGTTTGGCCACGACGTCGGGATGCTGCAGCGCCCGGCCCAGGCCGACCGAGGCCAGATCGTTCAGCACCATCCGGAGCACGTCCTCGGAATGGCCTGTCTTCACCATCACCTCGACCCGGGGATGGAGGGCCGCGAACCTCTCCAGCACTGAGGGCAGGATGTAGGTGCTGACAGCCGGAGCGGCGGCCAGATGGAGCTGGCCAGCAACCGCGCTGGCCAGCTCTTCCACCGCGCGGCGGCCGCTGCGCATCGCCCCCACCATTCGCTCGGCGTGAGGCAGATAGGCCCGACCGGCGTCGCTCAGCCGCATCCCGTAGCGAGTGCGAACAAAGAGCTTGCTGCCGAGCTCCTGCTCCAAGCCGTGCAGGCGGGCGGTGAGCGTGGGTTGGGTCACGTGGAGAACCTCGGCGGCGCGGCTGACGCTGCCCAGCCGTGCCACCTGCAGGAAGCCCTCAACCTGAACTAGAACCATGCGGGATAAGAGATAGCGCAGGTTGGCCGCCTTTGTCTATGACCAGCGGCCCCACCCACAGCCGTCAAAGGCGGCGGGCAAGGATCATGTCGACTGAGCGCACACCGCACTAAGTGCACCGCTGCAGTCCGCCAGCCCGAGACAATCCGCCGCCCGGCCACCCCCGTGGTCGCTGCTTATGCTGGCGGTAAGGATGTTGGAGTCCACCCAGCTGCGGCTCCGGCGACGCTGGTCGGTCGCCCTGCTGGTGGCCGGCTTGGCGGTGCTGCTGGCCCAGCTGGGCCATCTGCTTGCATACGGCTGGCAGGTGCCGGCGGCTGGCAGCCACACCTACTTTCCGGCCGCAATTCACCTAGTCGGTGGCAGCCTGGCCGCCCTCCTCCTGGTCAGCCTGACGATCGTCGCGCTGGCGCGGCTTCAGAGCGGAGGCAGAGCCCACGGTCCGGGCTGGTCGCTGCCGCTGCTGTTCAGCTCTCTCTTGCTGCTCCAGGTCAGCGTGTTCCTCGTCCAGGAGACGCTGGAAGCCGGCGCTCTGCCGGGCAGCCGGGCCCTGGCCGCCGGACTGCTGGCCCAGCAGTCGGTGGCGCTGGCGGCGGCGCTGGTGCTGCGCTGGCTCTCGCGCCGGCTTGGTCCGGCGTTGGCAGCGCTGGGCACAACGCCTCCGTTCCGTGCGCCCCAGCCGCTGCCGGGCTGGCTCCTGGTGGCCGAGACTCAGGTCGTCGGCTTACCCGGTCGCCGCCCGGGCGCCAGCTTTTCCCGAGGGCCGCCGGTCTAGCTCCTTCGCTCAGCCGCCCGGGGGGACTGCCTTCCGGGCTCACAGCATTTTTCATCAAGGAGCTGATCATGTCACGCCTTTTCCGCTGCCTGCTCGCCCTGGGCGCCGCCGCTGTGCTTGTCGTGGTGGCCGCCTGTGGCGGCTCGTCTGGTGGTTCCAAAGTCACTCTCAATGTCAGCGTCAGCGGCAGCCAGATGACGCCTAGCCAACTGAGTGCTCACCTGAACGACGAGGTGACGCTCACGTTCACGGCTGACAAGGCGGAGGAGATCCACCTGCACGGCTACGACTACAAGTTCGCGATGAAACCAGGTGAGAAGCAGACTAAAACCTTCAAAGCTGACAAGAGCGGACACTTCCAGATCGAGATCGAGGACACGAGCACCGCCCTGGGCTTTTTCGATGTCGTCTAGCGCCGCGTCACCTGGTGTGCCCTACCTGCACGGTTTCGGGGCTCGCTACGACCTGCCCATCGCGCTCTCGCTCTACATCTCCGCAGCCGCGGCGGTGGTGGTCGTGTCCTTCCTCCTGGTGGCGGTTTTCGCCGGGGGCCGTCTGGGTGAGGAGGCGGTCAAATACCCACGGCGTGAGCTGATCCGGCTGCGCGGGCAGCCGGCTGCCGACGCGCTGGCTGCCGCCGCCGGTGCTTTCGGCATCGCCTTCCTGCTGGCCATCATCCTGACGGGCTGGCTCGGCGCCGGCACGCCCGAGCGCAACCCTGCGGAGTACATGCTCTGGATCTACTTCTGGGCTGGGCTGGTCATGTTGAGTGGACTGTTGGGCCCGCTCTGGGACGCCGTCAACCCCTTTCTGACCCTGCACAGAGTGCTCAACCTCGGCCGCCGACAGGCAGCCGGGGCAGGGAATGATCGGCTGGCGTCCGTCGGGCTCTGGCCGGCCGTGGCGTTGTACTTCGCCTTCGCCTGTTTTGAACTGACCTCGGGCTACGCCAACCGGCCCTGGTTGGTGGCGTCTTTAGCGGCTGCCTACACAGTGTTGACGCTGCTCGGCATGCAGGTCTATGGGGCGGGGTCGTGGCTCCGGCACTTCGAGTTCTTCACAGTGCTCTTCTCCATCGTCAGCCGCTTCGCGCCGATCCAGGTGGAGGAGGGGCAAGTCTATCTCCGGCCGCCCGGCGCCGGTCTGCTCGACCCGTGGCCGAGCGGCTGGGACCGCGTGACGTTTCTCATCCTGATGCTCAGCACACTGGCCTTCGACGGCCTGCTGGCCACTCCCCTCTGGCGGGGGGTGGTGGCGGACCTCGCGCCCTACTGGCAGCCGTTGGGCGCCTTCGGCACCTTCGCGGTGCGTACGTTCGGTCTCCTCGACGTGACGCTGCTCTTCCTGGCCATCTTCGTGAGCTGCGTGCGCATGGTGATCTTCTACGGCGGTGTGCGCGTCGAGAGCGTCCAGACCGTGACGGCCTTCGCTCTCACGCTGGTGCCGATTGCGCTGGTCTACAACGCAGCGCACAACTACAGCTATCTCATCGTCCAATCCCAGGGCCTGATCCCGCTGCTGGCGGATCCCTTCGGTCGCGGTTGGCACTTGCTGCCGGTTCAGCGCGTCCAGCCGAGCTTTGCCCTGGCCCAGGCTTCGACTGTCTGGTACGTCCAAGTGGTGCTGATAGTGATCGGCCACGTAGTCGCCGTGCTCCTGGCGCACCTGCGAGCGGGCGAGCGCTTCCGCGCGGCTCGGAACGTGCTGCTCAGCCAGTACCCGATGCTGCTGCTGATGGTCGCCTACACCACGTTGAGCCTCTGGATCCTGGCTCAGCCGATCACCGACTGAGGGGCCGCCCGGTGCGGTTGTGTCAGGGTTTGGCCGCCCGTGCCTCGAGTTTGCGCAGGCGGTCCGCCGCGATGTCGACTATGGCGGTCAGCCCGGTGTCGATCTCGTCAGCACGGCCCTTTCCCAGACGCTCACGCAGCACTTCGGTGATCTCTGCCTTGGAGCGGCCGTTGACGAAGACCACGAAGCGAAAGCCGAAGCGCCGCTCGTACTCCTGATTAAGTCGCTCCAGCTCCGGCGGAGCTTGATCCTCACCCTGCTCAGCTCGCGAGCTGGCCGAAATGCGGTCTCGGCGCTCCCCGATGCGAGGATGGGCGTTGAGCGTGTGCACCTTCTCGGCTTCGCTCAGCTGGGTGAGCAGCCGCCGGGCGTCGCCGACCGGGTCAGGACTGCCTGCCAGCCGGCGGCCCAAGGCCGACGACGGCTCGAACAGCTCGGCCGCGCTAGGTGCCACGGTAGGTGCTCAGCAGGTAGGGCCCGATCAAGAGGGGCACGTGATAGTGACGGCTCTCGCTCAGGTCGAGCTCGAGCGTCACCTCGGTGAGCAGGTGAGGCAGGCTCCCAAAGTACCCGTCGAGTCTGACGATCACCGTATAGCGCCCGGGGCTCATCGGCTGCTCACTGAGCTGCGCGATCCTGCCCCCGGCGTCGGTGCGCGCCCGACCCAAGCTGGATCCCCCTGCCCGCAGCTCGATCTCAACATTGGCTGCTCCCTCGCCCCGGCTGACGTCGAGGACGTGCGTCGAGAGCGTGGTTCCTGTCGTGCCAGACTGGTCCATGTGTTGACTATCTCCGTGAAAGACCTCGTCTTCAAGGCGCGCCTGGAAACGGAGGCGGCTCCGGTCACAGTAGCGGCCTTTCAACGCCTCCTGCCCCTGCGCTCCAAGATTATCCAAGCGCGCTGGAGTGGCGAAGCTGGCTGGATCCCCTTCGGCACGCTGGAGCTGGATCTGCCCTGGGAAAACGCCACTGTCTACCCGGGGGCTGGCGAGCTCCTCCTCTACCGGGGCGGTTACAGCGAGACGGAGATCCTCTTTCCCTACGGGCGCACGCGCTTCGCTAGCACCATGGGCGATCTGGCGGGTAACCACTTCGCCACCGTCACCGAGGGTCGCGAGAAGCTGCCGGAATTGGGCCGGCTCGTGCTCTGGGAGGGTGCCCAGGAGATCAACATCGAAGAGAGCGAGGAGGTCTGAGCTTGCTCATCCGCGGTGGCACGGTGGTCAGCGAGGGGCGATCCTCCACCGCTGACGTTCGCGTCCGCGGGCAACGGATCGCCGCGGTCGACGAGCATCTGGCGAGCGAACCGGGTGAGGAGGTGCTGGAAGCGGCAGGCGTATTGGTGCTGCCGGGGCTGATCGATCCCCACACTCACTTCGGCCTCGACAGCGGCACCGGGCCGACTGCCGACGACTGGTCCACCGGCACCGCCTCAGCCTGCGCCGGGGGCGTCACCACCTGCATCAACTTCGCCACCCAGTTCCCCGGCCAGGGCTTCGCCGAAGCGCTCGATGCTGTGAGGCGGCAGGCGGAGGAGCGAGCGCGAGTCGATTGGTCTCTCCACCTCAACATCACGCGTCTGGACGATGGCTGGGAGCGCGAGCTGGAACAGGTTGTCGACCAAGGCGTATCCAGCGCCAAGGTTTATACAACCTACAAAGACGCGGTCTTCTACGTCGATGACTGGACCATCTACCGCCTCATGCAGCGGTCGGGGCCGGCCGGCATGCTCGTCCAGATGCACGCCGAGAACGACGACATGTTGCAGGGCCGCCGGCGGGAGCTCGAAGCCGCAGACAAGACGTCGCTGGCCTTTCATGGCGAAGCGCGGCCGGCGCTGGCGGAGGCGGAGGCGGTGTCGCGAGGTCTGTTCTTCTCCCGCGTCACTGGCAGCCCTATCTATTTGGTCCACCTCTCCAATCCACTGTCGGTGGACCTCGTTACAGAGGCGCGAAACGCGGGCATCAAGGCCTTGGCTGAAACCTGTCCACACTTCCTCTGCCTCAACGACTCCGTCTATCAGCGCCCTGACGCCACCCGCTTCCTGATGACGCCGCCGATCCGCCCTGAGGCAATGCGCAGGGGCCTCTGGGAGCGAGTACGCGCCGGCCAGGTGGATACTGTCGGATCGGACCACTGCGGCTACTCGCTGGAGCAACGGGGTGACACGTCAGCGTTCGGTCAGGTCCGCAATCCAGGCATCCCGGGCGTGGAGACGACGCTGCCCCTGATGTACACCTTCGGCGTGAAGGCCGGCCTGATCGACCTACAGCAGTTGGTCCGCCTCACCTCGGAAGGACCTGCGCGCGCCTTCGGGCTCTGGCCGCAGAAGGGACGCATAGCTGCCGGCGCGGACGCCGACCTGGTGCTGTTCGACCCAAGGCGATCGGGCCCGCTCCGTGATGAGGAGCTGCACTCTGCGGCGGCCTTCTCGCCCTTCGCCGGCCTGACTCTGCAGGGGCGGGTCAAGACCACCGTCTGCCGTGGTCGTCTGGTCTTCGATCGGGGCCGGGTGCTGGGCGAGGAGGGCTGGGGCCGCTTCACCGAGCGGCTGCCGGCCCTGCCGGAATCCGGCTGGTCAGGCTAGTGGCCTGTACCACTAGATCACTATGCTCGAGGAGTGATCTCGCAGGAGCTGCTGCAGCTGCTGGCCTGCCCCAGTTGTAAGGGGCCCATCCAACCGAGCGAAGACGGGCTGGCGCTCGTGTGCGAGGCAGAACGGCTGCGCTATCGGATCGACGACGGCATCCCCGTCATGCTGATCGAGGAAGCCACCTCTTTCTGAGAGGTCAGACTGCGCAGTCGTAGACGGAAGCGTCCACTCGACTGGCTCGGCTGGTACCGAGCCGGACATCATCGGCCACCTCCTCGTTCGTAAGGGCATAGGCCTGGCCAGGGTGGCTGCTGGAGGCGGCAAAGACCAGGCCCAGAACACGACCGTTCAGGTCGACCAGGGGGCCGCCCGAATTGCCGGGGCGCACGAGGGACTGCAGTATCACGATGTTGCGCCGCACGGCGCCCTGGCCATAGATGTCGCGACCGTCAGCCGCCTGCTGCTGGTTGACTACAGCCGGCTCCACATCCTCGGCGCCGCCTCCGGGGTAGCCCACAACCGCGCCCTGGGTCCCCGGCTGTGCGCTGCCAGTCTCCAAGCCGGCCGCCGAGACGGCGGGGGCGCGGAGGATGGCCACGTCGCGGCTGGGATCCACCAGCACGACTGTCGCGGATACTGTCAGGCCGCTGCTGCCCTGCACAAGCGTAGTGCCTGAGGTGCCGACTATCACGTGAGCGTTCGTGATCAGATAGCCTCGGGCGACTGGATAGCTGGAGCCTGTCACGATGCCGCCACAGCCGTGGCCCTCAACGCGCCAGACCGACCGAGCCGCCGTCCGTACGGCCGGTGTGTCGGCGTTGGCGGGCAGCTCGAGCTTCGCGACCCCCGGCTCGGAGGCGGAGAAGGTGGTGGGAAAGGGCGCCGCCGAAATCGTCTGCTGAACGCCCGTGAGTAAGCCCGGCGGTGGCGGCAGGATCGAGGTCATGGTGCCTACCACGCTCGAGCTCTGCACCAGGCGCGCCACACCAGGATTGGGTCCCCGGCTGAAGCTGATGCCGAGAAACCAGGCTGTCAGGAGCATCATCAGGGCCGAGAAGAGCGCGCCTCCGGCCAGCTCCGCGCGGCCCGGGCGGCCGGCCCGGATCAGACGTTTGCGAAGGGGGCCGCCGATGAGAGAGCCGAACGTGTAACCGAGGCTGCCGCCGGCCAGCATGATCAATATGGCCGCGAGCGCGGCGGCTCCCCCAGGCGGGACTGAGAGCTTGCGGATGGCGTCGGGTGCCAGCGCAGCGCCGATGATGACGCCGATGACCAGCCCTGCGTACTGGGCGACCGACAGCCAGAGTCCGCGGCGGTAGCCGTGCAGGGCGCCGAGCAGTACGGCGATGGCGATGACGATGTCGACCAGGTTGATGCCAGGAACGGTACCAGGCGCCCATAATGGGGGTGTGTTTCTGTTCGGAGAGTGGATTGGGGCGGGTGCGGCGCTGGGCGGCGCTTTCGTGGTGGCCCTCCTCGGCGTGATAGGCCTCGGCTTCTGGGTGGTCCGCTCGGAGGGGAAAAACCGGCGGCTCATGGAGGTGGACGAGCAGTCCGAGGTGGCGGAGTCGGTCGCTAACGGGCAGCCCCGCTAGGCCATTTGATCCCCAGCCGGCCGGTGGCCGGCGCCCGTTCCTGGCCGGGATAGGACACTAAGAGTAAGCCCTGTGAGAATCACCTGGCCCCTCGACCCCAGCGTCTACCTGGGCTTGGTCGTCCTGCTGCTGGGCTATGCCTGGCTGGCGCGGGGAAGGCTTGACAACACTGCCCGGCCGCTCTATTTCCTGGCTGGTGTGATGACGCTCTGGCTTGCTCTGGAGACGCCCCTCGACCCCACCGGCGACCGCTACCTGCAGAGCGTGCACATGTCTCAGCACGTGCTGCTCAGCTTTGTGGCGCCGCCGCTGCTGGTGCTCGGCCTGTCGCCAGCGATGGCCGGCTTGCTGGTGAGGCGGATCCCTCTGCTCAGCGGGCTGTGCCAGCCGATTCCGGCGCAGGTCATAGCGGCCGCTGTGATGATCTTCTGGCACCTGCCCGGACCCTACGACCTGACGGAGATGGATGAGAGAGTGCATATCTTGGAGCACCTGACGATGATGGTTGCCGGTGTGTTCCTCTGGTGGCCGCTGCTGGAAGCAAGTGGCAGCACTCTGCGGACGCCGCTGCACGAAGGCGCCAGGCTGGCCTACGCGTTGGTGGCGACCTTGCCCCAAGACGGTATAGCGCTGGTCCTTCAGTTCTCACGCCACGTGTTCTATACCGCCTACGCGAATGGGCCCATCATCATCGCCGGCTGGACGCCTGTCATTGATCAGAACGTGGCGGGCGTGGTGCTGCAGCTTGCGGGCAAGGTGAGCTTTGTGATCCTGGGGATCGTCCTGCTCTACCGCTGGATCGAGCGCGAGCAGCCCGCCCAGCCCGAGGAATTACACCCCGTCTAAAATCGGTGGGCGGACTTAAGCTCGTCGTGGCGGCACTCGGCTGGCAGCCGTTCGAGCGCGTCGGGGCTACCGCTAAGCGTCGACAGATTGAGCCGGCGGGGGCGTCCGGGCGGGGAAAGCTAGCTGTTGTGGGGAGCCAGTGCCTGATGCTCGAGCGGCGGCCGCAGGCCGTCGGCGCGCATGTCACGTAGCGGCATGTTCGAGCGCACCACAGGCACCTTGTCGAAGTTGTAGGGCGGCGGTGGTGAGGTCGTCGCCCACTCGAGCGTGTTGCCGCCCCAAGGGTCGTCGCCAGCGGGCGGTCCATGCTTCCAGCTCACCACCAGGTTGTAGATGAACACGAGCACCGATGCCGCGATGACGAAAGAGAAGACGGTGATGAACATGTTGGTTGCACCCCAGCCCTCCTCACCGAACCCGCCTGGGTAGCTGTAGATCCGCCGGGCCATGCCCTCCAGACCCAGCGTGTGCATGACCAGGAAGGTGCCGTTGAACCCGATGAAGAAGAGCCAGAAGCTCCACTCGCCAAGTGTCTTGTTCAGCATGCGACCAGTGATCTTGGGAAACCAGTACTGCGTGCCAGCCAGAAGGGTGAACACACTGCCGCCGACCATGACGTA
>JAEKNQ010000009.1 GCA_016464825.1 Candidatus Dormiibacter inghamiae | reverse complement strand
ATGCAGGAACTGCTCCAGATCATGATCGAAGCGCCGCATCACGTCCAGGCACATCTCCAGGTCCCGGATGTCCTGGTCGGTCCGGTTTGCCGCGGCATCAAGTGCGATCAGCTCCTCGAGCGCATCCCGCACAGCGATGGCCTGCGCAACCGTCGTGGCACCGTGGGGCACCGTCAGGAGGGTCCGGCGCAGACGGACCACGGGGCTCGCCTGGGCCACGAAGAGCCCGCCCCCGCGCCCGGGGTGCACCTCGACGCTCCCGCGTTCGATGAGCAGGCGGGTCGCCTCCCCGATGGTGGCGCGACCGTACCCGGTCTGCGCCCGCAACTCCTCCATGGTGGCGATCCTGTCACCGGAGCGCAGGCCACGGGCGCCGATCAACTCCTCGATCTCGGAGGCGAAACGCTGCGCAAGGCCGGGCGGTCGCGAGAACACGCGCCAGATTCTAGGCCTTGACAGGTGGTCGTCGTCACAGTAGGGTCAGAAACACAGCGAAAGATACGGGTATTTATTCGGGCGGCGCGGGCCGGCGTTGCCCCGCAGTGGTCGCAGTCGAGGACAACAGAACGGCGATGAACTTTGGTGGAACGGAATCTGGTGCGGGCGCTTTCCTTGGCTGACCTGGTGGGGGCGATCACCGACCGCCGGATCGCTCTGGAAGGAGAACCGGAGGACATCCACCGGAAGGACGACCGGCGTGCGGCCCTGTTTGCAGGTGCACGGGGCGCATGACGACGCAACCAGAGCCGAACCCTGCCGCGGCTCTCCGGCCGGTGGTCGACTGCGTGGTCGTCGGCGGCGGCCCTGTCGGCCTGCTGACCGCCGTGTTCCTCGGCCAGGCCAGTCTGCAGGTGTCCGTCGTGGAGCGCTGGCCGCAGCGGTATTCGTTGCCGCGTGCATGCACCATCGACCATGAGGCGCTCCGCATTCTTCAGGCCGCGGGACTCATGGCCGGCCACGCCGACCTGTTCGAACCGTCACAGGGTGAACGTGGTGGGTACGAGTTCCGCAACGGCGAGGGCGAACTCCTGCAGGCCATCGATTGGAACAGGGCCGCCGAGTCGGGGTGGGCGAACACCAACGGCTTCTACCAGCCCGACCTTGAGTCGACCCTCGAGGACATGGCGGTCGCGACGCCGGGGGTGAGGGTCCACCGCGGATGGACCTTCCAGGCCGTGACCCAGGACCATGAGGGTGTGTCCGTCCGGGTGGCTGCCACCGAACGGCCGGCCGAGGTCGTGCAGGTCCGGGCGCGGTGGCTCATCGGCGCCGATGGGGCCAACAGCTCCGTTCGCTCCCAGCTCGGCATCGATGTCGGCGATTCCGGGTTCGAGGCCGACTGGCTGGTGGTGGACTACCAGCCTCTGGTCGAGGAGAAGTGGAGCGCCTTCGTCACCCAGTACTGCGACCCCGCACAGCCAACCACCGCGGTCAACAGCGGCCCGGGACGGCGGCGGTTCGAGTTCATGCGGCGCGCGGACATGGCCGTAGAGGAGTTGGGCAAGGACAGCACAGCTTGGCGGCTCATGGCGCCCTGGGGTGTGACACCCGAGACCGCCCGGCTGGAGCGGCACGCCGTCTACACCTTCCGGGGACGGTGGGCTCACACCTGGCGCAAGGGAAGCGCCTTCCTCGCTGGTGACGCGGCCCACCTCATGCCTCCCTTCCTCGGGCAGGGGCTTTGCGCGGGCCTGCGGGACGCTCGGGCGCTCACCTGGCGGCTGGGCATGGTGCACCGTGGGCTGGCAATGCCGGCTATGCTCGACACGTACGGGCCGGAACGAACCGGACACGTCCGGGAGATCATCGACGAGGCAGTGGCCCTCGGCCGTGTCATCTGCGAACTCGACGTCGACCGGGCGGCCGCCCGGGACGCCGAGATGAAGAAGCGGTCGCGCGATCCCGAGGCCGCCACCCGGGAGCCTCCACACCCCCGTCTGGGCGAGCCGTCGCTGACGATCCCGAGCAGGGGCGCCGACGGGCGGCTGGCGCCACAGGGACGGGTCCGGGTCGCCGACCGGGTGGGCCTGTTCGACGACGTCGTCGGCGGCGGTTGGCAGCTGATCAGCCGCAGCGGGGATCTCACCGAGCTCCTGGGCGACGATGACGTGTCCTGGTTCCGGCAGATCGGTGGCGTCGTCGCCGACGTTTCAGGTGAGGGTCACGTTCAGGATCTCGACGGCGTCTACATGCACTGGTTCGCCGAGCACGGGTGTGACGCGTTTCTCGCCCGGCCGGACTTCTACGTGTTCGCGGCCGGCGACCACACCGACATACCGCGCTTCATCTCGTGCCTGCGCCAGGCGCTCGAGTCAGCCTCGACAGAAGGAGAGTGATCGACAATGGGCATGCACATCACCCGGCTCGCCGACGCCAAGCCGTTCGACCCGCCGGGACACCGCGGTGTGGGACCCGTCCGACTGCAGGGCGGGGAGACGGCACCGACGGAGGGTATTACGGTCGCGCTGTCCCATTACCTGCCGGGCGGCCAGGCGGAGATGGCTCCCCAGCCGGCCGAGACCGTCTATGTCGTCGTCGCCGGTGAGCTGGTGGTGATCAGCGAGGGAACGGAGGAGACGCTCCGCCTCTACGACTCGGCACACTTCACCGCCGGGACCCTCCGCCAGGTGACCAACCGAACCCAGCTGCCCGCCAGCATCCTCGTCATCAGGCCGACGGGCGGGTGACCTGCTCCCCGGTGCAGGATCGCGTCTTTGCACGAGGAAGCTTTGGAGGAACGTCATGACGAGAGGGCACCAACCGGATCCAAGCCGTGAGCTTCCGGAGGCGCACCGTCCGCGGGCGCACGGTTCGTTCGACGCGACGTTGATCACATTCGCGGCGATGGGTCTGTTCGATGGCCTGACCGCCGATCAGCGCGCGCGGGTGCTGCTGGCGTACGAGGACCCCAGCCGGACGCACTGGAATTTCCTGCCCGAGTCCGGCCGGCACGGCCTCCCGCTCGGAGAGCTCGACCGCGGCCAGGAGGTGCGGGCGCACCGGCTGATCGCTGAGTCGATGTCGATCCCCGCCTACGCCCGAGTGGTCCAGGTGATGGCCAACGAGCATGTGCTCCGCGAGCTCAATCAGCCCGTCTTCGGTCACATCGCGCCCACCTTCCGCGACGCGCGCGGTTACTTCCTCACCTTCTTCGGCCAGCCGCAGCCGGACACCACTTGGGGCTGGAGGCTGGTCGGCCACCACCTATCGATCAATGTCACCGTCGTCGACGGCGATCTCGTCAGCGCCACCCCG
Organism: Candidatus Dormiibacter inghamiae; assembly: GCA_016464825.1. Classification (GTDB taxonomy): domain Bacteria; phylum Chloroflexota; class Dormibacteria; order Dormibacterales; family Dormibacteraceae; genus Dormiibacter; species Dormiibacter inghamiae. Next base: position 28,401 of record JAEKNQ010000009.1, on the reverse strand, counting down.
TTCCTGCTTGGCGCCGAACCCGCTCACTTCGGCCCCTTCCGGATCTTGGGCGAAGAAGAGGACGCGGCCTTCGTTCTGCTGGACAGCCTCACCGGCTCCCAGCAGCATCAGGCGATCATCCACCCCAGGCCGCCGGCGGACTTCGTCACCCGCACCGTCGCGACCATCGGCGAGGTTGAATATCCGGCCTATCACGGCATCGGCCGCCGCGACGCGATGATCACCGACGAGGACCGCAAGGCCCTGGCCTACTTCCGCGCCCATCCGCGTGGCATCCGCGCCGGCGACATCTCGGCCACCCAACGCAGGCACTTCGACGACCTGCTTGCCCGATTCGTCGAGCGCGCTCGTCCTGGTCTGGTTGGCTTTGAGATGGACCGCATCGCGGCCGCGGGTGGCGTCGAGGAGTTGCACTTCGCTTGGGCTGGCGGCACGTCTACCGACCAGCCGCACTACTTTCGGATCCAGGGGCCAGCCACCCTCATTGAGTTCGACAACGCCGAGGACAACGCCAACCACGTGCACAGCGTCTGGCGTGATCCCTCCAACGACTTCGGCGACGACCTGTTGATCCAGCACCACCTCGAGCACACCCACACGAGCTCACGTGCGGATGACGCCTCGTGACTGGCAAGGTCGCCTGCACACGGCGGCGAGCCGATCGTTCAGCGCCGGGATGGCGATGGCGCCCGGGCGCAGCCGGGCCGACCAAGAATCGCTCAGCCCTCAGCGCGAGTACTACGGGTGCAGCCGCCTGTCTGTGCTGCCCGGGCATTTCACACGTCCCGAGGCTAAGCCTCGGAGACCAGGCAAGCAGGAAGAGAAAGAGATGAGAATCGTTGGCGTCAGGCGACCGCACGTTGGCTCCGGCGTGGAGGTCGCGGCCCTAGCCGAACCAGACAATGAAGTCACCGTCATCGCCTCACTCGCGGACTTCTGGGCCGACCCGGCGGGGCATTTGTCCCGGCCGCCCACCGGCCCGACGCTCGCCACCACTTTGATCGAGCAGGTCCCCCCGGTACTGCCCGACGCACGCGTGATCTGCATCGGGCTCAACTATCAGCAGCACGCCGCAGAAGGCAGTTACCGCGACCAGGAATTGCCACCCTATCCAACTCTGTTCGCTCGGTGGACGCAGTCCCTGACCGTCGACGGGGCCGAGGTCCCCGTGCCCGCCAACGAGGAAGGACTGGACTGGGAGGGCGAGGTAGTTGCCTGGGTCGGAGCACCACTCATCGACGCCTCCCCCGAGGTAGCCTTGGCATCGGTCATCGGCTACTCCACGTTCAACGATCTGACTGCTCGTAAAGCGCAGAAGCGGACCTCCCAGTGGACCTTGGGCAAGAACGCGGACCGTTCCGGACCGGTCGGCCCAATCGTTCCCGCCGCAGAGGTCGGCGACCTGAGACAGGGCCTGCGGTTGCAGACGCGCGTCAACGGTGAGACCGTGCAGGACGCCTACACCGATCAAATGCTGTACACGGTTGGGGAAACGCTGTCCCTGATCTCGCACACTCTGTCCCTACGCCCTGGCGATCTCCTCGCTACCGGTACACCAGCGGGAGTCGGCTATGCCCGCAAGCCTCCTCGGCTGCTGCAGCCTGGAGACACGGTCGAGGTGGAGGTGGAACGTCTGGGGGTACTGCGCAATGCCGTGGTGGGAAATGATCGTCGGTCGGTAGGCAGGGTGACCCCTGAAACGATCGCCAGACACAAATCGTAGTCCGACTAACGAGGGTGCCCCTTGAAAGAGATGACCGGGCATACTAACTACAACCTGCGCCCTGATTGTGTAGGGGTACAGCATTTAATGAGGGAGCGAGGCTGATGAATCTTGAGGAACTGAGTGCGCGAGCGCAAATCCACGACGTGCTGCTGCGCTACTGTCGTGGACTTGATCGTGTAGATATGAACTTAGTTCGCGGAGCCTTTCACGAGGACGCGTGGATCCAATTTCCTAAGAGTTTGCACGTCGGATCTGTTGACGGTTTCGTAGAGTTCCTAACCGGGGAGATGCCCCGATTTGTACGGACCATGCATTTTCTCGGAAATAGTCTGATCGAGTTTGACGGCCCCAACATCGCACACGTCGAGACTTATCTTAGCGCTTATCACCAAGCATCCGCGAGGCATCACTGGAACGGGGATTACGTCAAACTTTGGGCTCGCTACCTCGACAGGTTTGAGCAGCGGGACGGCCTATGGTTGATCGCGCGCCGCAGGCTTCTCGTCGACTGGATGTACAAATACCCTGCTGACGGTTGGTTCGACGATCATCCCGACGCCTCGGTGGGACTGCGTGGCGGAACTGATCCCAGCCTCAGTCCAGTCGCCGGATTCGACGGGACGCCGCTGACGAAGGAACTGTGGCCTGCCTGATCTGCTTCGAGGCGAGCGTATGGCGTGGTGATCTCAACCGACTGTTGCAACGAGCGCCTTGCCGAGGGCCTGGAGTCTGCGAGCTCAAGATCTGACGCGGTCGTGTAGGTGCGACGCCCCAAGATGAATCCTTCCGCCTCAGCGATGTTGTTCATGACCCATTTCCCTGAGATGACATCCAAGTTGTACCTTCGTTTTCACATTTGCCAGCGGGGATCATGGGTGTAGCTACGCCTCGGCGCCTGCCGCGCCAAGGGTGGCCTCGAGCTTTGGGAGGACGTCCTCCCAGCCTGGGCCGAAGTTCTCAGCCACAGGCGGCAATGCCGCAGCGAGCGAGTCGAGCCGCTCGTGGACAAGAGTGAGCATGGTGGCCGCTCCCGATTCGGCGTGCCAGATCCGGTAGTGGCCGCCGACGCGCTCATCGATCTCTACCTGTGTCGCCTCGAGGGTCCCTGGGGCCATCCAGCACCGCAACAGATCGGGTTCGAGCCACGCCCGGTAAACCCGATGCGGTGAGGCAGGGATAGTGCGCTCCAGCCGGAGAACTGGATACTGTCCCCCTCCTCTGCGAGGGCGAGGAGCGCGATGTGCGACCTTGCGGTTGCGTACGGCCTGGCCGCCCAGCTGATCCACCTTCTGACGCTCGCTACGTAGGGCAGCCCGCCAGGCTAGATCCATGAACGGTGGTCCGGCGGTACTGGAATGCAATGAGCCCCATGACCAGGGCAAAGAAGAAGAGGCCGCCGATGTTGTCGCCGAATGCCTTCGGATCGTCTCGTTCCAAGACCAGCCCTAGAAACTGGACCACCAGGGCCAGCGCCCCTAGCAGGATGAAAACTGGCGAGCGCTTGAACCGGTTGCCGGACCAGAGGTACCAGCCGAGTGCGAGTACCGCGATCACCAGGAAGCCGCCGTCGTCAACCTTGTCGGACAGATCGTGCTCCTGGAAAATGACCGGGCCGAATGTCAGTCCCCCAAGGCAGAGGACCGAGGTGGCGAGGAGGTTGTACCAGCGATTCCCAACCGCGAGCAGCTCGGATCGGTGTCCGGCAGGTTCCGGAGTAGCGGCCTGCTCGACGGTGCTGTTCATGCCAAAGCTCCGATGCGGGACACCGATTGAACGACGGCACCGTTCAGGACCACGTGGAGGAGGCCGAGGGCGACCAGCACGGCCATCACGCGGTAATGGGTCTTACGCAGTCGCATCCGTTCGGGGCCTCGTCGTGAGCGCAGACGCATGCCGATCATGGCCTGGCCGGCAGCCACAAACATCGCGCCGGCAGCGATCCAGAGCCCGGCACCATAGGCGGGGCCGCTCGACAGCGGCCCGGACATGGCAAAGCCTGCGTGGACCAGGCCGAGTCCAGCGATCGTGATGCCGATCCAGTAGTGCGGTCGCATGCGCTCCAAGTAGGGCAGCGACCAACCGGCTGACGCCAGCCTACGACCGCGCAGGAGGTAAGGGAGGGTGACATTGGCGGCCAGCAGAGCCGCAATCAGCCAGCCGCTGGCCTCCTCGAGTACGATGGTGGTCATCGCCAAACGTCCATAGTTGGTACTGACTATAGGGCAGCTGGATGATAAAGTCAATACTGACTATGGCGAGGTTTGCAGCGCCGCCCGCAACTACGATCGTTGTCGCGAACAAACGGTGCCTGCAAGGTGCCAGTCAATGAGTGTCCTTTGCACAAGCGCCTGCTGATCTTGGGACTGCTCCTCGAGGGCAGGTTGACGGGGTATGACTTGCACCGGATTGTGGCCGCCCACGGCGAGCTATACCGAGACCTGAAGAAGGCCAATCTCTACTACCTCCTTGACCGGATGGCCCAAGAGGGTTTCGTTGAGATGAGGGCCGAGTCTGGAGCCAGGGGACCCCGAGGGGAGCGGCTGATTTACGCGCTCACGGCCCTCGGCCGAGCCGAGATGGTCACCCTGTTGCGCTCGGTGCTTCAGAGCTATGAGCCAGTGCACAGCGGCATCGACGTGGCGATCGTCCTGCTGGATAACCTGCCCCGGAGCGAGGCGCTGAGCTTGCTGGAGAAGCGGCTCAATGAGGTTGCGGCCCGCCGTCGTCAGCTTGCCCACGAGCTGGGCGCTCACGCTGAGGAGCCAGGATCAGCGGCTGATCACCTCCTCATACTGGTCGATGCTGAACTGCGCTGGATTCGGCGGGCGGTGCACCGCATTCAGTCGCAAGCGCTTGAGCGAGCCTGATCACGGATCTGGAGCGGCCGCGCTCGTTCCCCGAGATCGGGACGCTGATCCGGGGCGAACCTCGTCAACGCCGGCGTCAGCGCCGCCACCATCCCCAAGCGGCTCGACCATCGCAACCTTCAGACCACCCTCCGCTACGCCGAGTGCTGGCCGCCGTGGCGGCAATGGAGTGGGACCTGATCAGGGGAGCGGGTCAAGGCCAGGGTCGAAGCGGAGCAGGTGGGAGGGGCCACCCTGGGCCGGCGCGCGCGATCAGCGGTTGAGAAGCTGCGTCGCTGGCCAGACGTCCGCAGACAGGCGGCGGATTTTCTGGAGGACTGCGTTGGGGCTCAGAGCGCTTCTTGGTTGGCATCAGGTACAACATTGGCTGTCATCGCCAGCTTGAGGTGGGTAAATTGGCTGGGCTGAGGAAGAGCAGCAAGGCATGGCCAGCTCTATATGTAGTAGTCGCTTCCGCTAAGACTCCCACATACGGTGGTGGGGATGGATGGGAATCGAATCCACCTGGGACGGCTCGCACCGCCCCACAAACGGTTTTGAAGTTCGGTGGCGCAGCGTCCGCTGACGTCCAAGGCCGTCCGGTGTTTTGAACCAGCCCCTGAAGGAGGCCTGGCACGGTCGGCCTGAGGTGAGAGGCGGCGGGGATCCTGACTCGGACAGTCCCAGCAGACGTTCGAGGAGAAATGCCGATGCCCCGCCCCCGCTCCGCCATGCGCCTGATTGGAGAGGTCCTTCGGCTCTCCTTCGAACAGCGTCTTTCCCGCCGCCAGATCGAGGCTGCGGTCGGCCTGCGCTACACGACGGTGGCGCACTACCCGGAGAGAGGCGGCCGAGCCGGACTGAGCTGGCCGGTCCCGGACCAGATCGATGACCGGGAGCTGGAGGGCCGGCTGTTCGTGACTGAGGCCTGACAGTCCAGGGCCGCCGGCTGCCGGACTGGACCCTCTCGCCGCGGGAGCTGCCGCGCCCCGCGGTGACGCTGATGCTGCTCTGGCTCCAGTTCAAGGCTCAGCCAGCGGCGCTACCCGTCGGCCGCGACTCAATTGTTCGGGTGTCTGGTTGGACTCGACTTTCATAGTGCCAGTTATCGCCGACAGCCCTGTCGGCGAGCATGGAGCAGTGACGAGCCAGACACTGACCACCGCTGGGCGCGCCCAAGTGCGTGCAGCGTTACTTGCGGACGTGGCTGGCGATCGTCAAGTTCGAGACTGAGTGCTGGCAAGAGGCCTACCGCGGCATCGTCCCACGGGCCTACCTCGAGCGCGCCAGCGAGGCCGCCCGCGAGGTGCGCTGGCGCGAGCGGCTACTCGCCAGAGCGCGTCAGATCGCACTCGCAGAACTCGACAAGGCAGTGCTCGGCGTTGTCAGCGGGGCTCACTGATAGCGATGACCCTCCCCCCTTGGAACTCATGAGCCTCTACGTCGCCGCCGACCATCGCGGAAACGGCTTGGCCACGACTCTCCTGCATGCGTCGATCGAGAGCAGGCCAGCGCACCTGTGGATCTTCGAGGACAACCCGAGTCCCGTCGGTTCCAAGCCAAGCACGGAGCCGGCCGTCCCACCAGGCGCTCATACCAGGCCCGTGCCGATTCGTAATGGGCGACGGCGATCCCGGCGACGATATGAGTTACGGTCGACGACCTCCTCCATTGATTTTTCTGCTCCTCTACCCGCCCGAGCGCCCAATCATGTCGTGCGAAGCAGAAGGCTTGTCCCGGCCTCCACCAGCCATTTCTCATAGCGGCTGGGATTCCAACCTCGCTCCCGGACAAGCTGCCGGAACGTGTCTGGGCCGCCAATCGTGTACAGGACATCCGTCGCGGCCTGAGGGTCGACCCCATTCCGAAGGGCTCCATTCGCGTCGAGCGATTCTGCGACGGCCCTGACCGCTTCGGCGTGGCGATCCTTCCAGCGCCGCCATTCTCGCGAGAGCTTGGGATCGGCACCCGCCGCCGTCCGCAAGATGTCGACCACCACCTCGCTCCGCTGGTGGAGGTTGCGCAGGATGGCGGCCCCGATCTCCAGCTGACGGACCGGATCGGTTTCGGCGATCACTCGGCCGACACTCAAGTCGGCTGAGCCGGTCACGCGGTCGGCGAGGCTCCGGACCAGAGCGGGCTTGGATCCGAAGTACAGGTAGACGGTGGGCAGCGAAACGCCTGCCCGGTCGGCTACCGCTTTCATGGTTGCGGCGCCGTAGCCGCGCTCTCGAAACACATCCTCGGCAGCCTGGAGGATCCCCATGCAAGTTCGGTTGCGGCGCTCTCGGCGCTCCGGCGAACGGTAGCGGCGACTGCTCGAGCGCGCATCCGTCATTGGGTATATACTACCTATAGTTCGCTATAGATAACTTATAGTCAATCAACCGAGTACTGAGCCTGGAGGAGACCGATGACACAGACCATCGTCAACCCGATAACCGGCTACACGATGACCTTCCTGGAAGCGACCGAGGAGTTCTTCAGGTTCAGTGAGACCGGCCAACCGGATGCGCCCGCTCCCGCCCTCCACGTCCACCCGCTCCAGGAGGAGCGTTTCCAGGTGACTCGGGGGACCGTTGCCTTCGTGATGAACGACCAGGAGGTCGTTTGCCAGCCCGGTGAGGGGGTTGCCGTTCCCGCCGGGGTTCCACACACGTTCCACAACGCCGGCGAGGGTGAGTTCGAGATGTTGGGCGAGTACCGGCCCGGCCTGCCCGAGAAGTCGCGTAGGTTCCATGAGGTGTACTTCGCGCTGGCACGGGCGGGCCTGACCGACGTCAAGGGCATGCCGTCCCTGTGGCAAGTCGCAGTGGAGATGCCTCTGTTTTCGGATCACGTCCGGCTCGCATCCCCTCCCTGGGCGCTTCAGCGGGCTCTTCTGGCCCTGTTGAGGCCGATCGCGCGATTGAGGGGCTGCAAGCCTTACCGGTTGGACCCATCAGTAGTTTGCTGAAGCGCTCCTCCGCCGGCTGGCGGCTTGGCGCGCCGCAACTTGGGGGCCACGCTGTCAGATGATCGCTTGGTCGTCCCGTGGCCGTGCATCGCTCGGGGCGTCGGCCGGCCAGCGCGCGGTGGCGGCCAGGCACTTAGCGAAGCGGTCAGGGTGAGCTAGGTGCGGGAAGTGGCCGCTCCCTGGCCAGACGATAACGGTGGCTTGGGGCAGCATCTCTTTCAACCACTGCTCATAGTCCGGCTCGAGGGCGCTCCCAGCTACGACGAGGTACGGTACACCCGCGGCCCGCACTGACGCCAGCCCGCCGGTGGCGAGGTCGGCGACCTCGTCGTGGGGCCGTTCGAGAATTTCCCGCCAATATCCGAGGACGAGGTCTTGTTCGGGGTGGCAGCTTGCCCGCACCAGGTGCTGTGCGCTCTCGGGCAGCAACTCGATGTGCATGCTCGCCGCGATCTGCTCCCAAACAGCGGGGAAGGCGGGGCCACGCAGCTTGTCGGCGAGAGACTGGACCAGCCCAGCGAAGGGTGCGAACTGTAGCGACTGGTCGACGTTGACGATGCCGCGGGTGGGATGCCGGGCGGCATAGAGAGTCGCGATGACCGCGGCAATCGAGTGGCCGACGAGGACGGGCGCCTGCAGCTGCCCCTCCTGGACGGCGCTATGAACGCCGTCGGCGACGCTCTCAACGTCGTAGGACGACCACTCGGGGGACTCTCCGTGACCGGGAAGGTCGAACGCGAGTACTCGCCGCCCAGGATCGATGCGTCGCAGCTCGGCTAGCGTTGGCCGCCACAGGCTGCGATCGAAGGTCAGGCCATGAAGCAACATCAGCGGCGGTCGAGCATCAGACTCGCCGTAGTCGTCGGCGGCGAGCCCGCCCAGGGTCCTTATCATGGGTGCGGCCGCGCTTTCGCCAACCCGATCTTGCTCTCAATGAGCGTCCTCTCTCTTTTCGTCACGTTGTTATGATACCCCATAACGTAACGGCGTTGCGATAGCCTGTCAATGGTGGGACGGCCCAGGGAGCACGACGAGCGGACGGCCGCCGCGCTGCTCGAAGCAGCCGAGCGGACCATCGACGCGGCCGGTCTCGAAGTTCTTTCGGTTCGGAGGGTAGCAGACGAGGTGGGAACCACCACGCGTGCCGTCTACAGCCTGTTCGGATCCAAGAACGGCCTGCTCGTGGCTCTGGGCGCCCGCGCATTTGAGATGCTCGGTGCTGCAATCGCGGCGCAGGCGACAACTGGATCCCCTGACGCCGACCTCGTTGATGCTGGCGTGGCGGTCTTCCGGCGTTTCGCCATCGGACACCCGTCTTTGTTCAGGATCGGCGTACAGCAAACACTGGGTTCGCCGAGAGTGGCTGGCCAGCTCACCAACGCTTCGGCAGGAGCCTTTGCGGGTCTCGAAACAAGGGTGACACGAGTTAAGGAGGCGGGGCTGCTCGGCCGCCGCACGGTGCGCGACGCCTCCTGCGAATTTCATTCACTCTGTGAGGGGCTCGCGGCGGTCGAACTCCGCGGGTTGATGACGCCCGGTGAGGAAGAGCGGATCTGGCGAGACGCCCTCGCCGCACTCGTGGCTGGCTTCGCCGTTCCGGTTCTGCAAACTCATCGCAGTGCGACGACAAAAGAGTAGTTCTCCAGACGGGGCCCTGCCAACAGGACCGACTTAGCGACCGGAGATGTCATCTCATCTGTACGCGCGATCGGAACCCCGGTGCTGTCGGAGTTGGCGGCGAGGAATATCCGCGACGAACTTGGCGGTAGGGCGTAGCGCAGTGACGGCGGCCACTCGGGGCAAGGGACCGTAGAGAGGCGGAGGGCCGACAGCAACCCGTCGGCTGTGGCCCTGGCCTTGGAGGCGGTGGCGGCCGGCCATAACGCCTACTTCCTGACCGTCCCTGAACTAGACCGGCGCTCACCCTGTTTAGTCCTCAGCTGGGGAAATTGAGACCGGCTGCAACTGGGGAGTTTGACAGCGTCGTTGACGGTCGCCGCGCGCGGCAAGCGCAAAGCTAGGCTTCACCCTCGCCGAAGCCGGCACGACGGGCCTGCACCACCGCCGCCGCCCGATCCGCGACCTGGAGCTTGCCGAACACGTTGCTCACATAATTGCGCACCGTCTTCGAGCTCAGAAAAAGGCGTTGCGCGATCACGTCGTTGGTCTCCCCCCGCGCCAACAGTTCGAGCACAACGCGCTCGCGCTCCGTCAACTCGGGGAAAGCTCCTGGGAGTCCAGCGGGTCTGGCCGTCGTGAAGAAAGCGATGATTCTCTCCGCCACCGAGCGGCCGAAAATCGCCTCACCGTCAGCGACCACGTGGACAGCGCGGACGATCTCAGCTTGCCGTGCGCCCTTGAGCAGGTAGCCTCGGGCCCCGGCCCGCATGGCGGCGAATACCGCTTCGTCGTCCTCAAACATCGTGAGCACCAGCACGCCGACACCTGGTGTTGCAGCCGTGATGCGGCGCGTCGCTTCGATGCCGTTGAGGTCGGGCATCTGGATATCCATGATGACCACGTCCGGCCGAAGCTGGGCGCAGGCGTCCACCACTCCAGCACCGGTGGCTACCTCGCCGACAATCTCCACATCCTTCGCGGTAGCCAGCAGCGTGCGCAGACCGTCCAGGAAGACCGGATGGTCGTCGGCGATCAGGACTCTGACCGTCATCCAGCCACAGCCCCGAGAGGCAGTACCGCCGTTACGATCGTGCCGCCGGCATCGGCCGACTCGATCTGCAGGGTTCCTCCCAGCTCCGCGACCCTCTGGCCCATCGACAGCATCCCGACGCCTTTCCGGCCATTCCGGTGCACACCAATCCCCCGGCCGTCGTCAGCGACCTCGATCCGCAGGGAGTCGCGACATTCCAGGCGAACCGTGCACCAAGTTGCCGCGGCATGGCGTACGACGTTGGTGACGGCTTCGCCCGCGATCCGGTAGGCGGCAACCTCCACGGCGGCGGGCAATCCGCTTAGCTCCCCCTGAGCTTCCACTACCACATCGAGGCTTGGCCGGCCGTCGCTCGAGCGCTCCGATAGAGTCGCCACCTGATGTCGAATGGCCGGCACCAGCCCGAGCTCGTCCAGCGCCGGTGGACGCAATCCCTCCACCAGTCGCCGAATGTCGGCGATCGCAGCCTCCACATGATTTTGCGTGACCGCCAGCTGCTTGGCTGCCGCCACCGGATCGCTAGTCACCAGCCCAACCGCCGCCTCGACCTGCATCGCCACGCCGGCGAGAGTCGGACCGAGGCCATCGTGTAAGTCCCCTCTGATCCTCCGTCGCTCGTCCTCCCGGCTGGTGACAAGTAGCTCGCGCGAACGCTGCAGATCCTTTCCAAGCTGGACGGCGCTGACCACCATCGCAAGGTGTGGTGACAAGACGCTGAGGAGATGACGATCCGCCGAGTGGAGGCGCTCACCGTAACGGGGGACGACAACGACGCGTCCGACCTGCTCGCCCTGAACGATCAGAGGTGTGACGAGAGCGCTGACCTCACTTGCGGGCGCCGATGTCTCAGCGGAGGTGAGCTCGATGCGCGCTTCCCGGAGCTTTAGCGCCGCAACCAGCGTCGTCGACAGAGCCTGAAGAACGTCGGAGACGTCGTCAGGAGCCTGAATCGAACGACCGACACGCTCCATCACCGCCCCGGCGTTCCCACGGTCCCCGAACAGGAGACGGTTGGCCGCGTGCTGCAACAGCTGGTACAACGGGGCAAACGCGATCGCCACCGCGGCGGTTGCCAGCACGGAAGGTGCGGCTGCGAGTTGGCCTCTCAGCAAGATCGACGCCTCCTGAACAACCCCGATGTACAGGGTGGCGAGGACCACGATAAGGACGCCTAGGACGAAAGTTCGACTGACCACGACCTGGATGTCGAGCAGCCGATGCCGCAAGACAGCGATTGCAACCGCAACGCTGAAGGCGGATACGCCGACGGGCCCGACGACGCTGGGTATGCGCACTGGCAGGAGATTGGCCGCGAGCAGTGCCATTGGGATCCAAGCCGCATAGACCACCCATGCAATTTGGTCGCGCTCGACACCGCGGCTGCGACGGAAGCGGAGAACGATGGCCCAGAGGGCGCCGGTAGCCGAGGCAAGCAGCAGCAGGGCCCCCAAGACACCGATAGGATCCGCCAACTTCATGCCGAACCCGGACAGCGGATGATCCAGACCCGCGAAGCCGGGCGGCCGCGCGGTCGCAGCGGGATAAGGCGTGAGGGCAGTCGAGACCAGCAGCGCCGCCGATGCTGCCACCGCCGCAGCCGCGACGATGCGCCAGCGCCGAGCTGAAGACGGCAGCCGGCCGTCGGGGAAGACCAACACCATCAGCACCAAGGCCGCCACGGCTGGCGCCCAGATGAAGGTGCTGAGCCAGATCGCCGCCGCCGTGCCCGGCAGGGAGCTAGGAGCCGTTGTCCGGCCGTAGAGCGCGTACTCACCGAGCAGACCGGCGACGCTTTCGAAGGTTACGCCGCCCAGCAGCAGCCACCCCACCGGGTTGCGTGGCCGCCGGGACGCGATCAGGCCGCCCATCACAGCAGGCAGAGGTGCCACAAGCACGCGGTTGGCCCAGCCGTCGGTGATCCCCTTCCCGTCCACACCAGCATTGAGGACGTGGAGCCACAGCGCAGCGGCTGACACGCCGATCGCTACAACGCAGATCACCCAAGCCAGCCGTGTGGTCGTCCGGGTTTCTGTCGTTCCGATCATCGGGCCTGCTTGGAGTGTGACAGCAATGTGACCCGGGTTCAGCGGCTTGGTCCCGGGACGCGTCCTCGTCAAAGTGATGACGCCTGCCTCTGGAGGGCGGGTCGCCGTGAGCGCCAGACTGCCCTCAGTGGCTCAGAAAGGAGTCGGCACCCGTCGGCTGTGAGCCAATCGGAGTACTGCCATGACTCTCGCCGCCTCGATCCTGTTCGGCTTCCCGCTTGGTTTCTTGCTCGGTTTTCGCCGGAGGGCCTACATCCCCTTCACTGTCGTCTGGGCGATCGTGTTTGTCGTACAGACTCTCGACCTGACGTTCGACACCACGGCACCCAACTACGGCGGCCAACGGTGGTGGGGCTACTGGGTCGCCCAGCCTGCGATCTTCGCCCTCGGCTTCGCACTGCTCTGGCTCGGCGCTAGGTTTCGTGCCCGTCATCAACACCGAACCCAACAGGCTGTCTGACAAAAGAGAAAGCATCTTCCCGTGTCCTCAACCAACTCGCCCCACAGGGGGTCTTCGGTACTCGGGCTGGGACGGCTCAGAATAAGACCATCGTCGGAGTTCGTGCAACGCAATGGGCGCGATTCCGTCAAGAGGCAGGCCTAGGACCGGAAAGCGAGGCAACTGGGGTGGGACCCGGGCCCAGGGAGCGCACCGCAGCGCCGCACGGCTCAAGCATATCCTTGGTGCTGATTCTCTGCCGGCCAACAAAAAAAGGATGTCATGACAAGGATCAGCTTCGACGAGCCTTCCAAGGCGACGGTAAACAGCAACAGTCCCGGCCTTGAGGTGGTCAACCAGAGCTCGGGCCAATTTACCATCTCTCGAGGGATCGGGTTGAAAGGCAGTGGCGACCAGGGCGTGGTTGGGGTGGGGGTTACTGGAGTTACTGGTACCTCTATCACTGGGACAGGCGTGCACGGCGAATCATCGTTCGGACGGGGTGTGACGGGACATTCGCAGCAAACAGACGGTATCCAGGGCCTCAGTGACAATGGCACTGGCGTCTTCGGTGAGGGCCCGACGCATGGCGTCCACGGCAAGAGCGGCCAAGGCGCCGGGGTCTATGGCCAAAACACTGAAGGCGGCGACGGTGTGACAGGTAACAGCGGCAATGGCACTGGAGTCGCCGGCATCAGTTCTCGTGGAACTGGCGTCTATGGGCGAAGCGACAGCGACTTTGGCAAAGCGGGCTACTTTCAGGGCGATGTCACAGTTACCGGCGACATCTGCCTCGGCAACGCTGACTGCGCTGAAGACTTCGACGTGGTGGATGCTGCCGACGCGACCCCTGGTACCGTGATGGTTCTGCATTCCTCTGGTGCGGTACGTGCGAGTGAAAACGCCTACGACACCACCGTGGTCGGCGTCGTCTCAGGTGCGGGCGGGTTGCGCCCTGGCATTATTCTGGATCGCGAAAGTCCATCGCCAGAACGCAGACCGCTAGCCCTCATGGGCAAGGTCTATTGCAAGGTCGACGCCAGCTACGCGCCGATTGCAGTCGGTGATTTGCTGGTCAGCTCGCCCACCCACGGCCATGCCATGACCGTGCGTGATCGGGCAGCGGCCTTTGGCAGCGTGATCGGTAAGGCACTCGGAGACTTGGCGAGCGGTACTGGTGTGATTCCAATCCTGGTGGGGCTGAGATAGGGATGCGCTGCCTCCTGTCGAGCTACGGCATAGATCGACCCACCACGGTTCGCAAGCTGGCCCTGGGCGTCGGTATGAAAGGCAGCGATGGCTTGGGGGCTATTTGCCTGAGCAACCTCGTTCCGCGGTTGGGACCTGCGCCGCATCCGTTCTACGTCGTCGGCCACAACCCTAACACCATTGACGACGTTCACTCCGCGCTTGACGCTGGCGCCAACGCCATCGAACCGGATGTCAACGTGTACGAAGACTCGCCACGTGAGCTCTGCATCAGTGAAACTGGCAAACTGGACACCGATAAGGGCGGCGATGCGAGTGCCCCGTCCCTGGGGGACTTCCTCGACGCCCTGCACATTATCGCTCAGAGCCGGCCGGAGCTGGCGCTGGTGGTATTCGACTGCAAGCCGAAGGTTGCTACCGCAGAGCACGGGGTTACGTTGTTGAATGAGGTGCGGAGGCGGTTGACGTTCGACACGGATGTCAATGTGATCATTTCGGTTAGCGACCGAACGGAGAAGGCGATCTTCGACAGAATCAGCGGGATGTCGCCGTGTCCCCCCGGCATGCTTCTTCTTGGGCCCCGCGAGGGGCTGATGTGCGACGGGGACAATGACCCAGGCGCCGTGTCCGAGCTGTTTACCGAGAAGTCAGTTGGCAATCAGTGTTATGGCAACGGGGTGGCGTGGTATTTTCACGATCCAGATTTTAGCCCTCACCTCCGGCCCTCTATTGAGAGGGCTTGTGGGTTAAAGGCTGCCAATGGAAGGATCAAATTCATCTACACGTGGAGCCTCGGCGATGCTACCGCAATGCGGGAGGCCATGCGAATTGGTGTTGACGGGGTCATCCCCGGGATTCAGCCAGCCGCCTTCGACAAAGGCGCAGTCTCAGAGTTGCGGATGGTGATGGCTGAGCCTGAGTTTCGGCCTCTCTATCGTCTTGCAGATCGGGGGGACAATCCGTTCGCCCCTGCGAACACTGCTTACGCGTTGATGGTGCAAACCGGAAACATCAGCGGCGCTGGAACAGACGCAAACGTTAGATTTACGCTATCCGGCACGTTTGGCTCGTCTAGCAAGTCGGTAGACACATCGTTGAGAGGATCGGTCTTCGGTGGCACACCTGGGCGGATGGAGCGAGGCTCATTAGATTACGTCACTCTCCCGAGCCAAGATCTGGGCAGCCTCACCGCTATAACGGTGCAGCGTGACGACCAGGGATGGGGCCCGGATTGGTACCTCGATAATGTCATGGTTCTATCGTTGTACTGCGATCCGCGGGTCGCGAGGTTCGGAAGATGGATCGATAGCACGTCACCCTTCACGCAAACTCTTGTGCCCCTGCCGTAGGGCCTGCTCCGTCCGGCAGGGCTCGCTGGCGATCTGAACCGGGTGGCACTCAGGGATCACCTCGAGCGATACGGATGCTCCGGTGGTGCGGCCCTCCGGCCGGTCCCCCTAATGGTTCTCGGCGGGAGGATATCGACTCTAGGTCCCACATGAGAGGCGCTGGCACCCGTAACGCGTGCCCAGCATTCACTCTCGGTCGGGCACGCCCTGATGCCGATCGGCAGGGCCGCCGAACCCGTGGCTCAATCTTGACCCGTGAACGAGCGCTGGCAGCCAACTGCGAGCGCTCGTCCTCCTACTTCTCCGTTGGCAAGCCCGCGGCGACCCATTCGTTGTATCCGCCCTTCATTGAGGAGACGTTGGTGTAGCCCATTTCCTGCAACGTCTTGGCGGCCAGCAACGACCGGCCACCGGCGGCGCAATGGAGAACGATTCGGGCGTCCGTGCTCGCTGTCAGTTCTGGCTTGTGGTTCGCATACGTCGGATCTGCGTACCACTCGAGCATCCCGCGCGGTGCATGGATAGCGCCGGGTATGTGCCCCGCCTCCCACTCGCCCGGCTCCCGCACGTCAATCAAGAGATCGACCTCGCCACGATCCAGCATCTCCTTGGTCTGTTCGGTCGAGGCCTCGGGGATAGTCCGTCGAGCCTCGTCGACGAAGTCATTCGACCTCTTTGTCATCGCTTTTTACCTCATTCTGGGATCGGGTTCTCCGCCCCGCGTGAACAGGCTCTTTTGCCGCTTCAGAACCAGCATATCGCTTCTCTTATGTGTAACTGGTGTGACGATTGGGTACGGGTCAACTCCTCCAACCACCGACAAGCGACTCCCTCCGGTGGGCTAGCCGGCTGCGGCTCCGGCCATTCAGGCCGGGCGGCACAGCCTTGGCGGAAAGTTGCCGACGCCCAACCTAATCGGCGATCGACAAACCCGCCCGACTGGGAGCTGCTCGGGTGCCGGAGTTCCGCAACTTGACGGCTCTTGGACCGAGTGGCGCAGCTCGATCCAGGTCCCAATCGAGAAGTCGGGTGGCGGCCCGGTCACCGGCCCGCCACCCGTACACGCCTGGAACAACCGATCGGACCTCACCGCTCTGGCGGCGGTCCATCCATAAAAACAAGGTTGTGCTTCGCCACCAGCCCGGGGAGGCTTTCGAAATCGACCTCGGCGCCGTACTCGGCCGCAAGAGAAACCATCGTCGGCGGATCGAGTCGGCCCGTGGCCGCCAGGTCCGTTATCTGGTCGAAGAACTTCTCGAAGCCGGCCGGCGAGATGATCTCGAGGATCCGGGCGGGTTCGTCACCAGCGTTCCAGAAAGTGTGCCACTGGCCCCGTGGCTTGAAGATCAGGTCCCCGGGCTTGCCATATACGATCTCGCCACCGAGGTCCGCGCCCACACGGCCCTCGAGGACGTAGCTGTACTCATCCTCGCGGCTGTGCCGGTGCATCGGGCCGGCCAGTGCTCGCGGGTCCATCGGATGCTCGACAAGCGCGACGCCTCCCCCTGACTCCGCGCCGTCGATCATGAATCGAACGCCAAACCCGCCCAAGCTCCCCGCTTTGCCATCTCGAGGACCAACTATCCGAACTGAGCTCGTTGTCACGCCAGCCTCCTTTTCGATAAACATGCCATTCAGCGATATTGAGAGTATACATTAGATGAGCGCCATGTCAAGCCAAAAGCGCAGGTACACCCTAAAGGCCCGGGCTCAGCAGCAGGCTGAGACGCGACGGCGGATCGTGGAAGCGACCTCGGCCCTTCACGATGAAGTCGGACCGGCACGGACGACCGTGGCCGAGATCGCACGCCGGGCTGGGGTTCAGCGGCTCACCGTCTACAACAACTTCCCTGACGAAAAGGAGCTCTTCGCCGCCTGCAGCAACCACTGGCTGTCCCAGAATCCACCACCGGATCCATTTGCCGCGTTGGCGATCGAAAGCCCGGCCGAGCGCCTGCGCGCCGTCCTGGGACCCGTCTACAGCTGGTACCGGAGGACGTCCCGGACCAATGAGAACCTGCAGCGAGACCGCCTCGTCATGCCTGCCCTCGACGCGATGATGAGAATTCGCATGGACGAACAGTTCGCCAAACTCACCGATGTTCTGATGGCAGCATTCAACCCGGTGGACAGCTCGGCGAAGGGCTTGCGTGCCGCCGTGGCGCTGGCTCTAGACTTTTGGACCTGGAGGCGTTTAGCCGGCGAAGGGCTGTCAGATGACGATGCAGCGGCTCTGATGGTGAATGCGGTGAAAGCGGCCGCTCAGCCGTAGGGTACGCAGGCTCCCCGTGTGCGTCAGGCGGGAGCGCCTTCGATCACGACAAACCCGCCAAAGGCGCCCACTAGCGTAACGCGCTCCATCCGGAAGCCGCCCGCCTGGAGGAGCGCCCGCCATTCCTCGGCGTCGCGCTCGAAGCTGCCCGGGCCCACGAACGTGTTGAGGTCCGTGTACTTGACGTCGGCGCCCTCATTCGGCTCCGGGATGAGCCGCTCTACGACCAAGAGCGCGCCGCCGGCGCCCACCGCGTCGCGGCACAGGCGGACGATGCGCCGAGCGGTGTCGTCCGGCCAGTTGTGCAGCACGGACTTCAGCACGTAGCAGTCCCCGCCAGCGGGCATGGACTCGAGGAAACTGCCGCCGACGAGCTCGGATCCGCTCGCTGAGGCCGGACCCGTTCACGAAGCTCTTCGTGTCGGCCACCACGTGGGGCAGGTCGAAGAGGACGCCCTTGATCTCGGCATACCTGCGTTGGATCGCGACCAGCATCGCGCCGCCGCCGGCACCGACGTCCACGATCTTGCGGAAGCGGGAGAAGTCCAAGCCCTCGACCAGCGATTCGGTCATGGAGCCGGTCAGCGAGTTCATGGCACGGTTGAAGATGACAGCTTCATCGGGGTGCTCGCGCCGGTAGCTCCAGATGTCACGTTCGTTACCAGCATCGTAGATACGGTTTGGACGATCGGGGCAGCGCTGGTCATCGGTCACCTGGGCTGATCGTCGTGGTGAGGCTGTTTGGTTTGGTGCCCGCGCAAGCTGCTGGTTGACTATCACGACCGAAGCATGCCAGCACGTCGGGTCGGCCGAGAAATGCGGAGCGAGGTGAGCGTGTCAGAAGTGCCCTCGTCCTGCCATCTTCAAACCGGGTTGGAGCTTGCGGCTGTCGCTATCAAGAGAGCATCTCGCATTTCGCGGGCAGTCTGGAACCGCTCAGCTCTCTCCGACGAGCACGCCTTGCCGAGGACCTCGGCAATCGATGAGGCGAGATCGGGCCGAGCAGACCGAGGATCAATGACTTGCTCCCCGACCAGTGGACTCGAGTTTTGCAGCATATCGGTGTTTCCACCGACAGAGGACGCCAGAGACCTACGTGGGCTGCACGGTATGCCGCGCACGCTGCTGTTCAGGCCGGGGCCGTCGCGCACGTGGCCGCGCACGAACTCGGTGCTGCTGCCTATGCGATCAAGGCCGCACGTGCTGCCGCGCCTGAGGGTGAGGTCGACGCCGCAGGACGACTTGAGTGACCGGTGGCAGCGTGACCAGCTTCCGAAAGCGATTCGCAATCTCGTACTTGACGACCGGCGGTTGCGGAACGACATCTGCTGGTCAGTGTTTGACTGCTGAGCGCGAGTCGGGCGCCAACACCGCCCATGGAGTGGGCGCCGTGAGCACTCGCCCGGTTCAACAACGGCGACCGGAACGCCCGTCCAGTAGCCGATTCGGGTTGCGGAACACCACACTCACCTCGATATCGTGTCCCTCTTTCCGCGCGTGGACGGATGGTGAGTCGTGCGCGGATGGCTTCGGTGGCAGCGCTTGCCGTGGCGGGGCCGCTCGATGCCCGGAGGGCGAGCGTCAGCGGGCATGCAGGCTGTCGAGGAAAAGGCGCGTGCGGCGGTCGTAGTCCTCGCGGGTTGGCTTGGCCTCTGCGAGGAGGGCGAGCCCGTTGGCGACGTCGGCGTAGTAGAGATCTCCGGCGGTGAAGTCGCGGCGCAGGACTCCGGCGTCGTGGCCTTGCTGGACGATCCCGTTGGTTACTTCGGTGGCTGCTTGGGCGAGCGCTACGAGTTGCTCGGAGTCGGGGTAGGTCATACGCAGGGCGTCGGTAAACGCAGGTTCACGATACTGCAGGTCACGCCGGTCGGTGATGTAGGTGGCGATGCGCTCCCACGGGTCCTCGACGCGGCCCGCGCTTTCCATGATCGCGTACATCTCGGTGGCCACCAGCTCCCCGATGACGGCGTCGACTAGGCCATGCCGTCCGCCGAACCGGTTGTAGATGGTGGCCTTGCTGACCCCGGCCGCCGCGGCGATCTCCTCCAGCGGAGTGGTCAACCCACGCCCGCGGAACGCGGCGAGCGCCGCGGTGCGGAGCTGAGCGACGTTGCGGGCGGCATCGGCCCGCAGGGCGGGGACCTCTCCTCGGCCCGCCTCCGCGCGGGTCGCGGTGCTGGTTGGGGGTGCGTGGTGACTCATGCTCCGACCTGCGACTAAGCTGACAGAGGAGTAAAGTTGACTGTGGGGTCAATCTGACCCTGAAAATGGTACCGACAGGAGGAGCACTCAGTCATGTCCCAGGGAAGGCCCAAATCCATCGCCGTGTTCGGGGCCGGCCCGGCCCTCGGCCGGGCGATCGCCCTTCGCTACGCACGCGAGGGTTTACGCCATCGTACTCGTCGCCCGCCGCCGCGCGCCGCTCGAGCAGGCAGCTGCCGAGCTGGCCGGCATGGGAACGACCGCGCACGCCATCACCGCCGACCTGTCCGACATCGACACGATCCCTGCCCTGGTCGAGCGGATTCGCGGCCTCGTTGGCGATCTCGACGTGCTCTACTACGGCGCCGCGGCGGACGGGTTCATCCCGGCGCTCGACCTGACGCCCGGGCGCGCCAAAGACCTCATGCCGCTGGGCGTGTACGCGCCGTTGGCGTTGATTCACGCTTTGCTGCCAGCCATGCTCGCCCGTGGCGACGGCGCCATCCTGACCGCTCAGGGTGCCAGTGCGCTGCACGGCACACCGCACATCGCCGGTGGATTCGCCCTGGCCGCCCAGCGCAACTACCTACAGTGCTTGCACACCGAGGTGTCCGGCCAAGGCGTCTACGTGGGCGGGCTCTACATCGGCGCCGCCATCGAGAACAGCCCGTTCCACGCTAAGCGGCAAGCAGCCCGGGCTGCCGGCGCCGAGGTCCCGGAGATCCCCGACGTCGACCCCGCCCTTCTCGCCGACATGCTGTGGGCAATGCACAGCGCGAAGGATCCTGCGGAAGCGACCTACCCGGAGGGACTCTTGAGCCGCTGAGCAAGCCGTTGCGGAGACGAGGTTGGGACGGTGTCCCGCTAGACGATCGGCCGTCGAGACACCCTATGCGATCCCCACAGCGACGGTGAGCCGCTTGCGAATGCTTGACAACTGGTCGCCGGTGATCCGAGAAGGGGTCGGCTTGACGCGCCGCAACGACACGCTGGTGACATGATGCGCCAACGCCCAACACGTCGTCTCGACGCCGTTCTCGGGGGTCGGATGGATGCGCTCTGCGAACGATCTGTGAGCAAGGCCTTCGTCTCGGGTCAGGGGCACCACGATCGTGTTCGGGTACTCCTCCGGGAACAACTCGTGATCCTCGATCACCACCGCCGGCCGGAGCTGGTTCGGCTCCTGCGGCAGCGCACCCCCGCGCCAATCAACCACCACGATGCTGCCGGCAGCGTGCCGACTCACGCCAGGTCGGTGAGCGGTGTGCCCAACTCATCGAGCTCGGCGCCGGCCTCGGGGTGCCCGGCCAGGTGCGCCATCACTCGCTGCCCGTCCGCTCGAATCGCTTCTCGACGCGCCCGCCGGGCCTCGGCCTCTGCCAGGTCCCGAACGAACGAGCTGAGCCCCTTGCCCTGCTTGCGGGCCACCTCTTCCAGAGCTGCGCGGTCCTCGGCGCCCAGTCGTATCGTCAACGTTTGAGCCATCAATACGCCAGTGTAATACATATCCGTACTACGCGTGCTACCTATGTTAGATCTGGTGGCGGGGATGGATGGGAATCGAACCCACCTGGGACGGCTCGCACCGCCCCACAAACGGTTTTGAAGTTCGCAGAGTCAGTGTCCGGGATCGTCCAGGAACGTCCGGCTTGAGTACGATCACCCGTGTCTTGAACCTCCTTTTGTCCGGGTTGGTACACAGTAGTCCAACGGCTTGGCTGTCAATTTGGCTGTCATGCTAACGGTGGCGACCACCCATTGTCCCCATTGGCGTGACTGCTCGCAGGCCCTGGCATGCCTAAAGGCGCGGTTGTCCCCTCTGATCTCTTGGCTGCACTCCCGATCCTCGTCTGAGCGATGGAGGATCAGCTCGGCGCCCTGCCGGCGGATTGCGGTCAGTTTCTCGTGCGGGGTATCGACCGGGCAGACCACGGCGCGCAGGGGATGCCAACGCGGCGGGCGAGTGGGCCAGAGCGCGGCCGAAGTTCCCCGACAAGCAGATGGATTCCTGGCCGAGCAGGCCGGCTGCCCGGTTGGTCATTTCTCCGTCTGGACAGGCGTCCACGTCTGGACGGGCGCACTTGCCGATTCAGACAGGCGGGAGGATCGCTCGCCGGAAAGGATTCCTGCGATGCTTCACTTCATCCACCCAGTCGATAACCGGCTCGACGGCGCGCTCTGGAGTCATGCTAAGACTGGCCCTGGATGAAGCCGCGCGTCAACGTCCGGGAGCCCGAGATGCCGAGTGCATCAATGACTCCGCCCAATACGTCGTCAGTCATGTCCACCCACAGATTCGCCATACGGCACGGTCACCCAACGTAGGTACGAGTATTGAGTACGATGACCGTCCGCACGCCCACGTCACCACGCTTCCAGCAAGCGAGCCGCCGGCCGCTAAGCGGGCCGGCTCTCAGTGCCATGGATCACCATTCCCCAGATCGTTCGACAGCGGAGTACGTCCATTCTGCGGATCTTGGCGGCGCGGATCTTCGGCGAGTTCGTCGATGCCGCCGCGCGGCTCGCCAGCCTCGATACCAAGGCCGGGTCCGGGGTGGTCTTCACGCAGCTGCGGGGCCACTCGGCAGAGGTCGCTCGGATCACGTCGGTCTGCCTGACGCCACGCGTCTGAGTGGCGGGCGTGAACAGTCCCCAGATAGACGGGGACGCTGTAGGCCTGCAGTCGAGCGCTTCGACAAATGTCGATTAGGGGTGCGCTCAGCTGCTCGGCAGGGCGAATGCCCGCCCCATTCTCCTGTGCGTTGTCAGTTTGGTCGTCCATCGCTTCCAGCCCCCCTTTGATATCTAGGTTTCGCCTTCTTCTTTCAACTTCCGCCCTAGATCGGCCAGCCTGAACACCAGGGGCCTCGTTGCCCTCGGGTTGGGCCGCAAGGCGATGGCCTCGGTCGGATCTCGCCAAGGCAGCGCCACCAGGACGATGCCGTGCCTGGCGCGCTCCTCCGCATCTGCCATCGCTCGAAGCAGTGCCGCAGCCTCGTCGGGGCCGGGGGTACCGCAGAGCGCTCGACAGCACATGGACTCTTCCTCCTGTAAATGGCGGCCGAGAAGGCCGCGCAGAGCATCCAGGTTGCGGCGGAGCCTGCCCGCCTCGCCTCGGGACAGCCGTTTGTGATGTGAGTTATTGCCTACCGTTCCCAATACCTCGACAAGGCGCCTGATCTCGACATGCTCCGCCCGCAAGGCTGCCGTGGCCGCCGGTTGCTGCAAGGCGTTTGCGACCGCCGGAAAGAGGACGGCCTCCTCGGCATCGAGACGGGGAAGGACCTGTTGGATGAGAAGGTCCAGAACTCGATCAACGGCAGCTCCGGAGCCGGAGCCGGCCGTGAGCTGCCCAGTGAGGGCCTCGATCTGCAGGAGGGCAGCGTGCGCATTCTTCTCCAGATCACCCAGCCAGCCCATGGCTCCCGCCTTGGACGACTGCTTGCTGGCCATCAGCGGGAAGTCCTAGGCACGCCGGAATCCCTCACCACCGCAATTAAAAGTGCAGTTGAGGGTGCTGCCCGCAGACGATCGAGGCGGTGTGCAGACCGGTGAATACCGTTCGTTTCATCAAGCTCGTTACCTCCACCGCGGCGATGGTTTCGACCTGTTTGGGCCGGCCACCCGGTGGTTCCGTGGCTGCAGCCTCTCACCTCAGGCGCTCACTGCGACGAGGAGGAGAGCCGCGCTGAGCACAAGGTTCACGCCTGACAGGACCGCAGAGGCGCGCTGCAGTCCGCCGCGACGAGAGGCGAGCGACAGGGCGGGCCCAGCCTCTGTCCCGCCTTCCGCCACTGCCAGGGCTTCGAGGCGAGGGCCGAAGAGGAGCCCGTGAATTGCGGCGAGCAGAATCACCGGCAGAAGCAGGGTCAGCTCGACCAACAGCAGACGACTGCTACGCAGCAGAGCCTCCCCGACCAGGGACCCCAGCAGAAGCAGCAGAATGGGGTTGGCGATCAGCATGAATTGGCGTCCCAGTGCCGAGCGCACCTGCACCCGCTCCACATCCGACCAGGGCATTCGCCTGAAGGCGGGTGAGACTACAAAGGTGGTGAAGACCAGGCAGCCGAGCCAGATGCCGGCCAGCATCAGGTTCAGCAGGTGAACCGCCGTAGGTATCACCGCCTAGCTCCTTGCCGGCCCCAGCTGGGGGCCATTGTCGGCGAGGGGCAACACCTACAAGTCTTCAACACGCAACAATATTTACACCATGCAGCGTGAGAATGGGTCAAGCGGGACCGAGGGCGGCCAGCTGGCATATCGGGCCCTGGCGGAGGTCAGCCGGGTTCGGATCCTCGAGGAGCTGCGCGCCGTCGGCTCAGCCCTGGACGCCACCGAGTTGGCGGAACGTCTGGGCCTGCACTCGAACACCGTCAGGGCCCACCTGGACGTGCTCCGCAGGGCCGGGCTGGTACGCGCGGATCGTGAGAAGCGGAGCATGCCTGGGCGCCCGCGCATCGTCTACGAGCCGGTACCTGGAGCCATGCCGAGCGACCAATTCGCCGGATACCGCCTGCTCGCCCACATCCTCTCCAGCTATCTGGCGGGATCGAGTCCGGATCCGAGCGCAGCCGCCGTTGAGGCCGGTCAGGTCTGGGGTCGCTATCTGGTGGACGGCCCGCCGCCGTTCACGAAGATCTCCGCTGAGGAGGCACGACGGCGGGTCATCAAACTGCTCGCCGACCTCGGCTTCGCGCCCGAGCTGGTCCAGGAAGAAGAGGAAGACCAGATCCTCCTCCACCACTGTCCCTTCGGCGACCTGGCCACCAGCCATCCGGAGATCACCTGCTCCGTGCATCTGGGGCTGATGCGGGGTGCCCTTGCCGAGCTTGGCGCCCCTCTGGAGGCCCGGAATCTGCAGCCCTTTGTGAAGCCCTCGCTCTGCGTCGCCACGCTGACCAGCAGCGCGAGATAGGACTGCCAAGGACTACGAGAAGGCCTGAGACGAGAGGCTGGATTCAATGGAAGAGGTAGGCGGAACCGACCCTGAGGTCTGGCCCCGCCCGACCTGTCGAGGATCGTTCTTACCTCGGCTTCATGGCTGCCGCCCTGGTTCTGGGTCTGGGCGCCGGGTTCGTCCTAGCGATACTGATCCCCTTGGCGGCGGCCACGCCGAGCTGGGGAAGCCGCCTGCCGCGCCTCATCCAGGCCCACGGCTGGATCCAGCTCCAAGGCTTCGTGGGCCTCTTCGTTGCCGGCATGGCCCTGATCCCTCGCCTCTGCGGTCGGAGGCCGCTCCCGGCTGCTCTGGTTCTCACGCTGCTCGTCCTCCTGGCCTCGGGAGCCGTCCTGCGCCTGTTCGGGCAGGTGATCCTGCAAGGGCGGCCTGGGAACCTGGCCCTGCTCCTCGCCGGGGCTCTGGCGGCTGCCGGCATGCTGGGGACCGCGGCCTCCCTGGCCCTCGCCCTGGCCCGCAGCTCTCGTCGCGGGCAGGGCTGGCGAGCGTCCGCTTGGGCTGCGGTTGCCTGGTGGATGGTCTGGGCAGCGCTGACCGTCGCCACGGCCGTGCGGGCCTCCGGGCAGAACGGTCTGGTGCCGGCGAACCTAGATCGCTCCGCGACCTGGGTCGTCCTCCTGGGTGCGATTGGCAACCTGGTCTGGACGGTCCAGGTCGGCAGCGTTCCGGTCTTCTACGGGCGCCGCCCACCGGTGGGGCCTCGGCTGCTGGTTCCCATCCTGCTCTTCTACCTGGGGTTGTTCATCGTGCTGGCATCCCCCGCTGCAGCGATCGCGGAGGTCCTGCTGGTGCGCCGATCCGGGCTGGCGCTGACCGGGGCCGCCATGCTCTGGCTGGCTCCACTCTACGGGGCGGTCCGCGGCTCCGCGCACCGTCTCCATGCAGCCTCCCAACCGGCGGCGGGCTTCCTGGTCATGGCCAACCGCTGGGCAATGCTCGCGGGCTGCCTGCTGCTGGCCGCGGCCGCAATCACAGTGTCGTCCTCCGGGCTGGAGATCGCCGACGGTCTGGAGGACGCGGCACAGCATGCGATCGGCCTGGGCCTGGTCACCACCCTGGTCGTGGGCATGGCGCGGCTCCTGACGCCCGTCTTTGCCATCGGCCGGACACAAGCATCCCCAAGCGTCCTGCTGATCAGGCTGATCTGGCTGGGGCTGTCGGTAGCGACGGCGCTCCGGGTGCTGGCGGCCGTGATCAGGACAATGCTGCCGCTGGCTGGGGGGATCTGCTGCTCGCGGTCGCCGGCCTGTTGGCCTGGCTCGCGCTCGCTCTCTTTACCACCAGCTTCATCCTGAGCGGCGGCAGGGGAAGGTGAAGAGAGAGCTGCGAAGCTCGGCGCTGGCCAGGCGACGGTAGCAGCTCTCCCGATTTTCTCTAACATGGATTGGAGTTAATGCGGCGGAGTGCTCAAACAGGAAAAGGAGTAGGGCAGGTAGCCAAGCTTGGATTCTGGGCGGCCAGGATGGACGGTGGCGACCAGGCCTTCTGCCCATGCTTTCGGCGCTTGGCGCCACCATGGCCATGGACCACCGGCGGATCGCGGCCTTGATAGATGAGCTGGAGCAGGAGGTGAGCGGTCCACTCAACTCTGATTGGCGGGAACTGGTGCGCCGCCTGCTCTACGGCCTGCATTCGCTGCTCGAGCTTCATTTGCAGAGAGAGGACATGCCGCTGTGGGCGCTGCTCTCGCCGGCCGAGCGGCAGTCACTCCACGCGCATCTCACGGGCCTGAGAAGAAAGCCGAAGAGGAGTCTTAGCCATTGGCCTACGTGATCACCCAGCCCTGCATCGGCGTCAAGGACGCCTCCTGCGTCGAGGTCTGCCCTGTCGACTGCATCCACAGCGACGAGGAGTCGGACATGTACTTCATCGACCCTCAGGAGTGCATCGACTGCGGTGCCTGCGTCGACCCCTGTCCGGTCGACGCCATCTTTCCCGAGGACGAGGTGCCAGCCGAGTGGCAGTCCTTCATTCAAATCAACGGCGACTACTTCAAGAGGTGAACGAGATGAGCAAGCAGATGCTGGAGACGACAGAGTTGCGCTTCACTTCGAGGAGCTTGCTGCTCAACGCCAGGCTGCCTTACCAAGGGCTGCAAGTACAGTCGCAGGCTGTCGTCAGCGACTTCCCAGGGCGCAGCTCGAGGATCTCGCGCCTTCAGGTCACTCCGACGATCGTGGGTGCGGAGGACTCGCGGCGCGATGAGTACCTGAGCACCGCCAGCCGGCCCAGGCAACACTGCTTCATTGGCCGGCACCTCAGCCCCGAGGTGAGCCACGAGGTCGGCGAGATCTCACTGGACCAGGACTAGTAAGGCCGTGGCGGGCGAATTCTCCTCCTGGGCTCAGGTCCACTGGCCTCTACTCGCGGAAAGCGGTGCTCTCTCTGATGCGTGGGAGTCTCTGGTTTCGCCGCGCGTTCGCCACCTTGCCCGTCCTGGTTGTGCTCGTGCTCTTCTGTTCCGGCACCGCGCTGGCCGCGGAGGGCAGCGGGAGCGGGCTCGACCCGATCGTGCCCAACGGCAAGTCGCCGAACGGCCACCATATCTGGCAGCTCTATCTCCTCGTCTCGATCCCGGCCCTCTTCATCTTCCTGCTCGTGGAAGGGTTGCTCATCACCGTACTGATCAAGTTCCGGCGCAAGAAATTGCCCAAGGGCTACAAGCCACCGCAGTGGCATGGGCACCGGGGTCTTGAGGTCCTCTGGACCGTCATCCCCGCCCTGATCCTGATCGTGATCGGGTCGGCCTCGTTCATCACGCTGCAGAACGACTACACCGCTCAAGCCTCCAACAACCCGGACATCGATATCGCGGTGACGGGTCACCAGTACGGCTGGCAGTTCAAGTACCCCGAGGCCTTCACCGTCGACTCCGAAGGCCTGACGCCGACCCCGATGGTCATCCCGACCAGCAAGCTGGTCCGGCTCAAGCTCAACTCGACCGGCGTAATCCACGGCTTTTGGGTGCCGGACCTGACCGGGAAGACCGATTTGGTCCCCGGTTATGAGAACGTCACCTGGGTCAAGGTCAGCCAGCCGGGCGAGTGGCGGGGCGAGTGCACCGAGCTTTGTGGAACCGGCCACTACACCATGCAGCTGCGCGTGAAGGCCGTCTCCCAAAGCGACTACGCCGCCTTCGTCCAGAAGAGCCTGGCCGACCAGGCCAAGTCCAAGAGCTCGCCGTCCCCCAGAGCGCCCGGAGCCGCTCCGGCGGCGCCCGCAGGCTCCCCACCGGCCAGCCCCTCGGCGGGACCCACAACGAGATAAAAAGGGAGAGAAGCATGGCCAATGTTCTCGCGCCGCCCCGACCGAAAAGCTACGACGACACTTTCTTCAAGCCAGTCAGCCTCTGGCTGACGACCACCGACCACAAGCTCATCGGAATCATGTACATGACCACTGGCATGCTGGCCTTCGTCCTGGGCGGCATCCTGGCGCTCGTCATGCGCATCCAGCTGGCGCAGCCGAACCTCAAAGTGATAGACGCAGAGACCTACAACCAGCTGCTCAGCGCGCACGGCACGACGATGATCTTCTTCTTCGTGACCATCTTCATGACCGGAATCGCCAACTACTTCGTGCCGCTGATGATCGGAGCGCGCGACATGGCCTTTCCGCGTGTCAACCTGCTCGGCTTCTGGCTGATACCGATCTCGATCGCGATCTACTACACCGGGTTCTTCACCGGCGGCGCGCTGGACGCCGGCTGGACGGGCTATCCTCCGCTCA
>JAEKNQ010000021.1 GCA_016464825.1 Candidatus Dormiibacter inghamiae | reverse complement strand
CCCCCCCCCCCCCCCCCCCCCTCTCCGGTGTCAACGAGGAATCGGTTGTCAGCCGCCGATGAACGGCTTGACCGCAGCCAGGACATCCTCCTTGGTCTTGGCGGTCTCGGTGGCTCCCATGTAGATCCCGCCCTCTGCCGGGAGCCCCGAGATCTTGCCCACCAGCGCCGCGTGGCGGCACTCCACACCGAAGATTCCCGCCGCCGCCTGGAGCAGCATGGGATCGGTCAAGCTGCCCGCCTGTCCGAGGTACGCCCCTACGCCAGTCTCTTCAAAGGTCTTCGAGGTCTTGAGAAAGGCCTTGTAATCAGTGAAAGTTCCGTCGGGATACTTGACAGTCGGCTTGGCCGCCGGCTTGCCACCGAGCTTCGTGACTGTGTCGGATAGGGCCTGTACGTGCGCCTGCTCGTCAGACGCGATCAACTGGAAGAGGTCCTTCGCATGCTGATCGGTGAAGAGTTTGGCAGCCGCTTGGTTGCCCTGAGCATAGAAGTCGGCCTCGAGATATTCGAGCGTGAGTGCGAAGTTGAGGATGTCGAGGTCGCCCTGGGCGGCGGCGGCCCAGACTCGGGTGGTACTCAACAGTTGGATCGCAGCCTCACCGGAGATAACGGCGCCAGCGCCGATCGCTGACCG
This sequence comes from Candidatus Dormiibacter inghamiae, assembly GCA_016464825.1. Taxonomy (GTDB): domain Bacteria; phylum Chloroflexota; class Dormibacteria; order Dormibacterales; family Dormibacteraceae; genus Dormiibacter; species Dormiibacter inghamiae. The sequence goes on along the minus strand of JAEKNQ010000021.1, from coordinate 106,767 downwards.
GCCCAGGAATGATCTTCGGGATAGGTAATTGTTCAACATCTGACTAGCTCCCCAAGAACGGCTTGACGGCGGCCACGACCTCGGCCGATGGTGCGTGAGCCTCGACGGGTGCGGGAACCTGCTTCTTATTGAGGATGTCGGCCAGAATTGCCGCGTGTCGCGACTCGACCCCCGCGATGCTGGCGGCGGCCGCGAGCACCTTCTTGTCCTTGATCCGCGTGACCTGGCCGTGGTAGGCCTTGACGCCGGTTTCCTCGAAGGTCGAGGCGGTGGTCAGGAACTTCATCTTGTCGGTGAATGTGCCGTCCGGGTACTTTGTGGTCGGCTTGGCGGCCGGCTTGCCGCCGGCTCCGGTGATGGTCTGCGTCAGCGCCTGGACGTGAGCCGCCTCGTGCATCGCAATGGGCTGAATCAAGGGCAGGGAGTCGCCAAGCAGCGAGCTGCCCGCCGCGACGCCTTTGGCGTAGAAATCCGCCTCTAGGTACTCGAGGGTCAGCGCGTAGTTGAGGATGCCAAGATCGCCCTGACCAAACTGGCTGGTGTCGTCACCCGCCGCACTAGGAGAGCCGGCGCCCGAGGGCGACGACGAGCTACCGGAAGAGGTCCCGCTGTTTCCGCAGGCCACCAGGGTGGCGCCCGCGCCAACCAGGGCTGCGTACTTGAGAAAGCTGCGTCGGCCCGCATCTGAATCGAATTCCAGTACGGCTTCGCCGCCAAATGGCTCGTCTGTGTTCATGAATGCTCCTATGTGCCTGTCCTCAGCCGCCTTGAACGGCTATGGCCCACTCTGGCGAGGGCGACCTTTGGAAAACCTTTGATCGAATACGTTTGGCGCTTATGCGACAAGTCGTGCCCGCATACGTACCACTGGGGTGATGGTGCGATTGTTCGGGCCACTGGAGCTGGAAACACCAACTGGCGGTCGGCTCGGTCCTCGCGATCTGGGAGGCGCCAAGCCCCGGCGATTGCTCGAGGTATTGCTGTCTGAGCGGGGAAGGCGCGTATCGAAGGGCGCGCTCGCGTCATCCATTTGGGACGACCAGCGGCCGCGGAGCATGGAGGCGACTATCGAGACCTACGTGTCCATCCTCCGCAAAGCGTGCGGGGACCCTCAGGTGATCACCACGGTTGAGCGGGGCTACCGGGTGGACAGCCAGCGCCTCTCCTCCGACCTCGATGAGTTCGACCGCCTCGCCCTCGCGGGAACCCTCGACAGCCTGCAAGCAGCGCTGGCGCTGGCCGACAGGGGGGTGATTTTGCAGCACGATCCGCTTACACCCTGGGCCCTGTCGCTACAGGAGGAGTACAGGTCCGGCATCGGCCGGGTAGCGGGTTTGGCGGGACAGCGCGCCTTGGAGGCAGGACTGTTCAGCAGCGCCGCCAACCATCTGGAGCAGGCTATTCAGCGGGACACTGAGGGAGAGCAGCACTACCGGCGGCTGATGCTCGCGAGCTACTTGATGGGCGATCGAAGCCGCGCTCTGCGTACCTACGAGCGCCTGCGCCGGACGGCCAGCGGTATCGGTCTCGACCCTCTGCCCCAGACCCGTGACCTCCATCGCAGGATGCTTCGGGGCGAGGTCATTCGCATCCCGGCGGCCAACTCAAAGAGGGTCCTCGTCGTGGAATCCGATAGCAGGTACCGATGGCCGCTGGTGCAATGCGTTGCCGCGGCCGGCTGCCTAGCCGAACTGGCCTCAGACTTCTCCCCCAGCACCGGGCCGGCGCCCCATCTCACGTATGACGCGATAGTGGCCGGGATACCCGCGCCACGTGAGCATGAACTCCAGCACCCGTTCCTGCTGGTCAGCAAGCCTTTCTCGCCGCCGGCCGTCACTGACTGGATCCTGGGGCGGCTGAGCAGCGCCACCGACGCCATCTGAGCGTCACACCGGGCTGGATCCGGCAGCCCTCGCTACAGTAGCGCTTCCAGCTTCTGCCTCAAGTCGCGCTTCAGGTCAGGACGGTAGCCCACCGTGCGCTCGGCTGCCCGACCATCCTTGAACATGATCAACGTCGGGATCGACATGATGCCCAGCGAGCTCGGCGTCTGCCGATTCTCATCGACGTCCATCTTGAGCACCTTCACCTTGTCGGCCAGGTCCCGGGACAGTTCGTCGACGATGGGTCCGATCGCCCGGCAGGGACCACACCACTCCGCCCAGAAGTCCACCAGGACCGGCTCCGCCGCCTTCAGCACCTGGGCCTCGAAGTCGGCGTCGGTGACGGTTTTGACTGTCATCTCATCGCTCCGTCTTGGCAGTGCCTGAGTCTTTGGTCTCGGTTTTGAAAGAAGAACTGGCGGCTTTCGTCTGTCCCTTGTCGGTGCTCTTGGCCTCCGGCTTGCCGTCGGTCTTGGCCTCGGTCTTCGCCTCAGGCTTGGCCTCCGCTTTCCCGTCGGACTTGGCATCCGGCTTGCCGTTGCCGCCATCTCTGTAGTCGGTCGTGTAAAAGCCGCTGCCCTTGAACTGCACCCCCACCGGGTAGAGCAGCTTGCGGAGCCGGCCGCCGCACTCTGGGCAATCGCGCAGCGGATCCGCCGCCATTCGTTGCAGGATCTCGAACTCGTGGGCGCAGGAATCGCAGTGATAACCGTAAATGGGCATAGCTAACCGTTCTCCACTATAGATTTCGCTTGGGGCTCGACTTCATCAGCAGCATGCCTGAGGGTGGCTTGGGATAGAAGTAGGTGGCTTTCTGCGGCATCATCTGCCCCCGCCTGGCGAGACGCAGGATTGCCTGCACATCGGGCGTGTCGAGGAAGAAGGCTGCGACGCCCTCGCCCCCATCCACCCAGCGGACCGCCTCCTCCGCATCCCTCGTGTAGGCGAGGAAGTCTTCCGGGTTGCGCTTGCCCAAGATGTTGTCGATGACCTGGCGGTGTAGCTCGACCACCGCCACCTCCCCTTCCAGAGGCAGCAGCTGGAACTGGCCACTCCTGTACGTGCCGGCGGCCACCCGTCCTCTCAGCAGGTCCAGTGTTTGTCCGAGATCGGCGGTCGGCTCCCCGCCTGTCACTGCCACGCCCGCTCTGAGCAGCCTGTGCGTGGGCAGCACGACGAGGCCCGGATCTCCGAGATCGCTGATCAATGCCAGGGTGAACCGGCTGGAGGCGTCCGGGTCGCCGCCCAACTCGCGCGAACGGAGAAGGGCTGTCTCATAGCGGTGATGGCCGTCTGCGATCAGCAGCTGGCGGTCGGCCAGGAAGCGTCTCGCCTCGGCCAGCCAGCGGGAGTCAACAATGCGGCGGAGGAGGTGACGCTCATCGGCGTAGTCGAACTCGGTCACTGCGCCCTCCGGCGCCGCCGCCAGCAACCGCGTCAGGCCTTCAGTCAGGAACCAGAGCGGTTCCAAGCTGGTCTCGGTGGCCTCGAAGAGCCGGAGGCGGTCCTCCTTCGGCCCGGCGTGCGTCAGTTCGTGGGGAAGCACCACGCCGGATTCGAAGTCCTTCAGGCGCAGCGCGCCAATCAGGTCGGTGCGCCGGCGGTCTGGAAAGTGAGTTTCGTGGATGTAGAATGCCGGCTCCGCCTCAGTCTGAAGCACACTATCGGCGAGCCACTGCCGCAAGCGCCGGCCGGCTGCTTCATAGTCACTCCGCGGCCGAGTGAGGTGAGTGACGTTATGGGGCGAGCGCGCCTGCCACAGCCTCACCTGCTCTTCGTTGAGCACGTCGTATGGCGGAGCCACCACGTCGGCCAGCGGCTCCCTGAAGCGCAGCGCTCGAAAAGGCCTAACGTCAGCCATCCAGGCTGCCCAACTCCACATAACGAAGGTCGTCAATGCCGGAGACGTGCCGCAGCTGCTCCAGGACCGGCTCGCCGACTGGCTCGTCCACCTGGAGCAGCATCATCGCCTGACCGCGGGGCGCGTCCCTGCCCAGTTGGAGCGAGGCGATGTTGATATCGCTCTGACCCAGGATGGTGCCGATTCGCCCCACCACGCCCGGCTGATCCTCGTGCCGGGAGACAAGGAAGCGGCCCTCGGGGATGAGGTCAACCCGAAAGGCGCCCACCGCCACGACGCGCGGCTCGCCCATCAGCACCGTGCCTCGCAGCTCGTGACCGTCGACCCTGAGGCTGACGGCGTTGGGATAGCCCTCCCCGGTTTTCGGCTTTCGACGCTCGCTGAGCTCGAGACCGCGGTTCGCCGCTACCAGCCGGGCGTTGACTGCATTGATGCGGCCCTCAGTGAATGGCTGCAGAAGCCCTTTGATGGCAGCTGCCGTGATGAGGCCTGTGTCGCGCTCGGCCAGCTCGCCCTGGCACTCGATCTCGAGCCGGGCTGTGCGGCCTCCCTGAAGCTGCAGGTGGAGGGTGGCCAGCCGCTCCGCCAGCTGCGTGTAGGGCCGTAGGTAGGCCAGCTCCTCAGGTGGCAGGGCGGGTGCGTTGACTGCGTAACGGGGCAGCTCCCCGCGCAATACGGCCAGGACCTCCTCGGCGACATCGAAGGCGACCGACGTCTGCGCTTCGGAGGTGGAGGCAGCTATGTGCGGAGTGACGACAAAGTTGTCCAGCTCCAGCAGTGGACTGTCGCCCAGCGGCTCCCGGAGAAAGACGTCAGCCGCGGCTCCGGCCAGACGGCCCTCCTTCAACGCGGCGTGGAGAGCGGTTTCGTCGACTATGCCGCCGCGGGCGGCGTTCACAAGGTGTGCGGTCCGCTTGGCCAGGCCCAGTGCGCGCTCGTTGATGAGGTTGCGGGTGCCGTCGACCAGTGGCGCGTGAACTGTGATGAAATCGGCTCTCCGGAAGAGATCGTCGAGGCTTACCAGCTCCACGTTGAACTGCTCCGCTCGCTCTTTGGGGACTGCCGGATCAAAGGCGAGGACGTCCATCTCCAGGCCCTGCGCCCGCTTGGCGACCTCGGAGCCGATGTTGCCCAGCCCCACGATGCCCAGCACCTTGCCCCGAATCTCGGTGCCTGTGTAGCGCGAGCGGTCCCACTCGCCCCGCCGGACCGAGGCGTCGGCTTGGGGGATGTTGCGGGCTGTAGCGAAGAGCAGGCCGATCGTGTGCTCGGCTGCTGCGACAATGTTGCCCCGCGGCGCGTTGACCACCATGACGCCCTGTCGGGTGGCCGCCTCGACATCTATGTTGTCGATCCCTACGCCCGCTCGCCCGACGACCTTGAGCCTTCTGCCGGCCTCCAGCACAGGGCCGGTGACCTTGGTCTCGCTGCGCACGACGAGGGCGTCGAAGTCGCCGATGGCTGCCACCAGTTCGGATTCCTTCTGCTGGAGGCGAACCTCCACCTCCACGGCCTGGCGCAGGCGGGCGAGGCCGTCCTCAGCCAGCTTGTCGCCGACCAGGACCCGGAAGCGATCCATCTAGGCGACCGCTTTCTTCACAACCAGCGTTGACAGGCCCTTCAGGCAGCCGTATTGTTCGCGACCTACAACCCCCTTGGGTGGGGGGTTTGGGTGGTGGGACGCTTTTGATTGACAGCTCTTCTGAGTGGACGTGTGTTCTGAGCTGATGGTCGGCCGGCGGCAGGTCAGCCGAGCGCCGCGGCTCGTCGGTCGCCCCCGACGGCGCGCATCAGCCAACGCCAGTCACCCGGCCACCGAGGTCTGGGCCTAGACCGCCGCGCCCGCCGGCTCGCCCGCCAGGTGCCGGGCGGCCGCCGCCAGCGCCCGGCCGTCGGCAGGCGCTATGTCGAGCTCGTCCAGTGCGTTCTCCATCGCCCAAAGACCCTGAACCACGTCTCCGTCGTTCACGAACCCAAGGTGCCCGACGCGCACCATCTTGCCTGTCATCTTGCCCTGGCCGCCGGCGATGACGAGGCCATACCTCTCCCGTAGCAGCGTCCGGAAGGCCGCCACATCAAGGCCGGTCATGGCCACCGCCCCGGTCACCGTGGCCGAGCGATAGCCCTCCGCCGCAAAGAGGCCGAAGCCCAGTTCGGCCAGCCCCGCCGCCGTGGCCGTTGCCAGCCGGCGGTGCCGGGCATACACGTTCGCCAGCCCCTCTTCCTCCAGCATGAGGATTCCCTCCTGGAGGCCGTAGATGACTGAGATGGCAGGGGTGAAGGGCGTCGAGCCAGCCACAAGCTGCTTCTTCGCCTCCGCCCAATCAAAGTAGTAGCGGGGCGATCGGGCCCGGGACTGGAACTCCCACGCCCGCTGACTTATGCTCACGAAAGCGACTCCCGGGGCCGCCATCCAGCCTTTCTGGCTCGCGCTCACAGCCACGTCGAGGCCGAGCGCGTCCACCTCGATAGGCATCGAAGCGATGGAGGAAACGCCGTCCACCACTGAGAGGCGTCCGTGCTCGCGCACCACCCGGCTCAGCGCCGGCAGGTTGTTGGTGAGGGCTGTCGAGGTCTCGTTGTGGGTGATGAAGACCACCCCCGCGTCCGGGTTGGCGGAGAGGACGTGGGAGAGATCGTCAGGGTCGATCGGCTGGCCCCACTCCGCTTCCAATCGCGCGACTCTGCAGCCAAAGGCGTCGGCCAGGCCGGCAAACCGCTCGCCGAAGTTGCCGCAGACGCAGCAGACCACCTTGTCGCCAGGCGAGACAAGGTTGGCGACCGCCGATTCCAGGCCGCCTGAGCCCGACGAGGTGAGCATTACGAGATCGTTGTCTGTCTCGAAGACTCGCTTCAGTCCCGCCGTCACGTCGGCCAGGAGCTCTGCAAACTCCGGCCCTCGGTGGTCGATCATCGGCTTCGCTGCGGCGCGGATTACGCGCTCCGGCAAGGGGGAGGGGCCGGGGATTCGCAGCTGCTGCTGGAAGGTCATTTAGAGCTCCTGGTGGCTGGTTGAAGCCGCGCTTAGCGGCCGCCGTCGGTGGTGAAGGGCAGCAGTGCGATCATCCGCGCCCGCTCGAGCGCCACCGTCAGCGGTCGCTGATGCTTGGCGCAGGTGCCGGTCACGCGCCGGGGCAGGATCTTGCCTCGCTCGGACAGGAAGCGGCGCAGACGACTCACCTCCTTGTAGTCGATGTACTCGATCCGCTCGGCGCAGAAGGCACAGACTTTGCGATGCGGCCGGCGGTGTCGCGTCTCTCGCCTCTCTGACATCAAAAGGGGATCTCGTCGGGGTCGACGTCGCGCACCCCGGGCTCTTGCGGCTGCTGACCGGCCGCCGGGGCTCCGGCGTCCGTGCCACCAGAGCCTCCTGGGCCGCCCCGGGTGTCGAGGAACTCGAAGTCGGTCACTACCACCTCGGTCGCCTTCCGCTTCTCCCCGGTCTGGCTCTCCCAGGACCGCGTCTGCAGCCTCCCCTCGAGATAGACCAGCGAGCCTTTGCGCAGACGGTCACCGATTATCTCCGCCAGCTTCCGGTTGCCCTGGTTCCAGGCGACGCAGTTGTGATAGTCGGTGAACTCACGCCGCTCACCTTCAGTGGTGGCGTACCGATTGGTGGCGATGCTGAAGTTGGTGGCCTGCTGGCCGCTGGGCAGGAAGCGCACCTCGGGGTCACGCGTCAGGCGCCCGATCAGCATCACTTTGTTGAGGCTTGGCACTTCGCTACGCCTCCGACGTGGTGGCGGTGGCCGGTGACAGTTTGGACGCGCCGACCGCTTCGTCCGCGCCTGGAACCGATTCGGCGACTTCCGCCGGCTCGGGGATCTGCTTCCCAGCCTTGCCTCCCGTGGTCCTGGCTGCGTCAGGCTTGCGGACTATCAGGTGCCGGAAAACAGTGTCCGAAATCTTGAGGGTTGCCTCCATCTCGGGCATCCGTTGCGGGTCGAGCTGAAAGTCGGTCAGCACGTAGTGGCCCTCGCGGAGACGATCCACCTCGTAAGCGAGACGCCGACGGCCCCAGATATCAGTCTTCTGGCCCTGGCCGCCGACGCTCTGGATCAGCCGGTCGACCGAACCAATGGCCGACTGGAGCTGTTCTTCGTCCAGCTCGGGCCTGACGATATAGAGGATTTCATAGTCTCTGAGCACTTAGGGCACACCTTCCTGTGGGAATTTTGATCCCTCTCAAGCACGCGGGAGCGGCGGCGGGGACCAGAAAGGACACCTGTATTGTAGGGAACCGTCCTTAAGGACACCCAGAAGAACCAATTGTCCAAGCGCCAACACCCCACCTCCATCACTCGCGGCCGCACGCCAACCCGAGGTCGCCCTCAGCGGTCGACCTGGGCCAGGCTGCGCTCGTTCATAGTCAGTCAGCCGCTGCCCATTGCGGTTGCGCTGCTCTTCCTTGCAGTCTTCGCGAGCTTGGTGGTTCTGCTCCAACGCGAGCAGAGTAACGCCCAGCCCGTGCTGGGCCAGCCCGTCGCCAACATCAAGTGCGACCAGGGCGAGCAGACCGCAGTCCACTATCATGCCCACCTGGCCATCCTCTACCACGGCACGCCAGTGCCCATCCCGGCTTTGGTGGGTATACCCAACCAGGGGCAGTGCCTTTACTGGCTTCACACACATGACACGACTGGCGTCATCCACGTGGAGGCGCCCAGCTCAGCGTCCAAGCGCACCTTCACGCTGGGCGAGTTCTTCCAGGTCTGGCGGCAACCCCTCAACTCAAAGAGGGTCGCCAGCCTCGATGTCGGCAAGGGCGAGCAGCTGAGGATCTGGGTGGACGGAAAACCCTACAAGGGCGACCCTAACCAAGTGCCCCTCAAATCGCACGCACAGATAGTGCTCCAAATCGGCCCCGACTTCCAGGATCCACCGCCGACCTACACCTGGGGTGCCGACCTGCCCAGGTAGCGGCTCTTTTTGAAGGTGGCGATCGGCGTTCCCATTGCCCGTCAGAGGTAGTGCTCGGGGCGGAGTGAGTAGGGCAGGTTGGTGAAGTTGTCGAAACCAGCTTCGGTGACCAGGCCGGTGTCCTCCACGCGCACCCCGCCCAGGCCGAGCTGGTAGAGACCGGGCTCCACAGTCACGACGTCACCGGTGGCTAGCTCGTAGTCGAGGTTGCGCAGCTGCGGCTCCTCGTGAACCTCCAGGCCGACGCCGTGGCCGAGCGAGTGCGTCAGAACCGGGCCGTCCTGCCTTCCCTCAAAATCGGGTGTCGTGGTGCCGTAGCCGCGGTCCACCAGCAGCCGGCAGGCCTCCCGATGCAGATCCCTGCCGTTGACACCCGAGCGCAGTCCGACCAGGGCTCCCCGCAGCGCCTCGACGCAGGCCTCGTGCATCCGCTGGACGGCGGGCGCGATCTCGCCCGGCACCACAGTCCTGGTGAGATCGCCGTGATAGCCGCCGGCAAGGCCGCGCGGAAATATGTCGATGATCACCGGGCCGCCGCTTTGAATCGGTCCCGAACCGCGATCGTGCGGCACTGCGCACTGCGGAGCACCGGCGACTATCATCTCGGGCGTGCCGTGGCCGCGCTCGTTCAGGGCGGCCTGAGCCACAGCCATCAGCCGCTCAGAGGTCAGGGGCCGACCGCTCAGTTCGAGTACGCCGCCAGCGCCGCTGCTCGCCCGAGCCAGGTGCCTGATCACCTCGGTGCACGCCGCCTCGGCCGCCCGCTGAGCTGTCCTGATCGCGACCGCCTCCGCCTGAGATTTGTGCCGGCGCTCGCGCTGGAAGAGCTCGACGTCGATGCTGAGCTCGATCCCGGCGGCGTGCAGGCCTTCGTAACACGCCGCGGCGAGGCGCGGTGACACTCGAACGCTGGTCACGCCCTCTCGGCCCAGAAGCCTTAGGGCGGTGTCGGTCCAGCTGGCGAAGGCGTCCCTCTGCTCCGTCCAGCCCAGCTCGCCTCGCTCGAGGATGGCTGCGGCGCTCGCCTCCTGTCGCGCCCGCTCAAGCTCCAGCCGGGGAACCACGAGAAGATCGGCGCCGTTCTCAGGCCGGAGATATACGGCGGTCTCGATGGCCATCCCGGTGGCGTATCGGAAGTCGGGATCGTCGGGTTGGGCGGGGCCGAGGAGCAGCGCGGGTCGGATGGGCGTCATGATCTTCATCTTGGCGGGTGTTGCAGCCAGCCTGTCAGCGATGTCGCTCAAGCAGCTGCGCAACCAGACTGGCCAGTGCGGCGGGCGCTTCCGCCTCCAGCTCCCGCTCGATCTGCTCCGCCAGACGTTCTGGGAGACGGCTGCGCACCAGCCGCAGCTGGCGGTCGTAAGCGCTACCGAGGCCGTTCGCGGCCTGCGCAGGACCGAGCGGCAGCAACTCCTGGATCTGGTAACCATCGCTGTACCGGATGTGGTAGCCGTCACGCCGCAGGCTGTTCAGATCGCGCCGCAGAGTACGTTCGGAGATCGACGCGATCTGAGCCAGCTCGGCTGGCCGCACCCCGGGCTGCCGGGTGACAGCCGCTACTATGCGCATCTGCCGCGCAAGCCTGGCCGCCCGGGTCATGGCTGGGGCGGCTACGGCTCCTGGTCTTGCTGACAGCTAGGGGAATGTAACGACCAGATGCAGAGCATCCGCCGCCCCAGAGCCACCCCACGAAGCAGGCTTCGTGGGGACCCCGACATACGGGCGGGCGCCCCGGCGCTGATGCCGGCGCTCCATTCCCCGCCAGCAGGGCCCCCTACCAAGGGAGCCTGCGGCCTGGTCCACATCCGACCATTGCATTCCCACTAGTCGTCCCAGCCGGGGCCGGTGCTCTCGAAGGGATCCACCTCGACCTCTTCGGAAACTGCTCCCTTCTGTCGGAAGCGGCTGGCGACTATCTGCACTGCCATTGACTTGGGGATGCCCAGCTTGCTGAGCGACCTGATGTCGTCAGCCATCACCTTCTCCCGACCGGCTTCGATGGCGGCCAGCACCTCTTCCATGGTGGCCGTCCGCTTCGCCGTCGCCATTGGCGCGCAATGATACATCCGGCCCCGGCTGCGTCCCGCTCCGGCGGGGATGAGTTCAGAGACCGCTGAACAGCGCCCCGTCCTGCGCCGGCGCGCTGGTTTCCAGGCCGGTCAGCTGACCGACAAACCTCCAGCCGGGCTCGGCGGCAGTCACGCGTGCCTCGGGCTGCGCCGGCGGCCAGAGACAGAGCAACGGGGCGGCCGCAACGGCTGCGGACAGCGTGCGCTGAGGCTGTCGGCGTCGACTGAGCGACAGCCGAATTAGGAGCAGGCGCACAGGCGATCCTCTGCCCCCGCGGGCCGCGCCCGGGAGCGAGTGGCAGAGCCGGTGAGTTTCCTGGCTGCCTTCACGTGAGCCCAGTATATATCCACATGCTGTGCAATCGTTGTGGATAAGCCCTACATGTTGCGTCCTCCAGATTTGGTAGCGATTGAGCTGAATGCGTCCTCGATTGACGCCATCTTCGGACGAGGCGCATTCGCCTTAGCAGCCGCTTAGTAAATTGGAACAGCTATCCGGAATGATCCAGAAACGCCATGCTGGCCGGCTGGTGCCTGACCGCGCTGCCTGCAGCGTCTGGCCGGCAAGCCCGCTTGTATAGTGGCGGGCAGGTTTTGAGGCTTTGATCGAGCAGACAGTTCTCGAGCAGCAACGTGCGCTTCTCTGGCAGCGGCGCAGTCAGGAGCGCCAGAATCTCCGTCACCTGCTGCATGAGTCGGACGAGATACTTGCCTGGCTGGAGGAGTGTCTGCTCCATGACCTGCGATTTGCCCCCGGCTGGGTGATGCCGCGCCTGGTGGCGATATTGAGTCACGCTGACTCCACGCTGCCCCGGCAGCTCGGCGGAGAGCGACGGCCTGAACGGTTGATGCAATTCGTGTACACAGCTCAGGAGCGACTCATGAACGAGTCGCTGCGCGCCCGGGAACCTGCGCGGATCATTCCCCTGTTCCGCTAATAGCAGCTTCCGACGCCGGCTATCGCTTGCGAGTGGACCTCCACATGCACTCGTGCTGGTCGCCCGACAGTTCCACCACGTTGGCACAACTCGCGACGACTGCTCGCCAGGTCGGCCTCCACAGAATCGCCCTGACCGACCACAACACCGCCGAAGGCGCTCTGGAACTGAAGGCCCTGGAACCGGAGCTGGCGATCGTCGGTGAGGAGGTGAAGACCAGCGAAGGCGAGATCATCGGTCTCTTCCTGACCCACACCTTGGCCAGAGGTGGAACCCCTGAGGAGGTCTGCGATGAGATCCACACGATGGGTGGCCTGACCTACGCGTGCCATCCCCTTGATCGCCGGCGGGCCAGCTTCACATCAGAGCGGCTGTTCCAGCTGAGAGATCGGCTCGACATCATCGAGACTTACAACCCCTGGGCGCATCCGGACGCCAACCGGGCCGCAGCTGAGCTGTGCCGGGAGCTGGGACTGGTTGCCGCCACTGGCAGCGACAGCCACGGTCTGCGGGAGTTGGGCCAGAGTTGGATGGAGATCGAACCCTACGCTGAGCCGGCAAGCTTCCTGGCCAGCCTCCGTCATGGGCGCCACGTAGTCTCGCCCACCAGCGGCACGGGAGGGCGCTACTGAGGCTCTTGGTCACCGGCTCGATAGCGCTCGATTCCCTTCAGGGGGGCCTGGTGCGAGACGAGCTGGGCGGCTCGGCACTCTACTTCGCGCTTGCGGCCTCTCTTCTCCTGCGGGTCAGGCTCGTAGCGCCGGTGGGACGTGACGCCGAGGAGAAGGTCCTCCAGCGCCTTCGGCTTCGGCCCGGCATCGACGCCAGCGGCCTTGACGTGCTGGACGCGCCGACTTACCGCTGGTCAGCCCGAGAGGAGGGCGGGCGGAACATCGACCTCGGCAGCGCGGATGCCATTTATGACAGCTGGTCCCCGCGACTGCCCAGGCGGTACCGGGGCTGGGCGTTCATCGGCTCGATGCGACCGGACCGTCAGAACGAGGCTGCACGCGGTCTCGCCGCCGCGTCACTCCTGGCGGCAGACGCCATGCGCTCATACGTGGCAGCGGATCCGCCCGCAGTTCGAGCCCTACTCCATCGCTGCCACTGGTACTTCGCCAACGAAGAGGAACTCGACGCACTGGGTTGCCGCGGGCCCGAGCAGTTCCGCCGGGAGCACGAGTTGCGAGGCCTCGTCGTCAAGCGGGGGGCCCTGGGAGCGACTGTCTACACCGAGCTGGGCCAGCACCACGAACCGGCTCGCTTCCAGACGCCGGCGGTGGATACGACAGGGGCCGGTGACGCCCTGGCCGGCGGGCTGCTGGCGCGCTGGCTGCAGTTGAGGGGCGATCCGCAGGGCCTGCCTGAGGCGCTCCGCTACGGCGTGGCCGCGGCGACCCTCGCCAGCTCCGGCCTCGGACAGCGCGGTCTGCTCAGCGCCCGCCGCTCTGATCTGAAGTCGCTTGCAGCCGCTTGAGGTTGGGTAGGACGATCCGCGTCGGGACAGCTCCGGGACGTCCTAGATGGGCAGACCTAGGCCAGGCCTTGCGGCGCCAGCCAGCCCTGTGCGCCAAGATGGGGTTGAATTGAGCCGGACGCCTGCATAGAATGGGGCGCGTTCATCCGGCCAGCTTGGCCGGCACGCAAACAATCAAGTCAAGAGAGGTACGCGCGAGTGGAAGGTTATTGCCTGAAGGACAAGAAGAAGGTCGAGATGAAGAACCCCGAGCCGATCACCATGAAGAACGGCAAGCCTGCCACGGTGGGCGTCTGCCCCGAGTGTGGCACCAAGATCTACAAGATCGGCAAAGCCAAGTAGCGCTCGGCCGAGACACGGAGGGCCGCACGTCCAAACTCCGTGATGCTCCGGTCGAGTCAGTCCCCGCCCAAGGGCGCGGCCACGTAGTCGTAACGTGCCGCGCCCACCGGGCGCGGCTACCTCTACTGGGAAGCTTTCGCAGTCGGGGGGCTCTCCGCGACAGGAGCCGGTTCCTGGGGCTCCAGCGCGTTGAGCAAGATCTCGGTGGCCGAGATCGCCATGTCAACGCCTAGCTTCTTGAAGATCTCGACGTTGGCTGGGTTGTTCACCCGAGCGATTGTCAACGGGACGTTGAAGCGCTGCTTGGCAAGTTGCAGCGCCACCAGGTTGTCCTCGTCATCACCGGTGGCGGCGACCACCGCGTCGGCGCGCTCGACGCCCGTCTCGCTAAGAAACGCCATCTCATCGCCGTCGCCCCGCATCACTATGCTTCCCAGCTGACTCTCCAGCCACTCGGCCCGAGCTGAGTCCTTCTCCACCAGGGTGACCTCGTCACCCCTTTCCAACAGGTCGCGGGACAGGTAGTAGCCGACCCGGCCGCCCCCGATCACTATTGCATACATCAGCGAACCAGCCAACGAAGTGAGCCCGGCCGTGTGGCGCGCCTGCCGCTCGCGATCCCGGTGATACTCCCCACTAGCTGGAGTCCGAGATCATCTGACGCACCAGGTTGGCGCCTTCGATGGTTGGGCAGAAGGAGTCCAGTCCCATCTCCCGATAGGTCTCCTCGCGGATCGGATCGTAGATTCGGGCCACCACGCGCTTCACGCCAAAGACGTGCTTGGCGATCTGAGCTGCCATAATGTTGCGATTGTCGCCTTCGGTGACTGCGATCAGGCAATCAGCCTCCTCGATCCCGGCTCGGCGCAGCAGCTCGGCGTCGGTGCCGTCACCTACCACGAAGCGAACTCCCGAATTCTCGCCGAACAACCCACGCTCCGCGAACTTATTGAAGGAACTGGGCTCGCGATCGACGATGGTGACCTCATTACTGACGCCGTCCAGTTCGCTGGCCAACCGCGAGCCGACCCGGCCGCAACCCACTATCAGCACTCGCACGCTTCGATTCTAGGGGCCTGTGATGGTCCGATGCTTGGGCACGTGGAAGGGCGTTCCAGGCGGGTGGGAGCCCGTTGAGATACGCGACAAACGCTGCGGGTTCTCATGTCCTCCACGTGCGGCATGAGCTGCAGGGCGGTCCCATCTGCCATCTCGCAGCTACCCCGGCTGTTGAGCGCCCAGACGATAGGATCAGTTGCGGTGCGCTTTCCCTTCTTCGCGATCGGGCTGATGTGTCTGGCGCTCGGCGTCTTCACGTTCCTGTTCTTCATCCTTCGCGGCCCTGACGGGCCGGTCAGTGGGGGTATCGAGCTACCGATGGCCTTTGTGATGGTGGCGTTCGGCTCCTATGTCGTCTGGCAGCGGTTCATGGCGCGGCGGAGCGGCGGAGGTCCGGATGGCGGCTAGTCAGCCGCGTGGCATCCGCATCCTGGTGGCTGTGGCCGGGCACCGGGTGGATGAGGAAACCGTCAGGCTCGCCTGCCGCTTCGGCACTCGCAGCCGAGGCGAGGGCAAGGAGTCAGCTCTCCTCTATGCAGTACATGTGATCGAAGTGAACCGCTCCCTGCCGCTCTCGGCGCCCGTCCACAACGCGGTTCAGCGAGGTGAGGAAGTGCTGGATCAGGTCGAGCGCCTGGCGGCTGAGTGGCAAGTGGAAATCGAGACGGAGATGGTGCAGGCTCGGGAAACCGGACCCGCCATCGTCGGTGAGGCGACCGAGTGGAACGCGGACCTCGTAGTTTTGGGCCTGCCTTACAAGCGCCGGTTCGGGGAGTTCAATCTCGGGAAGACCGCACCCTACGTGCTGAAGAACGCTCGCTGCCGAGTCATCCTGTATCGGGAGAGGCTCGACGACGGCTAGTGAACTGTAACGGTCGAATGTTCAGTTGGCCGGGTCCCCTGACCGCCGCAGCATCGTTGGGAGCCGCACGATGCCAGCGAACCTCGGAAGCCGGACACTGAACGACGGGGGCTATCCGGCCCGCCTCTGGGCGGAGCTGGGCCAGCGCGCCGAAGAACCCAGCACCTTCCTGCGCCTGATCATCCTTGAGCGGCTGGTCAAATCGACAGTCCTCCTCACTCTGGCTCTGAGCCTCCTGATCGGCGCCCGGCGGGGCTGGGTGGACGAGCTGACGCAGACTCTCCAGGATCAGCTAAACCTCAGCGCTGGCCACGGCCTGATCAGTCAGGCGCTGGAGAAAGCCCTTTCCTTTCTGAACTACCCACACCGCAGCTTGCTGGCTGTGGGCGCGCTGCTCTATGCGCTGCTCGAGGGAGCAGAGGGCGTTGGCCTTGCGCTGCGCCGCCGGTGGGCGGAGTACCTCACAGTGCTGGCAACCTCGTTCTTCATCCCCTTCGAGATCTACGAGCTGATCCACAAGCCGAGCGTCTTCAAGCTGGGAGCGCTGATCCTGAATGTCGTCATAGTCGTCTGGCTGGCCCGAAACAAGAAGCTCTTCGTCAAGGTTTGAGTTCGAGCCTTACTGCCGCGGCACCGAGGGGATCTCACGCCGGCGCCCGTAGAGGTAAAAGCCGACGAGCAGGGCCAGGGCCAAGACTGCGAGCGGGACCACGAATGGGCGGAGGTACTGCTCGACCAGCTGATAGTGCTGGCCCAGCTTGAGCCCGGCGTAGGCGAGTGCGAGATTCCAGGGCAGCGCACCCAGCACAGTCATCAGCGAGAACGGACCTGCGCCCATCCGGGAAAGGCCTGCTGGAAACGAGATGTAGGTTCTGACCACAGGCAGCAGCCGGCCCAGAAAGACGGCTGCGAGGCCGAAGCGGGCAAAGAACCGCTCGGCCACATCAAGGTGGCCCTGGTGCAGGCCCAGACGCCGACCATAGCGCAGCACTGCGATCGTGCCATAGCGCCGGGTCAGCCCGAAAGCGATCAGCGAGCCGATGAGATTACCCAAGGTGGCGGCGACCACTACGCCGGCGAACGAGAGCACGCCCTTCCCCGCCAGATAGCCGCCAAGCGGCACAACTATCTCGCTGGAAATTGGGATGCCGCCGCTCTCAGCAGACATGGTGAGGAGGATGGCCAGCAGGCCACCCTTAGAGATCAGCTGAGTTAGAAAGTCGGTCATGCGTCGGCTCCGGCGTGAGGCGAGGGACTGGGCGAAGAGGTGTTGCTCATGATTCGGGTCGTCCAGCGCCGCCGTCCCTGGCGCTTGGCGCCATGGGCTAGACAAAATGGCGAGGGCGGAAGCCAGTGACCGGTCTCACCAGGCCGAGGAGCAGTGTACCAATCGCGTCTGCCTCGCCTTGTCCGTCTCCTGTCCGGGCCCGAGGAGCACGCTGGCAATATGCAAGCCACTGTCACTTCCCAGGCGTCGCCGGGACCGGTAACCGAGCTCGTGAGTCTGCTCAACTGGTCACTCAGTCCGATCCAGCACGACCGCTGGCTGGTGGCAGCGCTCCGGGATCGGAGGCTCCGTACGGTGGCCCAGTCGCAGCCCGACCCGGCCAATCCTTACCAGCAGCTGCGAGAGGTGCAGCCGCCGGCCTGGCGCTGCCTGCTCTCGGCCCAGGCGATCTGCGTCACGCAGTGCAGTGCGTCTGCCAGGCCTGCGGCCGCTTCACGGGAGTGGGAGCTCGAATGGCCGGCCGTCCTCTACGCGCCGGTGGGGGTTCCCGGACGTCGAGGCGAGGGTTTGCTGATCCTCGCCAACCGCCGGCCGCACTCGTACTGCACCGACGAAATCCGCTATCTGTCGTTGTTGGCGCAGGGACTGCTCCACTGGGTAGCCTTCGCCGCCGGCTCTCAATCGGCCTTGAGCGAACTGCTCCTGGGCGGCGGGCCAAGCCGGGCAGCCACGCTCCACGCCGACTGGCCTCAGCAGCCTGCCAGCCCTGGCCTGCCAGACCGGCTCCAACCCGTGGAGGTGTCCCACGCACTTAGTCAGCGCCGACCTGTCGGCGGCGGGCGGATCGGCGCCGATACGACTGCCAGAGCGCGACAACCAGAGGGCGGCGGGCAAAACGGAGCCATGGTCGCAAGGGTGCCAGCTGCCGCTCAATGTCCCGACTGAGCCGGCTCTGCAAGTCCCTGAGCCGCTCCAGATCGTTGGCCGCCGCCCGGCCGTGGGCCGCCAGAAGCCGCCAGCGGCGGCGCACTCGCAGCAGCCGCCGCAAGCTCAGCAGGCCGACCAGCACCACCAGCCCGGCCGAGAGCAGGACCAGCGCCTGGCCTGCCACATCGAGTAATGGCACTACCGATCCCTAGTGGTCTGTACCGGCCGAATCTTCAGCACCCGATGTCCCAGACGGACTGGCGCCCTGCTGGCGCTGATGCCTGCGTTGCGGGACCCGGCAGCACGCGTCACGCATCTTTAGATGCGTTCCTCACACTGCCCCAGCGCATTGACAACTCCGGCCTGGAGCGCCGGTTCATCGGAGCCTCCGGCCCTGCTAAAGATCCAACCGTTACAGACCACTACTCGACCAGGTCCACCCCCACGGGGGCCACCGCCGTTATCTGATCGTCGGCAGCCATCCGCATGACTATCACGCCCTGCGTCTGCCGACCGATGAGCGAGATGCTGCCTGTTTTGGTCCGCAGCGCCATGCCCTGGCTGGAGATGAGCAGTATCTCCTCCTCCGGATCCGCGGTGACGCGCAATGTGGCCAGCCTGCCAACTCGCTCGGTCACCTTCAGCGTGAACACGCCCTGACCGCCCCGGTGATGCACGGGATAGTCCGACACCGGCGTGCGCTTGCCGAAACCGCGTTCGGTCAGGACAAGCAGGTCAGCGCCGGGACGAGCCACCGCCATCCCGGCAATGTTGTCACCTTTGCCCAGCCGCATCCCCCTCACACCCTGCGTGTCCCTGCCCATGCTGCGCACCTCACTCTCCGGGAAACGGATGGCCTTGCCCAGCTGAGAGGCGAGGATGATGTCGTCCTCACCACTGGTCGGAGCCACCCAGAGAAGCTCGTCGCCCTCCTGCAGATTCATGGCGATCAGGCCGTTGCGGCGCACGCTCGCATACTCCTGGGTCCTCGTTTTTTTGATCGCGCCCTTTCGGGTCACCATCAACATGTAGCGAGCCGTCCCGTCGACGCTCTCCGGCCGCACGAACACAGCAGTGATGCGCTCATCCTTGCTGATCTCGATCAGGTTGTTGACAGGGATCCCGCGAGCTGTGCGATCTCGCTCGGGCAGCTCGTGCACACGAAGCTGGAAAACTCGACCCGACTGGGTGAAGAAGAGAAGCGAGGCATGGGTGTGAGTGCTGACGAGGTGTTCGGCATAGTCGTCCTCCCGCACTCCGCTCGGGGCGTCCTGGCCGGAGGTGGGCTTGGCTCCGCGCAGACCGACGCCGCCGCGCTGCTGGGCGCGAAAGGTGCGGGAGACCTGCCGCTTGGCATAGCCGCGGTGGGTCAGCGTCACCACCACCTCCTCCTTGGGGATCAGATCCTCGGCGGAGAGCTCGGTGAACTCGTCGGGTGAGATTTCCGTCCGGCGCTCGTCGCCGTACTTCTTGCTCAGCTCGGCCATATCTTGGGCGATGAGGCTGCGCACCTTCTGGTCGGAGGCGAGGATTGACTCCAGGTAGGCGATCGTCTTGATGGTCGCCTCATACTCGTCGTCGATCCTCTGCCGCTCCAGAGCCGTGAGCCGGCGCAGCGTGAGTTCCAGAATTGCCTGCGCCTGCCGCTCGCTGAAGCCGAACCTCTCCTGCAGGCTGCGCCTGGCAGCGTCGGTGTCGGCCGCCGCCCGGATCGTCTGAATCACCTCATCCAGCTGGTCCAGGCAGATCTTGAGTCCTTCCAGGATGTGGGCGCGGTCCTGGGCTTTGGCCAGCTCAAAGCGAGTCCGGCGAAGGATGACCTCCCGGCGGTGCTCGATGAACACCTCCAGCGCCTGCTTCAGGCTCAGGACCACAGGCCGCTGGTCGACGATGGCCAGCATGATTGCGCCGAACGTCTGGCGCAGGGCAGTGCGCTTGTACAGGTTATTCAAGACCGTGTAGGGCCGCGCGTCGCGCTTCAGCTCGATCACTATCCGCATGCCCGAGCGGTCGGATTCATCGCGCAGGTCGGCAATGCCCTCCAGCTCCCGCTCGCCCACCAGCTCGGCGATCTTCGCCACCAGATTGGCCTTGTTGACGCCGTAGGGAAGCTCATCGATGATGATGCGCTCGCGCCCGTTGGGCGCCTCTTCGAAGGTGTGCCGAGCCAGCACCACCAGCCGCCCCCTGCCCTTGCCGTAGGCGTCCTTGATGCCCGCGGTGCCCATGATCTTGCCGCCCGTCGGAAAGTCAGGCCCCTTGACGAACTGGAGCAGGTCCTCGGTCGTCGCTTCCGGCTGCTCGAGCAGGTGCGAGACCGCAGCCGCCAGCTCGCGCAGGTTGTGCGGGGGGATGTTGGTGGTCATCCCGACAGCTATGCCGGAGGCGCCATTCAACAACAGGTTGGGAATCCGCGAGGGCATGACTACCGGCTCCCGGCCCTCGTTGTTGTAGTTGGGGACGAAGTCGACGGTGTCCTTGTCGATATCCCCCAGCAGCTCGGCGGCAATTGGGGCCAGCCGCGCCTCCGTGTAACGCATGGCCGCCGGCCGGTCGCCGTCGATCGAGCCGAAGTTGCCCTGACCGTCAACCAGCGGATAGCGCAGCGAGAAGGGCTGGGCCATCCTGACCAGCGCATCGTAGACCGCGACGTCCGAGTGCGGGTGATACTCCTTCAGGACCTCGCCGACGAAGGCGGCGCACTTCTTGTAGCGCGAGCCGGGCACGGCGCCCACCTCGTTCATGGCGTAGAGCGTCCGGCGATGAACTGGTTTCAGGCCGTCACGGGCATCCGGCAGGGCGCGGCTGATGATGACCGACATGGCGTATTCCATGTAGGAGGTCTGCATCTCGTCGAGCAGCTGCATGCCGACGATGGTTCCCGCCCCGTCGCCACCACCGCCGTCTCCGCCTCCAGCCGGCGTGCCGCCGCCGCCGCTGCCAGTCGTCTCGTCAGTCATGCAGTTACTCCTCGTACCGCTTCAGCACCAGAGTGCAGTTCTGGCCGCCGAAACCGAAGCTGTTGGAAAGGGCGATCCGGACCTGTCCCGGCCGGGCCTGGTTGGGCACGTAGTCGAGGTCACACTCAGGGTCGGGCTGGTGCAGGTTGATGGTTGGGTGGATGACCCCTTCGTTGATCGTCTTCAGAACGGCGATGGCCTCCACAGCCCCGGCGGCTCCCAGGAGGTGGCCGATCATGGACTTGGTGCTGGAGATGGGGACCCGCCTGGCATGGTCGCCCAGAGCCATCTTCAGGGCCCGCGTTTCGGCGGCGTCGTTGAGAGAAGTCGAGGTCCCATGTGCGTTGACATAGTCCACGTCTTCGGGCGCGATATCGGCGTCCGCCAAGGCAATCTTGATGCAGTGGGCGGGGGCGGCTCCGCTTTCGTCAGGGGCCACCTGGTGGAAGGCGTCGTTGGTGACCCCGAAGCCAGCGACCTCGCCGTAAATGCGGGCGTCCCGGGCGCATGCGTGCTCCCAATCTTCGAGCACCAGAGCGCCTGCACCTTCCGCGGGCACGAAGCCATCGCGATCGCGATCGAACGGACGGCTCGCCCGCTCCGGATCGTCGTTGCGGGTGGAGAGCGCCCTGATCGCATTGAAGGAGGCGATGCCCACCTCGCAGAGCGACGCTTCGGTGCCACCCGCCAGCATCACATCGGCGTCACCGCGCTGGATGATCCGGTAGGCGTTGCCCAGCGCGTGGGTGGCGGCGGCGCACGCTGTCACGACGGTCGCATTGGGCCCGCGGAGCTTGAAATGCATGGCCACCTGCGCGGCGGCGATGTTGGGGATCACCATTGTCGCGTAGAGGGGGTTCATGCGGCCTGTGCCGAGGAAACGATGAGCGTCGGCCGTCATGACCTCGAAGCCGCCAATCCCCGTCCCCAACTCGACGCCTATGCGGAAGGACTTCTCCGCTTCCGGCTCCTGGAGGGCCGCATCCTCCAAAGCCTGGCCGGCGGCCACCAGGGCGAACTGGGTAAAGCGGGCGGTGCGCTGCGCGACTTTGCGATCGAGCTGAGTCACAGGATCGAAGTCCTTGACTTGAGCCGCGAACTTAGTAGCCAGACGCGCGGTGTCGATGCCCTGCATGGGGGCGACACCACTGCGGCCGGCGATCAACCCTGACCAGTACTCGTCTACGTTGTGGCCGAGTGGGTTGATGGTGCCCAGGCCCGTCACCACGACGCGCCTCTCCCCGTTCTTACTCACTTGCCCGCCTCCCCTTCACTATCCCGTCGATCGCGCCCCGGATCTGGCCGGTGAGATCGGTTTCGGCCGCCTGCCTGGCGACTCTTATCGCATTCTTGATGGCCAGCGCGTCAGATCGGCCATGGGCCACGACGGCTACGCCCTCGATGCCGAGCAGCGGCGCCCCACCGTATTCCCGCCAATCCAGGTTCTTGCGGAGGCGCCGCACGCCGTCGCGGATCAGCAAGCCGCCCGCCTTGCCGGCGACACTGCGCGGAATCTCCCGGCGCAGGTTCCGAAAGATCAGTTCCGCTGTGGCCTCGGCGGTCTTGATCACCAGGCTGCCTGCAAAGCCGTCGGCGACTACGACGTCCACCTGCCCCGCCAGAACTTCCTTGGGCTCAACGTTGCCGCAGAAGTTGAGCCCCGAGGCGGCCAGGCGGGGTTGGGTTTCACGCACCAGCTGGTCCCCTTTGCCCGCCTCCTCTCCGTTGCTCAGGAGGCCGACCCGCGGCTCCGACCGGCCGAGAATCTCCCTGGCGTAGACGCAGCCCATGCGCGCGAACTGCACCAGGTATTCCGGCCGGGAGTCCACGTTGGCCCCGACATCGAGCAGAAACGCAGGCTCGCCGGCGGTCGGCAGGACCGTACCCAGAGCCGGCCGCTCCACGCCGCGGATGCGGCCCTGGCCGAACAGGGCGGCAGCCATGATGCCGCCCGAGTTGCCCGCCGAGACCCAGCCGTCGACCTGACCCTGCTTGGTCAGCCGGGCGCAGACGCTCATCGAGGAGTCGGGTTTGCGCCTGACGGCCTGGGCCGGATGCTCGTCCATCTCGACGATCTGGCTCGCCGGCACGAAGTGCAGCCGGGGATGGGCTTCCAATAGAGGCCGCACGCGCTCCGGCAGGCCAACCACAACCACCTCGACACCCAGGTCCCGAGCGGCCTGCGCCCCGCCCAGCACCGCCTCCTGCGGAGCCAGGTCGCCGCCCATGCCGTCCAACGCTATGCGCACCGCTCTAGGCCCGGATAGGGCGAAGTTGGGAGGGTCGTCTGCAGCGAGAGCTGCCAGCGGTTGAGCTGCGGCTGTCCACTAGATGTCCAGATTGCGGACGCTGGCAGCGTGAGCCTGGATGAACTTCTTGCGCGGTTCCACGTCGGAGCCCATCAACCGTTCGAAGATGTCGTTGACCGCGGCCGCATCGTCCACCTCGACCTTGAGCAGGGTCCGGCTTTCAGGATTCATAGTCGTATCCCAGAGCTGATCGGCGTTCATCTCGCCCAAACCCTTGAAGCGGCTGACCTCCGGCTTCCCGCCCATCTTCTTGACAGTCTGATCGCGCTCGACATCGCTGTAGACCCAGACAGTCTGCTTACCCTTCGTGATCTTGTAGAGCGGCGGCTGGGCCATGTAAACGTGGCCGTTGTTGATCAGCTCCGGAAAGTAGCGGTAGAAGAAAGTGAGCAGCAGCGTGCGGATATGGCTGCCGTCGACGTCGGCGTCGGTCATGGTGATGATGCGGTGGTAGCGCAGCTTGGCGTATTCGAACCGCTCACCGATGCCGGTGCCCAAAGCGGTGATCAGGTTCCGGATCTCCTCGCTGGTCAGCACCTTATCCAGGCGCGCCTTCTCGACGTTAAGGATCTTGCCTCGCAGCGGCAGGATGGCTTGCGTGCGGCGGTCGCGGCCCGCCTTGGCAGTACCGCCGGCGCTGTCGCCCTCGACGATGTACAGCTCACACTTGGCGGGATCTCGTTCGGAGCAGTCCGCCAGCTTGCCCGGCAGGGTGGAGCTCTCCAGCAGCGACTTGCGCTGCACGAGATCTCGCGCCTTCCGCGCGGCTTCTCGGGCTCGGGCAGCTGTCAGCGATTTTTCGATGATGCGGCGGCCTTCCGCCGGATTCTCATCCAGATACTGGCCTAGGCCGTCCATCAGAACTGTTGAGACCTGTCCCTGCACCTCGGCATTGCCGAGCTTGGTCTTGGTCTGGCCCTCGAACTGCGGCTCCAGCAGTTTCACGCTGATGACTGCCGCCAGCCCCTCTCGCACGTCCTCGCCACTCAGGTTCGGATCCGAGTCCTTCAGCCAGCCTGCCTTGCGAGCGTAGCGGTTGAGCACGTTGGTGAGCGCCGCCCTAAAGCCCGTCACGTGGCTGCCACCCTCAGCCGTGCGGATGTTGTTGGCAAAGGAGAGAACCGTCTCCACGTACGTCTGGTTGTACTGCAGGGCTATCTCGATCTGCGTCGAGTCGACCTCCCGATCGACATAGAAGGGAACCTGGTTGGCCAGCGCCTTGCCGTGGTTCAGATGCTTGACGAAGGAGAGGATGCCGCCCTCGAAATAGAACGTGTAGGGACTGCCCAGCTTCTCGTCATCCAGGATGAGCATCAGCCGCTTGTTGAGGAAGGCCATCTCACGGATGCGATGCAGGATCGCCTCACGCTCGAAGCCGGTGTCTGGAAACACCTGCGGGTCGGGCCAGAAGCGGATGGTGGTGCCACGGTTGGCGCTTTTGCCGAGCTCCCTGACCGGTGCTGTGGGCACGCCGCGCTCGTACTCCTGGAAATGCTCCCGGCCGTCGCGATAGACCCAGACCTGGAGCTTGCTGGAGAGGGCGTTCACCACCGACAGGCCCACTCCGTGCAGACCCCCCGAGACCTTGTAGCCGCCACCGCCAAACTTGCCGCCGGCGTGGAGCACCGTCAACACGACTTCCAGACTGGAGCGGCGCTCCTTGGGATGGATCGCTGTCGGGATTCCGCGGCCGTTGTCCACTACCGAACAGCTGCCATCCTCGTGCAGCGTGACCAGCACCCTGTCGCATTCCCCGGCCAGGGCCTCGTCGACCGAGTTGTCGATGATCTCCCAAACGAGGTGGTGAAGGCCCGTGACATCGGTCGACCCGATGTACATGCCTGGCCGCCGCCGGACCGGGTCCAGGCCCTCCAGGACCTGAATCTGCTCGGCGTCGTAGGCGATGTCGGCGCCCAGCGGCTTGGCCGCCATTACGCGCCCGGCGGCAGTTTGCCGGAGCTCGCCGTCCCGCTTGACCTCGGTGTCAAGCGCACTCGGCTCAGCGCCCTCGGCCGCCTGCCCCGGCAAGCCGGAAGCGTCGAACACCGAGAGCTGTTGGCTCTCTTGGGGGGAGGGCTCTGGGCTGTTCTTTGACGGCTCGTCAGAGGCGCCCGAGGAAGGGGTTTGGCTCATGCTTCGGCCTCCCAGCGCGATGCGACTTGTGCGAGACTACTGGGGCAGGTGATCAGCCAATTGTACCGAAGAGCGCAATTGGAAATTAGAACGCGCGCACGCGCGAGGGAACTTCCTTGACCCGGTCTTGTCAGGCTCTGCTCCAGTAACCGCCCGGATAGCGCCTGAGCGCTCAGGGACCTGAGTCAGGCCGTCGGCGCGGGCACCGCTTGAGGTTGGCGCGGTGCTCCCTGAGGCGACGAGCGGTCAGCGGCCGCGTTCTCGCCACTGTCCAACGTCGGCGACCAGCGGAGGACCGGCTGCCGGGCGGCGGCCACTTCATCGAGGCGGCTGATCGGTAGGGATCTGGGCTCGCCCCTGAGCGCCGCCGGATCGCTGTTGGCCAGCTCCACGATCTCCACCAGCGTCTCGACGAAGGTGTCGAGGGTGGCCTTGCTCTCGGTTTCGGTCGGCTCGATCATCAGCGCTTCAGGCACGATGAGCGGGAAATACACAGTCGGGGCGTGGATGCCTCGCTCGAGCAACCCCTTGGCGATGTCAAGCGCCCGCACGCGCCCGTCCGCCACCCGTCCAGCTGAGGCCACGAACTCGTGCATGCAGTAGCCCGCATAGGGTAGATGCAGAAGGTGCTCCACCCGCTTGCGGAGGTAGTTGGCAGCCAGCACCGCGTCCTGGGAGGCCTGCGCCAGTCCATCCGAGCCCATGGCGAGGATGTAGGCGTAGGCTCGAACCAGCATGCCGAAGTTGCCATAGAAGCTGCGCACCCGGCCGATGGACAGTGGGCGGTCAAAGTCAAAACGATAGCCGCCGCCCTCTGCCTCGACAGTGGGTCGGGGTAGAAATGGCGCCAGGTCGACCTTTACACCTACCGGGCCCGCGCCCGGGCCGCCGCCACCGTGCGGTGTGGTGAAGGTCTTGTGCAGGTTCAGATGCACCGCGTCAAAGCCCATGTCGCCAGGACGGCAGATGCCCATCAGTGCATTCAGGTTGGCGCCGTCGTAGTAGAGCTTGGCGCCGACCGCATGCACGGCGGCCGCCATCGCCAGGATCTCTTTCTCGAACAGGCCGAGCGTATTCGGGTTCGTGAGCATCAGCGCCGCGGTCCTGGCCGAGAGCTTCGAATGGAGGTCTGCCACGTCCACCCTGCCGTCCGCGCCGGAGCGCACCTGGACCACGCTGAACCCGCACATGGCTGCGCTGGCGGGATTGGTGCCGTGGGCGGAATCTGGAACTATGACTTCCGGCCGCTCCTCGCCGCGTGACTCAAAGAAGGCCTGGATCATGCGGAGTGCTGTCCATTCGCCGTGGGCGCCGGCCGCGGGCTGCAGCGTCACCCGATCGACCCCCACTATGGCGCAGAGTGCCTGCTCCAGGCGCCACATGAGCTCCAGCGCTCCCTGGATCGAAGCCTCCTCCTGGTACGGGTGCAGCTGCGCGAAGCCCGGTAGTCGTGCTGCTTCTTCGTTGGCCACGGGGTTGTATTTCATGGTGCAGCTGCCCAGGGGATAGAAGTGCTCGCTGATCGAGAAGTTGAGCGCGGCTAAGCGGCTGTAGTGCCGCAGGAGCTCCGGCTCGCTGAGCCTGGGCAGCTCAGGCGCGCGCCGCCGGCGGTGGTGGTCAGGGACGGTCGCTCTCGACGGCACTCCCGCTTCGGGTAGGCGCGGCGGTGCCACGCCAGAGCGGCTCTTCTCGAAGCTGAGGGGCTCTGGCGCGTGCTTCATGCCGCCGCCTCCAGCGCCGTCGCCAGGCGCTCGATGGCGCCAGGGTCATTCACTTCGGTGCAGCAGAAGGTGGCGGCATCAGCCAGGTCGGGGTACCAACGGCGCAGCTCCAGGCCGCCTAGGATGCCTACCTCAGCGAGCCCCGCCAGCCGGTGCTCGAGTTGGGACATGCGGACTGGAAACTCGCTCAGGAAGGGCCGCTCCGGATAGGCCAGCTGCACTCCCGGCAGCGCAGTCAGTCGCTGCGCCAGGAAATGCGCTCGCTGGCAGCTCACCTCGGCCACCTGGCGAAGGCCGTCGGGTCCCAGGTAGGTGAGGTAGACGCTGGCAGCCAAGGCGCAGAGAGCGTGGTTGGTGCAGATGTTGGAAGTCGCCTTCTCGCGTCGAATGTGCTGCTCACGCGCGGTAAGCGTGAGCACGAAGCCGCGCCTGCCGCTGCCATCATGCGCCTGCCCTACCAAGCGCCCGGGCAACCGCCGGGTTAGCTGCTGGCGGCAGGCGATGAAGCCCAGGTGGGGGCCGCCAAGGCTGGCTGCCAGGCCCAGCTGCTGGCCTTCGCCCACTGCGATGTCTGCCCCATACTCCCCCGGTGGTGCAAGGAGGGCAAGGCTGATGGGGTCGACGCAGGCGACGGCAAGAGCGCCGTGCTGGTGAGCCAGCTCGGTCAGGTCCGGGGCCTCCACCAGCAGGCCGAGGAAGTCAGGCTGCTGGAAGATGACTGCTGCGGTCGCGTGGCCGACGGCGTTCAGGTCTTGAACGACTTTGAAACCGCGCCCACGCGCGTTGCAGCGCAGCACCTCGAGGTATTCCGGATGCAGGAAGGGCGCGACCACCACCTCATGCCTGCCTGTCTGCACCACCGCCATCACCGCCGCTTCAGCTACTGCCGTGGCTCCGTCGTAGAGGGAGGCGTTGGCCACCGCCAGTCCCGTAAGCTGGGCGATCAGCGTCTGAAACTCGAAGGTAGCCTGCAGCGTGCCCTGGCTCGCCTCGGGCTGGTAAGGCGTGTAAGCCGTGTAGAACTCCGGTTTGGCGAGGACGGCAGCCACCGCGGCCGGGATGAAGCGCTGGTAGACGCCCCCGCCCCGAAAGCAGAGACGGTTGGAGAACACCTGGTTCTTGGCAGCGAGCCGGCGGAGCTCCGCCATGGTGTCCAGTTCGGAGAGACCCAGCGGCAGCTCCAGTTCGGAAATTCGCAGCCCGGTTGGTACATCGGCCAGGAGCTCGGCCATCGAGTTCACCCCGACGGCGGCCAGCATCTCCTGCCTCTCGGCGTCCGAGTGGACGAGGTAGGGCATCAGTGGGCTTGCTCGCTCACCGCTCTGTAGCCGGCCTCGTCCAGGAGACCCGAGCCCACATCGCCCTCGACCCGGACTCTCATCAGCCAGCCCGCGCCGTAGGGATCCTGGTTCACGCTTTCCGGCGAGTCCGTCAACGCCTTGTTGACCTCCAGCACCGTGCCCGCCACCGGAGCGTAAAGGTCGGACGCGGCCTTCACCGACTCCACCACGCCGAAAGCGTCGCCTTTGGCCAGTGTCTTTCCGGTCGGCGGCAGCTCCAAGAACACCACATCGCCGAGCTGAGCCTGGGCAAAGTCGGTGATGCCGATGGTGGCGATGTCACCCTCCAGGTCGATCCACTCATGCGTTTCGGTGTAGTAGCGCTGGGCCAAAGTTGGTTCCTTCCTCAGTTGCTAGTGGACTGTAACTGTCGAGTGTGGAACAGGCCGCAGGCTCGAAGACCGTCGGTCCAGGCGGGCGGTGCCAACCGGGGTCCCCGCGAAGTCGAAGACTTCTTAGGGTGGGAGGATTGGGTGGCGCAACGAGGAGCCCATCTCAAGATGGGTGACGAGGCGCGCCGGAGTCCCGAGACGCGGGCATCAGCGCCCGCAGGGCTCCCCGCCCGCCTGTCGGGGTCCCCACGAAGCCTGCTTCGTGGGCTGGGTCTGGGGCGGCGGATGCTCCATATTGGGCTGTTACGGTCCACTAGGGGGAGTCGCTCTTGACGGTCACGGCCGCGCGGTTGCGGGGCGGTTTGCCGGCCGAGCCCCGATAAAAAGGCAGGGAGGTGACCTCTGCCGACGCCCTTGTGCCGCGGCTCTCGAAACTCAGCCGGCTGGCCGGCTCAGCGCACTCGGGGCGGACGAGCCCCAGCCCGATGCCGGCGTCGAGCCAGAAGCTGTGGGTGCCGCTCGTCACCTCGCCGATGGCTTCTTCAGCCCGGCTGAGTATGGCGCCGTGGCGGGGGATGGTACGGGGCCCAGCGCGAAGGCCGACAATCCGCCGCTTTGGACCCCGCGCCTTTACCTCAGCCAGTGCCGAGCGCCCTACGAACTCGCCCTTCTCCAGCTTGACAGTCCAACCCAATCCCGCCTCGTACGGGTTCACAGTGCGATCCATGTCGTTGCCGTAGAGGCGCAGGCCGGCCTCCAGCCGGCAGACGTCGCGACAGGCCAGGCCACAGGGCTGAGCGCCACGCTCAAGAAGGGCATGCCAGACTGCTGCCGCCGATTCTGCCGGCGCGAACAGCTCGAAGCCGTCCTCACCTGTGTAGCCGGTACGAGAGATGAGCATCCTGACGCCTGCCACCTTTCCCTCAGCCGAGCCGAAATAGGGGATCGCGTCCAGATCGACCCCTTCGGCCGGAAGCTGATCCTGGGCCAGTGGACCCTGAAGTGCCAGCAGCGCCAGCTCCTCACTCCTGTCGACCAACTGCACGCCTGCTGGCGCCCGCTCCTTCAACCAGTTGGCGTCCCGCTCTCGGTTGGAGGCGTTGACCACGACCAGCCAGCGCCGCTGCGTCCGGTAGACGACCAGATCGTCCAGGATGCCGCCGTTCTCTTGGCAAAGCAGGTTGTACTGGCTGCGGTTCGGCTCGAGCCGGCTCAAATCGTTGGTGACCACCGTCTGCAGGAAACTCGCGGCGCCTTCTCCCGCCAGCTCGAACCGACCCATGTGGCTGACGTCGAAGAGGCCTGCTCCCTCCCGCACCGCCCGCTGCTCAGATTTGACGCTGGAGTATTGCTGCGGCATCTCCCAGCCGGCAAAGTCGACCAACCGGCCCCCGGCCGCGCGGTGCTGCTCAAAGAGCGCTGTCCGGCGCCGGGCCAAGCTCAGCTCTGCTCCAGGTCGGCAGCGGTTGCCCGACCCGGGCCGGCGTCGGTGTCCGGGTACTCAAGCTCCAGGAGCTCGGCCATCTCCTCATCGTGACGGCGCCGCGCTTCGCGAACCATCTGCCTCATCTCGCCGGTGCGTTGCTCAGTCCACTCCAACTTGGCCGCCAGCTCCCTGTCGGTGGGTGTGCGGCCAAGCTCACGGGCCAAGAAGATCTCCGCTCGCTCGTACTGCTGAGCGGCCTCGACCGCCTCCCGTGCCTCCTGACGGGCAGCGGCCTCCCCCTTCCGCGCCCGCTCGATGCTGGAGGCGATCTGGAGACGGCTGAAGGCTTCCAGTTCGTCGGCTGCACCCCCTGGAAAGGCAGCGATCGCCTCCACCAGACCGAGCACGCCCTCCTGGTACAGATCGTCAGGGGCCAGGGTGTCTTCGGGCTGCTCACCGATCTCGGTGCTGACCCAACCCAGGTGCGCGTTCACCAGCCGGCTGCGTGCATTCTGATCGCCTTCCACTGCCGCAGCGATGATCTCGGCTTGTTCGGTTGGGCTCAGAGACTCGAGCGCGGGGGCGGTCGGAGAGGGTCGGGACTGCGAGCCGGCCGAGCTCTTGTCCGGTTCGCGGGCCCTGGTCCGGCCCAACGCGACGACATTCAACGTCGCGCGCGTCGACTCTCGGGGGCGTTCCACCTGACTGATTCTAGGCAGCTGAGCTCAGCTCCCCACTCGGCCTGGCGCCCTATGTGACGATGCTCATCAGGTGTAGCAACTGGCGGAGCGGGGTGCTTACGCCAGGGCTTTCTCCCGCCGCGGAGGGCAATGAGCCATATCGCCACCGGCTAGCAGCGTTCCACGTTTTACTTTAGGAGGCGGACCGCGAGGCGCAGCCGATAGTCGCTCGAGAAAGTGAAGATCAGCGTTTGGGGGCAGGGCAGGCGACAATCTGTCGCCAGCCAGACCACAACCCCGCCTGTTCGACTCGACCGCTAACAGCCCGACCAGACCCTGCCAGCTGACCAGACACCTGCCAGCCGGACCAGGCACGCAGCCGGCTCCGTCGTGGAAGCAAGACACCGCGGTCCAGCAGCCGCGGTGGCACCATCGCCAGATCCAGCCACCGTGGCAGGACCATTTCCAAGACTGACCGGCGATTCCGCCGGAGAAGGAGCCATGGCTGCGCTCTCCCCACACTCGGTTGGCGGGATCCTGCCCTACGCTTCCTGCCAAAGACCCGCGGCGCGGATCGGGCGTGTTTGGAGGTTTCCTTCGGTGATCTGGTTGTTCTCGGTCGGCACCTTTCTGTTTTCGCTCCTGCCTTTGCCGCTCATCGTCCTGGCCAACTTCGCCGACCGGGCAGGCCGATCGGCCGCCGCGACGGCGCCTCCGGCCGGCGCTGTGAGCGGCGCGGCCCCAGCGGAGGCGTCAAGCGCCGCTCCGACGGTCGATGTAAAACGTGGAACAAGCCGCGGCGCGTGGCCCAGCGGCCTCACTAGATCCGGTGAGGTGACGGGACTGCTTACCTGGCTGGCCCTTCTCCTGCTCGTCCTCGGCTTCACCCTCACCTCACTCCTGACGCTCGCCTTCGCAGCTCTTGCCGGCGGCTCGTCGGTTGCCCGTCACGTCGCTGGCGAAAGCGTAGCCGTCGGGATCGGCGCGGTCGCCGTGGCAGTCCTCTTTCCAGCTGTGCGACGGCTGATAGCTCGAGTGCTACCTATCGATCCCGGCCGTGCGGTCCACCTCACGGCGTTGGTCCTGGTGCTGTTGCTGTTCGGCACCCAGTTGGCCGCCGGGGTTGCGGTGGACTTGGTGGCCCTGCAGGGACAGAGCGGCACCGCCCTGCAGGCGGACGATCTGGTGGCCCAAGAAGTGCCCTTTGTACTGGTTGCCCTCTGCGGCGTCGGGCTCTGGATCCGTCGGGACGGCCACGCCAGCCTTCTTAGGTTGGGTCTGGTCCGACCGCGGCTTTGGCACGTGCTCCTCGCCCTCGCAGTGGCGCTGCTGTTCTATGCCTTCGCTTCAGGTGTCGACGTGCTCAGCAACCTACTGACGCCGGACCTCAACAAAGAGGTCCAGAAGGCCAGCGAGCGCCTCTTCGGCCATCTGGCCGCCAGCCCTCTCGGCATCGCTGCCATTGCCGTGACCGCGGGTGTTTGCGAAGAGCTCTTCTTTCGGGGAGCCCTGCAACCAAGACTCGGTCTGATTGCGACCTCGGTCCTGTTCGCGTCGGTACACAGCCAGTACGGCCTCTCGCTGACAGTCCTGGCGGTGTTGATACTTTCCCTCGGCCTGGGTCTCCTCCGCCGCTACCTCAACACCACCACTTCGGCACTATGCCACGTCGCTTATGACGGTCTGGCGAGCCTGTCCATCGCGGGAGCTGGGATCTGGCTGATTGGCGGCGGCCTTGAACTCCTCCTCCTGGCGGGCGCCGCCGGCGCCTGGTTCTTCACCAGCAGGGTTGGCGGGCGGCGCCTGGCGAGTTAGACTCATCCTGTGATCTCGGACAGGGTGCAGGTGCCAGATGTTGGTTCGTATGCACAGGTTAGCCCCAACATGTTGATATCTTCTCCTCGAGTTATCGCAATAGTCAACCAGAAGGGTGGTGTCGGCAAAACAACTACTGCGCTCAATCTGGGGGCAGCCATCGCTGAAAGGGGCAGTCCGGTGCTGCTCATCGACCTCGATCCTCAGGCCAACTGCACCAGCGGCCTGGGACTTGACCCGAGACGCGCTCGCCGGACCGTTTATGACCTCTTGGCAGGCGAAGCTCGAGTGGATGAGGTGGCGATCGCAACAGCCGTCGGCGACCTCTGGCTCGTGCCCTCCACCAGCTCGCTGGCGGGAGCTGAGATCGAGCTGGCCAGCCAGCCACACCGGGAGGGCCGGCTGCGGCAGGCTCTCGGCGACCTCGCTGGCGGCTTCGGCTACGTGCTCATCGATTGCCCGCCCTCACTGGGCCTGCTTACCTTGAACGGCTTGGTCGCAGCGACCGAGATGCTGGTCCCCCTTCAGTGCGAGTTCTTCGCGCTGGAGGGGTTGGCCCACCTGCTCGAGACCCAGCAACTGGTCCGCATGCGGCTGAATCAGCGACTCGAGTTGGGTGGCATAGTGATGACCCAGTTCGACGCTCGCACGATCCTGGCGTGGGAGGTCTTGGCCGACGTACGCAGCAGCTACTCCGACAAGCTGTACGGCACCCTGATTCCGCGAAATGTCAGGGTGAGCGAGGCGTCCAGCCACGGCCAGCCGGTGACCATGTACGACCCCCTGTGTCGAGGATCGCAGGCATATCGGCAGCTCGCTGAGGAGGTCATGTCGACATGACCGTCACGCGTCGGGCGCTGGGCCGTGGCCTGGAGGCGCTGATCCCCACGCTGCCCGGGGGCGCCGGGGGCGAAGCGGGCTTGCCGCAGCTGATCGAGCTGGATCAGGTCAGGGCTTCGCCAGAGCAGACACGAAGGCATTTCGACCTGCCGGCATTGACTGAGCTCGCCGAATCGATCCGCGAGCACGGCTTGCTCCAGCCGGTTCTGGTTCGGCAGCTGCCTGACGGCTACCAGCTCATAGCCGGCGAGCGGCGCTGCCGGGCGGCCCGGTTGGCGGGGCTGGAACGCGTCAATGCCATCGTTCGGCGCGACTGCGATGGCGAGAGCAGCTTGCTCCTGGGACTGATCGAGAATCTGCAGCGGGCTGATCTGAATCCGATCGAGGAGGCGCGGGGCATCCGGCGCTTGATCGAGCATTTCGGCCTCACCCATGAGGAGGCGGCACGACGGCTGGGCAAGAACCGGGTTACCGTCAGCCAGGCCCTCCGACTGTTGTCGGCGGCACCCGCTGTCGTCTCAGCCACCGCAGCCGGCGCGATCACTGCCGGGCACGGGAGGGCGCTCGCTGGGCTCCCGCTGGAGCAGCAGGAACTGGGCCTGCGGGCTGTACTGGCGAAACGGCTGTCAGTCCGCCAAGCCGAGCGCTGGGCTCAGGAGCACCAGCTGGCGCTGCGGAAGTCCCGTCTGGAGAGACGGCCGATGCCAGTGGAGCCGGAGGTGGCTGATGCGCTGACGCGGCTGCGGGCACGCTGGCACGACCTGGTGGAAGTGCGGGGCGGTCTCAGCGGCGGCGAGGTCGTCTTCACCTACCGCAGCCAGGAAGGTCTAGAGGCGCTGGTCCAAGCCCTATTGAGCTGACCGCGGGGCGGCCGGCCGCGAGAGCGTGCAAAAGGCCCGCGGAGCGCCGCGGCACGGCGCCAGCTCGGGGCCTGGGCCAGTTATCCGCCAGTGGTTCCACAGCCTGCGTCAATTGCCGGCCGGCCGGCTACCGTTCCACGTTTTACGTCCAGACGCCGCCAGTGGGTACCTTTTGTGAGTGAAGTTCAAGAGTCGCAGCCTGCTCACAGAGCTGCTTCAGGTCGGCCTGCTGGCCCTAGGTCTGTACCTGGTAATCCACTTCGTGGTTCAGCCGGTGCACGTACTGGGCTCCTCGATGTACCCCACTCTGAAGGATCAGGACTATGTGATCGCTGTGACTGTCGGCTATCGCTTCCAGCCACCGCAGCGGGGTGACATTGTCATCATGCGGGATCCCTACGATCGCTCCAAGGACTTCATCAAGCGGGTAGTGGGCCTGCCTGGTGACCGCTTTCTCATGAAGGCAGGTAGGGTCTACATCAACGGCCAGGCGGTGAACGAGGCGTACGTCAACCAAGAACCGGAAACCCAGTTTCCCGATTATCCGGTGCCACCCGACCGTGATCAGCAAGGCCGCCAACTCGGTCCTGACGAGTTCTTCGTGCTCGGTGACAACCGCAATCGCTCCAACGACTCGCGCTACTTCGGACCTGTCAAGCGGGACCAGATCGAGGGTCGAGCCTGGCTGCGAGTCCTGCCCCTGACTGGGTTCGGCCCGGTCGACGGCACGAAGCCCACGTTCTCCCAAACCGATACGCTGCCGCAGGCGGCTTGAAACGGGCCCCCGGTCCGGGACCGCCGACCCAGAGTCAGGCGCCGATCGCGGCCAGGAAGGGTGTTTCGGACTTGAAAGGGCCGATGATGGCCATGCGGATGGGCTGGTCGAGAACGCGCTGAGCCACCCTGCGGATGTCCTCAGGAGTCACCGCATCAATCCGGGCGGTGACCTCCTCCACCGTTTTCACTTCGCCCATCAGCAACTCCTGCTGGCACAGCCAGCTGGCCAGCGAGTTGGTGCCCTCCAGGCCCAGCCGCAGCCGGCCCTTGGTGTACTCCTTGGCTTTGGTCAACTCTTCCCGCGGCACCGACTGCTCACTGACCTGGCGGAGAACGCCCAAGACTGCATCGACGGCCTCCTCCGCCTTCTTCGGATCAACCCCCATATAGACAGCGAAGTAGCCGGCGTCGCGGTGCTTGCTGGTGAAGCTGTGCACGTCGTAGGCGAGCCCCCGCTTCTCGCGGATCTCTAGGAAGAGACGGGAGCTCATGCCTTCGCCCAGGATGGTGTTGAGGAGGTCCAAGGCGTAGCGGTCTGGATCCAGATAGGACGTGGCGCGGGTGCCCAGGCAGATATGTGCCTGCTCGGTCTTCTTGGCCTGCAGCAGCAATTGGGGTGAATCCAGTGGGGCCGGGACGGTGGAAGCCCGCTCGTCACCGCCGGCGGGCAACCGCAGGCGTGCTTCCAGCTCCTGAGCAGAGCGGTCGGGGTCGATCGAACCGGAGAGTCCAACCACCAGGTTGCGGAGGCTGTACTGGGCCTGGATGTATTCGAGCAGCTGCGCCCGACTCGTCCCAGTGACGGACTCGGTGGTGCCGATGATGTCGCGCCCCAACGAATGCCTGGGCCACATTATCTGTTCGAAGAGGCTGTGCACATAGTCCTGAGGCTGGTCCAGGTACATCTTCAGCTCTTCCAGGATCACCATGCGCTCGCGCTCCACGTCCGCCGGCGCCAGCTGCGAGTCAGTGACGATGTCACAGAGAACGTCGGTGGCTAGGTCGAGCCTTTCTGCGGGCACTCTGCACCAATAGACTGTCACCTCCTTGTCAGTCGACGCGTTCATCACGCCGCCGACACCCTCGATCGCCTCGGCGATCGCCTTCGCACTGGGGCGGCGGCGAGTGCCCTTGAAGAACAGATGTTCGATGAAGTGGGAAGCCCCTCCGATCGGGTCCTCCTCGTAACGAGAACCGACCGCGAACATGAGGACCAAGCTCGCGGAAGAACGGTCGGGCAGCGCCGCCGTCAGGAGACGGGCCCCGCCGCTCAACTCGCGACGGGTCTGATTCGGAGCCAAACCCATGGACGGCCCAGTATAGGCAGCGTCTCCGCGCTCACCTTTCGGCGCCTCGGTTGTGCTGATCCACCGCGGGGCCCAAACCCGTTAGGCTGTCAGCCGGTCCCATCGACCGGGAACCCCGGTAATCGAGGTCGGTGCTGCTCAGCCCTCCTGCAGCCGACCCAGCGCCGAGTAGAGCAACATCGCCGTGTAGTCGGGCGGCATGCCGTCGGAGACCGAGTCGAGCGCTTCGTGCAGATACTTGACCAACTGGCTGTCGCCGACCAAGTCAGGGCTCTCCAGAGCATCCCGAATCGGCTCGGCCAGCTCCGAAGGCGTCAGCTCCTCCTCACTCGGCCCGTCGGCCGCCGTGTTGGCGAGCCTAATCGCTTCGCGGATGAACTCCGCTCCCGCTTGGCTCAAAGAATCAGTTCTCCGGGCGTTCGAGTGCGCCAGGGACGCTAGCCAGCTTTCGGGGAGGGGGTTACCACCACGCGCCGATCCGGCTCGGCGCCAGTGCTGACGGTGGTCACCTCAGGGTCGTCGTCCAGGGCCAGGTGGATGGCTCGCCGTTCAAACGGCTGCATGGCGTCCAGCGTGATGGGATCCCCTGTCACCTTGACCTGTCGAGCCGCCCGGTAGGCGATCTCGCGCACAGTGTGTTCTCGGCGCTGGCGATACCGCTCCACGTCCACCACCACCCGCTGGTCCTCCGGCAAGCGCCGGCTCGTGATCAGATTGGTGATCGTTTGGAGAGCGCGCAGCGTCTCACCGCGCCAGCCGATCAACACTCCCAGGTCCCGCCCGCTGATATCCACGACTATCGCTTCAGGACCCCTGCGCGCTGTCACCTGACAGCGGATGCCCATGCGCGTCAGCAGCTCAGCGACCATGTCGCGGGCGATCTCGGTGGCCGCGTCCCCAGCCTCGGTGGTAGACGCGACCGCAGCGGAATCGGCTGAGACGCCCACGCCCGCGGCCCCTCCGGAGGCAGCCGCCGCCACTGTGCCTGTGCCAGAGGCGGAAGCTGCCGATCTGGCCGCGAGCACCACCACCTCAACCACGGTCTCGGTGTCACTCTCGCTCACCACCTTGACGTCGACGTTGCGGCGGCTCTCGCCCAGCTGGATCAGCGCAGCATCCACCGCATCCTCGAGAGTTGGTCCCCTACCTTCGGCAGTTTTCATGTCTTCGGCTTCCTTGCTGATGTTGATTTAGGGGCTATGGCTTTGGCGCCGTTGGCTTTCGACGCTGCCGGCTTGGCGGCCCCACCCTTGAGCGGCTGGGTTTTCGCCGGCAGGCGAGGCGCGGTCCCGTTCGAACCGCTGCGCTCGCTTCGTCGCCGGAGCTGGGTGCCGCTGGGCGCGGGCACCGGCCGACGGAGCAGACCGCCCCAACCATTGACGAGGTACTGCTGGCCGATCGAAAACAGGTTCGAGACAGTCCAGTAGAGCCCCAGCCCGGCGGGAGTCACGATCGCGAAGTAGCCGATCATAAGAGGCATCAGGACCTGCATCTGGCGCGCCATCTGCTGCTGCTGCTTCTCCTGGTCGCTGGCCGCCGGGTTGACCGGCTGCTGCATCATGCGTGACTGCACGAAGGTGGTGGCGGCAGCCAGGAGCGGAATCACAAGGTAGGCGAGCGCGGGGATCGGCACGCCGTGAAGCAGCGGGTTCTGCTGCGGGGTCAGATTCAGGTGAGGGATGAAGAGGAAGTGATCGGCGAACGTGTTGGAGCGGGCGTTGCCGTAGAAGACGAAGTAGAGCGCGCTGAGAATCGGTAGCTGCAGCAGGGAGGGCAGACAGCCCAGCATCGGCGTCAGGGGATTGACACCGTGCTCTTTCTGCAGCTCCAGGATCGCCTGCTGCTGCTTCATCCTGTCGCCCTTGAACTTCTTTCGCACCTCCGCCATCTGCGGCGCCAGCTTGCGCTGCTGATCCTGCGATCGCTTGGAGGAGAGCAGCTGAAGTTGAAGGAGGGGCGAGAGCAAGGTCTTGATGACGATGGTGAGGGCGATGATCGCCAAGCCGTAGGCTCCGATGGCGGACAGGACCGGCACCCCCGCCAAAGCGTGGTAGATGAAGCCCAGGGTGGCGTCCAGCGTCCTGCCGAAAACCGCCCACCACACTGTGTGGATGGGCAGGAAGACGTCGAAAACCTTGCGCAGTTCGTTTATGGGAGGAGTCTCCTGGGCTTAGACCGGGTCATAGCCGCCTTTGCTGAAGGGATGGCAGCGGCTTATCCGCCGAATCCCCATCCAGGCGCCCTTGAGCCACCCGTACCGGTCGATGGCCTCATAAGTGTACTGGGAGCAGGTGGGGTTGAAGCGGCAGGTACTTCCCAGCAGCGGCGACAGCGCCGCTTGGTAGAAGGTGATCAGGCGAAGGCTCAGGTACTTCACGAGGAGCCTCGAGGCCTGGGCGCGACCGGCGCCAAGCCGAGAGCTGCACTACTCCGGCCGGCTGCTTCCGCCAGCAGCCGGCGCCGCAGCCGAGCGACATCCTCTGTCAGCTGTGTGAACTGCAGCGTCTCCGCGCTGGGCCGGGCGATCAGGACCACGTCCAGAGCTATTCCCAAGCGCTGATCCGGCGAACCACCAGCCGATGGCTGAAGCAGCTCCAGCCGCACAGCCTCACGGAGGCGACGGCGGACCCGATTGCGCCTTACTGCGCTCTTTAGGTTTCGGCTCACCGCAATGCCCACCCGACCCTCGCTCGGACTGGGTTGGGCGAAAGCCATAAATGCGCGACACGTGAGCAAGCGCGGCCGGCTGAGAACACGCTGGAACTCCCCCTGTTGAAGCAGCCGACGGCGTTTTTTCACAAGTGTCCGGGAACTGAGGTCCGCCGCGTATTCCCTGAATCGGCGACCGGCGGCAACCGGGGTCCCCACGAAGTCGATGACTTCGAGGGGTGGAACCGGGGTCGCCACGAAGTCGATGACTTCGAGGGGTGGAAGGAAAGGGTGGTGCAAGGAGGAGCGCACTTCCAGCCGGGGGCCCCACGCAGCGGGGGCGTGGGACGCCGCCCCGGGCCGCTTGACGCCGGCTTCAGCGCCGCAGGCGCCCGGCCGCCTAGCCCGGGCAGAAGCAAGGAACTTCGGTTCCAGGACACGAGGGCGGGGTGGTCGAGGACGCTCACAGCCGCAGCCTGGCGGCCAGCCTCAGGCTGAAGCGAGCTGAGCGCGGCCTTTGCGGCGGCGATTCATGACGATGCGACGACCTGCCCGAGTGGCCATACGCGAGCGGAAGCCATGCGTGCGCAGCCGGTAGCGCTTCTTGGGTTGGAATGTTCGCTTGATCTCTCTGTCCTCTTTGAGGTGCGCTTGGTCGGCAGCGATCCCGACAGAACTCCAAGTATAGGCGATCGCGAGCCCCCCGGCCTGGCCGGCATTGAAGTCCGGGACATATGGGCAGCGGGGCTATCAGTAGTTCACCTTGCGGACGGTATTGCGCATCGCTGCCGGCTTTGTTAACCTGAGCCAACCAACGGAGAGCGGCCCGTGAGGCCTTGATCCAGTCAGTTACTCAGCCCACTTCTCAGCACACTAGTAGCACACTAAAGGCAGGCTCTCCTCGGAAGGATCAGGCGACTCGGACCTCCGGGTCGGAGCCGCCTCGCAAAAGTTTTCCACAATCTAGACACAGGAGAAGAGAACGTTTGGGCTGCACTCCCAAGGCTGATTCCCGAGCGGCCAACAAACTGCCCGGATCAGGAATCACCGCAGGGAGTGGAACCCAGCCAGAGTTCTCCACAGGATCTTCACCAGCCCGCTCGGGTTGTCCCCCAAACGGAAGGGGTTTTACCCAGAACACTCGCCAATCGAGTTCTGGCACCCACCTATCGCAGGGAAGCGAGCAGCCGAGTGCCGACCGAGTTATCCACAACCGAACTGGCGCCGAAGCGCCTTCCCGCAAGGAGCCCTGCCCCTAGTGAACGAAGAGCAAATCTGGTCGGTGGTGCAGGACGACCTGCGCTTCCAGATCCCCAAGTCAACCTACGAGACCTGGGTCAGGAACACAGTGCTCCTCTCCTCGGTAGGCAGCATCTTCCAGATAGGTGTGCCGAGTCGGCTGCACAAAAGCTGGCTGGAGGATAGGTTCGCCGGCATGATTCGGGAGACGCTGCAGGAAGTTGTCGGCTCTGAGGTGCAACTCGACTTCGTCGTCAGCAGGAACGGGCACGCCCTCCAAGCGGCGCCCGAACCAACTTACTTTTCGCCGCCGACCAGCCAGGAGCAGCCCGCCACTCCCACCACTGCTCTCAGCGCCAAGTTCAGGTTCGCCACCTTCGTGGTCGGCAACAACTCACGCTTCGCCCACGCCGCCGCCCAGGCTGTGGCCGAAGCGCCAGGTCTCAGCTACAACCCTCTCTTCCTCTACGGCGGCGTGGGTTTGGGCAAGACCCATCTGATGCACGCGATAGGTCACCACGTTCAGGCCAGATGGCCACAGAAGCGGGTCGTCTACTTGACCTCGGAGCACTTCATGAACGAGATGATCACCTCCATCCAGGCCAACCTGATGGAAGAATTCCGCACCCGCTACCGGACAGTTGATGTGCTGCTCATCGACGACATTCAGTTCCTGGCCGGCAACAAGGCGACTACCAAAGAGGAGTTCTTCCACACCTTCAACGCTCTCCACGAGATCGGCAAGCAGGTGGTGATCTCCTCCGACCGAGCGCCGAAGGACATTCCGACGCTGGAGGACCGGCTCCGCTCCCGCTTTGAGCAAGGCTTGATGGCCGACATCCAGCCGCCCGACTTCGAAACCCGGGTGGCAATCCTGAGAGCCAAGGTCGGTGACAACGACAAGCTGCTGTCAGAGGAGGTGCTGACCTTCATCGCCCACAAGGTGCAGAAGAACATCAGGGAGCTGGAGGGGGCGCTCACCCGTCTGCTCGCCTACTCGGCTATCCACCAGAAGCGGATTGGCGAGGCTGAGGCCGCCGAACTGCTGGCTGACATCATCCCCGCAGGGCTGCGCCGCCCCCTGAGCATCGACAGGATCCAGCAAGTGGTGGCCGGCTACTACGAGCTCTCGGTGGAAGACATGAAAGGCAAGCGCCGAGACAAGCACATAGTGTTGCCCCGCCAGGTGGCCATGTATCTCGTTCGCGAGGAGACGCCCTCCTCGCTACCTCAAATTGGCCAGGCTTTCGGCGGACGTGATCACACCACAGCCCTGCACTCGATCGACAAGATAGCCAACGAGATCAAGGAAGACGCCCGCCTTCGGTACGACGTCCAGGCGATCCGGGATCGGCTGGATGATCACCGATGAGAGAACGAGGCTTTTCACAGCCGCTGTGCAACCGGTGGGGAGCAACCGGGGAAGGGCCTTGGCGGATCAAGCCGTCCCCAACTGAGACCCAGGCCGGGCAGCGTTGAGCCCCGCTTTCACTATGCTTTTCCCCCGTCTCCGCCGAATGCGAGCTGAACTGTGAGTGCACAG
This sequence comes from Candidatus Dormiibacter inghamiae, assembly GCA_016464825.1. GTDB lineage: Bacteria > Chloroflexota > Dormibacteria > Dormibacterales > Dormibacteraceae > Dormiibacter > Dormiibacter inghamiae. The sequence goes on along the minus strand of JAEKNQ010000021.1, from coordinate 65,270 downwards.
TCTGCACAGCCTCTACGGCTCTGTACGGCGAAGCTATTACCTAACAGAGACAGTTAAGTCATGGGGAAAAGGAGCCTGCCTTGAGACTCACCTGCCAACCAGCCACCCTCAGTCAAGCGCTGCAAACAGTGTCGCGGGCCATCTCGACCCGGACCACCCTGCCCATCCTGAACAATGTGTTGCTGGAAACGACCTCGTCCGGCCTGGCGCTGACGGGGACCAATCTGGAGATCGGGATCAAAAAGCTGGTCGAGGCCGAAATCAGCGACGAGGGCAGCACAACCGTTCCGGCTCGGCTCCTGACCGATTTCGTTGGCACGCTCCCCCAGCAGCAGCTGGAGCTCTCGCTCGACGTCGCCAGCCAGACCCTGTCTTTGCGCTGCGGCCGCTTCGACACCCACATCAAGTGCATCGAGGCCGATGAGTTCCCCCCGACACCTCGTTCGGATGAGGGCGACACCATCAAACTACCCCTGGCTGAGCTGTTGGCAGGGATCGAGCAGACCCAGATGGCAGCCTCCACCGACGAGGCTCGCCCTGTATTGACCGGCGAGCTGCTGCAGATCGAAGGCGGCCGGCTCACGATAGTGGCCACTGACGGCCATCGCCTGGCCGAGCGGAGGCTGCAGGTCACGAGCGGCGATGGTTTGGAGGCAAGGTTGATAGTTCCCGCCAGGGCTCTGGGCGAACTACCGAGAGCGTTCCGCGGCGACTCCGGCGAGGCTCAGATCACTGTGTCTCAAGCCCGCAATCAGATCTTTTTCCGGACCGGCTCGACGGGATCGTCGGAGGTCACCTCCCGGCTCATCGACGGCACGTATCCCAACTACGCGCAGGTGATACCCAACAAGAGTTCGACGGTGGTCAGGGTAGACACCGGCGAGCTGAATCAGACAGTGCGGGCGGTGTCTCTCTTCGCTCGCGACTCGGCCAACGTCCTCCGGATCAAGGCGCAGGCCGACGGCCTAGCGCTCTCGGCCACCACCAACGAGGTGGGTGACAGCCGCGCGGAACTCGCCGCTGAAGTGGAGGGCAACGAGATCCAGATCGCATTCAACGCCCGCTATGTTCTCGACGCTCTGGCCTCGGTAGCCGCTGAGCAGGTGGAGCTGCGCTTCGATGGCCCTTTGAGCCCGGGCCTGATCCGGATCCCGGACCATGACGACTACCTGTACGTGATCATGCCTGTCCGGGTGGCGATGTAAGGGCACAGGTTTCTTTTCGGCCTGTGCTCCTGAAGCATCTGGAACTTCGCAACTACCGCAACTACGCTCGCGTGGAGTTGGACCCCGGTCCGGGCCTCAATCTCTTCCTGGGCGCCAACGGTCAGGGCAAGACCAATCTGCTGGAAGCCGTCGCCCTGCTCGCTCTCAGCGCCTCACCTCGCGCCGGGCGGGACGCTGAGCTGATCGGCGATCTGGCCAGCGAAGCCAGGGTTCAGGCCCAGGTTGAGAGCGGCGGCCGGCTTCTGGAGATCCGCATCGACTTCGTGGCGGACGGCAACCGGACCCGGCGTCGGATCGAAGTAGACGGCCAACCTCGCCGCGCCCTCGACCTACCTGGAGCCTTCCGGGTCACGCTCTTCTGGCCTGATGACCTGGATCTGATCAAGGCAGGCCCTGAGCATCGACGGCGACTGCTGAACCAGCTGCTGGTCCAGGTGCGGCCAGGCTACGCCCGCACCCTGGCCCGATACGCCAGGACCTTAGAGCAGCGGAACCGGCTGCTGAAGCAGGTGGCGGTCGGCGACCAGCCGGAGGATTCGCTCGACGTGTGGGACATCCAGCTGGTGGCGCTGGGCGAGGAGCTGCGCGCCGCTCGGGAGGAGGCGGTGGCGAACCTGGCGCCGCTGGCGTCCGCTGCCCACTCGGCCATCTCTGGCGGAGAACTTCTGGAGATCAGCTATGTCGGAACCGAGCTGGAACTGGCCCAAGCTCTGGCGGTGGCGCGGCGCGAGGACCTCCGGCGCGGGGTCAGCACTGTGGGACCACATCGCGACGACGTTCTCTTCATATTGGAGGGGCGAGAGGCTCGGGCCTATGCCTCTCAGGGGCAGCAGCGCAGCGCAGTGGTGAGTGTCAAGCTGGCCGAGGCCCAGGTGATAGCTGAGCTGACCGGCGAGACACCTGTGCTTCTCCTTGACGACGTGCTTTCCGAGCTCGATGCCGACCGCCGGCGTGAGCTGCTTCGTCGGCTGCTCGAGCCGGGCCAGGTGATAGTCACGTCGGTCGAGGCTGAGCCGTTTCCGCCGGCGTTGGTGGCCCTGGCCAGGGTGCTCTGCATCGACAGCGGCAAGCTGCTTCACTGTGCATAAGGTGGGGAACGTCCTTGCCGGACTTGTGGCAAGGCAGGGGAGTCAGAGCCCGCTGATAGAGGCTCGCCTGCGGCTGACTTTCAAACAGGTGGTGGGCGACGCCCTGGCGGATGCCTGCGATTCGATCGAGGTTGAGCGCGGCGTCGTCTCGGTCACCACAGCCAACCCGGCACTCGCCCATCAGCTGCGTCTGGACTCGATCGAGTTGATGCGAAGGTTGAACGCGGAATCGCGGCTACCTCAGCGGGTGCGGGAGATCAAGGTAAGGGTGGGCCGGCCGCCGCGGTGATCGAGCTCAGCGCCAAGCAGCGGGCCGCTTGCCTACCGCTGCATGGCCCTGTCAGGATCGTCGCAGGCGCCGGAACCGGGAAGACAGCTGTCATAGCCGAGCGCTACAGCCGCATAGTCGCCAGCGGCGGGGATCCGAGTGGGATCCTGGTGCTGACCTTCACCGACAAGGCGGCGAGTGAGATGCGGGAGCGGGTCCTTTCGCGCTGTCCCCAGGCAGATCCGAGCGCCATCGGCACCTTCCACTCCCAGGCCCTGGGCTGGCTGCGCGAGGACGGCCGGGCCATCGGCCTCGGCGCCGGCTTCAGGCTGCTGGTCGGCGCCGACCTGTGGCTAGCTCTCCGGGAGTTGATGTGGGAAGCGGCGGATCCTGTGCTGGTCGGACAGGAGCGACCCGACGACCTGGTCTCGCCCCTGCTCCAGCTGGACGAGAAGTTGAAGCAGGAGCTGGTCCAGGTGCAGCGCCTGCAGGCCTGGGCGCGCGACGCCGAGGACGTCGAGCGGGGGGCGCTGCTCGGCGCAGCAGCTCGACTGCTGGAGGCGTTCGCGGCTAAAAAGCGGCGGGAGAACCAGCTTGACTTTAACGATCTGATAGTCAGAGCCGTGCAGCTGCTGGCCGCCAAGCCGGAGGTCCGGGAGCGGTACAGGCAGCGCTGGCGCTGGATCCTGGTCGACGAGTACCAGGACACGAACCTTGCTCAGGAGCGGGTGGTAGAGCTGCTGGGCGCACCTGAGGGCAACGTCTGCGTGGTGGGTGACGACGACCAGAGCATCTATCGTTTCCGGGGCGCTTCGCGGGCCAGCCTGGAGCGTTTCCTGGCGGTCTTTCCTGCGGCCGCCACCCGTACGCTGGCTGAGAACCGGCGAAGTGCCCCCAAGGTTGTCGCGGCGGCGGCAGCGCTCATCGAGCACAATCCTGGCCGAAGCGAGAAGGAGCTGAGGGCCCACGCCCTCAACGGCGAGACAGGCGCCGTGCAGGTCTGGCGCGTGGCCAGCCGCAAAGCCGAAGCCAGACTGATAGCGGCTGAGACCGAGCGCCTGGCGGAACAGGGTGTCCCCCTGGAGCGGATCGCCGTGCTTGGCCGCACTCACGCCAGCCTGCAGGCGGTGGCCGAAGAGCTGAGTCTGGCCGGCTTGCCCTACGAGCAGAGCGGCCAGGGTCTCTTCCGCCGGCCGGAGGTGCTGGACCTGATCGCCTACCTCCGGCTCATCCAAGACTCGACCGACCTGCTCGCCCTGGTCAGGCTCCTGAGCCGGCCTCCCCTCAGCTTGGACCTAGTGCTGGCGCTGGAGCGGATACGGGCGGGGGCGGAAACCGGTGAACCGCCCCTGGTGGCGCTCTCCTGCTGGCAGCCAACCAGTGGCTGGGCGCTCGAGCTGCAGGGACTCCTTCAGCTGAAGTCGACTCTCGGCGTGGACGATCTGCTCTTCGAGGTGCTGGAGAGAACCCGTTATCTGCAGACTGCGCTGCCGCCTGACGGCGTTGAAGCGCAGCGCGTCAGCGGCAACGTGGGTCTCTTCATGGAGCGTGTGGAGGAGTACTGCGAGCGCCGCCGGGACCATTCGCTGAGCCTGTTCGTCGAGTACCTGGATCTGGTCCTGCTCTCGGGCGAAGATGCGCCGGTGGCTGAGTTGACCGACGCCCCCCACGGTGCCATCCAGCTGCTGACAATGCATAGGGCCAAAGGGCTCGAGTTCGACACCGTCTTCGTCCCCTCATTGGTGGAATCTCGCGTCCCGCATCGTCAGCGGCCTGACCTGCTGGAGCTGCCAGCCGCGCTGGTCGAGCCGGCGGTCAGGGGTAAGGAGGACCAGGTGGCGGAGGAACGCAGGCTGTTCTATGTCGCCATGACGCGAGCCCGGCGCCGGCTGGTCCTGACCTACGCCGACCGCTACGAGGGTTCCCGGCTCTGGCGCCAATCGCGCTTTCTCCGCGAACTGGGTGAGGGGATCGAGAAGCGCGACCTGCGCGAGGCGGCGGAGCTGTCTCAGCCGCTTGGGCTCGGGAGCGAACCATCAGCACTGCCGGAGCCTGACTGCCCGATCCTGTCCTTCAGCTCGATCTCGGCCTATCAGGAGTGTCCCCGGAGGCACTGGTTCCGCTACCAGCTGCGGCTGACCGCTCAGCCCAGTGTGGAAGCGCAGTTCGGCACAGTCCTGCATCAGGTCCTGAAGCGGGCCGGCAGCCACCGCCGGCAGGGGCGGGAACTGAGCCTCGAGCTGCTTTGCTCGATCCACGAGGACGCCTGGGATCGAATCGCGCTCAGCGAGCCGCGTCGGCGGCCGGTCCTGAAGGCTCTGGGCTGGCGCTTGCTCGAAACACTCCACCGCGCCGGCGGCCTGGACCGGCCGCCATTGCTCGTCGAGGAGCAGTTCAATCTGCGGCTGCCTGGGTGGCAGCTGCAGGGAGTTATCGATCGCGTCGAGCGAGGGCCTGACGGCCTCCGCATAGTCGATTACAAGACCGGTCGGCCGGAGCGCGGCAGCGTGCTTCAGCTCGCGCTGTATGCGCTTGGCGCCGGGAGCATTCCCAGCCTGGCGGCCGAGCTCGACGGGGACCCGCCGGAGCTGGACATCATCTATCTCCGCAGAGAGGCTCAGCGAGAGCCCTTCAAGGCGACCCCGGAGCTTCTGGCGGAGGCGCGCCGCACGGGCACGGAAGTGGCGGCAGCCATTCGCCTCGGCCGCTTCGAGCCCCGTCCCCAGCGCCGGCGCTGCGCCCTCTGCGCCTACCGGCTGGCCTGCGACGCGGCGCTCTAAGGCGAAGGGGAGGCGGGCCTCCCCTTCGAAAACCCCTCCGGGTGCTGCCCGACGAGTGGCATAGGCCAGAGCCGGGTACTCGGCGCGAAGCCGAAGTCGCGGATCGAGACGGATGTCGTGTTCCGGCCGGGATGAACCCGGCCTATCGACCTCATGATTTGGGCCTACTGCGCCGCCTCACCTGCCGGCGGTCGGCGCCGTCATGTAGGACCGGGCAAGCCGTAGGCATTCGCCGGCTATCTCAAGCGCTGCCTGCGGGCGCGTTATCTCTCGCGCGCGCCGCGACACCTCCTGAAGTTGGGCCTGATCGCCGCTCAGCAGCCCCTGCACGGCCCTCAGCAGCTGCCCGGCGCGGGGCGCGTAGAGGCCCACCCCATGCTGCGTGACGTAATCCACGTTGGGCGTCTCCTGGCCGGGCAGGTAGCCGGTCAGGATGACCGGCAGGCCGGTGGCGAGAGACTCCGCAATGGCCCCTGGCCCGGCCTTGGTCACCACGAGATCAGTGGCCCGAAGCAGGTTCGGCATGGTGTCGACAAAGCCCAACACGAGCACTGGAGTGGGAAAGGAGCGAGCCGCCAGCCGGCGCCGCAGCCGCTCATTTCGGCCGCAGACAGCTATGACCTGCCAGGGACGGTCGCGTCGAGCCAGCGCCCCGATCTGCTCGGACATGCGCCCGGAGCCCTCGCCGCCGCCCATGACCACCACCGTCGGCCGTTCGGGATCCAAGCCCAGCTCCTTACGCATCGCCGCCTGCTCGCCCGGCGCAGGCGGCCGGAAGCGCATGTCCACCGGGAAGCCCAGCAAGCGCACCTTGCGGGCGGCCACACGGGCCCGGGTCACATATCGCTGTGCTTCCTCGGTCGGCACCACCACGACGTCGGCGGGCGGAAACGCCCAGCCGCGGTGCAGCTGAACCAGATCTGTGACCACTGTCATCAGTCCCCGGGGCCGATCGCTCCTCTGCATGGCGGACCAGGCGACGTGGTTGAGCAGTGGGTGCACTGAGAGCACCACATCCGGGTCCGCCTCGGCGATAGTCCGCAGCAGAACGCCTCGTACCTGAGGTCCAAAGCTGGCCCGAAGCGCCGCGAAGGCGGGGCGGCTGTTGCTCCCGTGATAGATCGCGGCCCACGCAGGCCGTGCTCGCTTGATGATCGTGGGGTAGAGGGAAGTGAGGCGGCGGACCAGCGGCCGGCCCTGGCCGATCAGGGGGTCGCACATACCCGTGCTGCAGGGGTTGGACTGCGCCATCAGGGCGAAGGTGAGCGCCCGGGCGGCCGCACGGTGGCCGCCGCCGGTGTCGGAATAGAGCACCAGGATCCGGGCCGGTCGAGCGAACCCCGAAGCAGCAGCCTCGGGGGAGGGCGCCCAGGCTGTCTCAGCCGGGCTGGCCGTCAGCTAACCTCGACAGCCGGTGCTAGCCAGACCGCCGCTGAGCGGCGCGCCGGGCGATCCAGCGCATGTTGTAACGGGAGAGCAGCCAGGTCAGCAGCACCATGAGAAAGACGACAGTGGTGATCCAGAACACGTTGCTCTTGGCCAGCTCGGACGGCGAGAGCCCGGCAGCGCCCTTCTTGTTGGAGTCGATGATGAAGGCGGCCAGGTCGGCCAGGTCCTGGTCCTTGAGCTTGTCACCGAACGCCGGCATTGCGGCGGAGTAGCCCGAGTCTCCCTTGCGGCCGTTCTTGATGGTTTCTGCTATGTAGGCCGGTGACTTGGGGTCTGGCACGCCCGGCAGCTTGACGATGGGGTTGAGCTTGGGTCCCACACCGCCCTCCAGGTTGGCGCCGTGGCAGGAGGTGCAGCCCTGCGCGCTGTATAGTTGCGCGCCCTTTTGCACGTCCCCGGCGGGGGCGGCACCGGGTGCGGGTGCTGCACCCGGGGCCGGCGCGGCGCCGGGGCTAGCGGCTGCGCTGGGCGATGGAGTCGGCGCGGCGGAAACCGCTGTCAGCGTCCAGCCCAGCAGGAGCGCGGGGATGAGGACGGCAAAGGCGGCCGGCCACGACCAGCGGCGCGAGCCGAGTAGGCGCATCGGGCCAAACATAACAGAGCCGCTGGCGTTGTCATCAGTCGGTTACCAGGCTGACTCACGGTTACCCAATAACGACCGATCGACCCCTGAGCCCCGAGATATGGTCCCTTTGGCTGGGGACAGCGAACTAGTATTGCCGGTGCAATGGGCAGTCGGCGCCTGACAGCAGCGGCATTTGTTTTGGCAGCCCTGCTTGCCGCGGCAAGTCGCGTGTGGGCAAGCAATCCCAACTCAGGGTTGTTGGTGCTGATAGGAGCCGCCAGCGCCGGCGGGGGACTGCTTGGCGCCAGCCACGAGATCGGTCCCCGCCTGGGCCTGCCGCAGCTCGGCGAAGGCCGCGGGCTGCTGGTTATCGCGGGCTCGCTCACGGCGCTGGCGGTTCCCTGGCAGACCCAGATCCCGCCTGCCCACCTGGATCGCCTCTTCGGCTGGCAGACGCCAGCTGCCTGGTTCTTCGTCGCCGCCCTGATCGTCTGGACCCTGGTCGGCGGGCCACGGGTCAGGGGCTTCGCTCTGGCAGTGGCGGCAACAGCACTCGCCGCCTGGGTGGCCTGGCTGGGCCACCTACTTCTGACGCCCGAGGTCACTCAACTCCGCTTTCCCTTCCAAGTAGTCGACCTGCTTGCTGTCGGTTGGTACCTGGCCGCCATCACGTTCCTAGTGGCAGCCGAAGGTGAGGCGGCTCGCCGCAGCGCGGACGACACCGCCCCGCCTCGACATTGGGAACTGCTCGTCTGGGCCCTCCTGCCCGGGTTGGGGCTGGTGCGCCTGGGCCGGCGGGCGGCAGGCCTGGCCTGGTTGGGCGCAGGCGGCGTGGTTGGCTTTCTCCTCTGGCTGTCGGCCTATGGCCAGGACCAGTTCCTCTACTGGAGCACCTTCAGCTACACGGTTCTCCTGCCGCCGGCGCGCTCGCGCGCCGACGTGACCGCGCTGCTCTGGCTGCTGGCGCTTCTGCTGGCGACAAGCTACTTGAGCACGCTCTGGGCGGCGCGGCGTGAGCGCCAGCCCCGGCGACAGTTGGCATCCTGGGCCGGCTTGGGTCAGACGGGAGAACCCGACAGTCCGCGGGCCGCCGGCCGGAGACGCGGTTAGTCAGGCCCGCGCCCTGACCCGAAGGCGGGATCAGGGAATGCGCCTGACCTCAGCCCGGATCGAACCCCTAAGGGCACCGGGCGCCAGGCGGAATAAGATGCCGCCCGCCACGAATTCCGTTGACATGCCTACCACGTCCTCGGTTTCCGCCTCGGGCTGCGCCTGCAGCTCGCGCCGCTGGCTCGACTCCAGGTCCAGCTACCGTGGCTGAAGTCCACGCCCTCCCCGAGCCGTCTTCCCGGCCCGGACTGAGCCGGGTCGCCGTCTTCTCCCTGCACACCTCACCGACCGCCTCTCTCGGCCACTCGGCCAACGGCGGCATGAACGTCTACATCCGCCAGCTCTGCGTGGGCCTCTCCCAGCTTGGGGTGGCGACCGACATCTTCACGCGGTCTCTGGCTGACGAAAAGAGAGTGGAGCAGCTGGCGCCGCTCAGTCGCGTGATCAACCTGCCTGCCGGGCGGCCAGAACTTGACAAATACAGCCTGCTCGACCAGGTCCCAGTCTTCACCCAGGGCGTCCGGGCATTCATGGCGGAGAGCGGGCTCCCCTACGACGCCATGTACTCCCACTACTGGCTCTCGGGCATGGTGGCCTGCGCCCTGCGCGGCTCGCTCCGGGTGCCGTGGGCGCACACGGCGCACACCCTGGCCATCGTGAAAAACCGGCTGCTAGCTCCCGGCGACCGACCGGAGCCGGAGGTGCGGGTGGATCTGGAAGGCGAGGTCGCGCGCTGCGCCGACCTGCTGATCGTCAACACCCAGGCCGAGGCGCTGGAGTTGGTGCGCGCCTACGGGGTGCGGCAGGAACGTCTGGCGGTGGTAGCGCCGGGCTGCGATCTTGGGGCGTTCGAGCCCCGCCCGCGGCAGGCAGCTCGAGAAGCACTTGGCTACGCCGAGCAGCGCCTCTTCGTCTTCGCGGGTCGGTTGGAACGGCTGAAGGGGGTCGATGTGCTCATCCGCGCCCTGGCCGACTTGACTGCCGGCGGCATTAGACCTGAACTGCGGCTGTTGGTAATCGGAGGCGACAGCCAATCCAGCGGTGAGAGCGAGCGGCAGCGCCTCGCCACTTTGGCCGAGAGGCTGGGCGTGGCCGGGCAGGTCTCCTTCACAGGGCCGCTGCCGCAGGAGCGCTTGGCCGGCTATTACGCGGCGGCCGAGGCGGTCCTGCTCCCGTCCTACAACGAGTCCTTCGGTCTGGTTGCCCTCGAGGCGCAGGCTTCCGGCACGCCCGTGATCGCGAGCAATGTGCCTGGACTGGCCCTCGTGGTCAGCGACGGGCGTACTGGCTTTCTAGTCAACGGGCACGACCCGCGTGACTATGTCGACCGGATGCGGCAGCTTCTGGCCAGCCCCCGGTTGGTGGAGGCGATGGGCTCGCGGGCGGCGCGAAGGGCGCGCGGCTTCAGCTGGGACCGAACCACTGAACGAGTCCACGCTCTGCTCAGCGACGCTGTCGCAAAAAGCAGCGGCACGGCACTGGTTGGCTCAGGCTCGAGTCCAGCCGAGCTGGCCGGCGCCGTAGGCGTAGCCGTCCACCCCGTAGCGGGTCAGCTGCGTCAGCCGACTGCCGTCAGCGTTCATTAGCCAGACCTGAGGCACGCCTGCGGTGCTGGAGATGAAGGCGATCTGATGTCCGTCGGGTGAAGGGCTCAGCTGCTCGACTGAGGACTGCGGCTCTGCGGGCAGGCCGCTGGCGGCGCTGAGCGTCTGGCTCTGGCCCTGGGCCGAGGAGAGCCGGAAAGCTTTGGCCACCAGCCCGACCTTGGTTGGCACAGGCGCGGTGACGAGCAGGTGACGGGCGTCTGATTGCCAGATCGGCGGGCTGATCTGACCCGTGGTGACTGTGAATGGCTGGCTGGAGCCACCGCGCAGGGACCGCACGCGCAGCCGGGCCTGGTTCGGATCTGTTGCTGGGGAGCGGTAGGCGAGAGCACTGAGATCGGGCGCCCAGGCGAGACCGTCCACTGCGGCGTTCTCGGCTTCCAGCAGTGACTCGGTCTTCAGGCCGGCGTCGTAGAGCCGGATCGCAGTGCCTGACTCAGCGGGCGTGGTGTAGGCGATCTGGCGGCCGCCCGGGGAGACGGCCGCCTCGAGCACCTTTTGAGCCACCTCGGTGTAACCGCTGTCGCGGGACCAGATTCGGAGGCGATCGCCATCCAGCAGCGCAAAGCTTCCAATGGAGTCCAGGTACGACGCCCAGCGGCCGGCGAAGGGGAGTGGGTTGCTGCTGCCGTCGATGATGCTCTCCGACCAGGTTCCCGAGGCGCTGCGAAGCAGCAATCGGTCGCCGCTTGGCGCCCATTGGAAGCCGGCGACTGTGGCGGCCACCAGGGGGCGGGGAAAACCGCTCTCGTTCACCAGCCAGATGCCCTCGCCGGCGCCGCTGGGAACGGGCGTGGCGATGAAGCCCACCCAATGCTGCAGGCTCTTCACCTGTCCTGTCCGAAAGGTGATGGCTGAGCCGGTCGCCAGCACGTTGCCGTGAACGTCGCGGGCAGCGGGTGCGACGCTGATCGAGTAGTCCTGATCAGGCGCCAGCAGCTGCGACGGGGCGATCTCCAGGCGCCGGGGATCGGCCGGGTCCTGGCGAAGCTGAAAGGTGAGGCTGGGTGAGAGGCTCACTGAGCCGTTCAGTGAGGCCACGTCCATCGCTCGGCTGAATGTGAGGCTGAGGTACGCCGCCGGGTCGACCCCGGTGTCGTTGGCGCCAGGGCTCGCGCCGATCAGCCGGGGCGGCTCCTCGGTGTCGAAGTACCAGCTATGTCGGAGCGGGGCAGCGCTACCCTGCCGATCACGATAGCCGGGGTCCAGCACAACCCTGTAACGAGTGGACGGCCGGAGCGTCTCGTGGCTGAAGACGACCTCGTGGTCGCTGGGCCAGCTGAAAGTGCCGTGCACCTGCGGTTCGAGACGAAAGTGCGCAGCGACCGAAGCGCTGTCCATGGGCCTGTCGAACTGGACTGAGAGCGGACCGTCGGTGGCGAAGCCGGTGGCCTTCGGTTGTGGTGTCACGCCGACGACCTGGGGCGGCGCCGAGCACCCCACACCCCAAATCGCGCCCAGGATCAGCAGCACGAGCCCGACGGATCCCCGCCCGAAGAGCAGTCCTCTATGCATTCAGGGCCGGCCGGAAGGGAGGTGTGCCCACTCTTGCCTGATGTCAGGTCGATAGGCCGGGTTCATCCGGGCCGGAGCACGACATCCGTCCCGATCGGCGACTTCGGCTTCACGACGAGCATCCCGCTGTGGGGTGTGCTACGCGGTGGGCAGGACCGGGAGGGGTTCCGGAAGGGGAGGCCTGCCTCCCCTTGCCCGTTCGGGAGGGGTTCCGGAAGGGGAGGCCTGCCTCCCCTTGCCCGTTCGGGAGGGGTTCCGGAAGGGGAGGCCTGCCTCCCCTTGCTCGTTTATGCGGGATAGCTCTGGAGCTTGGCCCGAAGCTCGTTGGCGAGGCTCTCCAGCCGCGCAGTGTCCACGAAGAGGATCGACACCTGCGGAATCTCATCGATCGCCTTTTCGAGGCCAGACCGCGATTTCTCGGCGTTCGCCAACAGATCCTTGATCTTGCGCGAGCGGTTTCCGAGGGCTTCCTCGGTCATCTGAATCAGATCGCCAGTGACCTCCTCATAGGCAGTGCCGCTGGTCGCCGTCTGGGCCTGCTCGTGGCGGGGCCAGGCAGTGGTTTGGGAGGAGGCTGGCTGCGCATAGGCGGCCTGCTGGTAGCCGGGCGCCTGCTGCGGCGTCGGTTCCGGCTGGCGCGGCGCCAAGTAGGAGGGCGCCGACGGCGCCTCCGGCGCGCGCTGGGCGGGGCCGGCCGGCTGGTACTGGCGGGATCGGCTGCTCGAAGTCGGTGGGGGCGGCTGAGGCGCCGTGGCTGCAGGCTGGCCAAAGTTCTGGCCGCCCTGCCGCTGGCCCACCACCTGGGAGAGGTCCAGCGGCGGCCGGCGCTCGTCAGCGGCCTCCTTGACCTCGATCATGGCGTTCGGGTCTTCACAAAGCGCGAGCACCCCATCGGTGCTGTTGGCCACCTGCTGAGCGGTGCTGGTGTAGGCCCCCGCGAGGCGGCCCTCATCGAGGATGATGACCCCTGTGGCCGCCGGTGAGCGAACCATAAGGCTCCCGGTCAGCTGGCGCTCCTCCAGGAAGCGGAGAAAGGCGTGCATATCCACCCAGCCGGCATAGAGCTGGGTGTAGACCGACTGCGCCACTGTGACGTGGTAGAGGCCGTCCACGAGATCGGGTGCGAGGGCCACCACGTCCAGCACTCCCTGACCGCGCCCGACCTCCTGCGCGAAATGGCCCAGGGCCTCGGTGCCCAGCTCAGCGCTGTCCTGGCCTGCGTCGTAGACAGCTTCGAGAGCCGTGCCTTCGCGGAAGTAGATGAGGCCGGTGGCGTTGTCGGCCAGCAGGCGTACGTAGCCCGTGTAACCCTCCCGCTCAAGAGTCGTGAGCAAGCGGGGAAAGTCGACAAAGGATGTCTTCAGCGAGTCATACATGAGTTCGCCGTTGGGCACCGGGATGGGCTCCCGGCCATGCTTGGGAACGGGCCGGAACTTCAAGCCGCGACGGATCTCGGGCGGCGCTGTCGGCTCGGCTTCCGGTCCCCGCGATCGCTGCTGCTCGTAGGACTGCCCAGGCCGCTGGTAGGGCTGCTCGGAGCGCCGGTCGTACGGCTGCTGAGGCTGCGGAACCTGAGCCGACTGCGCCGGCTGTGACTCCTTCGGCTGAGCGCCGGGAGGGCTCCAGGCCTGCGGGCGGCCACCATTCGGTCCGGCCGGCGCCTGCCCCTGGCTCTCGGAGTTGGCCCGGGCGATCAGATCAGGGATGGAGGCGCGCACCGACTCGTCGGGCGGCAGCTTTGCCTTCGCATCGAAATCAAACTCGCCCGACGACCAGGCCAGGGCCTGAACCACTGCGTCATCACCGGCCCCGCCGCCTCCCACGGCGTGGAACAGATGACCGAAGAGGAAGTAGAGCGAGGTGGCTTGCTGGCCATCCTGGCGCAGCGTGAGGGTACCCGTGGCGCGCTCGTTCTGCGCGGCTTCCAACAATCTTCTCAGCCGGGTTTCGGTAAGTGAGCCTTTGGCCTCCAAGGCGTTCTCCATCGCGTCGCTTAAACGACGCCTTTAGTTCTACGGACTCATCGCTGACGCTCATCACTGAGCGGACACGAATCCAGCCCCAAGCGACACGTTAGTATAAGTCCCTCACATGTTCTTTGAGCCGGTCCGCGCCTATCGATCAGCGCCGGTCGGTGATCTGCGGCCCTGAGCCAGCCGCTGGGCCGCCTCGGGGGCGGTGCGGATGACGCCCCGACGCAAGTGCTTCTACTCCGTCACGGTGAGTCCACCTGGAACGCCGACCATCGCGTGCAGGGCCAGCTCGATCCGCCTCTCTCAACGCGGGGTCGTGAGCAGTCTCAAAAGCTGGCCGGCCGGCTGGCGCAGGCACCCATCGCAGCCCTCTATGCGAGCGACCTGACCCGGGCCGCGGCGACCGCCCGCCCGCTGGCCGCGGCGCTCGGCTGCGAGGTCCGGTTCTGTCAGGACCTGCGCGAGATAGCGCTGGGCGAGTGGGAGGGCAAGACGAGCGCCGAGCTGGCTCAGGAGTATCCCGAGCTCTGGCGGCGCTGGCAGCAAGAGCCCGATTGGGATCTGGCGCCAGGCGGCGAGTCCGCTGAGGCTTTCGGCGCTCGGACCGGCAGGGCGTTCGAAGCCCTCACCGCCGCACACCCTGGCCAGCTAATTGCCTGTGTGACTCACGGCGGGGTGATCCAGGCACTGCTGCGGCGAGTGTTGGGTCAGAGCCTGCACGGCTGGTTCCACTTCCGCATCGGCAACGCCTCACTCACCCGGCTTGACAAACGCGCAGGCCGAGTGACAGTGGCCGGCGTGAACGACGTCTGCCACCTGAGGTGAACCAGACACGGCCGCAGCAGGTCGCCTGGGACGCCGGCTTGGCGGACCTGGCCCAGCCGCCTCCCCTGCTCCAGTCCTGGGGCCACGGCGAGGTGCAGGCGGAAGAGGGCTGGCGGGTGGAGCGCATCAACCTGCCCCAAGGCCAGGCTTCAGTGCTGCTCCAGGGCCGGCGGCCCTTCGCCCGTGCCTACGTGCCGCGCGGTCCGGTGCCGACCAGCGAGGCGGCGTTGGGCGGACTCGTGGCCTGGGCTCGCAACTCCGGCTTGGCTCGGCTCCGCGTGGAGCCGGAGGCGCCCAGCGAGCTCGGCCCAGTGCTTCACCGGCTGGGTTTCCACCCCAGTCAGGCGATCCAGCCGAAGCACACACTCATCGTGCCGCTGGCCTCCGACGAGGTCATGCTTGCCTCCTTCAAGGCCAAGCATCGCTACAACATCCGGCTCGCCCTGAAACGGGGAGTGGGCGTCGAAGAGGGCCGGGAGCCGGAGGAGCTCCACAGGCAGACGCAGGCCACCGCCGCTAGGCAGGGCATAGCGCTTCTCTCCACCGCCCAGTACCGAGCGCGATTGGCCAAGCTGGCCTGGTGCCGCACCTACGTGGCGCGACACGAGGGCCGCCCACTGGCCGCCATCCTGGTCGCTCACTTCGGGGGCCGGGCCTACTACCTCTTCGGGGGTTCGTCGGGCGAACAGCGCGAGCTGCAGCCGACCTACGCAGCGCAGTGGGCGGCAATGCGCGCGGCTCGCGACGCCGGCTGTCGCGACTATGACCTCTGGGGCATTCCGCCGGAGCCGGATCCAGACCACCCGTGGTTCGGCCTCTGGCAGTTCAAGATAGGCTTCGGCGGCCGGCAGACGACATACTGCGGGGCCTGGGATCTGGAGCTGTCCAGGTGGCGGGCGAGAGGCGCCGGTGGGCCCGCCCAACTCGCGGGAAGAGCACGGCAGACCTTTACGCGCCAGGCGTTGTAAATCCGGCCTGCCGGCGCCTAGTCTGCCGGCATGGCCCCAGCAGTGATTCTCCTCACAGGGCTGGATTCCCGGGCCGAACGCGATCTGCAGTTTCGCTTGGCGGCTCGGGGATACAGGCCGCGCGCAACCGCCAACGGCCGAGCGACGCTGCACGAAGCCACTGCAGCCAGGGCTGCAGTTGTGAGCGGACCGCCCGGCATGATCCTGTCTCTCCACGCAGCAGCGCCGTGCCTGATCCTGCTGGCGCTGTGCGCAAGCCCTGAGGCTGCGCTGGCCGCGCTCGCAGCCGGTGCTGAGCAGACGTTCCCACCCACCGCCATCGCGCAGGTGGTGGCGGGACTCGAGCTGAGCCTGGAGAGGCAGCGGCCGCGGCTGCTCAGCCGGCCCGCGAAGAGCCACTGCTGCGGCGACCTGGTCATCGATCGTGGCAGGCACCAGGTGACACGCGGCGGCCGCCCGCTGCATCTCACGTCGGCAGAGTTCGAGCTGCTCTTTTGCCTTCTGGCCGCGGCGGGGCGCCCGGTGAGCCGGGAGCGGATCCTGGAACACCTGGGCGCTGCCGCGGGCTTCGACTCCGATTCGCGGCTGGTGGATGTCCACGTTCGGAACCTGCGCAAGAAGATCGAGGTGGTGCCAGGCCTGCCGGACCTGGTGCTGTCAGTGCCTGGGATCGGCTATCGCTTGCGGGGGGAGCCGGTCGTGAGCGGCGCCGGCGACGGCTCGGGGAGCGCGGCGTAGAGCTGGAGCAGGCCCTTTAGGTTGGCGGCCAGGGAATAGCGCTGGACAGCACGCTCTCGCGCCAGCCGCCCCAGCTGTTCGCTCAAGTGGGGAAGCTCGATCAGCATCCTGATGACCCCGCCGAGCTCGGCCTCGAGGCTGTTCGGGTCGAGCACAATGCCGGCGCCCCGCAGCGCCTCGCCGTCGCTGCCCACATCGGTGGCCACAGTGGTGACGCCGCAGGCCATCGCTTCCAGCATGGCGAGAGAAAGTCCCTCCACGCTGGAGGGCAGAAAAAATGCGTCCGAGCCGCGCAGGATGTCGATCCGCGCCCGCTCGTCGGTGACCACCCCCAGGAATCGGACGCGCGGGTCCCGGAAGCGCCGTTCCAGCTTTCTCCGCTCGACGCCGCCGCCCACCACCACGAGCCGGTGGTCCGGCGGCGGCTCCGCGTCCAGAAAGGAGGAGAGCAGCACGTCGACATTCTTTTCCGGATCGAGACGGCCGACGTAGCTGTAGAGGCGCCGGCAGCCAAAGGTCTCCAGCGCCTGGCTGGGACCGGGTGAGTAGCGATCGATGTCGACGCCGTTGGGCAGGACGTGGATGACTCTGGGCGGCACGCCCAGACCGCTCAGGATCTCCTTCTGAGCCTGGCTGAAGATGATCACCGCGTCGCATTCGGCCAGAGCCGGGGAGTAAAGGCGGTAGACCGCGGAGGAGATGCCGCGCCAGACGGAGAGCCGCGTGTCAAAGGGCGCGTGGAACGTCGCCACTATCGGAATGCCCAACCGGTGGCAGAGGCGCGGCAGGTTGAAATCGAGGCTGGAAAAGGAGAGTGAGACATGGACCAGGTCCACCTCGTGCCGGGTGAGCAGCTCGGCCAGTCTTCGTCGCGAGCCAGGCGGGGCGATCACCAATCGGTGGGAAAGCCTGAGCGACTCCAGCGCGATCGAGGCCTCGTCGACGAGCTCCCGCTCATGGTGGAGGAAGAGAACCTCGACGCCGCTCTGCTCCAGCGCGCTCGTGATCTGCCGCGAGTAAGTGATCAGGCCGTCGGCGCCTGTACTGGAGCGATGGCCGAGCCAGGCGACCCTCACGCCGCCGTCACCTCTTGATCGAGCGCCTCAGAACCCCAATCCTGCTCGTGCCGGCTCACTTTTGACAGTATGTGCTGGCGTCGTTCAGCCGGCGGGCGGCGGAACGCCAAGCTCCCGCAGTGAGCGCAGGACGAACTCCCGTTCCCGCAGCCGGGGATGGGGTATCTGCAGGCCGGGCTCCGCGATCCGCTCGCTGCCGAAGAGAAGGATGTCCACGTCGATCTCGCGCGGTCCCCAAGGGTGGGTCCGACTTCGCCCGACCTGAGCCTCAACTGCCTGGGCCAGCAGCAGCAGGCTGCGCGCGTCAGTACACCACTCCACCTCCAACACCTGGTTCAAGAAGGTTGGCTGCTCGCGCACTCCCCAAGGCTCCGTTTCGATAACGCTGCTGGCCCGCACGATCTGGGCGCCTCGTTCGACCAGCAGCCGCCGGGCGTGGGCCAGGTGCTCGGCCCGGTTGCCCAGATTGGAGCCGAGGCCAAGGTAGGCGACTGTCATGGCTGGCGGAGCGCCTCGGCCACCCGAACGACGGCCAGCATCTCCTTCACGTCATGGACGCGGACCATGCTCACGCCGCGCAGCACGCCGGCGGCGACGGTGGCAGCTGTGCCCCAGGCTCGCATCGAGAGCGGTTGGCCGAAGACCCGCTCCAGGAAGGATTTGCGGGAGGCGCCCAGCAAGATGGGCTGCCCCAGCTCGTGCAGCTCCGCCAAGCGCCGCAGCACCTCGACGTTGTGAAAGGCCAGCTTGCCAAAGCCGATGCCGGGATCGACCCAGGTGCGCTCAAGCGGCTGGCCGGCCGCCTCCGCCAGGCGTAGTGATTCGCGCAGGCTGCGCTTGATCTCTGCCATCAGGTCCTGCCCGTAGTGAGTCCCCTCCTGGTTGTGCATGACGACGAGCTCGGCACGGTGTTCAGCTGCCAGCCCCGCCAGCTCCGGCGAGCGCTGCAGACCCCAGACGTCGTTGACCATGCGAGCGCCTGCCGCCAGCGCAGCCGCCGCGACCGCCCGCTTGGTGGTGTCGATGGAAACCTTGAGGCCGAGGCCGGCAAGAGCCTCGACGACTGGCAGTATGCGCCGCATCTCCTCGCCGTCGGCGACTGGTTGATGACCGGGTCGGGTGGATTCGCCGCCCACGTCAAGGATGTCGGCCCCCTCGCGAGCCAGCGCTAGGCCATGGGCCACCGCGGCCTCGGCCGCCATAATGCCGTCCCCGCTGAAGGAGTCAGGGGTCACGTTGACGATGCCCATGACCAGCACTCGCTTCGGCCTCATAGCGTTCACTTATAGACCGATGCTGCTCTCCCAACTGGCTGCTGCGGTGCCCGGCGCTCGGGTCCTGTGCGGCGGGGCCACCGTGATCGACGCTGTGATCCAGGACTCGCGCCAGGCCCGGTCGGGGGCGCTCTTCGTAGCGCTAAAAGGCCTGCGTGTGGATGGCCACGACTACGCGGGGGCAGCTGCCGACAAGGGCGCCGCAGTGGCCGGGGAGAGGACACTGGAGCTGCCCTCGACGGTGCCGCAGCTGCTGCTGCCGGAGACCCGCTGGGCGCTAGGCGAGCTGGCCGCGGAGCTGCTCGGCAGGCCCGCGCGGCGGCTTCTGATGGCCGGTGTCACCGGCACTGACGGCAAGACCTCTGTGACCCACCTGACTGCGCACCTGTTCAACGCATGTCGCCAGCCGGCCGGCTATCTCTCCACTGTCGGGCAGGCTGGCGCAGGGGGTGTCTCTGTCAACGCTTCGGGCAAGACGACGCTCGAGGCTCCGCAGGTGCAAGAGGCCCTGCAGGCGATGATTGGGGCTGGCCGCTCAGCAGCGGTGCTGGAAGTCAGCTCGCACGCTCTGGACCAGGGACGTGTCTCCGCCTGTGACTTCGACGCGGTAGCGGTCACCAACGTTGGACACGACCATCTTGAGTACCACCGGACATGGGCCGACTACCTGCAGACGAAGGGCCGGCTGATCGAGCTGTGCGCTTCCGCCTACCCGAAAGGAGTCGCCAAGACGGCAGTGCTCAACCTCGCTGACACCGCCGCTCTGCGATACCTGCGCGACCTCCCCATCGAGCGGCAGCTGACCTGGGCCATCGACACGCTGGCGGATGTGAGCGCCCACGACCTCCGGCCGGCACCCGCCGGCACCTCCTTCTGGCTCTCAGTCGCTGGTCAGCGGGCGGAGGCGCGGCTGCCGCTGGTCGGGCGGTTCAATGTTGCCAATGCGCTGGCGGCGGCTGCTCTCTGCCAGGCGCTCACGGGGGCAGACGTCGACGCACTGGCGGAGGGACTGCGAAGCTTTCCGGGCGTCCCCGGCAGGCTGGAGCAGGTGAGTTTGGGCCAGCCGTTTGCTGTCTATGTCGACTACGCCCATGCTGCCGGGTCGCTGAGCCAGGTGCTCGCGGAGCTGCGGCAACTAACGCGGGGGCGCATCCTGCTCGTATTTGGCAGCACTGGTCGGTCTGACCACGACCGGCCGGGGATGGGCAGGGCCGCAGCCCAGGGCGCCGACTGGTTCGTGATAACTACTGACGACCCAGTGCAGGAGGATCCTGCAGCGATCACGCGACAGGTGGAAAGCGGGGTCACCGGCCGCCGCCGGGGCAGGGACTACGAAGTGGAGCCTGACCGTGAGGCCGCCATCCGCCGGGCGCTGAGCCTGGCTCGGCCTGGCGACGCAGTGCTGCTGGCCGGCAAGGGGCACGAGCAGACGATGATTACGGCTGAGGGAGCGCTGCCTTGGAGCGACCGGGCGGCGGCCGATGAGGCGCTGCGGAAACTCGGCTACTGACGGTTTCGAAGTCACTCTCGTCAGCGGCCTGATAATCCCCTGGACCGCGCTGTCAGTCGCTCAATCGGTGCGCACCGATAGCGTGAGGTCGGTCCCGCTGTACGTGCCGATGCGGGCCGCCTCCGTCTCGATCTCCGCGTGCGGGACCGGTCCGGACTGCTTGAACAGGACCACCTGCAGGGTGGTTCCCGCGACGTCCCAGGTGCCGGCCACGCGTCCCTCGGCCACGACAACCGGTGAGATCCAGCCTGCCGTTCGGCTGATCAGCTGATGCCGGTGGGCAGGGATCAGCTGGGTGTTGTTAGTGCCTGCGCCGAGGACGTACTGGTCGAACGCCGGCAGGAGCCGGACCTCACTGAACGGTAGGGCGGTGGCAATCGCGTCAACATCGCAGGCTCTGGCGTATGCCGGCATTCCCTCGACGTCGACCTTAACGAGGACGCCGGACTCGACCAGAGCGGTTGTTGCATCCCGCAGCAGTGCCTTTTTGGACCTCCCACGGGTGAGCCATTGGTCGAATACCTCGATCGATCCCGGTCCGTGAGCAGCCAGATATGCCGGGAGCACCATCCGGGCCGCCTCATCGGGTTCCGGCAGGCCCTGCCAGCCTGAGAGCCAGGTGTCCAGCCTGGTGAACGAGACCCGGTTGCCTTGACTCGGGCCGTGGCAGAGGTAGCCCTGCCAGGCGAGCGGCTTCAGCACCGCGCCCCAGCCTGAGGAAAGCTGCTCGCCGAGGGAGGGGTCGCCGGTACGGTTCACGATCTCGGCGGTCAGCTCCTCCCGGTTGAGAACCTTGCCGTCGAGCGCCGCGCACGCCGCCTGAGTAATCGCTGCCAGTTGCTCTAAGTCGACGAACGCACGTTGCCACGCGGCCGACTCCCAGGCTTTGGTGGCCGCAAGCAGGGAGAGATAGGCGGCTGCGTCGTCCGCGGGGAGGACGTGGAGCGTGCCTCGCATCGCCCAGGTCTTGACCAGCTTGCGATCGGAAAGAGCCTGGGCGAGGTCCCCCCGCACCGGACTCGCCAGGCGTACGGCTACTGCCAGTGCAGCCGACGAGGCCACCTGCGCCTGGACACCACACAGGCGACGCACGACGTCGAGCGTGTCGATACCCATCGGCCGGTCGAGGAACTGGCGGCGCATCCGCCACGCGAAAACGCGATTCCAAGTCAGCTTCATCGGCAGCCACCGCCCACCATGCGCACTATCTCCAGCCGGTCGCCCTCGCTGAGCGTCAGCTCGGTGTAGCTCTCGCGGGCGACAATCTCGCCGTTCAGCTCGACCGCCACTGCCCGCGGGTCCACGCCCAAGCCCGTGATGTAATCAAGGAGGGAGATCGGGCCGGGCAGTTCGACGTCCTTCCCGTTGACGCGAAGGTTCATCTCCGTTGAAAGTAGCCGATGGCCGCGAACCCCTGGGCTCCGGCCGCCAGGCATTCCTGGCTGCGCATGTCGTCGACGCCACCGATCGCCAGCACGGGGATGCGCAAGTCCAGGCAGACGTCCCGCAGAGCCCCAAGTCCTACGGCCGCTCGGCCGGGATGTGAAGCGGTGGGAAACACAGGGCCGTACACCACGTAATCCGCTCCCTCGGACTCTGCCCGCTTGGCCGCCGCCAGGCTGTGCACCGAGCGGCCGAGCAGCCGGTCTGGCCCCAGCAGGGTTCGCGCGTCGACAGTTGGAATGTCAACCTCAGGCAGCTGCACTCCGGCGGCGCCCACCGCGAGCGCCACATCGCACCGAGAATGGGCGAGCACCGGCACTGGCGAAGCGTCCACGAGGCGTCTCAGCTCCATTTCCACCTGACGCATGCTGAGCTCGGGCGCCCGCAGGAGGAGCATGGTGGCGCTTCGCCGAACCGCCTGGAGTCCACTCTCGGCATTGCTGACCAGGGCCAGCGCGACTGGGGTTACGAGCGCCGCGATACCCCACTGGTGGGTGAGCTGGCGGCAGCCTCCGAGCGGCGTGGAATCCGCCCGGCCAGGTAGCTCTTGCGGCCCGCCACCACTCCCTGCGCGATCGCTTCCGCCATCAGGACCGGCTTCTCCGCCTTGGCCACCGCCGTGTTGACCAGGACCGCGTCAGCGCCGAGCTCCATCGCGAGTGCGGCATCGCTTGCCGAGCCAATGCCCGCATCGACGACGACCGGGACGCCGGCAGCTTCGATGATCAGCTCGATCTGGCGCTGGCTGACCAATCCCTGCCCCGAGCCGATGGGCGAGCCGAGCGGCATGACCGTCGCGCAGCCAACCGCCTCCAGGCGCCGCGCCAGGATCGGGTCGGCGTTGATATAGGGCAGAACCGTGAACCCGTCTTTGACCAGCGCCTCAGCCGCCAGCAGCGTCTCGATGGGATCGGGCAGGAGGTAGCGCGGATCGGGGATGACCTCGAGCTTGACCCAGTCCGAGAGCCCCATCGAACGCGCCAGACGAGCAATCCGGATCGCCTCTTCGGCGGTCTGGCAGCCCGCAGTGTTGGGCAGGATGCGGTAACGCTGCCAGTCGATCGCGTCGAGGATCGTCTTCCGGTTGGGGTCATCAAGGTCGAGGCGACGTAGTGCAACGGTGATCAGCTCAGCGCCCGACGCCTCCAGGGCGGCGACCATCTCCGCGTCAGAGCTGTATTTGCCAGTGCCCAAGAACAGCCGCGAACGGAGCTCGACTCCGGCGATGACTAGGGAATCAGTTTCAACCGCGATGGCCACGCTTTCAACTCTACGCGCCGTCCTCACCGCCTCCTCGGGCGTGCAGTGGCCGCCGATTCGGCAGACCCGGCCGGCGTGGAAAGCTGTCAGGCGTCGGCCTCAGCTTGCTCACCGCCAGGATGACACCGCCGCTCCTTGCGGCGCTCGCCGCCGGCAGCACTGTCACCGGGCCTCCGCCCAGCAGGCCGACTGCCCCGCCGTCCGGCTCAGGTCCGGACTTCAGAGCCAGCAGCCGGCCCCCGATCCTGACGAACGGCAGGCATAGCTCAGCCAGCACCGGCAGCGCGGCCAGCGCCCGACAGGCGGCCACCTCAAAGCTCTCCCGCAAGCTCGTGTGGGCGACCGTCTCCGCCCGTTCGGAGACCACCCGCACGTTGACCACCTCCAGCGTGGCGACGCAGTGGATCAGGAAGGCTGCCTTGTTGTGCTCCGCTTCCAGCAGCGTCACAGCCAGATCCGGCCGGGCCAGAGCGAGCGGAAGGCCTGGCATGCCACCGCCGGAGCCGACGTCGATCAGGCTGCGCACGCCGTCCAGGTGGGGCAGCAGCACCAGGCTGTCTTCAACCAGCGCCCGATCTGGGCGGCTCGCCACGCCGGGCCAGGCTGCGAGCAGGCGGATGTACGCGGTGAGCTTAGAATCCATTGCATGCCGATCTACGAGTATCGCTGTCAGGATTGCCAGGGCAGCTTCGAGCGTCTGATCTCCTTCTCCGAGCGCGGCCGCTCGCAGGTCTGCCCGAGCTGCGAGTCGCTTCGCACCTCAGTCCAGGTCTCGAGCTTTGCAGCTGTCGGGGCCGCCAGCGAGTCCCGCAGCCTGCCGATGGCGCCGCAGGCGGGCGGTGGCTGCTGCGGCGGCGCCTGCGGCTGCGGTCACTGACGCCAGCCTAGCCACAGCTCGCTGATGCTGCTCCCGGTCAGCCACCGGGTGAACGAACGCGGCCATCTGGAGATCGGCGGCTGTGATCTGATCGAGCTGGCGCGGCGTCACGGCACGCCGCTCTACGTCTACGACGAAGCCACAGTGCGCTCTCGTTGCCAGGAGTTCATGGCGGCGATGGGCAAGCGGGGCGAGGTGCTCTACTCGGCGAAGGCGTTTGCCTCGCCAGGCTTTCTGCGCATAGTCGCCAGCGAGGGTTTGGGACTCGAAGTCGTCTCCGCCGGTGAGCTGCACATAGCGCTGCGGGCTGGTTATCCGACCGCTCGGATCTACTTTCTGGGCAACAACAAGAGCGAGGAAGACGTTGCAGCGGCCTTCGCTGCGGGCGCCACGCTCGTGCTCGATGGCTTCCATGACTTCGAGCTGCTGCGTCGGGTAGTGCCGGCTGGACACCGCCAGCGCTGCCTGCTGCGTGTCTCGCCGGGGGTCGACGCCCAGACCCACGCCTTCATCGCCACCGGCCAGCTGGACTCAAAGTTCGGTTTCTCGATCGAGTCAGGTGCCGCCCGCGCGGCAGTGGAGGAGGCGCTGGCGCAGGACTCGATCCACCTCGAAGGGCTTCACTCCCACATCGGCTCGCAGATCTTCGATCTGCGCGGTCACGTCCAGGCACTGGAGATCATGCTCGACCTCCTGGCCCAACTCAGGGCCGAGCAGGGCTACGAGCCGCACAAGCTCGGCGCGGGCGGCGGCCTCGGCATCGCCTACACGGACGCTGATGATCCGCCCACGCCCAGTCAGTTCGTCGGCACGCTGCTGGCGGCCCTGGAGAGGGGCGCCGCCCTACGTTCGCTGCGCCAGCCGGCTCTGGTCGTGGAGCCCGGCCGGGCAATCGCCGGACCGGCCGGCGTCGCCCTCTACACAGTCGGCTCGATCAAGGACATTCCCGGCGTCCGTCGCTACGTCGCCGTCGACGGCGGGATGGGCGACAACATCCGGCCCAAGCTCTACGGCGCGCGCTACCAGCCGCTGCTGGCCGGGGACCCTGAGGGCAGCCCAACCGAGACAGTCACGATCGCCGGCAAGTACTGCGAGTCGACGGACATCCTGGTCAGCGACGCTCAGCTGCCCGAGGTGCGCGAGGGCGACATCCTGGCGATGCCAGCAGTGGGTGCCTATTGCCTCTCGCTGGCCAGCCAGTACAACGGGCTGCCCCGCCCGGCGGTGGTGATGGTCGCTGACGGCCGGGACCGCCTCATTCGCCGGCGGGAGACTTACGACGATCTACTGGCCGCCGAGATTCTCTAGCCCAGGAGGGACGAGACAGCGGCCAGGCCTACGCTCATCCTCTGTCACAGCCCGCTCGTGGGCCCGGCGACCTGGAGCGAGGTGGGGAGCGTTCTGCGGGAACGAGGCTGGCCGGTGGTCATACCTTCGCTGCTGGCAGCCGGCGACGGGCCACCTCCCCTCTGGCGACACTTCGTCCAACAGGCGGCCGCTGCCGCGCCCGCTGCACCGGCCGAGCTGGTGCTGGTCGGTCACAGCAGCGCCGGACCGCTGCTTCCACAGATCGCCGCTTCGCTGCGCCCACGAGTAGTCGGCTACCTCTTCGTCGACGCCGGCTTGCCGCATCCGACCGAGCCGACGCCCGTTGCTCCACCGGAGTTCCTGGCCCGGCTGCGCGCAATGGCGGCTCGCCACCGGCTGCCGCCCTGGTCGGAGTGGTGGGGCAAAGAAACTATGCGCTCGCTCCTCCCCGAGGACGCTCAACGCGCTCGCGTCACGGCTGAACTCCCATATCTGCCCCTCGTCTACTTCGAGGAGGCGGTGCCGGCGGCAGCCTGGTGGCCCGACGCGCCCTGCGGCTACGTCTGGTTCAGCGAAGCGTATGCCTCCCCGGCTGCCGAGGCGCGCGCCCGGGGTTGGTCGGTCGTCCACCTGCCCGGTCACCACCTGCACCTCCTGACCGATCCCGGCGCCGTCGCCGACGCGCTCGTTGAATTGCTGGAGCATGGCTGACGCTCGTCTTGATTGCGCCCTGCGGCCGATCCAACAGGGCGCCGCCGCCCGCATCCGCTGGACCGACAGAGGTGGTGCTGGTCGGTCACTGCGGCGCCGGGCCTCTGCTGCCAGACGTCGCCGCTTCGCTGCGCCCACGAGTACGCGGCTACCTCTTTCGTCGATGCCAGCTTGCCTCATCCGACCGAGCCGACGCCCATCATGCGCGCGCTCCTCCCCGAGGACCCCCAGCACGTTCGCGTCACGGCTGAGCTTGGGTGTCTGCCGCTGACGTACTTCGAGGAGGCGGTGCTGTCTTTCCCGTCGCCCGCCAGGTGCAGGCGTGCGTCTGATCTGCCGGCGACGGACGAGCCTGGCGACCATCAGCCGCGCCGCTAGCCCCGTTCGACCACGTCGCATGTCTCTACCGAGGCCGGGGACGGGATCAGCTCGGACTGCTGGTGCGGGAGCAGGGGTACCGCGTTCGCCTCGCGGCCTGCCTGGTCCGACGCCTCCAGACTCTCCCAGAACGAAATCGACAGCCAGATGCCGTCCTCGCCCCGCGCCCAGTAGACGCCCTCCAGGCCATCCTGTGCCTGGAGGGCGGCGCGGAACCGCACACGGATGTTGTCCAGCATCGCCGCCTCCACCTCCGGCGGCATCGGGTCGAAACGAGCAACCCTGACTATCATCTCGCGCCTCTCCTGGTTCGGGGGTGGCCCGCAACGCGCGCAGGCCGCTGGATCACGCCAGCCAGCCGCCGCAGGTGGCTCAGCAGGTGGTCGAACTCCTCACGGCCGAGCGCTCGCGCCCACTCCGCCTGCGTCTCCTCGACCACCCGTCGGGCGGCGCGGTTCACCATCCAACCCCGGTCCGTGCGCTGGACGAGCACTGCGCGTCCGTCGCTGGGATCGGGGACGCGCTCGACGTAGCCGTGAGCTTCGAGATAGTCGACCAGCTCCGCCATCGACTGCCGCGTCATGCCCGCATGCTGGGCAAGGTCGCTCACTCGGTCGCCGTCGGGTCCAAGCCACTGGAAGACGGACTCGTGCGTCGGCCGGTAGTCGTCGAATCCGGCGGCGGCCAGCGCGGCGCTCACTCGGTGTCTGAGCTCGAGCCAGACGGTCGACACGAGAGCGCCGATCATGATCTCGTCGTGCTCGTCCGACTCAGCCATGCTTGACATTATAGGCAGGAATCCTTACGCTATAGGCAGGAATCCTGTCCAAATCGAAGTTTCAAATGGAGAATTGATATGGCGCACGCTGAGACTCGGAGCCCATGGATGACCGATCGAGATAGCGCGGAGGCGGTCTGGTTCCTTGCCACCCGCATGACCGTGCTGGCCACGGCGGAGACCACCGACGGAGCCCTCGGCCTGATTGAGGTCGTAGCCCCGCCGGGCTTCTCGCCCCCGCTGCACGTTCACAGCCGGGAAAACGAGCCGATGTACGTGATCGAGGGAAGGGTGAGTTACCAGGTCGGAGACCGGCGGTTTGAGGCAGGGCCCGGCTCGTTCGTGTTCCTGCCCAGGCACATCCCCCACTCGTTCGTGGTGGAGGGCGATGCGCCGGCCAGGATCCTGGAGCTGGTTTTGCCGGGCGGCATGGAGCGCTTCCACATCGAGGGCGGGAGACCGGCCGAAGGCCCTGGGCTGCCGCCCCCCGCGCCGCCGGACATCGCGATGCTCGACCAGCTCACCGACAGCTACGGCCTGCGGAACGTCGGCCCGCCGATGTCCCCGCGGGACTGATCAGCGCCGTTACCGCTCTGGCAGCCTGGAGCTGTCGCGGAACCACGAGCTCGTGGGCAGCTCCAGGCGCAGGCGCTTGATCTCCTCCGCGCGCAGCAGCCGGAGCATTGTCAGGGTGCCGCCAGCTGGTTCGTTCCAAGCGAACGGTTCGAACGCTGATCCGTCGGCATTGCTGGGCGGTCGAGATCGACCACACAGCTCGAGTCGATCACGCATACCCATCGTGCAGCCTCCACCACTGGTACGTCGGGGTCTGTAGGTAGTCCTCCGGCCAGTCCTGCACTCCTACTGCTGCCCGAGCGGGGCCAGGTCTCTCCAGGTGCTTCCCATGACCTCATCACCGCGGCTGTTGACGACGTAGGTGCGGAAGCCGGCGGCAGCCTGGTGGCCGGATGCGCCCTGCGGCTACCTGCGGTTCAGCGAACCTTATGCTTCCGCGGCGGCTGAGGCACGAGCCCGTGGCTGGCCGGTGGTCCACCTGCCCGGTCACCACCTGCACCTCCTGACCGTCCGGGCGCCGTCGCCGACGCGCTAGTTCAATTGCTTGGGCCTACGGCCGAATTCAACTAACGGCGCAGGACTCGCCGAAGCGTCTCCACCGCACAGTCCACCTCGGTCGCGGTGGTTTCGTAGCCGGCGGTGAGGCGCAGGCTGCCGAGGGCCGCTTCCAGCGTGTAGCCCGCCGCCAGCAGCACGTGCGAAGGATCGAGCGAGCCGGAGGCGCAGGCCGAGCCGCTGGAAGCCGCTATCCCCGCCCCGTCGAGCGCGAGCAGGAGATCCTCGCCCCGGCGCTGGCTAAAGACAGCGGTGGCGTAGTTCGGGAGCCGCGGCTCACCGCCTGTCAGCTCGCCGCCGGCGTCGTTCAGGGCAGCCAGCAGCCGGTCGGAGAGATCGGCGATGCGCTCCACCTCCTCCCCTCGGCGCTCCGCACAGATGCTGAGCGCCGCAGCCACCGCAAGCGCCGAGCCCACGTCCTCCCGGCCGGCCCGCCTGCCCCACTCCTGCGGGCCGCCGTAGACCAGCGGCTCGAGCCGCACCTCTTGCCGGCCGTAGAGCAGACCGCCCGGGCCCGCCCCGAGCTTGGCGCCTGAGAAGGAGGCCAGGTCGACGAGCTCCAGCGGCGGTCGCAGCCAGCGGGGCCCCTGGCAGCAGTCCAGGTGAAGCAGGGCTCGCCGGGCCTGCGCGAGTGCCGCGACTTGGGCCACCGGCTGCACAGTCCCCAACTCGTTATTGGCAAGGCCGAGGGAGATCAGTCCTGCCTCGGCAGGCACCAGCGAGAGGTCGGCCAATCCGCGGCGATCGGTGGGCAGGATGACCACGGGCTTGCCCTCGAGCTCCAGTTCCCGCGCCGCGCCCAGAACTGCCTGGTGCTCACCCGCCCAGGTGACCAGCGAGCGACCCTCAGGCAGCCGGCGGCCGGCGCCCAGCACCGCCAGGTTGACAGCCTCGGTGCCCGAGGCGCAGAAGGCCAGCTCTGCCTGGCTGACGCCCAGCGCGAAGGCGGCGCGATCCCGGGCCGAATCCAGGGCGGCGCGGGCTGCCTGGCCCGCCTGGTGAGGACTGGACGGGTTCGCCCAAGGGGAGCCGGCCCGCGCGGCGGCTGCTTCGGGGAAGACCGGCGCGGCGCCGGCGTCGTCGAGGTAGATCCGGTTCAGGACCGCTCGGAAGGCGCCCGGGCCAGCTCGGTCAGACTGCCGTTCCAGTCCTTCAGCCAGAGATGGAGGTCCAGCACCTCGTCGGCCTGGATCGGGTCGCGAGCCGGCGCCGCTCCAGCTGTCTCCTCAGCCTGGAGAGGGACGAGACCCGCGTACTCCTCTTCGCTTCCGGCGGCAGTGTCACCCTGGATCACCAGCAGCACCACAAACTCGGCCTTACAGGCGGCGCAGCCGACCTGGATGGTGTAGCGGTTCTCCACGTGGCGGAGCAGGCGCAGGTCGCAGTCGGTCAGGTTCTGACCGCAGACCGGACAGTTGTAGTAGCGGGCCCGATCCCGGATGAAGTCCAGGAACATCACTCACGATCCATCGTACGGCGCCGACCCTCCACGCAAACGCAGCCAGCTGGGCCGACCCGGGCGGAGTGGAGAGTACCCGCCGGCAACTCCATCCGGTCCCCCGCGGCGAGGTGCAGCACCCGCTCGGGCAGGACGAAGTCGATAGCGCCTTCGACGCAGTAGAGGACCTTGGTGTAGGGATGTGTGTGCTCGGCGTAGACGTCGCCGGGGCCGTTGGACCAGCTGTAGCAGCGCTCCGCCTCCGTTTCAAGCTTCGCTGTGAGCTCACTGAGCGAGCTCATCGGTGCCGGGTCGCCATGGTCACCTGGCGATCCTACAATCCACGCGGTGACCAGGATCCAAGTTCACAGCGACCGTCGAGAGCAGATGCTTGATGTGACCGAACAGGTCAGGGCTGCGGTCCGCCAGACCGCCCCGGACGAGGGCATCTGCCTGGTGGCCACGCCGCACACGACTTGCGCAGTGACCGTCAACGAGGGCTGGGATCCCAACGTCCAGACAGACGCTCTGCAGCATCTTCGCCAGCTCATCCCACAGCACGCCGGATTCAGCCACCAGGAGGGTAACTCTGACTCCCACCTGAAAGCGATGGCGCTGGGCAACAGCGCCAGCCTGCCGGTCAGCGGTGGTGAGCTTCAGCTGGGCCGCTGGCAGGCGATCTTCCTCTGCGAGTTCGATGGCCCGCGTCCGCGAGAGGTCTGGGTGGTCGTCAGCTGATGCTTTCGATTCTGCGCCGCTATCGAGCCGGAGAGCTCAGCGAAACCGAAGCCGAGCACCTGCTGCGCCGCACCCAGCTGGAGGAACTGGCAGGACAGGCCCACTTGGACCTGGGCCGCCAGGCCCGGCGGGGGCTGCCTGAAGTGGTGCTTGCCGCCGGCAAGACGCCCCCCGACGCGGCCCGGCTGACCGTCAGGCTGGCCCAGGAACAGGGGCAGGGTCTGGCCAGCCGGCTCTCCGCCGAGCACTGGTCGGAGCTGGAGGCGGAGGTCGGGGCCGCCGGTCTGGAACTGCACCGCCATGTCAACGCTGCGCGGGTCCTGCGGCCGGGATTTTCGCCAGCGACAGTGGACGCCCGCATAGCGGTGATCACGGCGGGCACGTCGGATCTTGCGGTCGCCGAGGAGGTTCGCATGCTGGCTCTGGCCGGGGGAATCGAATGCCGCCTGGTGGCCGACGTGGGGGTGGCAGGTCTGCACCGGCTGGTCGCGCCGCTTTCGCGGCTGCTGGACTGGGAGCCTGACGTGATAGTCGTCGCCGCCGGCATGGACGGCGTTCTGCCGGGCCTGGTGGCCGGTCTGACCGACAGGCCGGTGATCGGCGTGCCGGTCTCGACAGGCTACGGGCTGGGCGGTGGCGGCGAAGCAGCTCTGCTGACGATGCTCCAGTCCTGCAGCACGGGTCTCGTGACCGTCAACCTTGACAACGGCGTGGGCGCCGGCGCTGCCGCTGTCCTCATCGCCGCCCGCGCGGCCCGCCGCGGCGCCGAGGCGGTCGAAAGGCGGCAATCACCACCACCACCAGCGCCGCGACCACCAGAAAAAGCAGCGCCGCAACTGTGATCACTATCCAGTAGCGGCTCAGATCGGCCCCGCCGGGCAGCGAGTAGAGCAGCGCCAGCAGGAAGACCAGCGCCACCAGGCCGAACAGCAGCCCGGGAAAGCCGCTCCGCTTGCGGCCGTAGAAGAACAGCCAGAGCCGGCCCGGCCTGCGTCGGGTCGGGCGTTCTGGCCGGCTCAGGGTAGGCGCTCCAAGAGCTCGCTCAGCTTGCAGATGAAGGGGATCGGGGGCGGCGGTTCGGCGTCAGTCAGCTCAGTGCAGATGATCGCATCGAGACCTGCCCGACAGGGGCCGTGGTAGTCCTCGCGCGGCTTGTCGCCGATGTAGAGCGCGCGCCCTGGCTCGACCTGGAGCTTCGCCAGCGCCGCCACGTACAACTCTTTGGCCGGCTTGCGCTTGCCGATCTCAGAGGAGAAGACGACTGCGTCGACCAGGTCGCTGAATCCGTTCAGCGCCAGCTGCCGGTGCAGCAGCTCGGGCGGAAAGGGAGCGTTGGAGGCGATGCCCAGCCGGTAGCCTCGCTGCCGCAGGGCCCGCAGGGTCGCGAAGGCTGTGGGCGCCGGGCGCACAGCTCTGGCCCAGCAGGCCTGCTCCAGCTCCATGATCCGCCACAGCGTCTCGGCCGGCACCTGCTGGCCGACCCGCTGCCAGCCTGCCTGGTAGTGAGAGAAGTAATCCACCTCGCTCTCATCGATATCGGCCAGACCCGCCTCAAGCGGCTCCAGGACGTTCTTCAGCAGCCACTCTGGTGGCGGGGCGTACGGCCCCAGCCAGGGCGCAACCTCCTTCAGCACCTGGAGCAGGCAGGCACGGGGATAGTCGAAGGTCACCAACGTCTGCCCGTAGTCAAAGACGACGGCCGCGACGGGCCACGCCCGATCGCCCTGGCTCACGTAGTTCGGGCTTGGCGTGGGTCGTACCTGAGGGCTCTCGAGGTTGGAGTCGCGACAGCGAATATGACCGCATCCTAGTGACAGGGTGGCCTTCGGCAGATCCCAGGCCTTGGCTGACCGGCAGGTGCGGCCGCTCGGACTCTAGATTGGGAGAGTGGAAGCAGGGATGCAGCAGACTGACCTGTCCCCGCGCAGCGCCGTCCGCCTAGTTCTCTGGGGCAAGGATGACCTGGGCCTTCTCCAGAAGGTCATGGGCGACCCGGCGATGACTCATCACCTCGGGGGTCCCGAGAGCGAGGCTAAGATCGCCGCCCGCCAGTCACGCTATGAGCGGTTACCGGACTCCGGCCAGGGCAGGATGT
Source organism: Candidatus Dormiibacter inghamiae (assembly GCA_016464825.1). GTDB lineage: Bacteria > Chloroflexota > Dormibacteria > Dormibacterales > Dormibacteraceae > Dormiibacter > Dormiibacter inghamiae. Next base: position 33,144 of record JAEKNQ010000021.1, on the reverse strand, counting down.
TCAAGATCGAGGACGGGGCGACCGGTGAGGCGGTCGGTTCGGTCGGATACTGGGAGCGGACCTGGCGCGGCGAGCGGGTCTACGAGACCGGCTGGTCAGTGCTTCCGGCGTTCCAGGGCCGCGGTATCGCCAGCACAGCCACCGCACAGGCCGTCGCGAGCGCCAGGTGTGAGCGGAAGCTCCGCTTCCTCCACGCGTTCCCGTCCGTCGACAACCCGCCCTCCAACGCCGTCTGTCGGAAGCTCGGCTTCACCCTCTTGGAGGAGTGTGTAGTCGAGTACCCGCGGGGCAGCTTCATGCGCTGCAACGACTGGCGACTCGATCTCTTCAGGGAAAAGCTAGGCTGACCAGGTGAGCGCCGGTACCGGTTTCACTCATCTCGATGAGCACGGCGCCGCTCGCATGGTGGACGTCGGCGCCAAGCCCGCCACCCAGCGCGAGGCAGTGGCCGAGTGCCGGGTTCGGCTGTCGCCAGCGACTGTAGCGGCCATCGCGAACTCGGAGCTGAGCAAGGGGGACGCGCTGGCGGTGGCCCGCCTGGCGGGCATCATGGGGGCCAAGCGGACCAGCGAGCTGATTCCGCTTTGCCACCCTCTGCCGCTCTCCAGCGTCGAGGTGAAGCTCGAGTTGGAGGAGGCGGCGGTCCGGATCGAGGCGACCGCCCGGGTGACCGGCCAGACAGGAGTCGAGATGGAGGCGCTGACGGCCGCCGCGGTGGCTGGCCTGGCGCTCATCGACATGGTGAAGTCGCTGGAGAAGGGTGTCGAGCTACAGTCGGTGCGGCTGTTGAAGAAGACAGGGGGTCGCTCAGGCGAGTGGACCCGCCAAGCCGGATGAGAGCTGCCGTGCTCACGGTCTCCGATCGGGTTTCGGCTGGTCAGATGGGGGACTCGAGCGGTCCGGCGTTGCGGGAGCTGCTGCTGCACCAGGGCTACGAAGTGGGCGAGGTGGAGACGGTGCCTGACGAGCGGGATCAGATCGCCGGCTGGCTGCGCCGGACCGCCGGAAGCCATGACCTCCTGCTCACCACTGGCGGCACCGGGCTGGCGCCGCGGGATGTCACGCCGCAGGCGGTCCAAGACGCTATCGACTACGACATCCCTGGACTGGGCGAGGTGATGCGGCAGCGCGGGTTGGCCCAGACTCCCATGTCTTCCCTCTCGCGCTCGCTGGCGGGCGTGCTGGGCTCCACGCTGGTGCTGGCGCTGCCCGGCAGCGAAGCCGGGGCGCGGGGGTCGCTGGAAGCCGTGCTGCCAGTGCTCGACCACGCCCTGGGTCTCTTGAAGGGGGAGAATCGGCACTCATGAACATCAACTCCGATCTGGGTGAGGCGGTGGGCCAGGACGAGGAGATCCTGCCCAACATCGACAGCGCCAACGTTTGCTGCGCGGCTCACGCCGGTTCCATCAACGAATCAGTTGCGACAGTGAGCCGCTGCCACGAGCTCGGCGTGGAGGTGGCCGCCCACCCCGGTTTCGAGGATCGTGAGAACTTCGGCCGGGTCGAGTACCGCCTGCCCCTGCCGGAGCTGGAGGGCTTGATCCGCTTCCAGATCGGCGCCCTGGCAGCGCTCAGCAAGCTGGGCTATGTGAAGGCGCACGGCGCTCTCTACCACGTCTGCCAGGCCGACGCTGAGAGCGCTGAGGTGCTGGTGCGCATCTCGGCCGAGTTTGGGCTTGGTGTCATGGGCCAACCGGGCTACGGCATCCTGGCCGCCTGCGAGAAGTTGGGCGTCAAGGGCTATCGCGAGGGCTTCGCGGATCGCGCCTACCTGGCCAACGGGCTGCTCGCACCGCGCTCCCAGCCGGGCTCGGTGCTGGAGCCGGGCGCGGCTGCCGAGCAAGCGCTGCGGGAGATCCGCTCTGGCAAGTACGACAGCATCTGCCTGCACGGCGATTCGCCTGGCGCCGCGGCCACCGCCAAGCGCATCCGGGAAGCGATCACCGAGGCGGGCGTCGAAACCGGCCCGCTCAGCGCTTGACGCCGGGGATGCTGCAGGCCGGCCAGCCCGCGCCCGACTTCACGCTACCCGGGACCGGCGATGGCCCCGTGACCCTGAGCGAGGTCTTCCGCGCCAACCGCGCGACCATCCTGGCGTTCTACGTTCTCGACTTCACACCTGGTTGAAAGACCGAGTTGACCGAGTTCCGGTCACGGCACGCGGAGCTGGCGGACGCCGGCATCGCCATCTTCGGCATCAGCGTCGACAGCGTCTTCTGCCACCAGGCTTTCGACCGAGAGCTGGGCGGCCTGCCGTATCCGCTGCTGGCTGACTTCGAGCGGACGATGGTCGAGGCCTATGGAGTGCGCCGCGACGACGTGGAGGGTTTCAAGGGCATGCCCAACCGCTCGATCTTCATAGTCGACAGTGAGGGCGTGATCCGGTGGACCTGGCTGCGCAGCCAGGTCCAATCCCTACCCGACTACGACGCTGTCATCGCCGAAGCCAAAAAGGTGGTTGGGCGGGCATAGATTTCGCCCCGGCGAGCGCGCGTCTTGTGAGGCTTTAGCCTGGGCGCGATGGTCAGCCTGAGCGGGCAGCAGGTGCTTCGCATGCGGATGGCGGCCCAGAGTTTGGGCGCTCGCGGAGCTGAGGATGTGGCGGCCGCAGTGACGGGCTGCGCCGGCATTCAGGCGCAGGATCTGCTCTCGTCGCGGTTGGCGGTGCGAGCGCGCATGGCGCACGTGACCGAGGCTCAAGTCGCAAGGGCGTGCGACCAGGAACGAAGCGTGGTCAGGACCTGGCTCATGCGCGGCACCCTGCACATGGTCGCGGCCGCCGACGTGGGCTGGCTGGTGCGGCTGCTCGGACCCACCATTGCCGCTCGCTTCCAGCGCCGCCGGGCGCAGCTGGGCTTGGACCCCGCGCTCTGCGAGCGTCTCCTCCAGAAGCTGCCGGGAGTGCTGGCGGGGCGGTCGCTGAGCCGGCGAGAGGTGGTGGCGGAGCTCGCCCAGGCGGGTGCCCGCCTCGACCCGTCCGGCCAGGCGGCCGCCCACGCGATGGTCTTCGCCGCCGCCTCAGGGGTGATCTGCCGAGGCCCTGACCGAGAGGTTGAGGCAGAGCCGACGTATGTCCTGCTGAAGGAGTGGCTGGCCCGCGTAAAAGAACGGAGACCGGTGGAGCCAGAGGTTGAGCTGGCGCGTAGCTACTTCGCCGGCTTCGGCCCCGCCGCCGTCGAGGACTTTTCCGCCTGGTCGGGCTTTGGGCTACCCGCCGCCCGGGCCGCCTGCTCGCCGCTAGGCTTGGTCACTGTGGATTGTGACGGCCGCCGGCTTCTCCTGGCGGGAGTCGGTGAGGAGGGTGCAGGCTGGCGGCTTCTGCCTAAGTTTGACACCTACCTGGTCGGCTACCGGGATCGCACTCTGTTGCGCGATGCCTCGACCTCGCAAGCCATCTACGCCGGCGGCTGGATCCATCCCGCCGTCGTCCATGACGGGCGCCTGGTCGGCAGCTGGCGGCTGCGCCGCCAGTACGGGGAGAGCGCCGTCACCGTCCGGGTGCAGCTCTCCTTTGGGGCGCCGGGCGATGAGGAGGCTCTGGCAGCGGAGGCTAGTGATGTCGGCCGGTTTCTGGGCATCGAGACTCGACTGGAGCTGCGGCGAGGCTAGGCACTGACCGGTTGGGTCTGCTCCGCTGCCGCGGTCGCCGCGGGCTCGGTACGTTTTCCTCGTGAAGCTCGGCACCTACCTGACCGGAGACGGGCTGCGGGCCGTGGCGTTGCAGGGAGATCAGCTGGTCGAACTGGGCCCGTCCCTCCGAGATCTGCTGGCCGGCGGCCCGGAAGCGCTGGACCGAGCCCTCGCAGCGTCTGGCAGCGGCCACCCGCTCGCCTACGAGCGCCTGGGGCCCATGGTCGCCGATCCTGGCAAGGTGCTCTGCATAGGCCGCAACTACGCGGAGCATGCCGACGAGCTGGGCAACCAGACCTCAGCCCGGCCGGAGGTGTTCCTGCGCAGCCGGACCAGCCTGGCCGGTCCCCGGCGCGCTATCGCCCAACCCCGCGTCAGCGACCAGATGGATTGGGAGGTCGAGCTGGCCGCTGTGATCGGACGGCCTGGCCGCTACATCGCCGCGGAGCACGCCCTCGATCATGTCGCCGGCTACGGTGTCTTCAACGACATCTCGCTCCGCGACTTCCAGAACGCTGGTAAGCAATGGACCGCTGGCAAGAACTTCGATGGCACTGGACCGCTCGGCCCCTTCCTCGTCACTGCCGACGAGGTCCTGCACCCCTTCGACCTGGCGCTCACCCGCAAGATTGTGGAACCGGACGGCAGCGAGCGGGTGGTCCAGCGCTCGAACACATCGCTGATGGTCCACCGGCTGCCGGAGATCATCGCGTTCCTGAGCCTCTTCACCACTCTCGAAGCCGGCGATGTGATAGCGACGGGAACGCCTGGTGGGGTGGGGCTGGGTCGCAAGCCGCCGGAGTTTCTGCGCCCCGGCCAGCTGCTGGTCAGCGCCATCGAGGGCCTGGGCGAGCTGCGCAACCCGATAGTGACCGAAGCAGACTGATCGGCGGCCGGCGTCAACTCCGGCAGCGCCAGGCGGACTTGCTCAGGACAAGGTCAAAAACCACTGGCGTTGAAGCCTTCTGGGGACTAGAATTACCCGCCATGACCGCCCCCGCGCTCGACTACAGCGCGCCCTTCCAGCATGCTATCGAGCTGATCGGGAAGCGCTGGTCGGGGGCAGTGATCCGAGCGCTGATGGGAGGCACCTGTCGCTTCAACCATCTACTTGCCGGCATCCCTGGCATCAGCGATCGGGTGCTGACCGAGCGCCTTCGCGAACTGGAGAACGAAGGACTGGTGGAGAGGCTGGTCGATCCCGGGCCGCCGGTGAGGGTCAGCTACCGGCTGACCGACTTGGGCCAGAGCCTGCGTCCGGTGCTCCGCACCGTCGACAGCTGGGCCAGGAGGGAACTGAACGGCGTCAAGCCCGGAGACGAGGCGGCGGTCTAGTCATTCGGGCTCCCGCAGTTCGACTGTGGCAAACCTGAGCCCGTGACGGTGGTGCGGACTGCCAGCTCCACAGACGCCCAGAATCTGCTTGGTTCCGGCGGCCGGCTGCTCCGTATGTCGCACGAGATGGTACTGGACCTGAATGAGCATCCCTGGTCACCGGCAGTCTCAATTTCCGACCAACTTCGACTGCAGGACATTGATCGTCCGCCGCCGGAGATTGCCGCTGCCGCCGGCGCCGCGACTCCTGCCGGCCATTCGGACCACGAGACCTGGGCTTCAGTCGATCGGCCGGCCTACTGGGCTGACGTACTCAGCGGTCGACTGACAGGGCCGATCTTGACGGAAGCATCACGCCTGCTCGTCGATCCCAGCGGCCGGGTGGCGGGAGCACTTGCCGTGACTGCGATGGCCGGATCGGACTGGTGGCCAGGGGGTCCGTGGGTAACCGAAATGTTCGTTGTGCCGACGCTCCAGAATCGGGGTCTGGGCCGGCGGCTCCTCGCCCACGCCGCAGCTGCCTGCGCGGGCGCCGGATACAAACGGCTCGGGCTGACGGTGACTGACGGCAACGCTGCTGAACGCCTGTACAGACGCGTTGGGTTCAAGCGCTTCCGGACGGTCTGGGCCATTGAGACCAGAGACGAAAACGGCGGGAAGTGAGCCACTGATCGGGCTGGGCCGCCCGTTGCGGGCTCAAGCGGGAACGGCACGGTCCCGCGCGTTCCGCCGCGCAGCGTAGATCTCCTCCACCACCTGGGGAAGGTCGTCCCAGGCTGAGAGCGCTCCCACGATGCTGACAAGTCCGGCCGCTGAAGCGCTGCCGATCGATGCTTCGGCCGGCGGCAGCAGCCCGAGCTACGGCCGGCCGCGCCAGTTGATCACAAATCGCTCTCCCCGAGCCACGCGGTCGATGAGGTGAGAGAGCGAGGCTTCAGCTTCCGCGACTCCAAGGTGCTCAACCTCGGGCATGTTGACCGAATGTAGCTGAATGTCCTCCTGACCGCGACCAGCATGAGGTCCTTCCGCCGGTCAAAGGTCTACCCAAATGCCTCACGGTAGGCTGAGGAGCGCCCATGCCGCTTCCCAAGTTCCTCCGCTCGGCCGGAGCGGAGACCAAAGTCTGCGGCGCCTGCGGCGCCCAGATGCAGTCTTCGGCTCTCTTCTGCAGCGCCTGCGGCGTGCGCCTCGACGAGCCCGACTCGATGCCTCTGCACATTGTCGACAGGTCCACCGGGCTCTTCAATGAGCGCTTCCTCAGGCCGGTCCTGGAGGATGAGCTGGCCCGCGCGCACAGGTACGGCCGCTCGTTGGGTGTAGTGCTGGTGCAGCCCTTCGCGCAGGGCGCGGCCGATTCCAATGGTGCTGCCGGTGACCAGACGCTGGAGCTCGTCGCCGAGGCTGTCACCAGCACGCTCCGTGACGTCGACACAACTGGCGTCCTTGCCCGCCAGCCGCCCTCACTTCTGGCACTGCTGCCGGACACTGACATCGCAGGCACCGCGTACGCCGCCAACCGCCTTATCCAGGCGGTGAACGGGGCCCTCCAGGCCAATGGCCGCAGGGCTGGCGTCGGCGTAGTCTGCGTCCACTACGGCCAGCGCCTGCGGGCAGGGACGGTGATCGAGGCCGCCGAGCGCTCCCTCCGAACCGGCCGGCCCGAGCTCCTCGGCCGCTAGTGTCCGGGAACCGAAGTTCCTTGCGTCTTCGCGGGCCAGGCGGCCGGGCGCCGGCGGCGCTGCAGCCTGCGTCAAGGGGCTCGGCACCGCGTCGCACGCCCCCGCTGCGCGGGGCCCTCGGCTGGGAGTGCGTTCCTCCGTGCGCCACCCTTTTCTTCCACCCCTCGGAGTCATCGACTTCGTGGGGACCCCGGTTGGCTCCGGCCGCCGATCGCGCGAATATGCCGCGGACCTCGGTTCCAGGACACTAGGCGCCACAGCGCCAGATGCAGCGCGATATCTATCTCGCCCGGCACGGCGCGACCGAATGGTCGGAGAGCGGTCAGCACACGTCGTTCACCGATCTCCCGTTGCTTTCCTTGGGCGAAACGGAGGCCCGCCGGCTCGGCGCAGCGCTGCGCGAGCACGACTTCGCGGCTGTCTATGCCAGCGATCGGCAGCGCGCGCTGCAAACGGCGGAGCTGGCGGGATTTGGCACAGTAACGGTCTCGCCGCTGCTGCGAGAATTTGACTACGGCCGCTACGAGGGCTTGACGACGCCGCAGATCCGAGAGCAGGCAGCCGGCTGGGAGCTCTTTCGCGACGGCTGTCCCGAAGGCGAGACGCCGGCCGAGGTCCGGGCTCGCGCTCGGCTTGCTCTGCGCCTTCTGGAGGGGGCGAGCGGTGATGTGCTCGCCTTTTCGCATGGGCACTTCGCTCGAGCGCTGGCAGTCGCCTGGGCCGACCTCCAAATCGAGGCCGCGGCCCGGTTCGGGCTGGATTCGGCGGCGTACTGCGTCCTGCGCCTCGACCCCCACGGGCGGACGATTCACCGCTGGAACGTGCACAGTGGCTAGCCCTTCCGCCTTGAGCGGCGGCGCTGGCCCAACGGACCCGCGTCGCGGAGATCTGAGAGGTGTGCAAAAGGCTGTTGAGGAGTACCCGCTTGTCTATCTGACCGCCGATGAGGTGGCATCACTGCTCGACCCCGACGCGCTCCTGGAAGCGCTGGTTCACGCCTTCCGCGCCCTCTCGGCCGGCGAGGCTGACGTGCCTGCGCGCATCGCCGCCCGCTCCTCGAGTGGAATGCTGGCGGCGATGCCAGGCTTCCTGCTCGAGGCCGGGCTGGGCGTCAAGCTGGTATCGGTTTTTCCCGGCAACCACGGCCGACCGGTTCCCTCGCACCAGGGCTTGATAGCCCTCTTCGATGGGGCGAGCGGAATCCCGCTGGCAGTGTTGGACTGTCGAGTCATTACTGCGCGGCGCACGGCCGCCGCGTCCGCGCTGTCGGTGCGCGAATGCGCCTCTCCCCAGGCAAAGATCCTGGCGATTCTTGGCGCCGGCGTACAGGGCCGATCACACCTCGAGTTCGTGCCGCGGGTGCGGGATTTCGGCGAGATCCGGATAGCCTCCCGAAACCAAGCCCACGCCCAGCGCCTAGCCGGCGCCCTCCCGCACGCCCATGCCGCACCTTCGTTCGCAGAGGCGGCACGGGGCGCTGACGTCATCTGCTGCTGCACCGACTCGCCTGAGCCCGTCCTCCGCCGAGAATGGGTACGGCCGGGCACTCACATCACCTCTGTCGGGTTCAGCGCGACCGGCTCGGAGCTCGAGCCCGAGCTTGTCCGGAGCGCCCGGCTGATCGTCGAGACGCGGGCAGTCTTCCAGCCGCCGCCGGCCGGCGCGGCTGAGCTCGCCGGTGTGGATCCCGCGACAGCTGTGGAGCTCGGTGAGGTGCTCGGCGGCGCTGTCGGCCGGAGCAGCCAGGCCGAGATCACGCTCTACAAGTCGGCCGGGCACGCAGTTCAGGACCTGGCAGCCGCCCGGCTGGTCTACGAGCGCGCACTGGCCACGGGTGCCGGCACGCGGCTGCCGCTCTAGCCCACGAGCGGGCCGGATTGCGCATAGAACACCGCGGCGGCATCGCGGGAGCCCGGTCGGCCCGGGGGGTGGTTGTCGTCATCGATGTTCTTCGCGCCTTCACTGTCACAGCCGTGGCGCTCGATCGAGGGGCCAGCGAGTGCCGACTCGTCGGTACCGTGGTCGAAGCGCTGACGCTGGCGAGGAGGATTCCCGCAGCGGTGATCTCGGCTGAAGAAGAGGGTGCTCCGGTGACGGGTATCCCAATCAGCAACTCGCCCACGCAGATGTTGCAAGTGGAGATCGCCGGCCGCACGCTGATCCAGCGCACCACGAGCGGCGTCCAAGCGGTCCTTGCCGCCGCCCAGGCGGAGCGGATTCTCGTCACGGGCCTGGTGACCGCAGCTGCCACCAGTCGCTGGCTGAGGTGCTCGAGCCCCGCGCTGGTCACGCTGGTCGCCTCAGGGGAAGATCTCGACCATCCTGAGGATCGCGCCTGCGCGCTCTATTTGGAGCACCTGCTGACCGGCCGCAGAGCGGACCTGGCGCTGCTGTTGGGGCGGCTCAAAGCCAGCCAGCGTTTCGCGGACCTGCGCGCGGGGCGCTCAGCCGGCTTCCCGCCCAGCGACCTCGATGTCGCCCTGGAAGCCGACCGATACGGCTTCGCCATGCCTGTCCAACGCGACGCGCTCGGCTTGGTCGTGCGGGCGGATCACGAAGGTGCCTCGCCGCCACCTTGACGCGGAGCTGATGATGGGCAACGGTCAGACGGCCGGGCGGCGCCCGGGTCCCACGCAGACGCGGGCTATGGTGCTGGCGGCGGCGCGCCAACTCTTCAGCGATCTCGGCTATGACCGGACCACCATTCGGGGCATCGCCCGAGAGGCGGGTGTGGACCCAGCGCTGGTCCACCACTTCTTCGGCCGCAAGGAGGACGTCTTCCTCAAAGCGCTGGAGATACCCTTCCAGCCCGCCGACTTGATAGCCAGAGTCGTTGGCGCGGGTCCTCGCAACAGCTTGGCGGAGCGCTTGCTCCGCGTATTTCTCGGTCTCTGGGAAGATCCCGGCTCACGCCTTCGTATGCAGGCCCTGATCCGGTCCGCCACCACCAGCCAGCAGGGGGCGGATTTGCTTCGCCAGTTTCTGACCGCCACGGTGCTCAGCCGGATCGCGGATGCGGTAGGCGTGCCCCGGCTACGGATCACGCTCGTGGGTTCACACTTGGTAGGCATCGCGATTGTCCGGTACGTTCTCGGGGTCGAGCCTCTCGCCTCAGCTTCGCAAGAGGAGATCGTCGAGCTCGTGGCACCCACCATTCAGCGCTACCTCGATCCCTGATGACCGCCCAGATGGAGGAGGATTGTTTACGGAGAAGAAGACAGAGCCCGGCCACACCGTATCCACAGTCATCACAGAGAAGGGGAGCACCATGTTCGAGAACACCAAAGCATTCAGCGGCTTCTCAGTCAATGACATCGCGAAGGCCAAGCAGTTCTACAGCGAGACACTCGGTCTTCGGGTGTCCGAGGCCAACGGGATGCTCACGCTGCACATCGCAGGCGACCGAAACACGCTCGTCTATCCGAAGCCGGACCACACTCCGGCGACGTTCACCATCCTCAACTTCCCGGTCGACGACATCGACTCCGCCGTCGACCAGCTCACGGCGCGGGGAATCAGCTTCGAGCGGTACGAAGGGTCCGACGAGAAGGGAGTTATCCGCAATTGGGGTCCTCCCATCGCCTGGTTCAAGGATCCGGCGGGCAACATTATGTCGGTACTCCAGGAGGTCTGACCCACCCGCCGGCCGGGGCGGCGCGATGGGAAGCTGAGTCGGCCAAAGCTCTGGGCGACCAGGGGCTTGCGAAAACTGAGTTCAGGCGCTACAATTCAACAAGCGATGAATTCTCGCGCTGTCGAGACCCAGGGCCTTCGCGTGGTCCGCGGCGGCACCGAGGTACTGCACGGGTTGGACTGCTCGATCCGGCGTGGTGCTCTGACAGCGTTGGTGGGGCCCAGCGGCTGCGGCAAGAGCACCCTTCTCCGGGCCATAGTCGGGGTGCAGACCGTCACTCAGGGCCGGATCAGCGTGCTGGGTAGAGCGGCAGGCAGCCGCGCGCTGCGAGGCCGCATCGGCTACGCCACCCAGTCACCCGCTGTCTACGCTGACCTCTCGATCCGCGACAACCTTCGCTACTTCGCCGCCATGATCAAGGCCGAGGCGCCCGCCGTTGGCCTCGTTCTGGAGCAGGTAGGGCTTAGTCGGGAGGCGAGCGATTGGTCGCCCAGCTCTCCGGTGGCCAGCTTTCGCGAACAAGTCTTGCGGTTGCGCTGTTGAACCAGCCCGAGCTGCTCATCCTGGATGAGCCGACCATCGGCTTGGACCCGGTTCTGCGCGAGGAGCTTTGGCGGCTGTTTCATCAACTCGCCGGCGATCTAGGCGCGACGCTGATCGTCTCCAGCCACATCATGGATGAGGCAGCGCGCTGCGATCAGCTGCTGCTGATGCGAGACGGCTCGATTCTCGCTGACGACAGCCCGGAGGGAGTTCGCCGCAGCACCGGCAGCCATGACCTGGAGCAGGCCTTTATGCAGCTGGCCGGGGAAACCGGGGCAGCTGTGGAGACGCCTGCGTGAGCCTGCGCGTGACCTTGATCACGAGCTGGCGGATCATGGCCCAGCTGCGCCGAGACCACCGCACCTTGGCCCTCGTGATCCTCCTGCCGGCTCTGCTCATGGTCCTCATGCGCTACGTCTTCGACTCCAAGCCGCTGTTCGAACGTCTGGCTCCGACGCTGCTGGCGATCTTCCCCTTCATAGTCATGTTTCTGGTCACATCCGTGGCGACACTGAGAGAGCGCCGGAGCGGGACGCTGGAACGGCTCATGACCATGCCTATCGCCAAGCTGGACCTATTGCTCGGATACGCAGTCGCGTTTGGACTCTTGGCGGTCATTCAGGTGGGCGTGGCTGCGAGCCTGTGTCTGTTCTGGCTCGGGCTGGACGTGAAGGGTTCGTTGGCACTGATGTTCGGAATCGCAGTACTTGACGCTGTGCTCGGCATGGCGCTGGGTCTCTTCGTCAGCGCCTTTGCCCGCACTGAGTTCCAGGCGGTGCAGTTCATGCCGCTTTTCGCCGGCACTCAGGTCCTCCTCTGCGGCCTGCTGGTACCCCGCGACCACATGGCAGGGATCCTCGCCCGCATCTCCGACTTCCTGCCCCTCTCCTACGCAGTTGATGCGCTGAAGCTGATAACCACTTCAGCCGAGCTGAGTCGGGAATTGATTCAGGACGTCGGCGTGGTCGCGGCGTGCTCTTTGTTGGCGCTCGCGGCCGGCGCGGCCACCTTGAGACGCCGCACCGCGTGATGCTGCAAGAGGTCTGAGCGGCAGCTCGGCTCAGCACAGGCGATCGATCCAGTCAGCGGTCGCGTACTTGCTGGCGGCCAGCAGCTGAGCTTCGGCCAGTTCAGCGGCACTGAGCCGTCCCGGCCGGCCGCCATGGTGGGAGTAGAAGTGGTCGCTCAGGGCCCTGACCACTTGGGCGCGGCTCATGTGCGTCCAGCGGGCCAGCGGTGAAACCTGCTTCTCGGCGCTGCGCACCCCCAGCGAGGACACACGCTCGCGGCCGATCCGGATCAGCTGCTGCACCAAACCGGGCTCCATGTCGTAGGCGATGGTGGTGTGGTGCAGCAGGCAGCCTCGGCGCCGCGCCTGGGCGGCACCGCCGATCTTGCCTTCAGGCGACACGATGTCGTTGATGGGCCGGTAGCCGGCCGGAACACCCAGGCGGCGCAGGCAGTCAACCGCCCAGGCGTCTAGGTGCGCGAAGGACTCGACGAAGCTCAGCCCCGCCACCAGCGACGCCGGCGCGAAGAGCGAGTAAGTGATGGTGCGCTCCGGCTCGACGATCATGGTTCCCCCGCCGCTCATCCGGCGGCCGATCGCAAAGCCGAGCTGCTCGGCGGCTTCCCGATCGACCTCGTTGGCAGCCACCTGATTTGAGCCGAGGATGAGCGCCGGCTCAGTCCAATCCCAAAAGCGCAGGGCAGGTGCCCCCTCGCCCGTTGCCAGCCGGCTCAGCAAGACCTCCTCCAGGGCCAGCTGCACGTGAACCGAAAGCGGCTGCCCCGGCATGATCTGCCAGTCGAGCTCCTGGAACTGGACCCGCTGACCGCTCAGCGGGAAGCGCCCAGCCCCTCTAGCACCTTGCCGGCGTGGCCGTCGGCCTGGACGTCGTACCAGGCTCGTGCGATGCCGCCCTCAGCGTCGATCAAGAAGGTCGAGCGGAGGATGCCCGTGACAGGCTTGCCATAGAGCATCCGCTCGCCATAGGCGACGTAGGCTTTGGCGACTTCGTGTCCCGGGTCGGTCAGAAGCAGGAAGCGAAGGCCGTACTTGGCCCGGAAGGCGCGATGGCTTTGAGCGTCGTCGGCGGAGATGCCGAGGATGTCCGCGCCGGCCTCTTCAAAGCCGGGCAGCGAATCGTTGAACTGGCAGGCCTCCTTGGTGCAGCCCGGCGTGTCGTCCTTCGGATAGAAGTAGACGAGCACCTTGCGCCCGCGGTAGGAGCTGAGAGAAACCTGACGACCGTCCTGGTCGAGCAGATTGAAATCGGGCGCCGGCTGACCTGGTTCAAGCTTCATGGCTCAATCCAACCAGAACCGGGGGGTCGAGGGGAGGAGCGGCCGGCCTGATGGTTAGACCTGCGGCAGTGAAGCATCCGGGTAACTTGCGCTCGAGCCGGTGAGGAAGGCGCCAGCCTTCCCCACCGCTCTGAGACGATTGTCTAGCCTGTCTTGAAGCCGTGGCTCTTGAGCCAGTCGCCGGCGATCACGTCCGGGTCGTCCTTGTCCACGTCGGCGCGCTTGTTCATCTTGATCAGCTCGTCGGTGGTGAACTTGGCGGAGACCTGGTTCAGCAGGCTCTGCGCGTTGCTGTCGACATGCTTGGTGCCGACGATAGGTGTGACGTTGTCAGCGTTTTGGAGCTTCTTGTCGTCCTGCAGTTGCGTGTACTTGCCGCTGGAGTAAGCGCTGTCCGAAGAGAAGATGAGCCCGATATCGATGTCGCCCTTGTCCAGAGCTGACTTGGTGAGCGGGCCGCCGCTGTCCAGGGCCTTGAAGGCCTTGAAGTGAAGTCCGTAGGTCTTCTCCAGCCCCGCCTGGCAGAAGGGCCGGTTGGGGCACTCAGGCGGACCGCCGAGCGTCATCTCGCCAGCAACCGAGGTCAAATCTGAGAGCTTGGTGTACTTGCCGTACTTGCCATCCTTCTTGACGGCGAAGGAGTTGGCGTCGATGGCAGGAGCCGGGTCCAGCGCCTTGGCGTTCTTGCTGCTCAGGTAGGTGTTGAGCTTGTCGACAGTGGCGCGGGCGTCGGGCGTGGCCTCACCCTTGCCTTTGTTGATGAACTCCAAGTCCGTCGCCGCGTAGCCGGGGTAGAGGTCGATCTCACCCCGCTCAAGCGCGGGCTCGACCACCTCGCGGCTGCCGAGATTGAGCTTGTAGTTGACAGTGTAGCCGGCGCCCTTCAGCGCCCCTCCGTAGATGTTGGCGGCGATCGAACTCTCCGCGAAGTTGAATCCCGCCACAGTGATGGTGCCCTTGCTTCCACCCGAGGGAGAGCCGCCGCCCGACGAACCGCAGGCGCTGCCGATAAGGCTCAGTCCCAGGATGGAGGCGAGTAGGGCCCGATGTGCGAATCGGTGCATCGCTCCTAGTGCCTCCTTGGCTGGTGCCGGCCTTCCTGCCGGCGTGGATGGCAGCTCCTGTTAGCCGCCGACCAGAGAAAAGCTACTGGAAGCGAGGGCAGTGCGCCACCCCCGCACTCGGCTCAGAGGGGGATGCCTGGGCCCAGTCCGAAATGCCGGAAGAAGCTGAATAGGACGACGAGAACCATCCCAACAACCGGCACCAAGCCCTGCCCTTGGCCCAGGGTCGTCCCCTTCATGAAGAGACGGACAAAGACCAGAAAGATGCCTGAGCTGACGCCGCCGGCCGGCACGAGTTAGGCGGCCCGCTTATCCAACTGCCTCACTTCCTCTTTCCTGGCCGCCGTCCCCTTGGCGCTCCAGACGATCAGGCCTACGCCCACCAGGATGACCGCGACCCCGGCCAGCGTCCGTAGCGTCACCTGCTGGCCGAGCAGGAGCCAGCCCAGCGCCAGCGCCACGACCGGGGCCGCATAGGACACCGTGTTGGCAACGTGGATCGGGACGTGCGTGAGGAGCCAGGTGAACAGCGGGAAGCCGATCAGCGCCGGGACGATCACGAGGTAGAGGAACACGGGGAACGCCGGAACGACCTGCTGCAACCCGACCTGGCCGGCCTCACCGCTGCCCAGGCCGAGCATGACCTGGAGCCCGCCGCCCACCAGCATCTGCAGGGCGGTCATCAGGGTCGGCCGGCGCGCGAAGCTGGACCTACTGGCGAAGAGCGCCCCCGCGGCCCAGCCGACCGCTCCCGCGGTGGTGACCACCGCCGGGACCAACTGAACGCCGGCGCGGCTCGTCGGCCAGACCAGGAAGGCGACTCCACCGAAGCCGGCTACCAGGCCGACTGTGCCGAGCCGCGCCACGCGCGTGCCGAGAGCCACCCAGCCGATCAATGCCGCCCAAAGCGGCATCGTGGAGCTGAGTACCGCGACGATCCCCGGCGTCAGGTATTGAGAGGCCCAGGAGGCGGCGCCCTGGCCGGCGAAGATCAGGCCGCCGCCGGTGGCGGCAGCGATCAGCACGTCCTGCCGGCTCACGTTGAGTCGACCACGAGCGCGCCAGGCCGACCACCCCAGCAGCAGCGCGCCGACGAGCAGGAAGCGGCCGCCCGAAAAGAGGAACGGTGGCACAGTCGCAACGCCCACCTTGAGCGCTACGAAGGCCGAGCCGAACGCGATCCACACGACCGGCAGCGCGCAGGCGACCCGCGCCCTACGGGGCAGCTTGCGAAGACTGAAGGAGAGACTCTGGAACCTCATGTGATCTACGATGAGCGCTCTGCTATTCTGGTACAAGATGTCCAGTTATCCTGGTAGTGAGACCACCACCCGGCAGGAGCTAAGCGCCTTCCTCAAGAGCCGGCGGGCTCGCCTCAACCCCGAAACCATCGGGTTGCGCAACGGCCGCCGCCGCCGGACGCCTGGCCTGCGCCGGGAGGAGGTGGCAGACTTGGCGGGCGTCGGCCTCACCTGGTACACCTGGCTCGAGCAGGGCCGCGACATCCGGGTCTCGGCCCAGGTTCTGGGCGCGATCTCGCGGGCGCTCCAGTTGGAGCCGGCGGAGCGTACGCATCTATTCCGGCTGGGCGGCCAGGAGCCGCCGTCCGAGCCGGCCACCGCCTGCATGTCGCCCCGCATGCTGCGCGTGCTCGAGTGCTGGGACCCATTCCCCGCGTATGTCACGGGCCGGCGGCGGGAGGTGCTGGCCTGGAACCGCGCCAGCGAGGTGGTCTACGGCTGGTCAGCGCTCCCGGACCACCGTCGAAACTCGTTGTGGAGGATGTTCATGGTGGCCGATGGCCGCCGCCTGCTCCTTGACTGGGAGCGCGAGGCGGAGCTGATGGTGGCAGCTTTCCGGGCCGACGCGGGCCGCGACCTGACGGACCCCGACTACCAAGAGCTGATTAATGACCTGATCGAGGGCAGCTCTGAGTTCGCTGCTCTCTGGCGCCGGCAGGACGTGCACGGCCGGCCGGAGGGACTGAAGCGGCTGAAGCACCCGGAGTTGGGCCGTCTCGATCTCGAGTTCACCACCTACCAGGTGGGTGAGCAGCCTTCGCTCAGACTCCACCTGTTCACGCCCGCTCGTGATGGCCCGACAGAGGCGCGGTTGCGGGTGGCGGTGGACCAGCCAGCGGCACAGATCAAGGCTGCGTTCAGCTGCGAGACCCTCGATGAGCAGAGTCGCGCAGCTGCTAAGCCCTGATCCCTCGCCGAACGCTGTTCAAACTCGATTGGATCCGGCCAGCCCTGGTGCCAATTGGCTGGCGGAACTGCAGGTGCGCTGGCCTAGCGTGCCCACCGTGTTCTGTGAAAGCCGCCGTCTGTCCTAACAATGGACCTACCGCTACCTCGCCGCCGCCAGCACCCGGGCAGCAGCCGAGGCTGCCGCAGTCCAGGAATCGGCGGCGAAGAGGAGCCCTCAGCTCCGCCCGCACCAACCCCGGAAACCCAGCTCTCCGCAGGAGCGCAGCACGGCTCAGGACGCCGGCTCCGCCTGGGGAGCGCCCTTCCGGATGGCGGCTGACTTCAGAGGC
Organism: Candidatus Dormiibacter inghamiae; assembly: GCA_016464825.1. GTDB lineage: Bacteria > Chloroflexota > Dormibacteria > Dormibacterales > Dormibacteraceae > Dormiibacter > Dormiibacter inghamiae. The sequence goes on along the minus strand of JAEKNQ010000021.1, from coordinate 16,413 downwards.
TGATCGCGCAGGCGCAGCCCGGCCGGCGTGAGCACCTTCTGAAGCGCCGCCAGCCCGATCTCGGCCAGGCCTGACAGCACGGCTACGAGGATGGCTCCGGCGAAGACCTGCACGAAATCGCGGTTGGCCAAACCATCCACTATGTAGCGGCCGAGACCGCCCCAGCCCACCAGGGCGGCCAGCGTGGCCGTCGCCACCACCTGGACCCCGCTGGTCCTGATGCCCGCCATGACTACCGGCATGGCGTTGGGCAGCTCGACCTTGAGCAGCACGGCGTTCTCGCGCATCCCCAGCCCGCGGGCGGCGTCCCGCAGCTCGGGATCGATATCCCGCATGCCCACGAAGCTGTTGGTGACGATGGGCGGGATCGCCAGCGCCACCAGCGCCAGAAAGGCTGGAGTGGCGCCTATGCCAACCACCTGGACGGCGATGACCAGGATGGCGAAGGAAGGAATCGCCCGGCCCACATTGGCCACGTTGATCGCCAGGCCGCCGCCCTTGCCCCAGTGGCCGAGAGCCAGCCCGATCGGCAGGCCGATCAGCGTAGCCGTGACGGTCGCCGCGATGGACATCAGCACGTGCTCCTGCAGCCGGTTCAGGATGCCGCCCGTGCCCTGCCAGTGGACGGGGTTGAGAAACCACTGCCCTACCTCCTGCAGGAAGCTCACGCGCGGCTCCAGGGCGTGATCAGGCGCTGGAACAGGTTCAGGCTCACATCAGCCACGACTGCCAGTAGGACCGAGAGGAAGGCGCCGATCACGAGCGGAGTGGGGAAGCCGGCGATCAGGCCCGACAGGATCAGCGAGCCGAGGCCGCCCTGCCCGATGAGAGCCGTGATGGTGACGAGTCCGATGGTCGTCACCGTGGCGATGCGGACGCCTGCCATGATGACAGGCAGGGCCAGTGGCAGCTCGAGAGCCATCAGCCGGCGAAAGGGCCTGTAGCCCATGCCAACGGCCGCGTCCCGCACCTCGTCCGGCACCCCGTCCAGCCCGACGATGATGTTGCGAACCAGTATCAGCAGCGTGTAGGTGACGAGCCCTATCTCCGAAGTCAGAGTGGTCAAGCCGGTGAACGGCACCAGGAGCGCGAAGAGCGCCAGTGACGGAATCGTATAGAGGGCGCCGGTGGAGGCCAGCACGGCCCCTCGCGTGCGGCGGTAGCGCCAGGCTAGCAGGCCGATCGGAATGGCTATCAGGATGCCCACGCCGATGGCGATGGCCGTGAGCACAATGTGCTGCAACAGAGCGTCCCAGATCCTGCCGAGGTGACTCCCCACCCAGTTCCAACGGATCCAGGGTTCGCCGGAAACGAGCAGCACAGGTCAACTCTATCCGTCCGACACCGGCCAAAGCTTGCCTCTGGCGCTGACTTGGAGGGGAGGTCTCCTCCCCTGCAGGTGCCACCAATGGTCCACTCGCTTACCACCAATGGTCCACTAGAGTTACCTGGTGCTTTCCTTGGAGCGGGTCTCGAAGCGGTATCCCAACGGCTCAGTCGCCGTTCGCGAGCTCGACCTCGAGATCAAGGACGGCGAAACGTGCATCCTGGTCGGGCCCTCCGGCTGCGGTAAGACGACAACGCTGCGGATGGTCAACCGGATGATCGAGCCCTCGGGCGGCCGCATTGTCCTGGATGGTCGGGACGTGACCCGGATTGATCCCGTCGAGCTTCGCCTCAAGATGGGCTACGTCATTCAGCAGGTTGGCCTATTTCCGCACCTCAGCATCGCCGACAACGTCGCCACCGTGCCCAACCTGCTGGGCTGGGATCGGAACAAGACGAAGAGCCGCGTCAATGAGCTGCTGGAGCTGGTCGGCCTGCCGCCTGGCGAGTACGCCGACCGCTACCCGCACCAGCTCTCGGGCGGTCAGCGCCAGCGAGTGGGTGTGGCTAGAGCTTTGGGCGCCGACCCGCCGGTGCTGCTGATGGACGAGCCCTTCGGCGCCATCGACAGGGTGACGAGAGACCGTCTGCAGAACGAGTTCCTGCGGATCCAGTCGCAGATGCACAAGATAGTCGTCTTCGTCACCCACGACATCGATGAGGCCATCAAGATGGGCGACCGCATTGCCATCCTCAGCCAGGGCGGGAAGCTGGAGCAGTACGACTCCCCCGCTCGGATGCTGGCCCAGCCCTCCACCGATTTCGTCGCTGACTTCCTGGGCCCCGACCGCAGCCAGAAGCGTCTCTCAGTGGTCACCATCGACGAGGGCCGGCTGGAGAAGGCGACCCGCTACCACACCGACGCCGACATAGCCGTCGAGGCCTCTCTCGCCGACGCTCTCTCCTGCATGCTGCTGCACGACACCGACAGGGTGCGCGTGCACAGGAACGGCCAGGTACTGGGCGTGCTGACGCTGACAGGGCTCATCGACACCGCAGTGGTGACGGCGGACAGCGCGGCGCCCGACCGCTCGGGCTAGCTGACTCAGCTAGCGGCGGGCACCGGCCATCCGCTCCAGGCGCTGGATGCGATCGTCCAGGGGTGGATGGGTGGAGAACATGCCGCTCAGGCTCCGACCGGAAAGCGGGTTCACGATGTAGAGATGGGCGTAGGCGGGCTTCGCGACGGGGGAGGCGTACGTCTGACTGGAGCGCTCCAGCTTTCGCAGGGCGCTGGCCAGAGCCAGGGGTTGGCCGCTCACTTCGGCGCCTGTGTGATCGGCCTCGTACTCGCGCGAGCGAGAGATGGCGAGCTGAATCAGCAGCGCTGCGATCGGGCCCAGAATCGCCAGCGCCAGCACGCCGATCAGGCCGAACGCGCCCCGATCCTGCTGATCGCGGCCGCCGAAACCGAAGGCCTGCCACTGCAGCAGGCTGGCGATGAACGTGATGGCCGCGGCCATCACTGCCACCACTGAGCTGATGAGGATGTCGCGGTTGCGCACGTGCGCGAACTCGTGCGCCAGCACTCCGTAGAGCTCTTCCCCGTCCAGGATCCGAAGCAACCCGTCGTTGACGCAGATCGAGGCGTGGTGAGGGTTGCGGCCCGTGGCAAAGGCATTGGGGGTGGGATCGGGGCTTAGGTAGACACGCGGTTTGGGAACTGCGTACTGCTGAGCCAGCCGGTCGGCCAAGCGGTGCAGGTCGGGGGCGTCGAACGGCGTCACCTCGCGCGCCTGGGCGGCGTGGAGCGCGAGCTGGTCGCCCTTGAAGTAAGCGATGCCGTTGGTGATGAGAGCGATGCCCAGCCCGAGCGCCAGCCCCAGCCCCGCGCCCAGGCCTGTGGCATAGCCCAATGCCGAGCCGGCGATGACGAGGATCACCGACAGCACGATCATCCAGAGAAAGGTCTTGAACCAGTTCATCGCTGCTTGGTTTCTTCCCTCGCGGCCAGATAATCACGCAGGGCTTGGAAGTGGCTGGGGAAGGCGAGCTCAGGGAGTACGTCGGTGGCGAACGCAGCCACCTCCAGCATCTCCTCGCCTGCCTGCGGAATCTCACCCTGGCGGAGCCGGGCGCTGTAGGCGATGGCGATCAGGCTGGGCGCATCCTCTTTGGCAACGTGATAGACGTTCAGCAGCCGAGTGATGTCGACCTGGGCGCAGACCTCCTCCCAGCACTCGCGGGCGGCGGCTTCGGCGGGATCCTCGTCGTCGTTGACGAAGCCGCCGGGTAGGCACCACCTGCCATAGCCGGGATCGATTCCACGCCGGCCGAGAACCAGCTCGCCGCTGTCGTTCTCGACCACTACCACCGTCACCACCTTGGGGTCGTGCCAGAGCACGAAGCCACAGCGCTGGCAGCACTCCACCTCTCGACCTTCGCGGGTCTGAGTCTGGAGCGGGAGGCCGCAGTTCAGGCAGTAGTGCGACGCCGGCATGGAAACCTGACGATCGTATAGGTCGGAGCGGGCTGCTTATACTCGGCGGCCGGACGACGAGTCCACATTTGGAGAACCTCCTGGATCTGCTTTTCTTTGAAGACCTGACTCTCGGCAGCGTCTGGACCACGCGCCGTCGCACGGTACTGGAGTCTGACCTCAGCGCTTACGCCGGCCTCTCAGGTGACTTCGGCCCGCTGCATGTCGATCGCGAACACGCCCGAGCGTCCCACTTCGGTGGCCAGGTGGTGCCCGGCGCGCTGCTGGTTGCCCTCGCCATGGGGCTGGGCAGCATGGATGTGCCGCTGGCCCGGACGGTCGCCCTGGTCGGGACCACCTGGCGCTTCGAGCGCCCGGTGAGGCCCGGCGACACGGTCCGCTGCCACTGGCGGCTCAATCGGAAGCGAGCCGTGGAGGAGCCGGCCTGGGGACTTTGTGGCTTTGCCGTGGAGATGGAGAACCAGCGGAGCGAGGTGGTAGCCAGCGGAGAAGTGGTCCGATTGCTGGAGCGCCGGCCGCTGATGGGGACGGAGCCGGCACCCGTTGTGGCAGGTCAGCCGGAAACCGAAGTCGCGCGGACCGGCCGGCGCCGGCGCCGGCGGCGCTCTGCCAACGGCGACACTCCCTCCCAGCAGCCGCTGGTGGCCGCGGAAGTGCTGGCGGCCCAGCCGTCGGCTGAGGCACAGCCCTTCGTGGAGAGTCTGGCCACACTAGAAGCCACAACCGAGGGCGGTACTGCCGCTGGCCAAATCCCCCGGCGCACCGAGCCTGCGCCTGCGGCGACAGACGCCCTCGCAGCAGCTCAGGAGCAGGGCGACGGGGGAGCCGCTCCGGCTCGGCGCCGCCGCCGGCGCGGGGGGCGGGGGCGTGGAGGACGCGAGCCGGTTGGCCCGGAAGTGCTTGCGCTGCAAGCCGTCGACGAGGAGGCGCCCACGCCCGGCGCGGCCATAGCGGCGATGGCCGGCGCACAATCGTCCCAGAGCCAGAGCGCGGGGACTGCTGCGACGGCGCAGGTCGGTGGCGAGCAGGAAGCCGCAAGGCCGCAACCGTCATCGACCACTCCCCCAGCAGCTTTTGCTGCGACGCCCGAGTCGGCGGCGGCCGTGGCTACGTCTCTGCCCCCCGCCGCCACACCGTTCAGCCAGGAACTGACCGAGTTGGATCCGAACCGATTCGCCCCGCTGAACGCGCCCTCGCCGCAATCGCCACCCGCGTCAGGGCGACCTGACGCAGCGGTCGCGCCCGCCAATGGACCGGCGCCCAGGCCGCGCCGCCCTCGCGGTCCCCGGCGCGCCGCCGGCGGGTCCACCGTTACCCCCGAGGCGCCGGCGCCTCCAGGCAGCAACGAAGGGTCAGCCCCGGCAGGCTCCCAGTCCGGCGACTTCAGCGGCAGCTCGGTTGAGCCGACCGCGCCCGCCCGGACACGACGGCCGGGTGGAAGCCAGCCACCGCCTCCGGCCGCCACCGCCAACGCCGGCGAGTCAGCCGCGTCAGGCGTCGGCGCTTCAGAGGCACACTCAAGCGGCGGATCCTGAAACTTCGGTCGGAGACGACCGGGCGGGCAGTGGCAGCCGGCGAGACTAACCGGCCGGCGGGGGAACCCAGTTACCGTCCGGACCTTCCTCAAGTGACTCCAGGTAGGCGATCACCCGGCGGGTCAGTTGGCTGGGGGTGGAGGCGCCGCTCGTCACTCCCACCACGCGTTTGCCGCTGAGCCAGCTCAGGTCCAGGTCGGGGAGGTCGTCGATGAGGTGGGCCGGCTTTTGGGTCAGCTTGCGGACAACTTCGGCCAGGCGGTTCGAGTTGGAGGACCGAGGACTGCCCACCACTACGACGACGTCCACTTCCTTGGCCGCCGCGACCGCTGCCTCCTGCCGCTCCTGCGTGGCGAGACAGATCTCGTTGTGCACCTCCACCTGCGGGTAGCGATCCCTCACCGCGCCGATCAGCGCTTCCGTGTCCCAGACGGAGAGCGTGGTCTGGCAAGTGACGGCGATCCGCTCATTCTCGATCTGGAGCGCATCCACGTCAGCGACGTCCTGAATAAGATGCACCTTGCCGGGCGCCTCACCCTCCACGCCCTCCGGCTCAGGGTGGCCGCGGCGGCCGACGTAAACGACGTCATAACCTTGATTGGCCAGCTGGGTCACAAGGTCGTGGGTTCGCACGACGTCAGAACAGGTTGCGTCCACTGTGTTCAGGCCCCGCTCCAGCGCCCGCTGCTTCACCTGCGGTGAGACGCCGTGGGCTGTGAAGATCACAGTGCCCGACTCGATCTCCTCCAGGCCGGCCAGCCGGTTGGGCGGATCGACCAGCCTGATGCCGTTTCGCTGCAGATCCTCAGTGACGTGGGTGTTGTGAACGAGCTGTCCCAGCATGTGGATCGGCCCCTCCGTCTCCTTGCGAACCCGCTCGGCGATGCGGAAGGCCTCCACCACGCCGTGGCAGTAGCCACGTGGGGTGATCCGCTTGACTTCCACTAGTACAAGTGTACTAACCCAACCCGGCGAACAGATCTCGCTCCGGCTCCTCGCCGCTCTCGCCGCGGGCGCGGATGAAGTACTCGGTGCCCAGTGCCGCCTCCAGGATGTGGCCCTGCATGGACGCCAGCGGCGAGTTGGGGTCCATCTGCGACACGTGCCGCTCGAAAGCCGCTCGCTTCTCAGCGACCAGATCGCGCACGTCCACCACTGTCGTGATCAGCTCGTCCGGGATGCCGGGGAAGCGAACAGTCGCCTCCTCGGGAGCGCTGCCCGCCTCCCGCAGCCGTTCCTCGAACTGCAGCATCAAGCTGTGCGGGATCGCGTGGAAGTAGAGCTTGGCGGGAGCCAGGCCTTCGGAAGTCACCAGCTCCACCGCAGCCACCGTCGCCTGGTGGGCCTTCATGTGGTCGGGATGGCCGTAAGTGCCGTCCGGCGTGTAAGTCACGACCACCTCCGGCTGCTCCTGGCGCATGATGGCGGACACCCGCTCAGCCGCCTCAGGCAGCAGAGCGCGGTGGAAGCAGTCGGGATCGTCGTTGCCGGCCCGTCCTGCCATGTCCGAGTCCCGGTAGCCCAAGAACTCCTGCCGGTCGACGCCCAGGAGCTCACACGCTTGGCGCAGCTCTTCAGTTCGCACCTCGCCCAGCCGCGGGCGCACGCTGGCCTCGTCCATGTTGTAGATCTCGCCCATCTCGCCCCGAGTGGCGGTGATCAGGACCACCCGGTGGCCCTGCTGCTTCGCACGAAGCATCACGCCGCCGGTAGCTATCGCCTCGTCGTCAGGGTGGGCGTGAACCAAGAGAAGAGTCGCCATGCCTATGCCATCAACCCCTGGATCAGGCTGGCGATTCCGCCCGTGCCCGGCGGTCCGATAGTCCGTCCGCCGGCTGCCTCCAAGACCTCGACCGGCGCTCCCTGGACCGCATAGCTCAACGCTGCCCACTCCAGCATCGAGCAGTCGTTGCGGCCGTCACCCACTGCCACTGACTCGCTCTGCGAGATGCCGAAATGCCTGCAGACGAACTCCAAAGCGCGCGCCTTGTCAGCTCCGGCCAGCGTGAATTCCATGAAGTTGGGCAGCGAGGTGGCTATCTCCAAGCCCCCGGCCCAACGCCGCCGAACCTCCGGCAAGAGCTCCTCGCATCTCTGGGGGCTGGCGACCAGGACGAGCTTCGGCGTGGTGGCGTCCATCGCTTCACCCAGATCACCGACGACATTGATCGCCATGCCGGCGTGATTCGCGTACTGGTGCGCTTCGGGCCTGTCGCGCTCGACAAGCAGCCGGTCGTCTCGATATGCCTGGACGTGCAGATCCCGCTCTCGGCAAAATTGGATCACCTCCAGGCCCAGCGCTCTGGGCACTCCTTGGTCGAAAAGCATCTCGCCCGACGCCGAGCGCACCTGCGCACCCTGGTAGCAAGCGCAGGGGCCGCGCAGGTCCAGCCTTCGGAGCCAGGGCTCGGCACCTGGAAAAGGCCGGCCAGTGCACGCGACGACGATCATGCCCGCCGCCTGGGCGCTGCCGATGGCGTCGACATCGCGCTGGTCGAGCTGCAGGTCGGCGCTGATGACTGTGCCGTCCAGATCCAGCGCCAGCAGCAGCCGCCTGATCAGCGATCCTTCCAGGCTTCCGGGTTGACCAGGTGCTCCGGCCGCTCACCCCTCAGCGCCGCCACCAGATTCCGCGCGGCGGTCTCGCACATCCTGGCGCGCGTGTCCACTGAGCCGCTGCCCACATGCGGCAGCAGCACAACGTTGTCGAGGCCCAGCAGGTCGGGATGCACCCTCGGTTCTGCCTCGAACACGTCAAGGCCGGCGGCGAAGATCCGGCGCTCCCGCAGCGCTCGGGCCAGAGCCGCCTCGTCCACCACCGGGCCGCGCGCAGTGTTCACCAGCACGGCGCTGGACTTCATCGAGGCCAACTCAGCCGCCCCGATCAGATGCCTGGTCTCCTCGGTCAGAGGCGTGTGGAGGCTCACGAAGTCAGCCTCGGCCAGCAGGTTTCCCAGCTCGCGCCGCTCTGCGTTCAGCTCCCGCTCCACGCTCGGGTCCCCCTGGCTGCGCTGGGCATAGAGGATCCGCATGTCGAAGCCCCGGGCCCGACGAGCGACCGCCTGACCTATGCGGCCCAGCCCCACTATGCCCAGCGTCGCGCGGTGGATGTCGCGGCCCAGCAGCTGGTCGATCGCCCAGCCTTCCCACTGCCCGGCGCGGATCATGCGCTCGCCTTCGCCCAGGCGCCGGCCGGCAGCCAGCAGGAGGGCGAACGCGAGGTCGGCGGTTGTCTCGTCCAGCACGCCTGGTGTGTTGGTGACCAGCACGCCGTGGCGCGTGGCCGCCTCGACATCGATGTTGTCATAGCCGACTGCCACGTTGCTCACCGCTCGCAGGCCCGGCGTGCTCAGGACGCGCTCATCGACGGGATCGATCGACTGGCTCAGAATCCCGGCGCAGCCGGCCGCGGCCGCCGCGATCGACTCGGCCGAGAGATCGCCCTCATACTCCACCGCTTGGGCGGCGTCGGCCAGCAGTGCCGGCGCCGGGTCCAGCACCCGGTGCGTCACCAGCACCCGCTGACCCTGGCTCACTTCTGCAAGCCCAACTGCCCAGCGATCGGAACCAACGCGTCCCGCACGAACTCGATGTGCTGGTCGAAGTCCACGCCCAGGCTCTCCGCGCCCGCCAGCAATTGCTCCCTGTGAACCCCGCGGGCAAACGCCTTGTCCTTCATCTTCTTGCGCACCGAGCGGGGTTCGACCGCCGAGATGGAGCGGTCCGGCTTAACCAGGGCGCAGGCGATGATGAAGCCGCACATCTCATCGACCGCGTAGAGCGCCTTGCGCGCGGGCGTGTCGCGGGCCACGTCGAGATATTCAGCGTGAGAGGCGATGTCCTGCAGGAGAGCCTCCGGCCAGCCTCTCTCCCGGAGCTGCTCGATGCCGCGGCTGGGGTGCTGCTCCGGTGTCGGACCTGACTCATAGTCCCAATCGTGGATCAGGCCCAGCACTCCCCAGCGCTCGGGGTCCTCGCCGAAGCGCTCGGCGTAGGCGCGCATGGCTGCCTCCACACTCAGCATGTGGCGGCGGAGCGTCTCGCTCTTGGTGCTCTCCTGGACCAGCGCCCAGGCATCATCGCGTGTGGGATTGAGCGTCATCTGACTATCTCCTCCAGTGTCCTAAGCAGCGCCTCGTGCTGCTCGCTGGTGCCGACCGTGATGCGCAGCCAGCCGGACACCGGCTCCTGCTGGTAATGCCGGACCAGCACCTGTCGCTCGGACAGCGCAGCGGCCATATCAGCTGCCCGATGCGAAGCCGGCGGCCGGCAGAATACGAAGTTTGCCGCCGATGGCAGCACCTCGAAGCCTCTCGCTCGCAGACCAGCTGTCAACGCTTTTCGCTGCTGCAGCACGAACTCGACAAGAGCGTCGTGGTACTCACCGTCTTCGATCGCTGCGACCGCCGCCACAGCTCCCAGTCGGTTCACGTTGTAGGAGTCCTTGACCAGGTTCAGCGCGGCGATGAGCTCTGGCGTCCCCAGTGCGTAGCCGAGCCGCATCCCGGCCAGCGCGTACGACTTGGAAAAGGTGCGGATGGCCAACAGGTTCTCGTGCCCATTTCGGATGAGGTCGGTGCGCTCTTCCGGCGCAAAGTCGACGTACGCCTCATCCAGCGCCACCACGCCGCTGGACCCGTTGACGACTTCCAAAACAGCCTGGCGATCGAGCCAGGTGCCTGTTGGCGAGTTGGGATTGGCTACGAACTTGAGCGGCGCCTCATCCGCCGCGAAGCTCTCCGGCAGGGTGTGGTCAGCCGTGTATGGATGCCGCGAAACTCGACACTCGTGCACTGCCGCCACAGGTTCATAGACCGGATACGTGGGCTGCAGCAGCGCCACCGCTTGACCCTTGCCGGTGAAGGCGCGGAAGCAGAGCTCGATCAACTCGTCAGCGCCGTTGCCCAGGGCAACCTGATCCTCACCCACACCGTGGTGCCGGGCGATGGCCGACCTCGCCCCACGGCTCAGGGGGTCTGGGTAGAGACGCAGGTTCTCGCCCACTCCGCTGCGCAACGCCTGGATGACCCGCGGTGAAGGCGGCCAGGGCGACTCGTTGGTGTTGAGCTTGACCCAGCCTTCTTCCTCGGCCGGCTGCAGACCAGGCGTGTAAGGGGCGAACTTTCGCAGTGCGGCCTTCACGTAACTGCCACCCGCTCGTGGCACTACGCAGCTTCCAGGCGACGAGCTTCCAACAGGAAGCACTCCAGTGCCAACCGAGGGCTGACGTTCTGCTCCAAGTAGCCAAGGGTGTCGTAGGAGAGCTCAAGCAACCGCGCCCAGGCCGCCTGCCGGGCTGCGGGCTCGGAGAGCATCCGCCGGCGCAGCTCCAGCTGCCAGCCGCTGAGAGCGAAAACCGCCGGCTCCTCGCGTGTGCGGTCGGACGCTCGCCAGGCGAAGTTGGCAGCATCCAGCTCCTGGGCCAGATGGAGAGCGGCGTCCGCGGGAGCGCCAAAAAGCTCCGCCAGGCGCTCAACCCAATGCCGGTTGCGCTGCAGGAGGTCGGGATCCTGAGCTGCGTTCAAAGCCCACCCCGGCCGGCCGCGGGAGAGAGCTGCGAGCTCCTCGGCCCGCTCAGCGTCGACCCCGCGTCCGCGCAGCAGTTCGCTGACCCGCGTCAGGGGGACGGGGTGAAAGGCAACCCGCTGGCAGCGCGAGGCAACTGTGGGCAGCACCACGAAGGGTGACAGGCTGGGGGTGGTCAGGATGATGAGCCGGTTGGGGTGCGGCTCCTCCAGCGTCTTGAGAAGAATGCCCTGCACCGGATCGGCCAAGCGGCCCACATTGCTGATCACCGCCACGCGCAGGCGGCCCACAGCAGGCTTCAGGGAGAGAAAGGCTTGGAGCGACTGCTGGTGAAATTCGGGCTGCTTGTCAGGCAGCAACCGGATCTCATCCAGCTTCAAGTTATCGCGGCGGTCGTCCTCCCAGTAGTCGGGATGTCGCGCGAGCGGGGCCTCTGGAAGCAGTGCTCGCGCGAGCGCCCGCGCGACAGCAGTCTTGCCCAGCTGCGGCTCGCCGGTGAACAGGTAGGCATGCGACAGCCGGCCGGTCTCCAGCTGCTGCCCCAGCAGATCCCGGGCTCGTTCATGCCCGGCGATTTCGCTGAAAGGACCCGGCTGCACTGTGCTAAGGGTAGTGGACCCTAAAGGCGGCTCTTGGCAACCGGGTCCGGCGCCGGGCCTCGTCGAGGTAGCGATCTCCTGCAGTCGCAGCCGGGACAGGGCCCGGTCGCCCGAGGTCGCCCCCGCTAGGAACCGGCAGTCCGCCGCAGAGCCTCGAGGAGCGAAGCCCAACCCGCTTTGTGATCTGGCAGTCGTTCGGGCGGCAGGTCGTGGTGGGTCAGTTCGACGACAGTCCCATCGCCGTCGGCAGTGAGGAGGATCTCAACTGTTGAGGGGCCCGCTGGCAGCGTGGCATCGCCTGGGACTCCCCAGGTGAAGACGACTCGGTCAGGCGGCTCCACGGCAACGTACTTGCCCCGCACGTGCGCTTGGTCGAAGTCGACGGCGAAAACGCCGCCTGGCTGAGCGTTGAGATCCGCCCAGGTGCCCATCCACTGAACGAGAAGAGATGGTTCGACGAGGTACGAAAACACCTCCGCGGGCGGCGCCGCGATTCTGATCGTGGCGGTCAGGATCTCAGGCCGGCTCATGCGGTCATCCGCCAGTCATTCTGCTTCATGCGGTCTTGCACTTTCCTTCTTGCTCCTGCCCTGCTCCACGACACGCTTGAGTCGTTCCAGTGCGTCCGGCCAGAGGTCGGCGAGCACCGTGCGAACCGGATCGAGCGCCTCGGGATCCAGCGCATACAGCCGGCGGGTACCTGCCCGGCGCTCCTGCAGAAGACCGGCGCGCTGGAGCACCTGCAGATGGTGACTGACACCCTGCTGGGTGACGTCGAAATGCGCGGCGATCTGGCCGGCTGAGAGCTCGCCGCCTCGAACGAGGCGAAGAATCTGGCGACGTTGCGGATCCGCGAGGGCGCGAAGAACTGCATTTGTGGTAGCTCCAGGTGCCCCTTTAGCGGCTGAGGAGGGGCGAACGGGGCCCATGGTGTCCAGGATCGCAGCGCGGCCTGATCACGACGGCCGGGAAGGGGGCGGCGATGCCCCCCACCCTTCCCGGCCCGATGCTCACTCGGCCGCCGCCGACTGGCGCCGAGGTCGCCGGGCCTCACGACGCTCGAGGTCTGCAGCAGACCAAAAGGGATTGCCATCGCCGGTCTCGACATACTGTCGCAGGCTGGGAAGGAAGTGATCCCACCCGTTCTTGCAGTCCTCGTAGCACTCAAGTTGTGGGGTCAGCCCCTGGTGCCGGAACGACAGGTCGCAACCTTCGACTTGCGGCATCAGCTCGAAGTTGACAGTGGTTCCCACCCATTCGGGAGTGGGCGCGGACTCGAGGACCGTCCACCTTACTGTTGCCGGCCGCTCTGCCTCGTCCACCCGCATGACGACCGGGGCCGCGTCGAACACGAATGTCAGCTGGCCGCCTTTCAGACCGGAGCCGCTGACGCTCGTCCACCAGCCGGCCAGGCCCGACAGCGTCGTCAGCGCGTCGAAAACTTCGGCTGCCGGTGCGTTCAAGAACATGGACGACTCGTAGTCGGCGTCGGGTGTGGTTGGGGCTGCGGATGAGGGCTTGAAGTCGGGGTCTGTCAGTGTCATTTTTTGCTGCGCCTCCTCTGGAGAATGGTTCCGATGAATCCCATCGGCACCGCTTACAAGAAACTGCTTGTACAAGCACCTACTTGCAGTCTAGCAGAGGGGACAGCAGCTGTCAACCCATCTCTACATCCCGCGCTCGAGCGCCCGAGAAGCCGTTAGCGTCCCGCCGCCAGGGCGGCAGCCGGCGGGACCACCCGCTCCTCTCGCAACCGCCGCAGTGAGCCTTCGCTGGGCAGCAGTAAGGCGATGGGAATGGTGAGCGCAACCACGGCCACCTGGAGGCCCAGCGCCATCTGCAGGCCGAAGTGGTTGGCGACCAGCCCCGTCACGGGAACGCCGATGGCACCTGTCACGAAGCCCAGACCCATCACCAAGCCCGAGGCAAATCCGGCCCGGGCGCCCATCAGCTCTTGGGCCAGGATCAGGGTCAGAGGCGCTGTCGAAGCAGCCGAGAGCCCGATCAGGATGGCCGTGAAAAAGCCCTGCGGGCCGGGGAAGGCGACATAGAGCCAGACCGCCGGCACGCTGAGCACCAGTGTGGCGATGATCACCGCGCGCCGGCCGAAGCGATCGGCAAGGCTGCCGCAGCCGACGCTGCCCACGCAGCTCGCCAGTACGAGTGTGGTTGCGAGCGGTCCGTAAAACCAAGGTTGGTAACCCAGCTGGTGGTACCAGGTGGGCGTGAACGCCTGCAGGGTGATGGTGGTCCAGCTGCGCGACGCCATCACCGCCACGACTGCGACCAGGGGCAGCAGCGGGGTGGCGTGGCTGAGTCCGACCGCACTCGAACTGCTCTTCGGCGCCGCCGCCCGGGGTGCAAACCGGCCCATCTGCAGAAGCAGGAAGCCACCCGCGAGCACGCCCGGCAGCACGAGGAGAGCAGTGCCGTGCACGCCGAGGAGACCGAAGAGTAGAACCCCTATCAACGGCCCCACCGCTACGCCCGCGGTGCCGCCCGTCACATAGACGGACATCGCCAGGTTGCGGCCGCGGTCCCGGTCCAAGAGCGACTCGCGCACTGTCAGCGCACCCAGCGGGTGGAAGGCGCCGGAGCCCAGCCCTGAAGCAGCTGCGATGGCGACCAGGACTGCAAAGTTGGGCGCGAAGCCGATCGAGGCGAAGGACAGAGCTGTCCAAGCCAAGGCCACACCAGTGAATCGGGTGCCGTGACGGTCGGCCAGGATCCCAAAGAGAGGCTGGGAGATGGAGGCGAAGCCGCTGTAGGCGAGTGTGACCAGGCCGACAGTGGCGAGGTCCAGATGGAAGCGGCCAATCAGCAGGGGATAGAGCACCGGCAGCACACCCACGTAGCTGTCGACTGTGAAGTGGCCGAGCATCAACGTGACCAGCCGGCGGTTGCGGAAGACGTCGACCAGGCCTGTCAGAGCGCCACCCCTGCATCGCTCAGATGGACCACCCGGCTGCCGGCTACCAGCTTCGCCCGCCCGGTTTCCACCAACCTGACCAGCAGCGCGGCGCCGAGTGCGCCACCCAGATGCAGCCGGCGCTCGGTCCAGTCCTGGCAGCCGACAGCAAAGCTGCGGCGGGCTCGACGAGCAGAGCCGACATCGACACCTTGAGACAGCAGGGCGGCCTCGCCTGCCTCGCTCAGATCGAAAGCTCGCTCGCCCCGAGCCTCCAGCCAGCCGCACTCAAGCAAACTATCGAGCAGCTGCACGCCGGCGCGACCCGCGAGATGGTCGTAGCAGGTCCGAGCCTGCTTGATGGGGGCGTCCTCGGTCACCGGAACCTCGGCGTTGATGCTGCCTGGTCGAAGGTCCCGAGCCAGGCTGCGCAGGGTCGAGAGCGAGAGCGGCACCGAAGGCGTTGCCAGGCCGTAGACGCGCTGGCGTCCATTCTCTGTCGCCATCACCAGACCCGCTTCCCGGAGCAAGGCCAGATGGCTCGAAACCCTGGGCTGCTCCAGCTCCAAGCGGCTGGTCAGCTCGCTCACAGTCGCCTCGCCCTGAGTGAGGCTGTCGAGGAGGCGGATACAGACCTCATGGGCAAGCACGCGGGCCAGGCCGGCCACCTGCGCGACGTCACTTCCCATGGCACGTATCTTACCAGCGCGATATGTGAATGCGCAGGGGTCGGGATCACCCCACTCAGGAGAACTGGAGCGCAGTGCGTCAAGCTCCGGCGCCTGCTTGATTTGCGACAGGCGGCGCCAGCAAGTATGGTTGGTCGCTCAGGTGCTCAGCTGGCGCGATCTCGAGTTGGCGGAGCCGGAGCTCGCCTCCGCCGCGGGCGAACTGTTTCGCGTCCATAAGCATCATGTTCTGGCCACCTTGCGGAGAAACGGCTCGCCTCGTCTCAGCGGTCAGGAGGTCGGGTTCAGCGATGGTGAGCTGTGGTTTGGAGTGATGGGCGGAGCTCTGCGGGCGCGTGATCTGCAGCGAGATGGGCGTTTCGAGCTGCACACGAGCTCGACGGACCCACCGAACTGGACGGGCGACGCGAAGCTCGCCGGGCTGGCCGAGGAGATCACTGATCCCGAGGAGGTGAGGCGAGCCATGTCGGCGCAGGAGCAGGTTCCGCCCGGCAGTGTCCATCTCTTCCGCTGCCGGCTCGCAGAGGTGGTGCTGACTCGACTGGGGGAGCCAGCTGATCACCTGGTGTTGGAGTCCTGGCGCGAGGGTCGTGGTGTGCTTCGTCGGGAGCGCCGCTAGATCGGCCGACAGGTCATCCACCAGATCGACCCCGCCGCCCCGGCTCTGCTACTCGAAGCGGAGCGCCTCAGCGGGCGGCACGCGCGAGGCAGCGCGGGCAGGTAGATAAGTCGTCAGCAGCGTGGCGAGGTAGGAGCCCAGGAGGATAAGGCTCAGCTCGACGACCGGGACGTGGAACACCACTGTGCCGAAGGTCTTGTCAGTGACGAAAAAGCGATAGGACTGCCAGAGGCCGACCAGGGTGCCGAGCAGCAGTCCCAGGATGGCTATGACGCGGGACTCCACCAGTCTCGTACTCGACAGCGGCGCTCACGACGGCTCGCTTGGCGGAGAACCACTACTGCTGTCCCGGCGCGAGTTCGACGTCCTATCGCTGCTGGTCCGAAGCCCCGGACGCACGTTCACACGGGACTTCCTGCTGGACCGAGCCTGGGGCGCCGACTACGAAGGCCTGGACCGGGCAGTGGACACGCAGATGATGCGCCTGCGCCGAAAGCTGGGCGACTTCGGGCAGCGGATCGAGGCGGTCTGGGGCCTGGGTTACAGGTTTCGCTGACCGCTGCACCTAAGCTGAACGGCCCACAAGATCTCTAGACAACTGGGGGCTTGCCAGAAGTAGTAGTGGCGACTCATCCTTTGGGTGCTTTGCGTCCAGAGGAAGGAGCCGCCATGACCAATGATGACTTGATCTACCGCCAGCGTCTACGGCTC
>JAEKNQ010000028.1 GCA_016464825.1 Candidatus Dormiibacter inghamiae | reverse complement strand
CCCCCCCCCCCCCCCCCCCCCACGCCCGACTTCTAAACGGGCCACCCGATGGGGGTGGCAACCCGTACGCCCATCCTGCAGCTGGCGGGGATCAGCAAGCGCTTCGGCGCTGTGCAGGCCCTGGCCGATGTCGACTTCGAGGTCTACGCGGAGGAGGTAGTGGGCTTGGTCGGCGACAACGGCGCCGGCAAGTCGACCCTGGTCAAGACGATCGCCGGCATCAACGTGGCCGACCAGGGCACCTACAGCTTCGAGGGCAAGGCTGTGCATGTGCACGGGCCGAACGACGTGACCAAGCTGGGCGTTTCGACCGTCTACCAAGACCTGGCGCTCTGCGACAACCTAGACGTGGTCAACAACCTCTACTTGGGTCGGGAGGATCGCGGCGGGCTGCCGGTGCTCCGTGAAGAGCCAATGGAGAAGCGGGCGCGTGATGTGCTCCGTGGGTTGTCGGTCAAGATCCCGCACGTTCGGACACCTGTGGCGGAGCTGTCGGGGGGCCAGCGCCAGTCGGTCGCGGTCGCCAGATCCGTCATGTGGGACGCCAAGATAGTTCTCCTCGACGAGCCCACCGCGGCGCTCGGCGTCGCGCAGACGCGCCAGGTCCTCGACTTGATCCTGCGCCTGCGCGAGCGGGGCCTGGGAGTGGTGGTGATCAGCCATAACATGGCCGACGTGTTCGAGGTGTGCGACCGCATAGTGGTGATGCGCCTCGGCCGGCGAGTGGCGACGTTCGACGTCAAGGCGGCGAGCCGGGAGGAGGTGGTGGGCGCCATCACGGGCGCCGAGTTCGGCAAGCTACGAGCGAGCGACGCTTCAGCGGAGGACCTCGCCTGAGCACTGCCGTTCAGCCGCAACCCGCAGGCGCCGAGGCCACGACTGGTGTTGGCGGCTGGCTCACGAGCCGCGTGCGCCGCCTTCGGGAGGGAGACGTCGGCTCCCTGCCGGTCATCGTCGGCCTCATCCTGATCTGGGCGATCTTTTGGTTCCTGAACCCCAACTTCCTGACGCCACGCAACCTGACCAACCTGGCGACTCAGACGGCCGCGACCGGAACCATCTCGGTTGGCATAGTGCTGGTCCTGCTGCTGGGGGAGATCGACCTGTCGGTGGGACAGGTCAGCGGGCTCTGCGCCGGCATCATGGCAGTCCTGAACGTGAAGCACGGGCTGCCGGCATGGCTGGCGATCGCGAGCGCCATCGCGGCGGGCGGCGCCATCGGACTCGTCCAGGGCTTCTGGTTCAGCCGGCTGCGCATCCCCTCGTTCGTGGTCACGCTGGCGGGACTGTTGGCGTGGCAGGGCGCCCTGCTGCTGGTCCTGGGCTCCACCGGGACGCTCAACCTCCCGGATACCACCATCGACGCCCTGGCCGGCACCTATCTGCCCGATTGGGCAGGGTGGGCGGTGGGTGTGGTTGTGATTCTGGCGTTCGCCGGCAGCGGGCTCTTGACCCGGCGCCGGCGCCGGGCCGCCGACTTGGACGTCGGTCCCATCGGCGCCTGGCTGGCGGGGCTGATAGTTCTCGTAATCCTGGTCGCTGCGGCTCTGGTGGTGCTGAACGGCTACCTCGGCGTGCCCCTGGCGCTGCTCATTCTGCTCGGATTCGCCGTCGGATTCGACTTCCTGGTTCGGCGAACCCGGTTCGGGCGCTACATCATGGCGGTTGGCGGTAGCCCGGAGGCCGCACGCCGCGCAGGCATATCCGTGAACGGCATCCGCGTCGCCGTCTTCGCGCTGGCCGGCGTCATGGCGGCGTGCGGCGGGGTTCTGGCCGCGTCACGGCTGCTCGCCGTCAATCAGTCGTCCGGTGGCTCGGACCTGCTGCTGAACGTCATCGCAGCAGCCGTGATCGGCGGTACCTCGCTGTTCGGCGGCCGGGGCTCCGTCTGGTCGGCTGTCACCGGCGCGTTGGTGATCATCTCGATCTCGAACGGGATGGACCTGCTGGGACTGCCGGCGTCGATCAAGTTCGTCATCACGGGTGCGGTTCTGCTCGCGGCGGTGACCATCGACGGCGTCGCCCGGCACGGTCGGCAGGCGTCAGGCAAGGCGTAGACCGCCCCAACCTTTCGGTAGACTAATCTTTCGGTTTGGCAGTAGATAGCGCAGTCAAGGAAAGGCTTGTCGGAGAGCATCGGCTCCACGACTCAGACACAGGCTCGCCAGAAGTTCAGGTTGCCATCTTCTCAGAGCGCATCAAGCAGCTCACTGAGCACCTGAAGGTCAATCAGAAGGACCATCACTCCCGACGCGGCCTTCTTCTCCTGGTCGGCAAGCGGCGTCGCCTGCTGAACTACCTGGGCCGCAACGACGTCGAGCGCTACCGCGCTCTGATCTCGAAGTTGGGTATCAGGCGATAGGAGAACGGGCGGGAAGACCCGCCCACAATATTTGTTGGGGGTCAGGCCCCTGGCACCCTGCCGCGACAGCGGGTTTCCTCAGGTCGCAGCCGGTTGCAAGGTCCCTGACCTCCCTATGGAGGTACAACGTGGCTGAAGTCACGAAATCATTTGAACTGGCCGGGCGTAAGCTCAGCCTGAGTTCTGGCACCATGGCCGAGCAGGCCAACGGCGGGGTCCTGATCAAGGACGGCGACACAGTCATCCTCAGCACCGCGACAATGTCGCGAGAGCCAAGGCCCGGGATCGATTTTTTCCCGCTCACCTGTGACTACGAGGAGAAGCACTACGCGGTCGGCCGGATCCCGGGGGCGTTCATGCGCCGCGAGGGGCGACCGAGCGAGCAGGCGATTCTCAACTCTCGACTGACGGACCGGCCCCTGCGGCCCCTGTTTCCTGACGGCTTCCGCCATGACGTGCAGGTCATGTCGACTGTCCTCTCGACCGACCAGGTGAACGACCCCGCGACCCTGGCCATCAACGGCGCGTCCGCCGCCCTGACCATCTCCGACATTCCCTTCCTGGGTCCCGTGGGAGCGGTTCGGATGGGGTACCTGGACGGCCAGGTAGTGGTCAATCCCAAGCTCACCGACATGGATAGGTCAGAGCTGGATCTGGTGGTGGCCGGCACCAAGGACGCCATCCTCATGGTCGAGGCTGGCGCCAAGGGCGTCAGCGAGCAGATAGTGGTCGATGCGCTGGAGATGGCTCACCAGGCCATCGGCGTCATCTGCCAGGCGATCGAGGAGCTGCGCGCTGAGATGGGTAAGCCGAAGCGCGAGTTCACCTCGCCGAGCTTCGATCAGACCCAGGTGGAAGCGGTGGGCGAGTTCATCGCGGGTCGCTTGGACCAGGCCTGTTACAACCCCGACAAGGCCGACCGGGAACTGCAGCTGGCCACCCTCAAGGCCGACACCAAGGCCGCGCTGGCCGAGCGCTGGCCTGACGACTCAGGCCAGCTAGACGCGATCTTCGAGAAGAAGGTGAAGGACCGGGTCCGCCAGCGGGTGATCGAAGAAGGCGTGCGGGTGGACGGCCGCGGGACCAAGGACGTTCGCGACATCACCGTCCAGGTCGGGGTCCTTCCTCGCACTCATGGTTCGGGCATGTTCAGGCGCGGCCAGACCCAGGCGTTGACCATTCTCACCCTGGGCACCATGGGCGACGCCCAAAAGATCGACGGTCTTGGCCTTGAGGTCTCCAAGCGGTACATGCATCACTACAACATGCCGCCCTATTCGGTCGGCGAAGCGAAACCGCTGCGCAGCCCCGGCCGGCGGGAGATCGGTCATGGCGCCCTGGCGGAGCGGGCGCTGCTGCCAGTGCTGCCCTCGCTGGACGACTGGCCTTACACCATGCGGCTGGTCTCAGAGATCCTTTCCTCCAACGGCTCGACCTCCATGGCATCGGTCTGTGGCTCCACCCTGGCCCTCATGGATGCCGGCGTCCCGCTCACGGCACCGGTGGCTGGCATCGCGATGGGCCTCGTCACCCGCGAGGGTCGCTACGCCATCCTGACCGACATCCAGGGGGTCGAGGACGCGCTGGGCGATATGGACTTCAAGGTGGCGGGGACCAAGGATGGTATCACCGCCCTGCAGATGGACATCAAGATCAAGGGGCTCTCCCGGCAGATGATGGCCGAGGCCCTGGAGCAGGCCCGCGCCGCCCGCCTGCACGTGCTGCAGAAGATGCTTGACGTCATCCCCGAGCCGCGCAAGGAGATGAGCGAGTACTCACCCCGAATCACCACGCTGCAGATCAACCCTGACAAGATCCGGGACATCATCGGTCCCGGCGGCAAGGTGATCCGGAAGATAGTGGAAGAGACTGGCGTGCAGATCGACGTCGAGGACGACGGCAGGGTCTTCATCGCCTCCTCGGATCAGGACGGAGCCCGGCGAGCGATCGACTGGGTCAAAGGCCTGACGGACGAGGTCGAGGTGGGCAAGATCTATCGGGGCAAGGTGGTTCGCATCATGCCCTTCGGCGCCTTTGTCGAGGTTCTGCCCAACCAGGATGGGCTGGTGCACGTCTCCAAGCTCACCGACCACCGCGTCGAGCGGGTGGAGGAGGTCGCCAACCTAGGCGATGAGATCATGGTCAAGGCGTCCGAGATTGACAGCCAGGGCCGGCTGAACCTGAGCCGGCAGGCAGCTATCGAGGAGCTGACCCGCGAGGGGCTGCCGATCGATGAGAAGATCGACCGCGAGCGGATGGCTGAGGCTCTCGCCCGCCCGGCCGAGACCTACGAACCGAGGGAGCGCAGCGGCGGCTTCCGGGGCGGCCGGGGCGGCGACCGCCGCCGCTGAGACCGGTCTAAGTCAGCGATGATCAAGGTGCTGCTGAGCGGCCACAGGGGTCGCGCCGGCAGCGCCGTGGCGACAGCGCTCAACGCGGCGGCTGACGTCGACTACGTAGGGGGCTGTGGACGAGGGGACGATCTGGCCGAGCGGCTGGCCGAGTGGCGCCCGGAGGTGATGGTCGACTTCAGCCTCCCCGGCGTAGCCGTGGCCAATGGCAAGGCGGCGCTGGCTGCGGGGGCGGCTCCACTCATCGGAACCAGCGGTCTCTCCGACGGCGCTGTGGCGGAGCTGGAGGCTGGCTGCGCGGAAGCCGGCCTGGGTGGAGGCGTCATCCCTAACTTCGCGGTGGGCGCCGCGGTGATGATGTGGCTGGCCGAGCGCGCGGCTCAGTTCTTCGAGGGGGCCGAGGTGGTGGAGACGCACCACGATCGCAAGCTCGACGCGCCCTCGGCCACGGCCCTGGCCACTGCCAAGCGCCTGGCGGCGGCGGGTTCGTTCAGCTATCGTCGACCGGAGAAGGTGGCGCTCCCGGAGGCGCGCGGGGGGGAGTTGGGAGGAGTGGGCGTCCACTCGCTCCGCCTGCAGGGAGTGATGGCCGAGCAGGAGATCCTCTTCGGGTTGGCCGGCCAAACCCTCACCATCGAGCACCGCCTCTACAGCCGCGATGCCTATGGTCCAGGAGTGCTGCTCGCCGTGCGCAGAATAGCCGCCGAGCAGCGCTTCTACCGTGGCCTGGAGCCACTTCTCGGCCTGCCAGACTAACGGAACCAACTGGCTGGCCTGACTGGAGCGGTTGCAAGCATCAGACTGATTCCCAGGCGGGTCGCCCAGGCTGACCGGCGGTAGACTCTAGCGCTCATGGCAGCGTCGCGAGCGCTCACCGTCGCCGTCGTTGGCGCCACAGGTGTAGTCGGCCAGGAGATGTTCAAGGTTCTGGACCAGCGCCGCTTTCCGATCAGCCGCCTCAAGGCTCTGGCCAGCGAGCGCTCGGCCGGCCTGGAAGTGCGCTGCGGTGACCACCAGGTCCCGGTTGAACCGCTGGCGGAAGATTCCTTCCGGGGGGTGGACTTAGCGCTGTTCAGCGCGGGTTCCGACATCTCGCTCATGTACGCGCCGACGGCAGTCGAGTCGGGAGCCCTCGTGGTCGACAACAGCTCCGCCTGGCGGCTGCGGGAGAACGTACCGCTGGTGGTGCCCGAGGTCAACCCGGAGGACTTGAGGCAGACCGAGGGCATTGTCGCCAACCCGAACTGCTGCACCATCCCGCTGACTGTGGTGCTGGAGCCGCTGCGGCGGGAAGCCGGGCTGGCGCGGGTACACGTCTCCACCTATCAGTCGGCTTCTGGCGCGGGCCGGGCGCTGGTCATGGAATTGGCGGACCAGACCCGAGCCATCGCCGAGGGCCGCGAGCCCGCTGCCATCGTCTATCCCCAGCAGCTGGCCTACAACGTCGTGCCGGGCGGCTGGTCGATCGAGCCCGAGGGCTACAACGAGGAGGAGATGAAGCTGGCGCACGAGACGCGCAAAATCTTGCACGAGCCCAACCTTCCCCTCGCCGCCACCTGCGTCAGGGTCCCGGTTCCGATCGGCCACGCTGAATCGGTGTTCGTGGATACGGAGCGCATGCTGACGGCTGAGGAGGCGCGAACCCTGCTCGGCACGGCGCCCGGCGTCATAGTCGAGGATGACCCCGCCGCCAAGCTCTATCCCACGCCGGCCAGCGTGGCGGGCAAGGACGAGGTCTACGTCGGTCGCATCCGCAACGACCTCTCAGGCAGCCGCGGACTGGCGCTCTGGGTGGTCTCCGACAACTTGCGTAAGGGTGCCGCTTTGAACGCGGTCCAGGTGGCCGAGTGCGGCCGCCAGCTGGGAGTGATCTGAGGCATGGCTCACGTGGGAAGGCTGCTGACGGCCATGCTCACGCCGTTCCACGAAGACGGCGAAGTCAACCATGAAGCTGCTCAGCACCTGGCCCGGCTGGTTGTCGGAGATGGGTCTGACGGCCTGGTGCTGGCCGGGACTACAGGCGAGGCGCCGACGCTCAGTGATGCTGAGAAGCTGCAGCTGATTCGAGCTGTGAAGGAGGCGGTACCCACTGCCCAGGTGGTGGCCGGGACCGGGACCAACGACACGCGCCATTCGATCCACCTGTCCGAGCAGGCGATGGCCGCCGGGGCAGACGCCCTGCTGGCAGTTGTGCCCTACTACAACAAGCCCACTCAGGAAGGCATGTTCCAGCACTTCCGGGCGATCGCCGAAGTGGGGCCCGTAATCATGTACAACATCCAGGGCCGGACGGCAGTCAACATGACAGCCGAGACGACGCTTCGCTGCGGCTCTCTGGCGGGCGTCATCGGCGTGAAAGAGGCGAGCGGAAACATCGAGCAGATGACGATGGTCTGCGCCGGAGCCTCGGAGAGCTTTCGAGTCTGGTCGGGCGACGACGGTTTCACACTGCCGCTGCTGGCAGTGGGCGGCTACGGCGTCATCTCGGTCAGTGGCCACTTGGCCGGCCGTGCCTTCCAGCGAATGATCCAGGCTCATCTCGAAGGGCGACCCGCTGAGGCGGCGGCGCTCGCGCAGCGGCTGCAGCCCCTCATCAACGCCCTCATGAGCATCGCCGCCAACCCCATCCCGCTCAAGACAGCCATGAACCAATTGGGCTTCCCCGCCGGCCCCTTTCGGCTGCCTCTGACACCGCTGGATGCAGCGGCCGCTGAGCGCCTGAGCGAGGCGGTGGCGCTGGCTGGAGATCTGATCAGCTTTCGCGCTGGGATTGCCGCCACATCGGGGCTGAGCAGCTGATCGCAGCCGAAGGGCTGGAGGCGCTCCATGCCCAGATTCGGGTCTGCACGCTCTGCCAGCTTCATACGACGCGGACCAACGCTGTCCCAGGCACCGGGCCGGCGCCGGCCGAGATCATGGTAGTGGGGGAAGGCCCGGGGTTCAACGAGGACCTTCAGGGCAAGCCCTTCGTGGGCGCCGCGGGCCAGCTGTTGGACAAACTGCTGGCTCAAATCGGCCTGGACCGCTCGCAGGTCTTCATCACCAACGTCGTCAAGTGCCGGCCGCCCCAGAACCGCGACCCCCTGCCGCTGGAGGCTGAGACCTGCCTGCCCTATCTGCGCCGCCAGTTCAAACTGGTCAGGCCGAAGGCGGTTCTGATCCTGGGCCGGCACGCGCTGCAGCAGATGCTGCCCGGCGTCGGCTCGATCTCGCGCGTGCACGGTCAGTTCTTCGAGCGCTCGGGAGTCGGTTTCATGCCCTGCTACCACCCGGCGGCGGCCCTTCACAACGGCTCTCTGTTGGCGGATCTGCAGCGAGACTTCGAGCGGGTCCGCGCACATCTTGACAGCTTCGCGAGTCGCGCTCGGGAGAACCTGGAGGCGACCCCTTCGGATCATCCCCCGACGCCTGGCCCAGCGCCGCTGCCCCGGCCCGCCGGCTCACTTGAGCCGGCGCAGCTGCGGCTGCTCTAGCGGAGTTGTCTTGCCGGCTTTGAAGTACGTGCCGCTGGGCGGACTGGGCGAGGTAGGGCTCAACATGTGGGCGCTGGAGTGGGAGAACGACCTGGTTGTCATCGACGCAGGTCTCATGTTCGGCCAGGACGAGATGCCCGGCGTGGACCTTGTTCTGCCTGACCCGAGCTACCTGCTCCAAGCCGGTCGGAAGGTCCATGGCATCTTCCTGAGCCACGGTCACGAGGACCACATAGGCGGTCTGCCCTTCCTCCTGAAGCGGCTTAACGTGCCGGTCTTCGGCACGCCGCTGACGCTGGGGCTGGCCAAATCGCGGCTCCGCGAGCACCGAATTCTCCGCGAGAGCGACCTCCGCGAAGTGCGGCTGGGAGATCGGGTCCGGCTCGGTCCCTTCAGCATCGAGACGGTTGCCGTCAGCCACAGCATCCCGGACGCCGCGGCGTTGATCATCGAGACCCCTATTGGGCGGTTGCTCTACACGAGCGATTTCAAGCTGGAGGCGGATCCGCCCTACGGCCGAGCCACAGACCTAGAGCGTTTCCGCCGCTTGGGCGAGCAGGGCGTGCTCCTGATGCTCAGCGACTCTACGAACGCCGAGCGAGAGGGCCACAGCGGCTCCGAGCGGGATCTGGTGCCCGAGTTCGAGCGGATCTTCACTGAAGCCCCCGGCCGGATTGTGGTCGCCTCCTTCGCCTCCAACATCCATCGGATCCAGCTGGCTGTCCGGCTGGCGGCCGAGCACGGCCGCCGGGTGGCCGTGGCCGGCCGCAGCCTGCGCAACGCCTTTCAGGTGGCGCGCGAACTCGGCCACCTCGAGGTTCCGGAGAACCTGACCGTCAAGCTGGAGAAGGCAGGCGACGATCCGCGACTCGTACTGCTCACCGCCGGTAGCCAGGGTGAGCCGCTTTCGGCTCTGGCTCGTTTCGCAGCGCAGAAGCACCCCGTCGTCAACGTCAGGTCCGGCGACTGGGTGATCCTGTCGGCGCGGCCCATCCCAGGCAACGAGCGGCTGGTCAACCGGACCATCAACAACCTGTACCGCAACGGCGCCGAACGCGTCTTCTACTCTGAGGTAGGCCACGTTCACGTCTCCGGTCATGCCTATCGCGACGAGCTGCGCCAATTGATCGAGCTAGTTCGGCCGCGGTTCTTCGTGCCGGTCCACGGTGAGTATCGCCAGCTCCACCACCATGCGGAGCTGGCGGTTGCCACAGGCATCCCGAAGGAGCGAGTCTTCCTGGCCGAGGATGGGAATGTCATCGAGGTCACCCCGGAAGGGCTGAAGAAGACAGCCGAAAACGTGTCGGGTTTGGTTTACGTGGACGGCCTGGGCATCGGCGATGTCGGCCAGGCGGTCCTCCGCGACCGCCAGCATCTTGCCGCGGATGGCCTGGTGGTGGCCACTGTTGGCGTCGACCGAGATACCGGCGCCATCCGGCTGGGCCCCGAGGTAACCTCACGCGGCTTCATCGCCAGCGGCCCTGAAGCTGACCTGCAGGAGGAGGCAACTCGGGCGGTGGCCGCCGCCGTCGCACGGGCCGGGCGGCGGCCGGACCGCTCGTTGCTGCAGGAGGCGGTCCATGACGCCGTCTCGCAGCTGCTCTGGAAAAAGACAGGGCGCCGGCCCATGGTGGTGCCGCTCGTCACCGAGGTTTAGTGGCCTGTACCACTGGCCAGGAGCCGCACCGAAGCCGCCGTGGCGGGCGAAGCCTATAATCCGCGCTGAGGGCCGATCCTCCAAGTTTCTCCATGCGTCGCAGCACAGTTCGTACCTCACGCCCACGCCTTGGTTCAAGGACCAACCGCTCGGCTCGTCCCCGCGGTGGCGCCCGCACGCGGCGAATGCCCCAGCTCACGCCTGCCCAGATTCGCGAAGGCAGCGGCATCCTCCTCCTCTTCCTGGGCCTGTTGAGTCTGCTTGCCATGGTCTATGCGGGCGGTCCAGTGCTCACCAACCTGCGCCACCTGCTCTTTGCCGGCTTCGGTTACGGCTGGCTCCTGCCCACAGTGGGCGTGCTCGCCTTGAGCGTCTACCTGATCTGGCCTCGCCCACCGCCGGTCGGGCCGCTGCCGCCGCTGGCAGCCGGGGCGGCGGCCCTCGCCTGCCTGGGTCTGCTCAGCCTTGCCTCAGCACCGGCCGGTGGAGCGGCAGGCCGGCTGATCGAGCGGCCGCTGAGCAGCCTGGGCGGCGGTCCGGGCGCTCTTCTCCTGCTGCTGCTGGCGCTTCTGCTCGGGTTGGTTCTCGCCTTTCGCCTCAGCCCCGGCGGCATCATGCTCGCGGCGGCTCGCGGCGGCCGGCGCGCCTACGCCGAGCGCAGGCGGCTGGAAGAGCTGGTCGCTCGCCCCCATGCCGCTGCCAAGCGGGGGCCCCAAAAGGCGGCAACACCAGCTCTGGTGGCAGCCGAGCCGAACCTGGAGGAGATCCTCCGGCCGCTGCCTGAGGCAGACTGGCGGCCCACGGGCACCGGCGCCGCCGCCACTTTGCCAGGCCCCCCACTCTTTCAGCCGGGGCAGGAAGCGGCCGGTGAGCGGCAGGCTTTTCGGGTGGTGGCGGAACCAGAGGATGAGCTGCCTGAGATTGACTGGAAGCTGCCACCGCTCACGCTCTTGGACACGCTCGTGGCGCGCAAGGAGCGCATGCAAGAAGAGATAAAGCGGAACGTCCGCCTGATCGAGGGCACACTCGCCACCTTCGGCGTTCAGGCGCGCGTGATAGGAGTGAACTCCGGCCCTGCGGTCACCCAGTACGAGCTGCAGCCGGCCGCCGGCGTCGCTGTGAAGCGCATAGTCGCTCTCCAGAACGACCTTTCACTGGCGTTGGCGGCGGCCCCTCTCCGGATCGAGGCGCCGATCCCTGGGAAATCCGCGGTCGGCCTGGAAGTGCCCAACCGCTCGGCTTCGCTGGTCTCCCTCCGCGAGGTGGTCGAGTCGCCCGCGTTCGCGGCCGGCTCCCATCAGATGGCCCTGGCCTTGGGCAACGACGTTTCAGGCCAGCCGATCACCGGCGACCTGACCCGATTGCCTCACCTGCTCATCGCGGGCGCCACCGGTCAGGGGAAGAGCGTCTGCATTAATGTTCTGATCACCAGCCTCCTGCTGCGCTGCACGCCCGAGCGCCTGCGGCTGGTGATGATCGATCCCAAGCGGGTTGAGCTCTCCGGTTACAACGGGCTGCCTCATCTGGCGGTGCCGGTGATCGTCGAATCGCACCAGGCGGCCGCTGCTCTGCGCTGGGCGGTGGCGGAGATGGACCGCCGCTACAAGCTGCTCTCCGCCCAGGGCATGCGCAACATCGGCGCCTACAACGACAGGGCGGCGCAGCAGCATGCCCGCCCACTCCCCTACGTGGTGATCGTCATCGACGAGCTGGCCGACCTCATGATGGTGGCGGCGGGAGAGATCGAGGAGCTGATCTGCCGGATCGCTCAGCTGGCCCGGGCGGTCGGCATCCACCTCATCATCGCCACGCAGCGGCCCTCCACCGACATCATCACCGGCCTGATCAAGGCCAACGTGCCCTCGAGGATCGCCTTTGCGGTGAGCTCCCAGGTGGACAGCCGGGTCATCCTGGACTCGGTCGGCGCCGAAAAGCTGCTCGGCCGCGGGGACATGCTGTACCAGCCGGTCGACGCCGGCAAGCCGACGCGCATCCAGGGCGCCTTTCTCTCCGATCAGGAGCTGGAGAGCGTCATCGGCTTCTGGCAGGCGCAGGGTGAGCCCCGATTCATCGAGGAGGTCCTGGACGGCGGAGCGGCGCCTCCGCTTCCCGGCGAGGGCGAGTCCGGCCGGCGCCTTGATCCACTGTTCGCGCGGGCGGCCCGGGCGGTCGCCGCCGAGGGTGGAGCCTCGGTCTCCCTGGTGCAGCGCAAGTTCAACGTCGGCTACTCCCGGGCCGGCCGGATAGTCGATCAGCTGGCCGAGCATCGCGTGATCGGGGCCTATCAGGGGAGCAAGTCGCGCGAGGTTCTGATGAACCTGCCCGATGTGGACGAACTGCTGGAACGCCTGGGCCTCGAGGGCTGAGCCAGCGACGGGTCGCGGCCGCTACCGGCCGCCGGTCAGGCCCCGCGTCAGCCGCTGGAGGGCGCCCCGCCCGTCTGGGACGCCGGGGGCTCTACGCTTGGCTGTTACTCTCCACTAGAGTCGGAATCGGTGAACCTGCCTAACCTGCTCACCCTGGCGCGCTTGGCGACGATCCCGCTGCTCATGGCGCTGCTCATGCTGCGCTTTCCGTATCACGATCAGGCTGCCGCCGCCCTGTTCGTTCTCGCCTCGCTCACCGACACGCTGGACGGGAACCTTGCCCGCAGCCGCAATCAGGTCACGGAGCTTGGCAAGTTTCTCGACCCCCTGGCCGACAAGCTGTTCATTCTCTCCGTCTTGATAGTCCTGGTCCAAGAAGGTGAACTGAGCGTTTGGGTGGTGATGGTGATCTTCAGCCGCGAGCTCTTGATCACCGTCCTGCGCTCCCTCTCAGCCAGCCAGGGGCATGTCATCTCGGCGACGCCGTTCGGAAAGACGAAGACAATCTCGCAGGTCCTGGCAGTGCTGCTGCTGATCCTGCAGCGGCCCTATCCGGAGCTGCGCTGGCTGGCGCTGGCGGCCGTCGCCTTCGCAGTTGTCTTCACAGTGGCGAGTGGCGTGGACTACCTCTGGCGGTTCCGGCACGTGGTCCTGAGGCCGCATTTCCGGGCGCGCCCAGAAGCCGTTCCCGGCGGCGGCGCTCCCAGCGCAGGGCAGCAGGTCGACCCCCGGGTCGTCACCATTCACGAGCTGCTCGCCCGTCAGGACTGGAAGCTGGCGGTCGCCGAGTCCTGTACAGGTGGTCTGCTGGCGGCCACCTTCACGGACTGTCCAGGCAGCAGCGACTTTTTCAAAGGCGGCATCATCTCCTACACCAATGAGGTCAAAGAGCACCTGCTGCAGGTGCCCGGCAGGCTGCTGGAGGATCCCGGCGCGGTCAGCGCAGAAGTCGCGCAGGCGATGGCGGAGAGCGTGCGGCGGCAGCTGGCAGCAGATCTGGGCGTCGCCATCACAGGTCTCTCCGGGCCTGACTCGGATGGCACCGGCAAGCCGGTCGGGCTCACCTACATCTGGCTGGCCGACCAGGGCGGCGGGGAAGGGCGCTGTTTTCAGTTCTCGGGGGACCGTTGGCGGAATCGTCGGCAGGCGGTGTCCGAGGCGTTGGAACTCCTCCTCCGCCGGCTCCAGGAGGGACCGAGCACTGCCAGCACATAGAGGTGCGGCACCTCTAGCCCTTGCAATTCCGAACGCCTGTTCGTATCATGGCGATTATCAGCCGCCCTGTAAAGAGGTTTGACGCGGGCGCGGCGGCAACCCAGACTTCACCCTGAACTTTTCGCAGCCACCGACAATGAACCCAACATCAGCACAGGAGGACCGCCGCAGCATGGAAAAGGAAAAAGCCCTCGGCACAGCCATCCAGCAGATCGAGCGCAGCTATGGCAAGGGCGCCATCATGAAGCTGGGCGAGGTCCATGAAGGTCGGGACGTCTCAGTCATTCCCACCGGCGCCCTTCCCCTGGATCTGGCGCTCGGCGTCGGCGGCATGCCCCGGGGCCGGGTGGTGGAGATCTACGGCCCGGAATCGGCCGGCAAGACCACAGTCGCACTCCACGTTGTGGCAGAGGCGCAGAAGCAGGGGGGCACAGCCGCCTTCGTCGATGCCGAGCACGCGCTTGACCCGCTCTACGCCTCCCGCATCGGGGTCAACATCGACGAGCTGCTGATCAGCCAGCCTGACACCGGTGAGCAAGCTTTGGAGATCGTCGAGGTGCTGGTCAGGAGCGGAGCCGTCGACGTGATAGTCATTGACTCAGTGGCAGCCCTGGTGCCCAAAGCTGAGATCGAGGGCGAGATGGGCGACAGCCATGTCGGCCTCCAGGCCCGGCTCATGTCGCAGGCGCTGCGCAAGCTGACAGCCGCCATCTCGAAGTCGAACTGCACTGTCATCTTCCTGAACCAGCTGCGGGAAAAGGTAGGCATCATGTTCGGCAACCCAGAGATCCAGCCGGGCGGCCGGGCGCTGAAGTTCTACTCATCGATCCGGCTCGACATCCGCCGAGTGGAGTCGATCAAGAGCGGCCTGGACAGCATTGGCAACCGGGTCAAGGTCAAGGTGGTCAAGAACAAGGTCGCCCCGCCTTTTCGGCTGGCCGAGTTCGACATCCTCTTCAACGAAGGCATCTCGCGGGAAGGCGCCCTCATCGACGCGGCAGTCGAATACGGGATCATCGAGAAGAGCGGCACTTGGATGTCCTACGGCGAGGCCCGCTTGGGCCAGGGCCGCGAGAACGTGCGCAATTATCTGCGCGAGAACCCCACGCTCTCCAGCGAGATGGATGCCAAGGTGCGGGAAAAGGCGGCCACTCAGGTCTCAGCGCCGCTGCGGACGTCGGCCGCCATTCGGGCGGCGGAGGCGACAGTCGCCCCGGTCTAGGCCCTCAGGCGTGGCATCCCCCAGGCCTGCCCCAGCGCCTGATCCCCAGGAGGTGGCCGTCCGGCTGCTGGCCTTGAGAGCCCACGGGGAGGAGGAGCTGCGCCGCAAGTTGTTGCAGCGCGGGTGCTTGGCGGAGGAAGTGGAGGCCGCTCTGGCTCAGCTTCAGGTGTCAGGGTACCTGGATGACCTGGAGGTGGCTCGCAGCCTGGTTCGCCGCCGCTCGCAGGCGCGCGGCCGCGCTCTCATCGCGCAGGAGCTGATCTCGCGGGGCATCTCCCGCGAGGTGACGGCGCAGGCGCTGGCTGAGTTGAGTGAGCAAGTCGAGGCGGCCGCCGCGCGTCATCTGATCGAGTCGGCACCTGGCCTGCAGCAGCAGCGGCTTGCCGGCCGGCTCCAGCGGCGGGGTTTCGCTCCCTCGCAGGTCCGCAGACTCCTGGCGGAGCGCTGCACGGACGAGAACGCCGGCGACTGAAGCGGGCCCAGCTGCGGGTCCCTCAGCGCTTGTGCGCCGCCGGTTCCCCCCGCGCCGCTTAGAATATTTGGTTTAGGCATCCAGAAGTCTGGTTGCGAGTTCTGTATCTGTTCTGACCCCAGGGCTTCGCCCCGCTGGGGGATCAGCACCTTTACAACCGAATAAACCAAGAGGTGAACCAAGCCAATGTCTAACTACATCGTTTTGTTCTTGGCGGTGGTGATCACAGCGGTCCTGGCGGGGGGCATCGTCTACCTCCTCCAGCGGTCAGGCTTCAGGACGAAGCAGCAGGCCGACCTCGTCGACTACGAGGCGCGCATGAAGGCACTTCAGCAGAGGCAGGCCGAGGCGGAGAACGACGCAAAGGCGCGTCTGCTCGAAGCCAAGGAAGAGGCCGTGCGGATCCGAACCGCCTCGGAGCAGGAGGCGCGCGAGATCAGGGCTCAGGCCCAGCAGGAGCAGCGCCGTCTGCATCAGAAGGAGGAGAACCTCGAGCGCCGCCTCGGCGAGGTGGAGCGAAGGGAGCAAAGGATCTCCGACAAGGAGCACGCCCTTGACGACGCAAGGGCGGAACTGGAAGCGGCCACCAGGCAGCAGCTGGTGGAGCTGGAGCGGGTGGCCGGCCTTTCCCGGCAGGAAGCGCAGGCAATAGTGCTCGACCGCGTCGAGCAGGAGCTGCGCAACGAGACGGCACGGCGCGTGCGGGACGCCGAGTTGGCCGCTCGCGACGATTCCGATCGGCGCGCAAGAGTGATTGTGACCGAAGCCATCCAGCGAATAGCGGCGGACCAGACGGCGGAGTCGTCGGTTTCGGTGCTGCCGTTGCCGAACGAGGAGATCAAGGGCCGCATCATCGGCCGCGAAGGGCGCAACATCCGTGCTCTTCAACAAGCGACAGGAATCGACTTCATCATCGACGACACGCCTGAAGCCATAGTGTTGAGTGGTTTCAATCCGATCCGCCGCGAGGTGGCCCGGACGGCTCTCAACAAGCTCATAGTGGACGGCCGGATCCATCCAGCCCGAATCGAAGAGGTGGTGGCCAAGGCCAAGGTCGAGGTCGATCAGCGGGTCAAGGAGGAAGGCGAGGCAGCCGTGCTGGAGATCGGGATGCAGGGTCTCCACCCCGAGGTCGTGAGACACTTGGGCATGCTTCGCTTTCGAACCAGCTACGGGCAGCAGGTTCTGAACCACTCCAAGGAGGTGGCCCATCTGGCCGCCATGATGGCGGCGGAGATCGGGGCAGATGTCAAGTTGGCCAAGATGGCAGGCTTGCTCCACGACATCGGCAAGGCCATCGATCACGAGATCGAGGGCTCGCATGCTGTTATCGGGGCCGACCTGATCCAGCGCCACGGGGTCCCAGCGGCTGTCGTACACGCCGTCAGGGCCCACCACTACGACGAGGAGCCTCACAGCCTGGAGGCCCAGCTGCTGATCGCGGCGGATGCCATATCTGCTGCCCGGCCCGGGGCGCGACGGGAGACTCTCGACGCCTACGTGAAGAGGCTGGAGAAGTTGGAGGAGATCGCCAACTCCTTTCGCGGAGTGCAGCAGTCGTTCGCCATTCAGGCCGGCCGCGAGGTGCGAATCATCGTCAGGCCGGAGCAGATCGACGACGCGAACGCCCAGCACATGGCCCGCGACATCGCCAAGCGCATCGAGAGTGAGCTCAGCTATCCGGGCCAGATCCGGGTGACAGTGGTGCGCGAGACGCGGGCCACCGAGTACGCCAAGTAACCGAGTACGTTCGAGCGCATTGAGTGAGCCATTCAACAAGGGAGCCCTCGCTGGGCTCCCTTTTTTTGTCGAGGTCACCAAGCTGAGGTCGTCGTCGTCAGCATCAAGTAGCGGACGAAGGTGGCGAAGGGTCGCGGAGCATCAAGTTGACTCGGATGGCCTGCTGGCACGGATCGCCTGGGTCTGGATGACCTGAGCGACAGGTCGGTCGTGGTCGTCGCGGACTTGGACCTGGACGACGATGGACGTCCGCCCGATGTGCAGCGGGAGAGCGGTCGCCCGCGCGTGACCGCGACGCACGGCCCGCAGGAACGCCGTTGAGGACGACAGCGTGGAAGTGGTGGCTCCAGACGGTAGATTCAGGTAGGCGCAGATCGCCCCGACCGAATCCGCCAAGGTCATGAGGGCGCCGCCGTGGAGCATGCCGCCAGCTGTGCATCGGTCCGCCGACCAGGCCAGCCGCCCGGTGACCAGTTCGGCTGTCGCCATCTCGAGTTCGACGCCGACGCCGACTGCGAACGGCATCAGCGCCAACAGGTCGGCGTCCTCAGCTCCACTCACCCCCGCAACGCTATCCGAGGTCACCCCGTCAGTAGTGGCGGCGTAGTTTTCGGGGTGATACTGGGCAGTCGTGTCCGATCCCCATTTCCAGCTGCTCTTTGTGGCCGACGTCTACGGCCGCGCCGGCCGCGAGACACTGGCAGAACTCCTGCCCCAGGTGAAGGCCGAATTCAAGCCGGACCTGACAGTGGTCAACGGCGAGAACGCTGCGGCTGGCCATGGCCTCACCGGCAAACTTGCCCAAGAACTCCGCCAGGCCGGCGCGGATGTGCTGACCACAGGCAATCACGTGTGGGATCAGAAGACTTTCTTGGCCGAAATAGAGGACGAGCCCAACCTGCTGCGCCCCTACAACTATCCTCCCGGCGCTCCGGGGATCGGCTGCCTGGTGATCGAGGCAGCGGGCCTGAAGGTGCTGGTCATGAACCTGCAGGGCAGGATCTTCATGCCACCACTGGACGACCCCTTCCGCGCCGCTGACGAGATCTTGGCAGCCCATCCCGACGTGGACGTGATCTTCTGCGACTTCCACGCCGAGGCGACCTCGGAGAAGCAGGCTTTCGGCTGGCACCTGGACGGTCGCGCGAGCGCTGTGGTCGGCACTCACACTCACGTGCCGACCGCTGATCATCGCGTTCTGCCCGGTGGCACCGCCTACGTGACTGACGTCGGCATGGTGGGACCCCGCGACTCAGTGATCGGAGCCGACAAGGAATCCGCTCTCCGCCGCTTCCTCACGGGCCTGCCGCATCGATTCGAGGCGGCGGATGGAGTTGTGACTTTCAATTCAGTACTGGTTACCATTAGCAGGCTCACGGGCCGCGCCGTGTCCATCCAGCGAATCGATCGAGAACACCTTTGTTAGGGAGCGTTGCAGCAATGACAGGTCAGGGCCGGGCAGAGATCGAGGTGCTCAAAGTCTCGGCCGGCTCCAAACCGGTCGCCGTCGCCGGCGCGATCGCCGGCGTGATCCGCAGCAAGGGCAAGGTCGAGGTCCAGGCCATTGGCGCCGGAGCCATCAACCAGGCGGTCAAGGCCATAGCCATCTCGCGCGGGTACGTAGCTCCCGGTGGAATCGAGATAGTCTGCATCCCCTCCTTCATCGACATCTCGATCGATGGCGAGGAGCGAACAGGTATCCGCCTCTTGGTGGAGGTGCGTTAGCCCACGGCTCAGATCCCGCTGCCCGTTATTGGTGAGGCGCGAGAGCTGTCGGGTCCGCTGCCCGGGCCGGCCAAAGCCGGCTCCCGCAGTTTCCACGTCTGGACCATCGGCTGCCAGATGAACCTGGCGGATTCCGAGAGCCTCTCGCGCCGTCTCCTGGCGGCTGGCTACGTCGAGGCCCCCGACCTGGAGCGGGCTGACATAGTTGTCCTCAACACCTGCGTAGTGCGCCAGGCGAGCGAGGAGAAGGTGTACTCCAAGCTTCACGAGCTCCGCAGCTGGAAGAGCCCCGAGCGCACCATCGCGCTCACGGGCTGCCTGGTAGGGAAGGAAGGAAACGCCCTCCTGTCGCGTTTCGCGCACCTGGATGCAGTGGTGCCGATCGGCGATTACGATCCTTTCCTGCGCGATCTGGAGGCAAGGTACGACTGGGCCCAGGGCGAGCCGCTGCCCGCGGCGGGACGCACCCTGGTCAGCCATTACGTCAACGTGATCCAGGGCTGCGATCACAACTGCACGTTCTGCATAGTGCCCAAAGTGCGCGGCCGTGAGGTTCACCAGCCTCTGGTCAAGGTGGTGAAGGAATGTCACCAGGCCGTACAGCAGGGCGCTCGGGAGGTCATCCTGCTCGGCCAGAACGTCGACGACTATCACGATCCAGCGACCGGCGGCGGGCTGGCGGCTCTGGTCAGCGCGGTGAGCGAGATAGAGGGACTGCTGCGCGTGCGTTTCATGACCTCGCATCCGCAGGACCTGGAGCCGGAGCTGCTGAAGGTGATGGCAGCCAACCCGAAAGTCGCCCACGAGCTTCAGCTGCCTGTGCAGTCAGGTGACGACCTGATCCTGCGCCGGATGGCGCGCGGCTACCAGCTGCGGCACTATCTGGCGATCGTGAACGAGGCCCGCCGCCTGATGCCCGACCTGGGCCTCTATACAGACGTCATCGTCGGCTTCCCGGGCGAGACTGAGGAGGCGTTTCTCAACACCCGCCGGCTCCTGCAGGAAGTGGAGTTCGACGTCGTTCATGTCGCTCAGTACTCGCCCAGGCCCGGCACCCACGCGGGGGAGAAGTGGCCCGACGACGTGCCTGCCGAAGTGAAGCGGCGCCGAATCAACGACCTGCTTCAGCTTCAGCGCGAGATCGCTGCCCGCCGTACGGCGCGTTGGCTAGGTCGCACAGCTGAGGTGCTGATTGAAGGCTGTGACCAGCTCGGCCGGCCCTACGGGCGAAACCGCCAGGGCAAGCGCGTGACAGTTCTGCGCTCACGGGTCCAGCCGGGAGAACTGGTCGCCGTCAGCGTCACAGCGGCCACGCCGGGTCATCTGGCCGGCCCAATTGTCTCTTGACCTGAAACGGCCAGGCGGTGAAACGCCGGCCATGCGCCAGTACTGGTCGGCCAAAGCGGCCCACCCCGACGCCATCTTGCTCTTCCGGATGGGCGACTTCTACGAGATCTTCTTCGATGACGCCAAGGAGGCGGCGCCGCTCCTCGGCATCACGCTGACTTCTCGGCCGGCCAAAGACGGCCGCACCCCCATGTGCGGCGTGCCGCATCACGCCTGGCAGAGCTACGTGGGCCGGCTTCTCAAAGCAGGTCGGAAGGTCGCGATCTGCGATCAGACTGAGCCACCGATGAGCGGCAAGCTGGTGGCGCGCGAGGTGACGCGCGTTCTTACGCCCGGCACGGTGCTGGACGAGGTCTACCTCGATCCCGCCAAGTCAAACTGGCTCGTCGCCGCCTGGAGCAGCGGCGATGAGTCAGGCCTGGCCGCCTGCGACGTCTCCACCGCAGAGATGCAGCTCTGCCAGCTGCCCACCACAGGTCTCGCAGCTGAGCTGGACCGGCTTCAAGCGGCCGAGCTGCTCAGCCCGCCCGATGTCGAGCGCTATCGATTTGACCCGGCGCGGGGCCAGCACCGGCTGCGGACGCTGTTGGGCGTCCACTTCCTGGCTTCGATCGGGGCCGAGGGCGCGCCGCTGGCGGTCGGCGCGGCAGGCGTCCTGCTGGAGTATCTGGAACACAACCGGGTGCCTCTCGATCCGCGCAGCCTGCGCATCAGCACACGCTCGATCGACGCCAGTATGCAGCTGGACGCGGTCACCGTGCGCAACCTTGAGGTGGGTGCGCTGTTCGAGCTCTGCTGCCGCTGCGTCACCCCTGTCGGCGCCAGGAGCCTGCGCCGCTGGCTCTGGGCGCCGCTCCGCGACCCCGAGGCGATCGAGCTTCGGCTCAGCGCAGTGGCCGAGCTGACCGATGCCGAACGCCTGGAGCTCGAAGCCGCCCTGCGACGGCTGGGCGACCTGGAGCGCCTGGCGAGTCGGGCTGCGAGCGGGCTGGCCACGCCCCGCGAGCTCGGGCAGCTCTGCCGCGCCTTAGCGGCCCTACCGGCGGCGAAGGTCCACGCAGGGGCCGGGAGCGCGCTTCTGCTCCGCCAGCTGGCCGCAGATCTGACTGAGCAGCCCGAGCTCGTGGCCTTGCTGGGCCGAGCGCTGGTCGAAGATCCACCGGCTCAGGTGAACGCGGCGGGGGCCGTCCGGCCGGGCTACGACGCGCAGTTGGACGCAATCGCCTCGGCCTCCGCTTCGGCGCGGGAGTGGCTCGCCGGTCTGGAAGCGGGCGAGCGCGAGCGCACTGGCATCAGGTCGCTCAAGGTCGGCTACAACCGTGTCTTCGGCTACTACCTGGAGGTCAGCCACAGCCAGGCCCCGGGCGTGCCCGAGCATTACATCCGCAAGCAGACCTTGACCGGCGGCGAGCGCTACATAACTCCCGAGCTGAAGGAGCGCGAAGCAGTGGTGCTGAACGCCGACCAGGATCGCGCGGCACGGGAGCAGGAGATTCTCGCAGAACTCGGCCGAAGCATTGCCGCCGTAAGCGGAGAGCTGCTCGGCACCGCTGCGGCGATCGGCCAACTCGATGCTCTGGTGAGCCTCGCGGCGACCGCGGCCGACTGCGACTGGGTGCGACCGCTGATCTCCAGCGGCCGGGAGCTGGTTATCAGTGGAGGGCGGCACCCACTCGTCGAGCGCTCCGTTGGCGCCGGCAACTTCGTCGCCAACGACACCCACCTGGAGCCCGAGAGAGGCGACATGGTGGTGCTGACAGGCCCCAATATGGCCGGCAAGTCCACCTACCTGCGCCAGGTGGCACTGATCGTCCTGCTGGCCCAGTGCGGCAGCTTCGTCCCTGCTCGCTCGGCCCGCATCGGCCTGGTCGACCGCATCTTCACAAGGGTCGGCGCCCACGACGACCTGGCGGGCGGCATGTCGACCTTTATGGTCGAGATGACCGAGACGGCGAACATCCTGAACCACGCCACGCCCGCATCCCTGCTGGTGCTGGACGAGGTGGGGAGGGGCACCTCCACCTACGACGGCGTCTCCATCGCCCAGGCTGTGGTCGAGTACCTGCATGACAACCCCCGGCTCCACTGCCGGACTCTCTTCGCCACCCACTATCACGAGCTCACAACGCTGGCCGAGCGGCTGCCGAGAGTGCGCAACGAGCGGGTGGAGGTTGCCGAAGAAGGGAACCAGGTCAGCTTCCTGCATAAGGTAGTCCCCGGCGGCGCCGACCGTTCGTACGGAATTCATGTCGCGGCGCTGGCGGGCTTACCGCCACACCTGATCGCCAGGGCCCGGCAGATCCTGGCTGAGCTGGAGAGCCACCGACCCCTGGAGCCCGCCGCGCAGCAGCTGGGGCTTGACCTGCAGCCCGGGGAGGCCGAACTGCGCCGCGAGCTGGCCGCGATCGAGCTGGATCAGCTCAGCCCCTTGGAGGCTCTGCGCAAGCTGTACGAGCTTCGCGGCCTGACATGACCATCCGCCGCCTGCCGCAGCAGGTCGCCGACGCAATCGCCGCCGGTGAGGTGGTGGAGCGGCCGGCGTCAGCCCTGAAGGAGCTGATCGAGAACGCGCTCGATGCCGGGTCGCGCCGGCTCGGCATAGAGGTGCGAGGTGCCGGCCGCACGCTGATCCGGGTGGTGGATGACGGCGCGGGAATCCCCGCCGAAGAGTTAGAGCTTGCCTTCCAGCGCCACGCCACCAGCAAGGTAAGAAGCCTGGCTGACCTGGAGGCCATCTCCAGTTTGGGTTTCCGCGGCGAAGCGCTGGCCAGCCTGGCAGCCGTTGCCGACGTGGAATGCCGCAGCCGGGGCCGCCGCATCCGGCTGCTGGCCGGCGAGGTCGTGGAGAGCACGGCTGCGGTGCCAGTTCCGGGAACCGCACTTGAAGTCCGCGACCTCTTCGCCAACACGCCTGCCCGACTGCGATTCCTGAAGAGCGACGCCACCGAATTGGCAGCTTGCCTGAAGGTGGTGCAGGCGTATGCGCTGCTCTACCCGGAGGTGCGCTTTGAGTACGCCAACGAAGGTCGCCTGGGCTTGAGGACGCCTGGCCGCGGTGACGCGACGGCCGCCGCCGCCGCCGTGCTGGGCAGCGCAGTGGCGGCGGAGCTGATGCCCGTGGAAGCAGAGGGGATCCGCGGCCTGACCTCTCAGCCACGGCTGCACAGGGGCAGCCGTGACGGGCTCCTGCTGGCTGTGAACCGGCGCCCCATAGCGTCCCGGGCGCTCGGCTACGCGGTGGAGGAGTGCTACCTCGGCCGGTTGGAGCGCGGCCGCTATCCGATCACCGTATTGGCGCTGACAGTGCCGCCCAGCGAGCTCGACGTCAACGTCCATCCGGCCAAACGGGAGGTGCGCTTTCGAGACGATCGCGTCATCTTCGGCCGGCTGCAGCGAGCGATCAGAGCTGCTCTCAACGGCAGCCAGCCTTATCACGTGGCTGAGGCGCCGTCGACGGCAGGCTCTCCCTGGCGGACACCGCAGGTGCGCAGCGCACCCGCTTTTGCCGGTCTTGACTCAGTGCTGGGGGAGGCCTTCCCGGCCGCGCCACGAGCCGAAGGTCCACTCAGGCCCCTGGGCCAGGTGCAGGACGCCTACCTGGTGGCCGAATCTGCGGAGGGGATAGTGCTGGTCGACCAGCATGCCGCGCATGAGCGAGTGCTCTACAACCGCTTCTTGGCCCAGCTTCGGGCAGGCTCCGGGGCCAGCCAGGCCCTCCTGCTGCCGGAGACTGTGGAGCTGGAGCCCGCCCAGACGGCGGCAGCCAGCGACCATCGCGATTGGCTGGCCGCGCTCGGCTTCGAACTGGAGGAGTTCGGACCTCAGACGGTGAAGCTGCGGGCCGCGCCCCTGGCGACTCCCGCCGCGCGGGCCCGCGATGCGCTTTCAGACCTCCTCCAAACGCTGGCTCGGTCGCTGCCTCAGGCTGCCTTGGAGAATGCGGCGGCCTCGCTCGCCTGCCACTCCGCCGTGCGCTTTGGCGACCGCCTGGAGCCTGTCGAGCAGCGTCGGCTCCTGGAAGAGCTCGAGCAAGCCGAAGAGTCGATCACCTGCCCGCACGGGCGCCCGACACGCCTCCTGCTCGACTGGCCGCAGCTGAAGCGGCACTTCCGGCGTAACTACTGAGGCGGGTGAGTCTCCACACCATGGCGCTGAGTCGCGAATCGTCGCCAGACCGCTGTGGGAGTAGCCTGCCCGAGTTGCCCGGTAACGGACGAGGCATCGATCAGTTACTAAAAGAGTGGTGTTTTGACAGGGGAGCCTTATCTCCCGTCGCCACTTCGAAAGGTCGATAGGCCGGGTTCATCCCGGCCGGAAGTCAGCGTCGGCGGTAGTCGCCGACAAGCGGGCTTCAGCTAAAGTGTCCAGCTTCGGAGGACATGTGGGTTTTTCACTACAGGGTGGGGTTTTGGAAGGGGAGGACTGCCTCCCCTTGCCCACAAGCCGGCTCACGGTTCCGGTGCTGCTGGGCCCCACAGGGGTTGGCAAGAGCGAGGCAGCCTTCAGGATCGCGCGGGAGCTGGAGGCTGAGATCATCGTCTGCGACTCGCGCCAGGTCTACGACCAGCTGGACATCGCCACCAACAAGCCAAGCCAGGAGAACCTGCGCCGAGTGCACCACCATCTTGTCGGGATGGCGGACCCGCGCGGAGTCTTCTCGGTCAAGGACTTCGTGCAGCTGGCCGGAGCCACTATCGCCGAGGTAGCCGGCCGCGGCCCCCTGCCCATTGTGGAGGGCGGCAGCATGCTCTGGGCCGACGCGCTGACGGACGGCTTTTCGCTCTCCGGTGTGCCACCCGATCCGGCGCTGCGCCGCCGGCTGGAGGGCATGCCGCTCGAGAAGCTGGACGCGTTGCTGCGCCGCCTCGACCCGGAGGCGAATGTCGACCTCCGCAATCCCGTCCGTCTTATCCGGGCGATCGAGGTGTTGGAAGCGGTGGGACCGCCGCTGGCTCGCACCCGCACCCGCACGCCGCCCGTTTGGCGCCCGCTCCGGATCGGACTCACAGCGTCCTTGGCGACCATCGATGCCCGGTTGGCAGAGCGCTCGCGGCGGCAGCTGGAGCGCGGCTTGGTCCAGGAGACGCGAGCGGCGCTGAAGGCCGGCGTGGCGCCCCAGGCGCCGGTGCTGACCGGCATCGGTTACGCCCAGGCGGTCGCGCACCTGCAGGGCGACCTGCCTGAGGCTGAATTGGAGCCGGCAATGAACCTGGCCAACCGGCGCTACGCTCGCCGCCAGCTGCGCTGGCTGCGCAGAGATAGCCGGATCCGCTGGTTTATGGCGGAGTCCGACCCTGTGCCAGGTATTCTGGCGTACTTAAGAGAAACGCTGATTTGATCGAGACTCAAGCCCGCCCGGAACGGGCCTACCTGCTCGGGGTCGTCCTGCCCGGCGAGCGGCTGGAGCGAACGCAGGAGCAGATGCTGGAGCTGGCCGAGCTGACCCGCACAGCTGGCGGCGAAGTGATCGCGACTGACGTGCAGCGGCGCCAGCAGGTGGAACCGGCGCTCTTTGTCGGCAGCGGCAAAGTGGTCGAGATCAAGGAGCGTAGAGCCGAGTTGGGCTACGACCTGGTCATCTGCAACGAGGACCTGAGCCCGCGCCAGCAGCGCAACCTGGAGCGGGAGCTGGAGACTCGTGTCGTGGATAGGACTGAGCTCATCCTCGACATCTTCGCCCAGCACGCCCGGACCCGCGAGGGACGCCTGCAGGTGGAGTCGGCGCAGCTTCACCACCTGCTGCCGCGCCTGATCGGCGCCTGGGACTACCACCGCCAAGGAGGCGGCATCGGCACGCGCGGCGGTCCTGGTGAGCAGCAGATCGAGGTCGAGCGCCGGCGTATTCGCAAGCGGCTGAAGGACCTGGACCGCGAGCTGGAGCAGGTCCGCGGCCAGCGGCAGCAGCAACGCGCCAGCCGGCACCGTTCCGAGATCGACACGATAGCCATAGTGGGCTACACGAATTCCGGCAAGTCGACCCTGCTCAACGCCCTCACAGGAGCCAGGGTGCGGGCGGAAAACCAGCTTTTCGCTACGCTCGACCCGACTACCCGGCGACTGGCGCTGCCGGGCGGGCGGGAAGTGTTGGTCACTGATACCGTCGGCTTCATCCAGAAGCTGCCCACCGACCTGGTCGCCGCTTTCCGAGCCACGCTGGAGGAGGTGACCTACGCCGACGCAGTGCTGCAGGTGGTGGATGGCTCGAGCCCGGCCGCCCAGGAGCAGGCTGAGGCTGTCGACGAGGTTCTGGTCGAGCTCGGCGCGGCGGCCAAGCCGCGGGTGGTGGCTGTGAACAAGGTCGATCTGCTTGGTCCAGCCGGCCTGCGCCGGGTCAGGCAGTGGTTCAGCGATCGCTACGCGAACGTGGTGCCGATCTCGGCGCTCCAGCAGCGTGGGCTGCAGCAGCTGGGCGCCGCCCTGCACACGCTCGCGGAGGGCGACATGGTCCCTTTGCAGCTGCTGGTGCCCTACGGCCGGGAGAGCGTGCTGCGCGAGCTTCGCGCCGTCGGCGGCGTGGAGCGCACCGAGTACACGCCGGCTGGAACGCGCGCGCTGGGCCGCGCGCCGCGCGCTGCGCTTCATCGCTTCCAGAGCTATCTGCTGGTTTGACGCCGCCCAGGCAGCTCGCCGAACTTCTGCTCTCGCTGATCAACATTCCCTCGGTCAGCCGTGAGGAGCAGGAGGTGACCGGGTGGATAGCGCAGCAGGTTGCCGCCCGGGACGGCCTCGAGGTGGTGCACAGACAGGCGGACGCGATAGTCTTCGGCCTCGGCGGCCAGCCGGACGTGGTGCTGGCCGGCCATTCGGACACAGTGCCCGAGCAGGGCAACCTGCCGGGGAGGATAGAGGCCGGCGAGGTTTTTGGACTGGGCGCGGCTGATATGAAGGGCGCCCTCGCAGTGATGCTCGCGCTGGCGGCCGAGCTCGCCGCGGGCACTGCGCGCCGGCTCAACCCGCTCTTCGTGATCTTCGGCCGGGAAGAGGTGGCGCTGGCGGAGAGCGTGCTGTCAGGTCTCTTTCGCAGCTGCCCGGCAATTCTCACAGCCCAGCTGGCTCTGGTCATGGAGCCGACTGCCAATCAGCTCCAGGCGGGCTGCCTGGGCAACATAATGGCCGAGCTGTCCTTCGCCGGAGTGGCCGCGCACTCAGCCCGACCCTGGCTCGGTCGCAATGCCATCCACGAGGCGGTGCGTGGGCTGCGGAGGCTGGCCGAGCTCGAGCCTCAGGCAGTCGTGCTGGACGGGCTCGAATTCCGCGAGGTGGTCAGCGTGACGGAGATCCGCGGCGGCGTGGCCGGCAACGTGGTGCCCGACAGCTGCGTCTCGGGACTGAATTTCCGCTTTGCGGGCAACCGGACTCCGGCCGAAGCTGAGGCGCGGCTGCGCGAGCTGGTGGGTCCGGCCGGAGAGCTGACTATAAGCAGCAACGCGCCCGGCGCTGCTGTCAACTTGCGAAATCCTTTGCTCCAGCGCTTGCGCGACACACGCGGTCTCTCCCTCGAACCCAAGCAGGCCTGGACGCCCGTGGCGGAGTTCGCTG
Source organism: Candidatus Dormiibacter inghamiae (assembly GCA_016464825.1). Lineage (GTDB taxonomy): Bacteria > Chloroflexota > Dormibacteria > Dormibacterales > Dormibacteraceae > Dormiibacter > Dormiibacter inghamiae. The sequence continues at coordinate 37,073 of JAEKNQ010000028.1, read as the reverse complement.
CCCAAGGCGTGGATGCCATCAACTTCGGCCCTGGCGACCCCGGCCTCGCCCACCGGCGCGATGAGAGGGTGAGCATCGAGGCGCTGGGCACGAGCCTCTCGATCCTCCGCGAGTACATATGCGGCTGAACCCAGTCCTCACAGGCATGCGGCCCTATCCCTTCCTGGCCTTGGACAAGGCTCGGCAGCGGGCACATGACCGCGGCCTGATTTTGATTGACTTCAGCGTCGGCGACCCCCATGAGCCCACGGACGCGGCCATCCGCCAGGCCCTCATCGACGCGGTCGAAGAACGTTCGACCTACCCCAAGGCGACAGGGCTGCCCGAGCTGAAGGAGGCGATAGCGGCCTGGCTGGCTCGCCGCTACGGCGTCCAGTTGGAGCCCCGCCGCGAGATCATGCCCACCCTAGGTAGCAAGGAAGCTGTGTTCAGCCTGCCCTTCATCGCGTTGGACAAGAGCAGTGGCAAGGACACGGTGGTGATCTGTGAGCCCTGCTATCCGATCTACGAACGCGCGGCCCTACTGGCTGGAGCGCGGGTGCTGAAGCTGCCTCTCCGCGATGAGAACCGCTTCTTGCCCGATTTCAGCGAGCTGCCTGACCCGGAGTGGGAAAGGGTTGGCATCGTCTGGGTCAACTATCCGAACAATCCAACGGCTGCTCTGGCCTCGCTCGATTTCTATGAAAGCCTCACCCGTCTCGCCGTCGAGCGAGACTTCCTGATCGCCTCTGACGAGGCCTACAGCGAGATCTACTTCGGCGCCCCGCCCGTGTCCGCGCTCCAGTCGCACGACCGCTCCCGCATCTGCGTGTTCAACACCCAGAGCAAGCGCTCATCGATGACTGGATATCGCAGCGGCTGGCTGGCCGCCCCGGCCGAGCTGGTCCAGGGCTACAACTTCTGGCGGCCGCTGGCCGGCGTGGCTGTACCCGAATTCATCCAGCGGGCTACCATCCGAGCCCTGGCCCAAGAAGAACACGTCGTTCGCATGCGGGCCGCCTACGCAGCCAAGCGGGAGCTGTTCTTGGAGCTCTTCAGCGACCGCGGGGTGGAGGTCGTCGGCAAGGAGGCCACCTTCTACCTCTGGTGCCGCGTGCCCGGCGAGCAGACGGCCGAGGCGTTTGCGGCGCGTCTGTTAGAGCAGGGTGTGGTGGTGGCGCCGGGTTCATTCTTCGGCGCCTCCGGTGAGGGCTACTTCCGCCTGGCGCTGGTGCCCACCTTGGTTGAGTGCCAACGCGCTGTCGAGATCCTGGCCGAGGTGCTCTGAGATGGCGCGGTCGGGCGAGCAGACACTGCCTACCGAGATCCTCCGGCAGCGCGTCGACGCCGCCTTCGAGTCAGGCGAGATGGACGCCGAAGCCGTTGAGTTGACGATTGCCGAGCTGGACGGCGGCCGCGTGCGCAGCGCGGAACCCAGAGCCGAAGGCTGGCAGGTCAACGAGTGGGTGAAGAAGGCGATCCTGCTCTACTTCCGGCTGCGCCAGATGGAGACCATCGACGTGGGCCCGTTTCACTATCGCGACAAGATTCCTCTGAAAGCCGGCTTGGTGGAGGCTGGCGTACGCGTGGTGCCGCCGGCGGTAGCCCGCTACGGTAGCCATCTGGCGGAGGGTGTGATTCTGATGCCCAGCTATGTCAACATTGGCGCCCACGTCGGCAGCGGCACCATGGTCGACACCTGGGCCACCGTCGGTTCGTGCGCTCAGGTAGGAGCGGGCGTTCATCTCGCCGGCGGGGTGGGCATCGGTGGGGTGCTGGAGCCGCTCCAAGCCAGACCGGTGATCGTCGAGGACAACTGCTTCATAGGCTCTCGCTCCATAGTCACCGAAGGCGTGCTGGTCCGAGAGGGCGCCGTGCTGGGCGCGCACGTGGTCCTGACAGCGACCACGCCCATCATCGACGTCACCAGCGGTGAACCTATCGAGCACAGGGGCGAGGTCCCGCCGCGCGCAATAGTCATACCTGGAAGTCGGGCCAAACGGTTTCCGGCGGGCGACTACCAGGTGGCGACCGGGCTCATCATCGGCTGGCGCAGCGCCAGGACTGACGAGAAGGTGTCTCTCAACGACGCGCTTCGCGAGCACGGGGTCGCCACCTGAACTGCCCGAGAACCCTCGCCGCTGCCGCTCAGTAGGTTCGGACCACCCCCTTTACCGCTCCGACCATCTCCACGTGGCCGGGTTCGATGGGCGCGTAAGCGTCGTTCTCGGCGAGCAGCCGAACTCGACCCCGCGACCGATCCAAGCGCTTGACTGTGGCTTCGTCCTCGACCAGAGCCACGATGATCGTTCCGTCAGGCGCATCCATCTGCGGCTTCACTATCACCAGATCTTGGGGCAGAATGCCTGCGTTGATCATGGAATCGCCCCGAACGCGGAGGGCGAACCAGCCCTCCTGGGCCAGGCCGGGTGAGAGCAGAACATGGTCCTCGATGTTCTGTTCGGCCAGGATTGGCACCCCGGCCGCCACATTGCCTACTATCGGCAGAGCTATGGCGTTGCGCCGCTGCTCCTCCTGCGGAGCCTCCGCGACGAGCTGCACGGTTCTCGACTTGCTGGCATCGCGGCGGATGAGGCCGCGCCGCTCGAGCTGGTTCAAGTGGTTGTGCACTGTGGAGCTGGAGGAGAGGCCAACCGCCTCCCCGATCTCCCGGACGCTGGGCGGATAGTTGCGGGTGCGGGTTACCTGCCTGATGTAGGTCAGGATCTTTTCCTGCCGTTCGCTGACTGGTGGTTCGTTCACGCTGGCTACCTCGTTGAGTTGATCTAGCGCCGCCGGCCTCCCCGGCTGGAGCCATCCTAGCAGCTTTCGGTGCTGAAAGCAAACCTTTGTTCGGCACTCACAGTCCTTAGCGAACGAGTGTTCGTTATACTGAGACGAACAGATGTACGCGCCAGCTTCCGACCACGCACTGTTGAAGAGACCACGCCCGCGCCACACGAGTCAGGTTCGCCGCTTGGCCATCGGTCTCGCGGTCTTCTGTCTGCTCGCCTTTGGTTTGGCCCGCTCGGCCCTCGGCGGCGCGCCGACGGCCTATGAGACGGTCACCGTCCAGCCGGGGGACACCGTCTGGAGCATCGCGGCTGAGCACTATCCCCAGAGCGACACCCGGGTCAAGGTGGGTGAGATCGAGCACGACAACTCGCTTTCCGGTCCTTCGCTGCACCCAGGTCAGCGGCTGAAGCTGCCCAGCAGCTGAGCTCGGCCGGTCTCCCCTGACTGCGGATTCCGTCTCAACGCACGCCTGCCTCGTACCACCATTGACAGGCGGCCCAGCTCCGGTGCCTTACGCTCTCCTCGATGCGAGCGCAGCTCGTGGGCCGGAAGGACTGTCACCTATGCAGCGAGGCAGCTGCCGCGCTGCGTTCGCTTGGCACCGCGGTTGAAGAGCTCGACGTCGATGCTGATCCTGAACTGTTCAGGCTATATGACTTCCGGGTGCCGGTGCTGCTGATCGACGGTCGGGTGGTGGGGGAGGGACGCCTGACCGAGGCCTCGCTGCGCTCACTCCTGGCGCGCGGCTGAGCCCGATCTATCCTGGACGGCATGGCTTTGACGTGGTTGCTGCTGGGCCTGGTCGGCGGGCTCGTGATTGGAATTCCGGCTGGCTGGCTGGCCTCTCGGTGGGGTGGGGTGCGGGGGCCGTTCCCATCTCAGACTTTTCCACCCGATCCGCAGCCGACCGCCACAACTGCCTCTCCGACCTCCACTGAGATCGCGCCAGCGCCGGAGCACAGCGCACGCGCGATTAGCACGATGGCCGGTCACCTTCCCACAGTGGAGACCGGTCAACCGGCAACCCCCGAAGCGGAAGGTGGCACGTCGACGGACTCTGCCGCCGCCGCTCAACCGACTGGCACCGCCAACAGTTCGGTACCGGGCCAGGCCTCACCGGCCGCGACTCCCCCGCAGCCCTTTCTCGGTGAGGGGGCTGGCCCTCACCTGGCTGAGAGCCAGGGACCGATCGGCCCGAGCAGCTCAACGGAGGCGAAGGCGGCCGAGCCGCCTGACTTGGAATCGGCCAGCCGGCGGCTGATAGAGGAGATGGAGCGGCGCTACGGCAGCCGCAACGCACAACCGCGACGGCCGGGCAGTTGAGTGGCAGAAGAGCGGCAGCGCCGAGGCGGCTAAGGAGCTGCGGCGACGCCTCGTGGGGCTACCGCGCCGGCTATCACAGCTTCCAGCTGCTCCATGATGACCGGCCAGGAGTAGCGTTGGAGCACGCGGCGGCGAGAGCGCGCGACCACTGTGTCCAATGCTTTGAGTAGAGCCTCAGCGATTGACGCGGGGTCCCCGGAAACCGGAAAGGGATAGATGTCGCCGCCGCTGATCTCTTGGAAGACGGGAAGCGCTGCACAGACGACGGGCACCCGGGCCAGGGCGGCCTCCAGCAAAGGCAGGCCGAAGCCTTCTGCTCTGCCTGTCAGCAGGACTGCATCGCTCAGGCGGTAGAGCATCGCGATATCGTCGGTGTTGATCGGGTGGGCTCGCCCAGTAACTGCCTGCTCGGCAAAAAAATGAACTGTTCCGTTGAGGCCCAGCTCCTGCCGGCGACGGAGTAGCTGCGAGAGCAACTCGCCCTGGTGGGAATGCGGGTCACTCGGCCCGGTGACCAGCACCGTCAGCCCCGGCAGGCGCTGACGCAGCTGTGCCGCGGCCGCCAGAGCCAGCTCGATGCGCTTGTTCTCGGTCACGCGCTGTGGGATGAGAATGAGTGGCCAAGCCCGGTCCACCGGAATCGGGGAGAGAAGCCCCATCAGCTTCCTCGAAAGCCCTGCAAACCGCTGGCTGTCGATGCCGTTGGGGACGACCTCCGCCTCGGCTTCGGGCTCCCGCCAGAGCCGGCGCAGATCCTCCCGGCGGGTCTCCGAGATCGCCACATAACTCACGCCCGGTTGCCGCTGGTTGATGAGACTGAAAGGGTAGTTGACGCTCTCGACCGGGGAGCCGTCGTCGTCTCGGATCACCACGTCGTGGACCCACGCAACAAGCCGGCGGCGTGAGGCCAGGAGAGCAGCAGTGAACGGCAGGTTGAAGGGCATCGAAAGCACGTTGTGGACTATCACGCAGTCACGATCGGCCAGCAGCGGTTGGAGGCGGCCGGCGATGGTTGAGCTCAGCTCGCGGAACTCGGTCTCCGAGCCCCGCCCGGCCAGCAGCTCCCGGAAGACGCGCCGGACTCTGGGGTGAGCGGTGTCCAACTCTGGGAGTAGCTCGCCGTCCCCCCGCCCAGCGATCATGCGGACGTCGTAGCCGGCGGCGGCAAGGCGGCCTGCCTGCTCCCCAAGCACTGATTCAACGCCGCCGGTTACCGGTGGAGCGCTGTAGTGCAGCAGGGCCAGCCGTGGCTTAGGGGGCAATCCCGAAAGCGAATCAGGCGGCTGCTGGGAGGCGTCGTCCATTGTTAAGGTCAGGAAATATGCTCCCTAAGTTTCTGAAGCAAATCATACAGTCTTGCTATCAAAGAAGGGTTTGAGATGCACAGCATTCCCTGGAGCGAAGTACTTGTCAAGTCGGTCGCGGCAGGTCTCTTCGTAGTGGTGATCAGCGTACTCAGCACGATGTTTCGGCCCCAGTTCTTCGCCGGCCTTTTTGCGGGAGCCCCGAGCGTCGCGACAGTCGGCCTGCTGCTGACCGGCCTGAACCAGCCGCCAAAAGCGGCAAGCGAAGCCGGGGGCATGATCCTGGGTGCGGTCGGCCTGGTCGCCTCAACAGTGACCGCTGCGGTTCTTCTGCCGCGGTGGGGAGCGTTCGGGGCCTGCGCCGGTTCCTGGGCGGTCTGGGGTCTAATTGCCGGCTTGCTCTATCTACTGGTGCCGGGATGAGCGTCAGGCAGGAGATTGCCGAGGAGCGCTTCGAGAAGGTCGCGGTCAACTGGTCGAAGTTGAAGCAACAGACCTGGCAGCCGCTGCTGCTTCGCTTCGCCTTCGGGGCCGGCATCGCCATTGTGGCCAGCCTCGCCGGTGACCTGGTCGGTCAGCGTTTCGGCGGCCTCTTCCTGGCCTTTCCGGCCATCCTGCCCGCCGCGCTGACAATGGTCGAGCGCCAGGAGGGGGAGGGGAAGGCTGATGTCGACGCCATGGGTGCCGGCCTCGGTGGTCTGGCTATGATCGGCTTTGCAGTCGTTGTCAAGACCTTGATGCCGCGGCTCAGTGCTCCCCTGGCTGAGGCGGCCGGCTGGATCGTCTGGCTTGCTCTGGCGTTGGGACTGTTCCTGCTGGTCCGGGGCATTCTCGACATCATGCGTGACCGCCGCGACCAGGACCGGCGCTGACGGGAACCCGGCTGGCCTGATCAGCCCCGCCGCCGGTCAGTTGTCGCTGAGCAGTTCGCCGGTATCAGGCAGCAGGCGTCTTAGGCAGCTCCGCCTCTTCAGCCGTCAGCTCTCGGACGTACGTCGTCGCCCGCTCGGGAGCAAGGCGCACCCTCATCGCCAGGTAGTAGATCACGGCAGCGAAGATGGCCATCACCGCCATATCGACCCCGAAGCCCAACCAGCCCAAGGGGACCTTGACGCCGAAGAGCACTTCGGCCTTCTTCAAATCAAACGAGCTGAGAAAGGAAATCAAGAGCAGCCCGATCAACCAGGGCCAGAGCCAGCGGGCGCCGTCCCAGTCCAGCGATGGACGCCGGTCGCGAGGCGTCGTGGCCAGGGAGATCGCCAACAGGGCGAATCCGATGAGGATCGCGACTATGAGCTTCCAAACCACCGCGAAGCTCGCGAACAGGATGAGCTCGTTGGCAACTATGAAGCCCAGTGGCGCCAGCACCGACGCGGCCGGCAGGCGAAACGGCCGGGGCCTGTCTGGTTCCTGCAGGCGCAGCGCTCCCACCGAAAGAGGAACCAGTGCATAGGTGATGACGGCAGCCGAGGAGATGAAGCCGACCAGTCCTCCCCAGCCGGGGAAGGGCAGGAAGACAAAGAGGCCCAGCACAAACGAAAGCACTATCGCTGTCAGTGGGACGCCGCGGGTGGTGAGCCCTGCGAAGAAGTCTGGGATGTAGCGGTTTCGAGCCAGGGCGAAGATTGTGCGGGCGGCGGCTGCCAGACTCAGCAGACCAGTTCCGCCTGGCGAAACCACAGCGTCGATGTAAAGCAGAATCGCCAGCCAGCTCAATCCCAGCGTTTCGGCGAGTGCAGCGAAGGGCCCCAGAGTGCTGCCTTTGAATTGCAGCGCCGACCACCCCTTGCTGAGTGCGGAGGGCTGCAGAGCGGCGATGAAGGCAATCTGGAGCCCTATGTAGATGATGAAACCGATAGCCATTGAGCCGATCACCGCTAGAGGGATGTCGCGGCCGGGATTCCGGCTCTCGGCGCCGAACGACACAGCGCCCTCAAAGCCCGTATAGGCGAAAACTATCCCACCGGTCGACACGGCTATGAAGATGCCTTGGACTCCCAGGGGGATGAAACCGCCGCCGGCTGTGAAGTTCCCGGGGTGAAAGGAGACCACCACGAGCACTATCACCGTCAGCAGGGGGATGGCTATCTTCCACCAGACGGCGTATTTATTGACCTCCGACATCCAGCGCACGCCTGCCACGTTGAGGATCGTGAAGAGGAACATGACTATCGCGGCCACACCCAGGCCGAGCAGGGTCAGGTTCCCGCTGCTGCCTGGCTGGAGCAGACCCGGGATGAAGTTCGAGGCGTAGGTGAGGGCGGCCTCGGTTTCGATCGGCGCCACCGTAACAGTGGCGAGGAAGAAAAACCAGCCGCTGGCGAAGCCGACCATGCTGCCGAAGGCAAAGTGGGGGAAGCGAACCAGACCGCCGGCCACCGCGTACATGCCGCCCAACTCGGCCAAGTTGAGGCCCAGAATCAGGATCGCAATCGCTCCGATCAGCCAGGAGAGAAGCGCGGCCGGTCCCGCGATCTCGGCGCCCTTCAGCGCACCGAAGAGCCAGCCGGAGCCGATGACTATGCCGACCGAGGTGAAGAGAATGCCGATAGGACCGATTTCGCGGCGCATCCGCCGCTGCGTCTCGGGCCGAGCCTCGCTGGGCTGAGAGGTGACGGTCATGTGATCTCCCTCCAAAAACCTTGCACGAGCTTGCAGCTACGCAGCCACCACAATCACTGGCTAAGACAGGAAGATCACGCTGCCATTGTTGTGGCTAATGACCAAGACGCCTTCCGCCCCCTGCTCTGTGCGAATATGGTACACGAGGGGATGCAGCGTGTCATCCATCTCGACCGAGCGCCCATCCCAGCGCTTATGGAGGGCCAGAGCCGAAGCAAGTTGAAGTTCGCAGCGAATACCGCGCCTGTCCGAACGACTGGCGCACCGAAGGGGATGCAGCCATGAAGATCTTGGTAGGTTATGACGGCTCGGTCGAATCCAGGCGGGCAGTGGAATGGGCCTCGCGAATTGCCGCGGGAGATGCTGACGGCTCGGTCACGGTGATCGGCGTCGCAACTGCATTGGAGCTCTCGCCCCGGATCCGCGACGCCGAGGATCCCGCCGGGGACTCCTCAGTCCGCCAGACTCAGCTGGACGAAGCCACTGCGCTGCTCAGGGAAGCGGGCGTGACAGGTCAGACTGTGATGCGAGCGGGGCGGCCCGCCGAAGAGATCCTGGACATGGCGGACGAGGGAGGCTTCGACCTGATAGTCATCGGCCATCGGGGCGTCTCCCGAGCCCAGCGATTCCTGATGGGCTCCGTCTCGGAGCGAGTCGTCCGACACGCCTCCCGACCGGTCCTCGTCGCCCGCTGAGAGGAGAGAGGACCGCCCGAGAGTGGGGGAGGAGAAGACGCCGCGGCCCCTCCGCCGACGCACTTCTGGACGTTCGTGGCGCACTGTCGCGGAACCGCTGAAGGGGCGCCCTTCGGCCTTCGGGTGGCTGGCGGCCCGGTGGGCAGTGATTAGACTCGGCCTGTGAGCGGTGCCGCGCAGAGCCAGATCATCGGCCTGCTGATGATGGTCTTCTTCATGGGCCTCGGGCTTCGCCGGCGGATGCGGCCCCAGCCGGTCCGGCCGGGGCGGATAGCTGTTTCGGGCCTCATCATCGTCCTGCTGCTGGGCAGCAGCCTCGCCTTCACCGGCTCGCGCATCCTCTCTGATCCCTGGGCGCTGCTCCTGGCTCCTGTGTTTTTGCTGATTGGCGGGGCCGTCGGCTGGTATCTGATCAGGACCATGAAGTTTTGGACCGACCCCGGCACCGGCGCCCTCTGGATGCAGGGAGGCGTTCTCTTCGCCCTGATCCTGCTGGGCACTATCGCCCTTCGCTTCGGCGCCCGGGCTCTGCTGACCGGCAACGCCTTCAGCGGGGGCTACGGCAGCAACCCGTACAGCGCCACCGGCTACTCGGGCCCGCATGGGTTCCTTTACGACCTGTCCGCCGACTTCCTATTCCTCAGCCTCGGCCTTTGGGCGGCGCGTGCCGGCTCCCTTCTGCTCCGTTACAGCGGGCACGCGGCTGCCAACGCCCCGGCAGGAATCGAAAGCACCTAAGTCAGCGCTTGCTTTCTCGCCGGAGCCTTACATTTCGGCGGCGCCGGGCCGCCGAACCTGTTCCCACTGCACCACGCCCGGCCGGGCGGCAAAGCGAGATTGGCAGCGGTGGGGAACGGAACCGGAAGCAAGCACGAATCGGAGAGACAGGTTGCTAACGATAATGACCGTTTACCGTAGCACCCGAATGAGGCCGAGTGTGTCCGCGACTGGACGGAAGCCGACCGAAGAGCGGCGGTCAGTGGCCGCGTTGGCTGGAAAGCCAGCGAAGCGCGGGGATCTTTTCGGGCCCAGCCTGGCAGTTTGGGTGGATCGGGCGACGGCCGGTCGCCGGCTGGGCTGCGCTCCGCGTCAGAGCCGCGCGGTCCGGCGCGGCCGTCTGTCCGGCTCGACCTGTCAGCCAGCGCCGGAACCGGTTCCCGCACCGCCGAGCCGTCAGGCCGGTCGCCTGAGAGGCGTGTCGGCCACTTTCAACCAGGCCCGCAGGGTGTCGGGCTGAGTGCTCTCCAGGCCTCGGAGCAGCAGCAGCAGCGAGGCGCACGACTCACGAAAGTCAGCGTCGAGTTGTAGCGGGTCGGCAGCCGGCTGTTCCAAGCTGACGCAGGGGCCAGCCAGCTCGCTGATCGACCGCGTCACGCGGCTGCGCAGCGGCCCGAGATCAGTGCCCGCGCGCGCCACTTCGGCTCGCCACGACTCCTGCACATCGGCGACTGCCTTCAGCAGTTTGCGAACCGCCGCCGAGGCCAGCCGCGGATCAGTGCCCGGTGCGGCCAGGCGCTCTGCCAGCTCGCCGTGGAGCCGGAGCAGTCGCTGCAAACGAAGCTGGGTCATCAACGTGTGCATGCTCTCAGCTTAGACGAACATGCGTTCGCTGTCAAGGCCCGATTGCCGCTCACCACCCTTCCGAACACCACTGCCGAAGACCAGGCCCAGCTGCTCCGCCAGGCCGGCCGGGTCGACGGTCCCTCCTTCCCTCAGCGCGGCTCCTACAACCTCGTTGACGGCTCCCACCACGGCTCGGGACCAGACGATGGCGTCCACCGCCTGGAAGTCGCCTGCGGCTCGGCCGCGCCCCACCTCCTCTTCGACCAGCGCGGCGAAAGCGGCATGCAGCTTCGTTCTCACTGTCTCGATCTCGGCAGCGAGACCGACCGATTCGACAAGCAGCAGTCGCGCGACCGGCGCCCGCCGGAAACAGGCGGCCACGAAACCGTGAATGCCTGCCTCGATCTTGGCCCGATGGTCCCCCCCACTCCGCAGCGCGGCTTCCTGGGCGGCCGCCAGGAGCTGGCCGCCCTCCTGCTCCAAGAGAACGCGAAAGCAGTGCTCTTTGCAGCCAAAGCTGGCGTAGAACGCGCTCTTCGAGGTTCGGGCGGCGGCCACCACCTGGTCCACTGATGTCTCATGGAAGCCCTGGCCCGCAAAGAGTGCCAGGGCGGCAGCCAGCAGACGCTCGTGACGGTCCTGGCGCCGTTGGGAGAGGCGCGGAGCGGCCGGGGCACGGCCGCTGAGCACTATCTCAGTTCCCTGCCAGCGTCCGGCTGATGACCACCCGTTGAATCTCGGAGGTCCCCTCGAAGATGGTGTAGATTTTGGCGTCGCGGTGCCATTTCTCGACCGGAAAGTCGCGAATGTAGCCGTAGCCGCCGCAGATCTGGATCGCCTCGTCGGTCACCTTGACGGCGACCTCACTCGCTTTGAGCTTGGCCATCGAGCCTTCGGCATGCTCGAAGCGAGCCTCGTTCTTGCCCTCCCAGAGAGCGCGCCAGATGAGTCCCCGAGCGGCCTCGATCTCCAGCGCCATGTCAGCAAGTTTGAAGGCGATGGCCTGGTTGTCGATCAGGGGCCGGCCGAACTGCCTCCGCTCCTTCGCGTACCGCAGTGCAAACTCGAATGCCGCCCGAGCCACACCGAGGGCCTGGGCGCCGACGATGGGCCTTGTGCTCTCGAAGGTCTTCATGGCTACGTTGGAGCGAGAGGAGACACCCTCCCGGGCGCGCTGCAGCCGGGCCTCCAAGCGATCTTCACCGCCCAGCAGGCAGTCGGTCGGGACTCGGACGTCCTCCAGCAGGACCTCCGCTGTATGCGAGGCGCGGATCCCCATCTTCTTTTCCTTCTTGCCCTGGCGCAGACCGGGCGTGGCCTTGGGGACGACGAACGAGGCGTGACCGCGGCTGCCAAGCGCCGGGTCCACGCTGGCGACCACGACGTGGACGTCAGCTATGCCACCGTTGGTGATGAACACCTTTTGCCCGTTCAGCACCCAGTCGCCGTTCTGCTTCACGGCTCGCGACTTGTAGGCGCCGACGTCTGAGCCGGCGTCCGCCTCGGTCGCGCAGAACGCACCCAGAGCAGGCTCGCGGGCGCTGCCGTAACAGGCGGGAATCCAGGTTGCGATCTGCTCAGGTGTGCCCTGAGCGAAGATCGCGGCTACCGGCAGCCCGGTGCCCTGGATCGCCAGGGCGATACCTGCGCAGCCCCAGCACAGCTCCTCCGCCACGATCGCCGGCAGGATGCCTGTCTCGTCCTGGAAGCCCTGGAAAATGAACTCCGGCGAGTAGATGCCGAGATCGGCGGCCTTTCGCACCACGTCCCAGGGGAATTCCTCAGTCTCGTCGTAGTGAGGCGCCACCGGCCGGATCTCCTTCTCCGCGAACTGGTGTACCCAGTCGCGCATTTCGCGCTGCTCTTCCGTCAGTTGAAAGGAGATCATGCAAATCCTCGTTCGGTCCCGCCAGGAAACAGTACTGGTACGTACCAGTACTGTTCAAGTGTAACTACTCCTGCTTGTCGCCGAGGGCTGGGAGGCTGGTAGGACGATTCAGGCCTGAGCGCCGGTCTCGTCGACAGGCGTTTGGGGCACTTTGTGGCGGCGCGGCCACAGCCGATAGGCGGAAAAGAGGAGGAAGGCGCCGAACAGGCGCGCCAGCACCTCACCGTGCAGCCAGAGAGCGAGGGTGGCCCCAAAGACCACCACCAGAGCTCCCGCCACGCCCATGATGAGAGCCTGCTTCAGCGCGACATTGCCGCTGCGGGAGTGCGTCAGTGCGCCCACTATCGAGGTGGGCAGGATCGCGGCCAGCGACGTGCCCTGGGCCAGGTGCTGCTCGAACTTGAAGCCGATCACCATGATCGGCACCAGCAGGACTCCCCCACCTATGCCTATTAGCCCGCTGACCACGCCAACCACGAACCCGCTGATCACCGCCAGCACATCGCTCAAGGAAAGAGCACCTGCTTCACGCCCACCGCGCCGAGGACCACCGCCACCCCCCGGGCTAGCCATATGTCAGGCATGCGCGAAGTGAGCCGAGCCCCCACGAAGGCCCCGAAAACGCCGCCGGCGGCAAGCAGCAGGGCGAAGCGGAAATCCACCTGGGGCGCGCCGCGCTGGCCGAGGAACCCGCCGAAGTAGTAGATCAGGATGCCGGTGATGGAGATCGGCACTATAGCGGTGAGCGAATTGGCGGTCGCCTCAACCTGGCGGGTCCGCGCCAGCATCACCTGGAGTGGCACCATCAGGAAGCCCCCACCGACGCCAAGCAGCCCACTGAGCAGGCCGGCGATGATGCCGATGAAAGCGTAGACCCTGGCTATCTGGCCTCCTCTCCCGCCGGACCAACTTCGATGGCTCGAACCAGCTCGTGCAGGAACGACTCCACGTCGGTGACCAGTCCTATCGATTGCCAGGTTCCGCGATCGGCCAGCTTGGTTACAACCGCCGGGTTGATATCGACGCAGACTGTGCGTACGGCCGCCGGCAGCATGTTGCCTGTCGCGATGGAGTGAAGCATGGTCGAGAGCATCAGAGCCAGCCGGACCCCAGGCTCGAAGTCGTCGCCACCCTGCCAGATGGCGCCCCGCATCCGGCGCTGAGCCTCCCCCATCTCGGTGATCACATCCGGCAGCGGGCCGTCGTCTCGGACACTTCCACCGAGGACCACCTCCACCCCGTTGTCGATGGCTGTCTTCATGACGCCCGAGGTGAGCTGCCCGGATTCCACCATGGCCTCGAGGCTGCCGGCCGCACGGACCCGGTTGATGGCCCGCATATGATGCTCGTGGCCGTGCTCGATCGCCAGGCCACTCGTCAGATTCACCCCGAGCGCCGTGCCGAAGAGCGCCGCTTCGACATCGTGCACTGCTATGGCGTTTCCGGCGAAGAGCACCTGGACGTAGCCCAGCTCGATCAACCGGGAAAGGTAGTGACCGGCGCCCGTGTGCACGACGCCCGGTCCACCCACTACCAGGATCCGGCCGCCGGCGGTCCGCACAGCCTTCATCTCAGCCGCGATCTGTCCGATCAGGACGTTTTTCGGCTTTTCAGAAGAGACCTCGCTGGCCATGAAGCCGAAGATCTCGGTGTCGCGCGAGCGCTCGCGGGGAGTGATCCGAACCCCTCTGTGGCCGACGACCACATCCAGTCCAGGCCTGGCTTCGTAGAAGGGGATGCACCAGGCCCTACGCAGCTGGCGGTCCACCGCCAGTGCGCAGTCCATCTCCTGTTTCGCCACCCGCACCCAGCCGCCCTCCAGGAGCACTGAGGTGGGCATGTTGCTGGTGGAGTAGAAGCCCTCCGGGTAGACGCCCTCCTGCTGCACCCGAGCGGTCTCGACGGGCTCGTCGTGCTCTGCCCGCGCCCCCAGATCGCGAGCTCGGCGCACAATCTCGTCCAACACCTGGGGCTGATCGGCAAAGACCTCGATCCGGCAGAGCGAGGGATCGTCGTTCCGCTGTCCGACCTTCAGCTCGCGAACCTCGAACGAGCCGCCCAGGTCCATGACCATGTCCATGAGCTGGGGCAGCATCATCGAGTCGATGATGTGGCCCTCCAACCGCAGCAGCGTGGAAGCGCGTTGACTCACAGCTCTGTCAGCACTGCGTTGATCTGATCCTTCAGCCGCCTTGCCGCTCCGCCGGGATCGTCGGCGTAGAGCACCGCTCGGCTGCTGCTGATCAGGCACGACGCGTCGTCACCGTTCCAGGCGGCCCGGACCGATGCCTCCAGCTCGCCGTCCTGGGCTCCTATCCCCGGTATGAGAAACGGCAGCGCCGTGGTCTGACGCACACGCGCGATCTCAGCCGGCGCGGTTGCGCCAACCACCAATCCCACGTTCTCGAACTCGTTCAGGCTCTGGGCCAGCCGGGCGACCCGGAGATACAGCGGCTCTCCGCCGGTGTCCTGTTCCTGCAGATCCGCGGCGCCCGCATTCGAGGTGCGGCAGACCACGTAGACGCCCCGAGCCCGGTGCTGGGTCAGCTCGCGCAGGGAGTCCCCGCCGAGATAGGGTTGGGCGGTCACTGCGTCCATCTCAAGGGCTTCGAAGATCGCGCTGGCGTAGGCCCGCATCGTGTGGTCGATGTCGCCCCGCTTCGCGTCATAGAGCACAGGGATGTCCTCGGGGATGCGCCGCCTCAGCTCGCCCAGAGCCTTCAGGCCGTCGGCGCCGTACTGCTCCCAAAACGCAGCGTTGGGCTTGTAGCAGCAGACGTGCTCCTGAGTTGCCTGGACCACCTCGCTGCAGTGAGCAAGAGCGCCTGACGCGCCGCCCCGCAATCGAACGGGGTCCGGATCGAGCCCAACACAAAGAAGGGACCGACGGCTCGCGGCGGCTCGTCGCAGTCGCTCAAAGAAGCGCGGCTCAGCCGGCATGGTTCCCGGCGTCGGCACCTGGCGTGGCGCTCAGACTCTGCGTGGCGCCGGCCACGAGCTCCGCGTCGCCCTGTCGGCCGAGCAGACCGACGAGCTCGTCCGCCGTCGCCGCTTTCACTCCTTCACGTGCCAGTGGTCTTCAAACGTCACCCGCATCGTCACTTCATCGTAGTCAGGCTCGAGGCCGGGTCCGCAATTGGGTGAGTGCTGCCGCGCGGCGGCTCAACCTGGGTCCAGCTCCGGCCGCCAACGCTCTGCCGGGTCGCGTGCCGGCCGGGGCAGCGGGGCACAATTAGGGTCAGATGAAAGTTGAGCTGGCGCGCCCTCTGCGTGTGGCCTTGGCGCAGATCAACCCCACTGTGGGCGATCTGGAGCAAAACGCCAGGCGCATGGTCGAATGGATGGAACGGGCCAAGAGCCAGAGCTGCGACCTCATAGTCTTTCCCGAGCTCTGCCTCACCGGTTACCCGCCCGAAGATCTGCTGTTGAAGCCTGCGTTCATCCGCGACAACCTGGCCCAGCGCGACCAGGTGGTGGCCGCTACCAAGGGCATCGCCGCGATCGGTGGCTTCGTTGATCGCGACCTGGACCTCCACAACGCCGCCTTCTTCGCAGCCGAGGGCGAGCTTTTTGGTGTCTACCACAAGGTCTACCTGCCCAATTACGGCGTCTTCGACGAGGAGCGCTACTTCCAGCGCGGCCGGCGCTGCCCGATCTTCGAATACTGCGGCGTTCGGATCGGCGTCTCCATCTGCGAGGACGCCTGGTACCCGACGGGACCCATCTCGCTCCAGGCAACCCACGGCGCAGAACTGCTGGTGAACATCAACGGCTCTCCCTACCACCACGGCAAGCGCGAGGCGCGCGAGACGATGATCAGGACGCGAGCCATGGATTCAGGTGCCTTCCTCGCCTGGAACAACCTGGTGGGCGGCCAGGATGAGCTGGTCTTCGACGGCAACAGCGTCATCTTCGCTCCACATGGCGGGACAGTGGCTCGCGCCGCCAGTTTCGAAGAGGAGCTGCTGATTGCCGACCTCGAGCTCGGCAGCGTGTTCGGCGGCCGCCTGCACGACAGCCGCCTGCGCAAGGAGGCCTCGCAGCCGGCTCACATCGATCTCGCCGTGGAGGAGATAATCGTGTCGGACGCCGCGGCTGCGCGGAGTGAACCCCGGCTGACCGCCCGGCTGGCTGAGCCTCTGAGCGGGCCGGCCGAAGTCTACGCGGCTCTGGTTTGCGGCACCCGCGATTATGTGCGCAAGACGGGGGCCTTTGAGAAGGTGCTACTCGGTCTCTCCGGTGGCATCGATTCCTCACTCACAGCCGCTGTGGCCGCTGACGCCCTGGGCGCGGAGAATGTCACAGGCGTCCTGCTGCCCTCGGCTTACACGTCGCCGGAGAGTGTCGAGGATGCCGAGGTGCTGGCGCGCAGTCTGGGCCTCGAGACCTTCTGCCTGCCGATCGACGACCTCCGCCGCGCCTATGAGGCCGCGCTGGCCGACGTCTTCCAGGGGCTTAAGCCTGGCCTGGCGGAGGAGAACGTCCAGGCTCGCGTGCGGGGCAACCTGCTGATGGCGCTGTCCAACAAGTTCGGCTGGATGGTGCTCACCACCGGCAACAAGTCGGAGATGGCGACCGGGTACTGCACGCTCTACGGAGACATGGCGGGCGGCTTCGCAGTGTTGAAGGACATTCCGAAGACGCTCGTGTACGAGCTGTGCAAGTACCGCAACTCAGCCGGCCCTGAGGTGATCCCCAGGCGAGTGCTTGAAAAGCCGCCCTCGGCCGAGCTCCGCCAGGGTCAGAGGGATTCGGACAGCCTGCCTCCCTACGAAGAGCTGGACCCGATCCTGCAGGCCTATGTGGAGGACGATCGCAGCTTCGAGGAGCTGGTGGCGCAAGGACACTCGGCGGAAACGGTTCGCCGCGCGATCGCGCTGGTCGACGCCAGCGAGTACAAGAGGCGCCAGGCGGCCCCCGGTATCAAGATCACGCCTCGGGCCTTCGGCCGAGATCGGCGGATGCCGATCACCAACCGCTACCTGCCGAACGGCGGGCATGGGCGCGAGCCGACCCCCAGGCATAATTGAGTTCTATAGCAACCTTGGGAATGAGGAATATCTGTGCCCGAAAGCTTTGACGTCGCCGTGATCGGCGGCGGTCCGGGAGGTTACGTCGCGGCGATCCGCGCCGCCCAGCTCGGGGCCCGCGTGGCCCTGGTCGAGAAGGAGCGGCTCGGCGGCACCTGCCTGGTCAAGGGTTGCATCCCGACCAAGGCGCTGCTGCAGTCGTCCGAGCTGTACCATACGGTGACCAAGCAGGGCGCCGAATTCGGGGTAATCGCGGAAGCTGTCCGCTTCGACCTGCCGGCTGCTCAGGCGCGACGGGAAAGGGTGGTCGACGGACTGGTGAACGGGGTTGGCAGCCTCCTCAAAGCGAACGGTGTAACGGTCCTCAAGGGTGGCGCCACACTGGTCAAGGGCGGCAAGTTCAAGGTCGACGACGCTGACCACATGGCCCGCAACACTGTCATCGCCACCGGCTCAGCGGCGAGCCGCCTGCCGGTCCCCGGCGGCGAACTGACAGTCGACTCCGACGGCATCCTCGAGCTTCGCCAAGTGCCGGAGAGCATGACTGTGATCGGCGGCGGGGTGGTGGGCATGGAGTGGGGCGCCCTCTATGCCGCGCTGGGCACGAAAGTAACTGTGATCGAGATGCTGCCGCAGATCCTGCCCTCCGTCGAGAGCGACCTGATTGGGCTCTATCGCAAGCACTTCCAGGGGCTGGGCGGAACCATCCATACAGATGCGAAGGTCGACGCTATCAAGCAAGCCAGGGGCGGCCGGAGCGTCAGCTTCAGCGTCGGCGCCGACAAGCAGCAGATCGACTCCGAAGTCGTGCTGCGCGCCACGGGCCGGGTGCCCTACACCGAAGGGCTGGGCTTGGAGGCAGCCGGTGTGGAGACTGACAGAGGCAGGATCAAGGTGGATGAGCAGTTGCGCACTTCCGCTGACGGTGTCTGGGCGGTCGGCGACGTGATAGGCGGCATCATGCTGGCGCACGTCGCGTCTTACGAGGGGGTCTGCGCTGTCGAGAACATTGTCTCCGGCGCCGGTCGCACGCCGGATTACCACGCGGCGCCTAACTGCATCTACACCGATCCTGAGATCGCCCACGTAGGACTGGGCGAGAAGGAAGCCGGCGAACAGGGCTACCAGGTCAAGGTAGGCAAATTCCCCTTCGCGGCTTCTGGCCGCGCCATGACGCTGGGCCAGACCGAGGGCGCCATCAAGGTGATCCTCGACGCCACTGACGAAACTGTCTTGGGCGTGCACATGGTGGGCCCGCGAGTGACCGACGTGGTTGCCGAAGCCACCCTGGCAGTGCAGCAGCGGCTCCAGCTGCACGAGCTGGACCTCACCATGCACGCCCACCCGACCCTGGCCGAATCGCTGCTCCAGGCTGCTCTGGCGGCCGACGGTCGCGCCATCGAAATCCCCAATCGCCGCCGCCCGGCTCCGGCCGCCGGCGGCGCCAGCACGGAGGAGAAGCCGGTGTCCAGCACTGTGAAGACGACCGAGACGAAGCCAGCCACCTCCCGCAACGGGGCTTCCGCTAGCCAAAGCGTGGACCAGTCCAAGCTCGAACTCAAAAAACGAAACAAGGCTGAGCTGCTGAAGCTCTACCGGCTGATGTACCTGATCCGCCGCTTCGAGGAGCGGGCGCAGGTCGAGTACACGAGGGCCAAGATCGGCGGCTACTGTCACCTCAACCTGGGTGAGGAGGCGACGGTCGTGGGCGGCATCCTGGCGCTCAGGCCTGAGGATTACATCTACACGAGCTACCGCGAGCACGGCCACGCGATCGCCCGCGGCCTGGACCCGAAGGCTGTGATGGCCGAGCTCTTCGGTCGAGAGGGCGGAGTCGCCCACGGACGGGGCGGCTCCATGCACATCTTCGACTACGACGCTCGTTTCATGGGTGGCTATGGGATAGTGGGCGGTCATCTTCCGGTGGCAGTCGGCGCTGCCTTCGCCAGCCGCTACGCCGAATCGCCCGAGGTCACTTTCTGCATGTTCGGCGATGGGGCCACCAACATCGGCGCCTTTCACGAGTCGCTCAACTTTTCCAAGGTGTTCAAGCTGCCGGTCGTCTGGTTCTGCATCAACAACCAGTACGGCATGGGCACCGCGGTCGACAGGGCTTCAGCCGTGTCTGAGATCTACCGCAGAGCCTGCGCCTACGACATGGAGTCGATTCGGGTTGACGGCAACGACGTGCTCGAAGTGCTGCGCCAGACTTCCGAGGTGGT
Source organism: Candidatus Dormiibacter inghamiae (assembly GCA_016464825.1). Taxonomy (GTDB): domain Bacteria; phylum Chloroflexota; class Dormibacteria; order Dormibacterales; family Dormibacteraceae; genus Dormiibacter; species Dormiibacter inghamiae. The sequence goes on along the minus strand of JAEKNQ010000028.1, from coordinate 17,651 downwards.
CGAAAAGACGCGGCAGGACCTGGAGCCCCGCTTCATCGAGGCTGTCAACTACCGCTTCAAGGGCCACTCGGTGGTCGATCCTGACAAGTACCGCGACGCGGAGGAGAAGGCGCGCTGGAACAAGAACGACCCGATAGGGCTTTTCGAACACCGTTTGACGTCTGCCAAGATCGCCGCCGAGGAAGACTTGAACCAGGTTCGCGAGGAGGTGCAGGAGCAGGTCGACGCCGCCGTCAAGTTCGCTGATGAAAGCCCGAACCCACCGGTGGAAGAGCTGTTCCGCTACCTCTACACCGACGAATTCGAGACAGTGAGAACCAATGCCTGAGAAGCTTTTCCGCAACGCGCTCAGGGAAGCCCTGGATGAGGAGATGGCGCGCGACGAGGACGTCTTCCTCATCGGCGAGGACATAGGTGTCTTCGGCGGCGCTTACCGCGTCACCGAGGGCTTGATCGACAAGTACGGCGCCCGCCGCGTCGTGGACGCACCCATCTCGGAAGAGGTGATCGCCGGCTGCGCGATCGGCGCCGCGATGAGCGGGCTGCGGCCGGTGGTGGAGATGATGACCATCAACTTCTCACTCCTGGCCTACGACCAGATAGTCAACAATGCAGCCAAGGTGCGCTATATGTTCGGCGGCAAGGTCAGCGTGCCGCTGGTCATCCGCCTCCCGGGTGGCGCCGGTCATCAGCTTTCCTCCCAGCACTCGCACAGCTTCGAGGTGCTCTACGGCTTGATCCCGGGTCTGATAGTGGTGGCGCCGACCACCCCCGAGGATGGCAAGGGTCTGCTCAAGTCCGCGATCCGAACCAACAACCCTGTCATGTTCCTGGAGAGCATGAGCCTTTACAACCTTCGCGGCGAGGTGCCGGATGGTGACTACACAACCCCCCTCGGGAAGGCGGCGGTTCGCCGACGAGGCTCGGATCTCACGATCATCGGCGTCTCCCGTCAATCGGTCCTGGCGACGCTGGCCGGCCAGAAGCTGGAGGAGGAGGACCTGGACGCTGAGGTGATCGACCTCCGCAGCATCCGGCCGATCGACTGGGAGACGATCACCGAGTCGGTCAAGCGGACGTCGCGCTGCCTCGTGGTCGAGGAGGGCTGGCCCACCTACGGGGTCGGGGCGGAGATCGCCGCCGGCATCCAGGAGCGCTGCTTCGACGACCTGGACGCTCCTGTCCACCGGCTCGGCGGCGCCGAGGTTCCCATGCCCTACAACAAGGGCTTGGAGAAAGCCTCGATCCCCAATGTCGATGACATAGTGCGCCACGCCCTGCTCACAGTCGGCAAACAGTCCGCCGCAGTCTAGCGGGAGACACCCATGTCAGACGTCAACATGCCCAAGCTCTCCGACACGATGGAGGAGGGCACGGTGCTGGAGTGGAAGCAGCAGGACGGCGCAGAGGTGAAGAAGGGCGAGGCGCTGGCCGAGATCGAGTCCGACAAGGCCAGCTTCGAGATCGAGGCCGAGGCGGACGGCGTTCTCCACATAGCAGTCCAGAAAGGTCAGGCCGTCCCGGTCGGTGAGAAGATCGCCAGCATCGGCGGTGAGCCGGCAGCCGCCGCAGCGGAGCCGGAGGAGAAAGCGGCTCAGGCGGCCGAGTCGCAAGATGGTGGCGACGGGCAGCGCAGCAGCGCGGACGGCACCGAGCATGAGGTTGCGGCAGGTGAGCAGGAGCCGGGGCCCGATCAGGCCGAGGCGCCAGCCGAAGAGCCGGAGAAAGAACCCAAGCCTGAAGCTAGAAGCCAGCCTGAGGCGGCTTCGGCAGAGCCGAGCCAGGCGCAGGCCGCAGCGGGGCAGCGCCCAGAAGCGGCGGCAAACGCGAGCGGGGCGAAGGCCTCCCCTCTCGCCCGCCGCCTCGCTTCGGAGATGGGCGTCGACCTCGGCTCAGTCCAGGGCAGCGGCCCGGAGGGCCGGATCGTCAAGGAAGACGTGGTGGCCGCAGCGGAGCAGGCCGGCAAGTCGCAGGCGCGGCCGGCTGCCGCGGCGCCGGCCCGGACCGCAGCTCCTTCCCGCCGTCCCGTTGAAGGTAGCGAGACTGTGGAGCCGAATCGCATGCAGGCGACCATCGCGAAGCGGATGGCGCAGTCGAAGACGACGGTTCCTCACTTCTACGTAACCGTCGAGGCGGAGGTCGATGAAGCTGTTCGCCTTCGGGAGCAGCTGAAGAGCTCTTATCCAGGCGCAGAGAAGGTCACGATGACCGATCTTTTGACACGCGCCTGCGCCATAGTCCTAACCCGCTTTCCTGAGGTGAACAGTTCCTGGATCGAGGGCAGGTTCGAACGCAAGCGGGGAGTCAGCATCGGGCTCGCGGTACCGCCCAGCGAGGGCCTGGGCCTGCTGGTGCCTGTCGTGCACGACGCCGATCGGAAGGACCTGGTCCAGATCTCGATCGAGACGCGGCAGGTGATCGAGCGGGCGCGCTCGGGCAAGCCTGGCGCGGGCGACCTGGAAGGAGGTAGCTTCAGCATCTCCAACCTCGGCATGTACGGCGTGGATGAGTTCTCTGCCATCATCAACCCGCCCGAGTCGGCCATCCTGGCGGTCGGCGCGATCAAGGATGTGGCCCTGGTCAGAAATGGGCAGCTGGTCGCCGGCAAGGTGATGCGCATGACGCTGTCGGTCGACCATCGGGTCTTCTACGGCGCCACCGCCGCTCAGTTCATGGCGGAGCTGAAGCGCCTGATCGAAAACCCGATCAGCCTCGTACTCCCACCCGAGGAGTAGCGCACTGGCGCGGCACGGTGATAGCAGCGCCGGCGCTGTGGGCCGGCCCACTTGTGACGGAACCTCGTGACCCCTGCCGAGGAACTGGAGAGACTACTTTCCGGAGGCTTGGTGCCTGGCGAACCCCAATTGGACGAGCTGACAGCATCGGTACCGGGCCGAGGGGCTGCGACGCTGGGGCGGATGCGCGAGGTGCTGGAGCCGGTTCTGCGCCATTCCAGTGGTGAATGGCCCGCTCTGAGTGAATGGCCGGCCGAGCTGCCTCAATGGTTCCTCCGGCAGTGCGTGGACGATACGCAGCTGCGTGACTGCGTGCTCGATCGCTGGTCGCTGCGCGGCTGGCTCTACTGGCTCCACCCCGATCGGCGAAAGTGGCGCTGGGCAGGCGCCGGCGCTGGCACTGACGAACTCCGCATCCAGCTCCAGCCGCTGGAGCGGCCCTATCTGCGCGGCGCGCTCGAGTGGCTGCTGAAAGTCGCCTCAGCCTGACAGAGGCCGGCCGCTCGGACTGAACTGCCTGATCGCACAGATTCCCTGCCGGTGCAAGGGCTCGGTCCAGTCGCGGGGTGTCTCGTGGTCCCTTCTGAGTTTTCAACCGCAAGGGGTGTACGGGATCGCGTTGGATGGAGCTGAATTCGCGGGATTGCCCCGCTGATCGGTCAACGTGATCGTATAGCTCACGTAGAAGTATCCACCCTTGCTTGCGCGACATCGGCAGCGAGGTGGCTGACGGCTGGGCTGCGGACGTCGATCCACACTGAGTGGGCGGAATCCATTAGCTCGTTGGCGGCCGTCACATACGCGAGCCGAGATGGGCCGATGGAGCCGCCGTTGCTTGTTCCCCTAAGTCACCTCTGCGACCCTTTGGGGCAGTCAAGGAGGTGATGTCGGCGTGATGCTCGGTCGCGAGCGCCTCCCGGCTTCAGCCCGAAGGCGGCCTGATCGGCTGCTTGACCCGAGGCGCCGGTCGAGGCGAGAAGGCACGCGGCATAGCAGCCGGCGCGCGCGAGGGCAAGGTCAGGGTGAGGGTGAGCTGCCCATCGTCCGCCAGTTCGCTGCTGAGGTCACCCCCTTGGGCGCGGGCCAGCTCACGCGAGATAGCCAGCCCCAGGCCGACGCCGCCCGCGCCCGACGAGCGGGAGGGATCTGCGCGGTAGAAACGATCGAACATGCGAGCTGGGTCAGGCCCGTGAGCTCCGACGCGGTTGTTCACGGCAACTGTCACCACCCCCGGAGACCAGCCGGCAGTCACGCTTATAGCCGTGTTGGCAGGTGCGTACTTCACTGCGTTGTCGAGCAGGTTGTCAAGGATCTGATGCAGGCGCTCGGGGTCTGCCAGCGCCGGCGGCAGGCCTTCCGGCGCGCTCAGCTCCAGCTTCAGCTCGCGCGCGTTGGCACGCTTTCTGACCAGCTCGATCTCCTGCTGCAGCTGGCCCGTCAGGTCCACAGCTGTCGTCTGGAGCGACATTTGCCCGGACTCGGCGCGGGCCAGATCCAGCAGCTCCTGGGAGAGGCGCAGGACCCGCTCCGCCTCCTCGTGCAGGATGGCGGCGGCGCGCTGTTTATCGCTCTCGCTCGAAAGGCTGCCATCGGTCAGCGCCTGGCTGAAGCCGATCAGACTCGTGAGCGGCGTCTTCAGCTCGTGAGATACGTTGGCCAGAAAGTCTCGCTGCAGAGCACGCGATCGCTCCACCGCCTCCGCCATCCGGTTGAAGGAGCGGCCGACCAGGCCTATCTCGTCCCGACCAGAGACATCTACGCGGCGCCCGTAGTCGCCGGCAGTTATCGCCTCTGCCCCGGCCTGCAGCTCGCGCAACGGCCGGGTGAACATGCGGCCCAGCAGAACTGTCGCGAACAGAGCCACCAGCAACCCGACGGCGCCGGCCAGCAGCAGCCGGGGCAGCAGCTGCTGCGTGGTCTGGGCAGCGATGTCCTGGGTCGGCCTGACCAGCAGGATCCAGGTGGCGAAGCGGTTCTGCGTCGTCTGAGCGGCCACCACCAGATAACTGCGATCGGCGAGTGGGACAGTCCCTTCTCGCACGCGCTGTCCGGCAACAACGGTTTCCGCGCCGAGCGGGATCTTCTCCCCGACGCCCAGCTGAGACTGGCTGTCATAGATCACGAACGGCTCACCCACCGGCCGCCGCGCGCCATTGCGCACCTGGTCCAACAGGACCAGCCGGGCGCCGTCCAGATTGAGCGAGGCGACTCTGGCGTTGACCACGGCGGCAAACTCGTCCTCGCTAGCGACTGTCTCGGTGCACCTGTTGTTGACGCGGCTGACGCAGTCGAGGCCGACTATCTGAGGCCGGATGAGGAGCGCATTCTTCGCGAGCTGGTCCCTGGCCGTCTGCTCCTCCAGGCGGCTGACAAATGCCCAGGTGAGTCCACCGCTCAGGATCAGACTCACCGCCACTATGCCCACGGCGGCCAGCAGCAGGCGGAGTCGCAAGCTCAGGGCCGGCTCACTCTGTCAGCTCCAGCTTGTAACCGACGCCCCACACCGTCTGGATGGCCGGCTCCCGGATGCCGGCGGCCGTCAACTTCTCCCGCACCTGCTGGACGTGGACGTCGACTGTGCGGGTATAGCCAGGAAAGTCATATCCCCAAACCCTTTCCAGCAGTTCGTTACGGGGAAAAACACGACCGGGATGGCGGGCCAGGAGCGCGAGCAGATCGAACTCTTTCGGGCGTAGCTGAAGCCGGGCGGTCTTGCAGCGGACCTCGTGGCGCTCCAGATCCACCTCCAGGCCGCCGGCGCGGATGACCTTGACCTGGTCGGGCTCCAGCCGCGCCCGACGCACCAGTGCTTTCGCCCGCGCCACCAGTTCCTTCGGGTGGAACGGCTTGGTCAGGTAGTCATCCGCCCCCACCTCCAGGCCTACCACCTTCTCGGTGATGTCGTCCCTGGCAGTCAGCATGATGATCGGGATCTGGCTCTGGCGCCTGATCTCCTTGCAGATTGTCAACCCGTCCACATTGGGCAGCATGAGGTCGAGCACCACCAGGTCCGGCTTGACTTGACCGAACCTGCGCAGCGCGTCGGCTCCGTCTCGCACGGCCTCGATCTGGTAGCCCTCCCGGGCCAGATAGAGGCGCGCCAACTCGAGGATGTGTTCCTCATCGTCGACGATGAGGACCTTCTGCTTAGTCACCGGGGGACTTGACATGCCAATCAATCATGCGGCCAGACGCACCGCAATCGGCTTTCCAAGCGTGTGTCAGGCGTGAACTCTTTGTAAAGGCAGCCCTCAATCACGACCTGAGCCTGCCCGGAAGACCAGGCGAACTGGATTTCCAGCGAAGCCGTAGCGCTGCCGGAGCCGGTTCTCCAGGTAGCGCCGGTAGGAGAAGTGGACAAGGCCTGAGTCATTCACGAAAAGCACCACAGTCGGGGTCTCCGAGTTGGCCTGGGTCGCATACTTGAGGCTCAGCCGGCGACCGTGGTAGGAGGGCGGCGGCCGTTCGGCGAATGCCTCCCGCAGGAGCCGGTTCAACTCGTTGGTAGGGATCCGGAGGCGGCGCTGGCCGACCACCTCCAGCGCGGTCGGCAGCAGCTTGGCCACACCCTGGCCGGTCTTGGCCGAGAGCGTGATCACTGGAGCATGGGAGACGAACTTGAACTCGTGCAGCATCTGCTTCTGCCAGACCGCCTGGTTCCGCTCCCCTCTCTCCAGCAGGTCGATCTTGTTGACGACGAGAACCAGGCCCTTGCCCGCCTCCAGCGCGTAGCTGGCCACGTGCTGATCCTGGCTCAAGACGCCGGTGGTTGCATCCAGCACCAGCAGCACAGCGTCCGCGCGCTCCATGGCCTTGATGCCCCGCAACAGGCTGAAGTGCTCAAGCCGATCACGGGCCGCCGCCCGGCGCCGGATGCCTGCGGTGTCGACCAGCACGACCGGCAGGCCGTCGAAGCGGATCTCGGTGTCGACCGGGTCCCGCGTGGTGCCGGGCTTTTCCGACACCAGCGAGCGCTCGCCGCCCAGCAGGTGGTTCAGGAGCGACGACTTGCCGACGTTCGGCCTGCCCATGATGGCCAGGCGGGCTGCCGCCTCCTCCCCCTCCGGCTCGGCTTGGAAAGGCGGCAGCAGCTCCAGCACCCGGTCCAGCAGGTCGTCAACGCCTATGCCGTGCTGACCGGAGAGCATCACAGGTTCCGGAAAGCCGAGTTCCAAAACCTCGCTGCGGAGGTATTCGCGGCGAGGGTCATCCGCCTTGTTGGCGGCGACGAGCACCTTCCGGCCGGACCTGCGCAGCAGGTCGGCCAAGTCCCGGTCGATCGCCGTCAATCCCTGCCGCACGTCGAGCAAGAAGACCAGAACCTGAGCCTCCTCGATGGCTACCCGGGTCTGGCCCTGGGCGTCGTTTTGATCCAGGCCCAAGCCGGCGGTGTCAACCACTGAGAACTCTCGGCCTCGCCACTCGGTGACGCCGTATAGCCTGTCGCGGGTAAGTCCCGGAACGCTGTCCACTATCGCCTTTCGCCAGCCGACGAGGCGGTTGAAGAGAGTGGACTTGCCGGTGTTGGGGCGGCCGACAAGAGCTATCAGAGGACGCGCCATGCCAAAGCATTCTTACAATTCGTGGCCTTGCTCGAAGACCGGATCATCCTGAAGCAGAACGACCTCTTCGCCGCCTCCGAGCTGGACGGTGACATCCCCGCCGACAACGAGGACGGCATGGGTCTCTACAGGTCCGACACCCGCTTCCTCTCCGTCTATGAGCTGCGAATCAACGACGTCCGGCCGATCCTGCTCTCCAGCAGCGTGGACAGGGCCTACGTCGCCACGTTCCAACTCGTCAATCCGGCGCTCGGCGAACCGGATCAACCTGGCTACATCCCCAAACAAACGCTCAGCATCAGGCGCACGCGTTTCGTCCACAACGGGATGCACGAGAGAATCGGTCTGCAGAACTGGAACACGCATCCCGTCGAGGTGGAGCTGCAGCTCAACTTTGCTGCCGACTTCCTCGATATCTTCGAAGTCCGCGGCTACCACCGCCCCCAGGAGATGGGGCGGCGTGAGCCTGTCGCTCGCACGGCTGAGGGCATGCGTTATTCGTATCTGGGACTGGATCAGGTCCAGCGCCGCACGGAGATCTGTTTTGACCCCATGCCCAGTCAGATCGGCGAGGCTGCCACCTTTCGGCTTGAGCTGTCAGCTCAGGAGCGCTTCGTTCTGCTGGTGGACATCCTGCCCCGGCTGGGCGCTGAGGCTGAGCCTGACGGCTTCCACTTCGACGAGGCGCTGGAGTCGCTCGAACACACCTATGCCGGCTGGAACGCGACCTGCACCCATTTCGGCACCGACAACGAAGTGCTCGACTCAGAGCTGATCTGGCGCAACCGAGAGGACCTGCGCGTCCTCTGCGACGATCGCTCGACAGGCCTCTTCCCCACCGCGGGGCTGCCCTGGTACGCGGTCCCTTTCGGGCGCGACGCGCTGATCACCTCCTTTCAGACCCTCGCCTTCAACCCCGACCTGGCCCTCGGCAGCCTGCGCTATCTGGCTCGCCGGCAGGGCACCGAGGTGAACCACTTCCGGGAGGAGGAGCCCGGAAAGATCCTGCACGAGATGCGGTTCGGGGAGCTGGCCAACCTGAAGCAGGTCCCCCACACGCCCTACTACGGCACTGTCGACGCCACCCCTCTCTTCCTGGTCCTGCTCGTCGAGCTCATCGATTGGACAGGCAACACCGACCTCTTTGACGAGCTGCGCGCCAACGTGACGGCAGCCTTGGAGTGGATCGACAGCTATGGCGACCACGACGGGGATGGTTTCGTCGAGTACTCCCAGCACGGCAGCGCGGGAGTCCGGAACCAGGGCTGGAAGGACTCCATGAATTCGCTCATGGACGGCGACCAGTTCGCATCCCTGCCGGCGGCGCTGGTCGAGGTCCAGGGCTACGTCTACCACGCCAAGGCAGGCTTGGCTCGAATCCTGCGCCACCTGGGCCGCCGTCAGGAGGCGGACAAGCTGCAAGCCCAGGCGGAGGAGCTGTTCAGGCGCTTCAACGAAGCTTTCTGGATGCCCGACTTGAGCTTCTACGCGCAGGCGTTGGATGGCGAGAAGCGGCAGGTCAGGTCGATCACCAGCAACCCCGGCCACTGCCTTTGGTCGCGGATCGCGACAGCGCAGCGCGGGGACCAGGTGGTCAATCGGCTGCTCGCACCCGATCTCTTCAGCGGCTGGGGCGTCCGCACCCTCTCGGCTCAAGAGCCCGGCTACAACCCCATGAGCTACCACAACGGCTCCATCTGGCCGCACGACAATTCGATCATCGCCGTCGGCATGAGTCGCTACGGCCGCCGGGATGCGACGGAGCTCGTTGCGCGGTCAATGATGGATGCGTGCATGCGGTTCTCCGACAAGCGGGTGCCGGAACTCTTCTGTGGCTTTGCGCGGGACGGCCGCTTCGGCACAGGGCCAGGCGAGTACCTGGTCAGCTGCAGCCCCCAGGCTTGGGGGGCGGGAGCTCTATTCCATTTCCTGCAGACTCTGGCCGGCGTGCAGGTGAGTGCGCTGACCGCGCAGCTCAAGATCGACCCCCTGCCCTCGTCGCTTTACAAACTGCTGCGCGTGGAGGGCATGCGCGTAGCCGACGGGGAGCTGGACTTCACTGTTCGCCAGGCTGACGGACAGGTCCAGGTCCAGGTGGATCGGCAGCCGGTGGGCCTGCGGCTGGAGCTACCCGCCTGACCCGCCGGACGTACCGTCGGATAGCGCTCCTGCATTACACGGCACCGCCCGTCACCGGCGGCGTGGAAGCCATCCTCGGCGCTCAGGCCGATCTCCTCCGCGCCGCGGGGCACGACGTGAGAGTGCTGGCCGGGCGCGGTGACGCCGAGTTGATCCCGGAGTTGGACTCACGCCACCCGGAGGTGGAATTGGTGACCCGAGCTCTGGCCGCCGGCGATGATGTCGGCGAAGAGTTCGGTCAGCTCCAAGCGCGATTGCGGGCAGTCCTCTCGGAAAGACTCTCAGATCGCGAGCTCGTGCTGGTCCACAACGTGATGACAATGCCGTTCAACCTTCCCGCCGCTGGAGCCCTGGCTGATTTGGGACTGCCCAAGGTGGCCTGGACCCACGACCTCGCCTGGGTGAATCCTCGTTATTCGGCTTACCAGCGCCCGAGCTGGCCCACCTCCCTGCTGCAGGTTCCTCAGGAGCGGACCACCTACGTGGCCATCTCCGAGGTGCGCCGGCGGGAGATCTGCTCGGTGCTCGGCCTGCCGGTTGATCAGGTGCCCATGGTGCCCAACGGTATCGATCCGGCCCAGGTCTTCTCGCTCAGTAGCCACGTGCTGCAGCTGGGGGCCGAGGCCGGCTTCAGCGACGCGGATCCGCTGATCCTGGTCCCGGTTCGCATCACTCGCCGCAAACGCCTGGAGCTGGCCTTGGCGGCAGCGGCTGTCCTTCGCCGGCGCGAACCCCAGCTCCGGCTGGTGGTCACTGGGCCCCTGGGCCCGCATTCCGGCGACAACCTTGCCTATTGGCGAGAACTGGAGAGACTCCGCTCGCAGCTCGGGCTGGAGCCTGTAGTTTCCTTCCTGCATGAGCAGACCCCGCCCGAGGCGCCGCATCCCGTCAGCCAGGGGGATGTCTTCGAGCTCTACCGGCTGGCAGACGTGATCCTGCTGCCCAGTGAGTCAGAGGGTTTTGGCCTGCCGATCTTGGAGGCCGCACTGGTCCGCGCGCCGCTGGTCTGCGCGGACCTGCCCGTGCTGCGGGAACCGGGCACCGGCAACTTCACCTTCCCCCCCTTCGCCCCAGCTGAGGTTGTCGCGGAGAAGTTGGCTCAAGCACTGAGCAGCCCTTCCGCTGGGCTGCGCCGGAACGTCTTGCGAACCTTCGCCTGGCCTAAGGTGATGCGAGCCACCGAGCAGGTCATGGAGCAGGTGCTTGGCGGATAAGCGGCCGCGCCTGCTCATTCCCATCATTCGGGAAAGCTCAGCCGGCGAGCTGCTGGGTGTTGCTGAGGCGGTGCTCCGAGGCGAGAACGGAAGCGGCCAGATGCTTGGCGTGGTCGCACATCCCTTCGGCCGGCCAGTGGCTGAGAACGTGACAGTGGCCCGGCGCTACCGAGCGCTACTGCGCCGGATCAGCGCGCTGCAGGGCCGCCGCCACCGCACCCTCGGCGTGCAGGTCAGGGTCGCCAACACCGTCGCCCAGGGCATTCGCGAGGCAGCCTACGAGAACTCGACGGACCTCATAGTGATGGACTGGCCGGACGCCGACGTGACCATGAGGGCCAGCATCGCAGATCTGTTGGAGAGCCCGCCCAGCGATCTCGTGCTCGTTCGGGCGGCCCAGCCAGACAGCGCTGCCGCCCTCGGGGTGCTGGTGCCGGTGAGGGGTGGCCCCAGCGCCCAGCTCGCCCTTCGTGTGGCCGCTGCCATTGCTGCGGCCTGGCGGCAATCGCTGACCGTGCTGCACGTGCGTGACGGCAGGCACTCGCCTGACCGCCGGGAGCGCGAGTCCCACCAGTTTCGCCAACTGGTCAGGGAATCGGGTCATGACTGCCAGGTGGTCGAAGTCGATTCACGCAACCCCAGTGAGGCCATCATCGCCGAGGGCCAGAAGTACGGCGCTGTGGTCCTTGGCGCCTATGCCGAGGTGAGCCGGACCCATGTGGTGGTGGGTTCTCGCCTGGCGCGCGCGGTCGACGCGCTGCACGGCTATGTGATCCTGACCAAGAGCCCGCAAGCGCTGCCGGCCATCAGCGACAGCGAGGCCCCCACCCCGCTCATGCTTCGCCGCCCCCAAGACATCTCAGCTGTCGTCGATCGCTGGTTCGCGGAGAACACGTTCCACTCGCGCGAGTTTCGCGATGTGCGGCGGCTGGTGGAGTTGAAGCGCCGACAGGGTCTCACGATCAGCCTGGCGCTGCCCACGCTGAATGAAGCCAGCACGATCCGCGAGGTGGTCACGGTGATGAAGACCTCGCTGATGCAGCGCCACCCTCTGCTGGACGAGATAGTGGTGGTCGACTCCGGCTCCGATGACGGAACCATAGACATCGTCCGCTCCCTGGGCGTGCCGGTTTATCAGCATCCCCAGATCCTTTCCGAGCTGGGTGCCTTTCGGGGCAAGGGGGAGGCGCTGTGGAAGAGCCTCTACCAGGTGAGGGGCGACATAGTGGCGTGGTGCGACACGGACATCTCGAACATCCACCCCCAGTTCGTCTATGGCACGGTCGGTCCACTACTCACCGATCCCCGGATCGGCTACGTCAAGGGCTTCTACCGCCGACCCCTCCAATTCGGGGGTGAGCTGCGCACTGCCGGCGGCGGCCGAGTCACCGAGTTGGCGGCCAGGCCTCTGCTGAACCTCTTCTATCCCGAACTCTCGGGCGTGGTCCAGCCTCTGTCGGGCGAGTACGCCGGCAGACGCGAGGTCCTGGAGCGGCTGCCCTTCTTCACAGGCTATGGAGTGGAGGTCGGGCATCTGATCGACCTGCTGGAGAACTTCGGCCTGAACACCATCGCGCAGACGGACCTGGGCGTCCGCATCCATCGCAACCAGGAGCTACTGAACCTCTCCAAAATGGCCTTTGCGATCATGCAGGTGGCGCTGAAGCGGCTTGGTGACCGCCACCGCATGCACCTGGTCGAAGAGGTGAACCGATCGATGAAGCTGATCCACTACGCCAACGGTCCCTTCTTCCTGGAGGTGGTGGAGATCGCCGATCACGAGAGACCCCCGATGGCTTCGATTCCCGAGTATGAGCACAGCCGCCGTTTGCTGGAGTTGCTGGCGGGAGCCGAGGCGGAGCCTTCCGTGACGGCTTTGGTAGGGCAAACTTCCTAGCGCGCGACCACAGCCTGACGCACTACCTGCGGAGGCGGTCCTCCTCACCTGATGTGGCCGAGAACTCCACCCAGAAATGAAATTGGTGGCTCCGGGCAGGAACGCCTGGCAGGGCAGTCGGGGTGACCTTTTTGGATCCTGCATCTTTGCACCTCTATTGACAGCGAGTTCGCCTCAACCAGGGTGGCGAGATTCGCTAATGCCATTCGCGTGCCGCTCTGGTTGTCAGTGGCGGACACGCCACCGGGTCCCTTCGTGCAGAACGACTACATCGGTGCCACCGTCTGCATCAAAAAGCGCGTGGTACTCGTTATCTCGCCGCGCCGTTCGGAGTCTGTTGTCTCGAACTCCAGCAGTTCGACCACTTGCTCGTTTCGGCACAAGCTTCACGAAGTGGCCGTGATAGGTGTGAGGTATGTGCGGCCGTCTTGCCGGTCCCGGTCGGCGCCTCGTACGTGAGCGAGATGCGGAACGAGCCACCTTCGCGGGCATCGAACCCATGCACGTGGCTGGTCATGCCGGTCGGCACCCTCCAGGTCGCGATCGCCTCCGCATCGAGCAGCGCGCGATACACCGCTGAACGTGGGCCGTGAATGTGATGAGAGACCTGGGTTGAAGACACAACATCTACTCTGTTGGCGTCGGCCGGCGGAGCCTGCTAGGCGACTATCAGCTCCTCCCGACGCAGCGGACCGCCGTCGCGCTCGGCGCGGAACGAGTTCTGATCGACACAGCGCCCGTTCACACAACTGACTATGAGGTAGGAGGCACCGGCCCAGGAGCGCTGAGCATCAGTGCTGGATGCCTTGGCTGGGTGATCGGGATGGCTGTGGTAGTAGCCCAGCACGTCCAAACCGCGCTCGTCGCATTCCTTCTGGGCCCGGATGTACTCGATCGGGTCAAGCTCGTAGCGATCGCGGGCCCTGTCGACGACCGTATTCCTGATGGGCCGCGTCTCAGAGATCACCGAGGCGCCCTTGACGGCGACCAGCAGCCCGCAGATCTCATGCGGATAGCCCGCCTCCGCGTGGCGCCGGATCTCGTCCAGCGCCGCGCGGTCGATCTTCACAGGCGGTAGAGGCCGGTCGAGAGGTAACGGTCGCCCGAGTCGGGGAGGACTGTCACGACGACGCCGGTCTCCAGCTGCTCGAGCAACCGCTCCACCGCCCAGAGCGCCGCCCCGCAGGAGTGGCCGACCAGGATGCCCTCATTGCGCGCCAGCCGGCGCGCCAGCTCGTAGGAGCGTTCGGTCGGGGCGCCCCAGACATGATCCGCGACGCTTTCATCCCAGATGGCCGGCACTATGGAGCTGGGCAGGTGCTTCAACCCTTCGAGGCCGTGGAAGGCGTCCTCGGGCTGCACAGCCACTGTGACGATCTTGGGGTTGTGTTCCTTCAGCCGCCGGGCAGTGCCGGTGAATGTGCCAGTCGTGCCCAGACCGGCCACGAAGTGGGTTACGCGAGAGTCGGTTTGGGCCAGGATCTCGGGCGCCGTGCCTTCGTAATGCGCCAGGGCGTTGGCCGGGTTGTTGTACTGGTCGGGGTAGAAGAAACGCTCGGGCTGAGCGGCAATCAGCTCCCGGCACAGGCGGATTGCCCCATCCGAGCCCTCCATGCTGTCGGAGAAGACGACCTGGGCGCCGTAGGCTTGGACCAGCAGCTTCCGCTCCTCGCTCACGTTGGCTGGCATGACCAGCAGGACCCGATAACCCTTGGCCGCCCCGTAGAGCGCATAGGCGATGCCAGTGTTGCCGGAGGTGGAATCGATGACAGTCTTATCGGGCGTGAGCTCGCCGCAGCTTTCGCCGGCTTCGAGCATGGCCAGAGCAGCCCGGTCCTTGACTGAACCGGCCGGATTGAACCATTCCGCCTTCCCATATACCTCGACCCCCGGCCGGCGTTCTTGGAACAGCCGCAGCTGGAGAAGTGGGGTGTTACCCACCAAGTCGGTCAAAGTGTGCTTGTCGGGAGCCCTGACTGGCATAAATGTTTCAGATCAGGAAACCCGGCGGACGCCCGCTCTGTTCCTTCGGTGCGGTCTCAGCGCACTAAACCCGGACGAGCCGGATGACCAGTTCTCCGGCCAGGGCGAGGAGACCGCCAGCGGTGTAGCCGACTACCGACCGGCGCAGCACAGTGCCTCCTTCGACGGCGAGGATGTTGAGCAGGGCTTTGCCGGCCAGGAGCCCCGCTCCCAGCAGCACCAGGCTGGGGCTGTGCAGCACCAGGCCGGTGATCAGCACCAGGCTGAACAGCAGCACCTCCAGCATCTGGACGACCGTGTAGACGTTCACAAGGGTGCCGATGACAGGTTCAGCCGCTGCCCAACGCCTGCCGGAAATCACTCAGCAGGTCGTCGGCAGCCTCGATGCCTGCCGAAACGCGCACAGTGCCCGGCCCGATACCGCGGCTCATCTGTTCAGCGAGTGAGAGAGAACGGTGGGAGGCCAGCGCCGGGTAGGAGATGGTGGTCTCGACGCCCCCGAAGCTGGCTGCGAAACGCACAAGCCTCAGACGATCCAGCATCGCCTGCACGGCAGGCCTTCCGCCCACCAGGTCGAATGCGAACATGCCGCCGGTGCCATCGGGCAGCAGGCGCGCGCAGACCCCGTGCCCGCCAGGGCCAGAGAGTGATGGATGCCAGACTCGCTCGACTTGGGGCAGCTTCGCGAGCCCCTCGGCCAAACGCAAGGCATTGGTGCTCTGTCGAGGCACTCGCAGGGCCAGTGTGCGCAGGCCGCGCAGCGCCAGCCAGGCCTCGAAGGGACCCAGCGAGCCTCCTGTGCGGATGACCCGCTGGCGCACGGCGTCGATCAGCTGGTGCTCAGCGCAGACGACGCCCGCGATGAGGTCGGAATGTCCTGCCAGGTATTTGCTGACGCTGTGCACCACAGCCGTCGCCCCCCAGGCAAGCGGGCGGCAGAGCAGCGGCGTGGCATAGGTGTTGTCCACCACCACTGCGACCCCCTCGGCGCTTGCCAGCGCGGCGATGCGTTGGACATCGTTCACGCGAGCCAGCGGATTGGTGACGGTCTCGCAGATGACCACAACGGCGCCGGGCAGCGCTGCCCTCAGCGCATCTTCGTCGGCGAGGTCAACCTCCCGGATCTCATAGCCCAGCGGCTCCAGGTCGGAGCGAAGAAGGGCCAGACTGACGCCGTAGGCGTCGCGATCGACGACGAGTGGACGCGGCCTTGAGGCGAGCGCCAGTACTGTGCAGAGGATTGCGGCCATCCCCGACGCAGTGGCTACAGCCGCAGTCGCGCCCTCCAAGTCCGCGACGGCAGCCTCGAGGCTGGCTACGTTTTCGTTGGAGTTGCGGCCGTAGAGATGGCCCGGCCGGCGCCCGGAAGCCACATCGTCGTAGTCGTCAAGGCTGTCGAAGACCTGAACCGAGGCCTGGACCAATGGGGGCGCCAGCGATTCGCCTGCCGCCGGGCGCCGACCCCCGTGCACTACACGGGTCTCCGGCCGCAGGCGGCCTTCGTCGTCCGGATTGGTCCGATTCATACAGTCGCGCGCAAGGCGTTCGCGGATTCGTACAGCTCCGGCTGTCTGGGGGGGAGCCAGTTGTCGGCGCTCGCCCGCGTGGGGTGCTGGAGGGGCAGGCCTGCCTTCCCCTCCCCGCAAATGTTCAGCGGACTCTGCGAAGGCGGCTCCGGCCCGCGTAGCGAGCCGACGCTCCCAACTCCGCCTCGATCTGGAGAAGCCGGTTGTACTTGGCGACCCGTTCTGAGCGCGCCGGGGCGCCCGTCTTGATCATCCCCACCCCCGTGGCCACTGCCAGGTCCGCGATAGTCGTGTCCTCGGTCTCGCCAGAGCGATGCGAGATGACAGCACTGTAGCCGGCCGATCTGGCCATCTCGATAGCGCCTAGCGTCTCGCTGAGCGTGCCGATCTGGTTGACCTTGATCAGGATCGAGTTTGCCACGCCCGCCCCGATGCCGCGTGCCAGGCGCTCCGGGTTCGTGACGAAGAGATCGTCACCGACGAGCTGGACCCGGCCGCCGAGGCGCTGGCTGAGAAGCTCCCAACCCGGCCAGTCATCCTCGGCCATGCCGTCCTCGAGGGAGACGATCGGATAGCGCTCCAGCCATTCCTCGTAGAGCCCCACCAGCTCCTTGGCATCCAACTGACGGTTCTCACCCCGCAGGCGGTAGGCGCCCTCCTCGTACAGCTCGGTGGCCGCCACGTCGATGGCGATGGCGACGTCTGCGCCCGGCTCATAGCCGGCTTCGCCGATCGCGCGGACCAAAATCTTGAGCGCCTCCTCATTTGATTCCAGCTGAGGAGCAAAGCCACCTTCGTCCCCGACAGCAGTTGTGAGATGGCGCCCTCCGAGCACTTTCTTCAGTGAGTGGTACACCTCCGCCACTGACCGCAGCGCCTCAGCGAAGGTGGAAGCGCCCACCGGGCAGATCATGAACTCCTGGAAGTCCACATTGTTGTCCGCGTGGGCGCCGCCGTTGAGCACATTGGCGAGCGGCAGGGGCAGCAGGCAAGCCTGCGTGCCTCCCAGATACCTATACAGCGGCAGCTCCGCGACCTGAGCCGCGGCGTGAGCTGCGGCGAGGGAAACGCCCAGGATGGCGTTGGCTCCCAACCGGCCCTTATTGGGACTGCCGTCCAGCTCCAACAGGCGCCGGTCGAGCGCGGACTGCTGCATCACGTCGAGGCCTTCGGTCGCCGCCGCGATCTCACCTTCGACGTTGGCTATGGCGGTGAGAACTCCCTTGCCGGCGAAGCGCTCGGGATCCGCGTCGCGAAGCTCAACTGCCTCGTGCGCCCCGGTGGAGGCGCCGGACGGCACGGCGGCGCTGCCGTCGCCAAACTGAGTGTGCACAGTGACGCTGACGGTTGGGTTGCCGCGGGAGTCGAGGATCTCGAGGGCGCTGAGTCCTTCAATTGGGACCATACGGCCAGAAGTCTAGTGCCTGGCACTACGGGTAGCCGCCGGAATCGCGGGCTAGTTGTACTGCTCAAATAGGTTATTGACAAGAGGAGAGCCATCCTGTGGGGTTGAGGTGTCGACGCCCACCCACGCAGGAGGCTCTCTATGCCACATCGTAGAGCGATGCTCACCCCCTTTGGCCGGCTGCTCTTGG
>JAEKNQ010000024.1 GCA_016464825.1 Candidatus Dormiibacter inghamiae | reverse complement strand
GGTGAGGTCGCCCTGCCAGAGCTGGTTGGGCAGGTCGGCTTCGAAGCGGAGGAAGGAGGACTTGGGGCGCTTGTGGGGCTGAGGGATGACTGGGCCATTGCGAGAGAGGACGCGCCAGATGGTCGCGACTGAAGGGACTTGGTCGGACAGAGGTCTCACATGTCGAGGATGCCGGCTGTTCGGTTCAGTCGCGCGAGCTCGCGCACGATCAATGAAACATTGCTGTCCCGCACGGTAGGCAATAGATACCGAGCCTTGCGGAGGGCGTTGTAATCGAGCTCTGCGACGATGAGCTGTTCGCTCGCAGGCTGCGCCTCGGCCAAGGTGTTGCCGAACGGATCAAGGATCCGCGAGCCGCCCCAGAAGGTAAGGTCGCCCTCATGGCCGACCCGGTTGGCGATCGCGATTGGCATTCCATAGATCATTGCGTAGAACTGGACGTTGATCCTCCAGCCACCAGGATTGTCGAACTCGGCGCCAACGGCCTCGATCGCCGAACTGATGGGGCTGAGGAGTAGCGTGGCGCCACGCATTGCTGCCAGGTGGACAAGAGGCGGGTTCCAGAGATCGGCGCAGATGAGTACGCCGGTGCGCCAGCCTGGCATGACCTCGAAGGTATCCACCTTGCGGCCGCTCGCGTAATACTTGCCCTCCTCAAGCCTGCCGTACGTCGCCAGGTTGATCTTGCGATGGACGAACTCGACCCGGCTTCGGCGCACGGCGGCCGTTGCGTTGTAAAACTGGGCAGCTGGACCCTCTTCGATGAAGCCGAATACAGTGCACATTTCGGCTGAGGCAGCGGCTATTTCGGCAATGCGCGGGTCGTCGAGAGCGAGAGCCAGGTCGAGAGTGTCGATGCTGCTACCGTGACCGACCAGCGAGAGCTCAGGAAAGAGCAGCACCTCAGCGCCGACCCGCCGGGCTTCGGCGATGAACTCCAGATGCTTCCGGTGGTTAGCTGCAGGTCACCTGGCGCGGTCTCGATTTGCGCTACTGCCATCCTCAGCGATCGGGGCATGGACGCAAGTGGAACCCAATTCTTGAGGCCATGCCCCCTTCTGTCGTGACTGATCAGACGAACCCGTTCTTGCTCAACCAGCTTTTGGCGACATCCTCCGCGGTCATGCCATCGACATCAACCTGCTTGTTGAGCTGCTGCATCGTATCGGTCGTGAGCTTGTTCGCAAGATCTGCAGAGATACCGTTCAGTTGCTTGGAGCTCGGCGTGTAGGCCTGCTCCCGGACGTTGAGGGCCGGCACGTAGCTGGCAAAGGTGGCCTTGTCATCATCCAGCACCTTCAGGTGCAGTGTCTGAATACGTCCATCGGTGGTGAAGACCTCTGCGAAGTTGCAGGGGTTGCCTTTGGCAACCGATATGTAGTCGATCGCGAGATCGACCGTCTTGATGTTGCCCGCCGGGAAGGTGAATCCATAGGTCTTCTCCAAGCCGGGGAGTCCATCGCTGCGATTCAGGAACTCCGATGCTCCACAGAACGTGGAGTCAGCAGGATGAGCCTTAACAAAGCTGGCCAGCTGTGAGAGATTCTTGACCTGTCCCATCGCGCCTGGAGCGTTCTGGCGCACAGCCACCGCATATGTGTCGCTGAAGTTGGCTGGACTCAGCCACTTGATGTGGTTCTGGCTCAGGTCGGTCCGGCTAACCGATTGAAATTGCTCCTTCGGATCCTTAATCGGCATGGTGTTGTTCAGATAGCTGAGCCAGGCCGTTCCGTCGTACTCCCAGTACATATCGATGCGACCCGAGGTAAGAGCGGCGCGCACGGTGTTGGAACCGGTGAGGCTCTGGTAGTTCACGCTCGCGCCCGCCGCCTTGAGGGCGTTGGTCGTGATGTAGCCGAGAACCTGCTGCTCGGTGAACTCCTTCGCTCCCACATTGAAATGCGCACCGGAGAGGTGGTAGTTCTTGGCTATCGATCCGCCACCGGAACCTCCGCCCCCACCGCCGCTACTTCCACCACAGCCGCCGACGGTGAGCGTGGCGGCCACAAGCACTGCGAGCCACCGCGCCTCTTTCAGGACAGGAATCATTCTTCGCCTCCTCTGGCGTTCAACTGTAGTTGTCGGTAAGGCTAGAGGCCTCTGGGTTTCAACAGGTCCTCAGCAATTCCGGCCACCCAGTCCACGAGCAGCGCCAGGATGGCGGTCAGCACGCTGCCTGTCACGGTGACGACCGCGCGATTGGTCGTGATTCCGTTGTTGATGATGTCGCCGAGGCCGCCGGCGTTGACGAAGGTCGCAAGCGCCACAGTGCCGACGCTGATGACGAGTGCTGTCCGCACCCCGGCCAGCACCACGGGCACGGCCAGCGGCAGCTCGAGCTGAGCCAGCACCCGATTCTTGCTCATCCCCATGCCCCGGCCGGCTTCGATCACAGATGGTTGGACCTGCTGCAGCCCGACCATGGTGTTTCGCAGTACGGGCAAGATCGCGTAGATCACGAACGCCGCGATGGCAATTCCCGGACCGATGCCGATGACGAGCGCAAACAGGACCAGCACCCCGATCGAAGGCACCGCCTGGCCGATGTTGGCAATGCCGACCAGTAGCGGCGCTACGCGCCGGGTGAGCGGCCGGGTGAGCAGTATCCCCGCCGGGACGGCGATCAGAATCACCAGCGCCGTGACCGCCAGTGTCAGCTCCACATGTTGCACAGCGCGGGTCGCGATGTATTCGGAATTGAGCGAGCGGCGCTCGACGTTGTCGAGGGCGTGACTCGAGACATAGGCGTACAGGGCTGCCGCCGCCAGCGCCAGCAGCGCCGGGGTGACAGCGTATCCGCCGAGTCGCCGCGCCCAGCTCCGGCCAGCAGCGCCTGGTTGTGCGGCGGCCGACGGTGGCTGCCGCGCCGCGGTCGGACCGGCCTCTGGTGGAGCGACGATCGCCATCACGCGTCATCCCTGGATTCGGCGACCGGCTTCTGTTCGCCGGCCGGCGCGGCTCCCTCTTCCGAAAAGCGTTCCTTGCGGACGTCTCTCTGTACCAGCAGGTGGATGCTGTCGAAGTCCAGCGTGCCACGGTAGGTGTTCGATTGGTCAACCACGACCGCGCAAGTGGAGTTGGTCCGGAGCATCGCGTTGAGAGCGTCGAGCAGGGTGGCTTGGGGCGTCACGGTAGAGACGATGGCCAGAGGCTGGCGCGGCAGGTTTCGGTGGTAGGCGGTTTGCCGGGTCAACCAGCCGGTGGGCCGATGCTGCTGGTCGAGCTGCAGCACGAAGTCCTTCTCGGTGCCACGAAAGACCTCGAGCAGTTGATGATCGTCCGCCGTGGCGTCGATCGTCGGCCACGACCCGATCGGCACATTGGCGACCCGGGTCAACGTGAGTCGCTTTACGGCCGAGCCGGCGCCGATGAACTCCTCGACGAATTCGTTCGCGGGATTGGCGAGGATCTCCGTGGGCGTCGCATATTGGGCGATGCGGGATTCCTCCCGCAGGATTGCGATCCGGTCCCCCATCTTGATCGCCTCGTCGATGTCGTGGGTGACGAGGACGATCGTCTTCTTGATCTCGCGCTGGAGGCGAAGGAACTCGTCCTGCAGCCGCTGCCGCTGGATCGGGTCGACGGCGCCGAACGGCTCGTCCATGAGCATCACCGGCGGGTCCGCGCCCAGGGCCCGAGCCACCCCGGCGCGCTGCTGCTGGCCCCCGGAGAGCTCCTTGGGATAACGGTCTCGGTAGCGGGCCGGCTCCAGACCGACCAGCTCCAGGAGCTCCTCAACCCGGCTGGCGATGCGAGCTCGGTCCCAACCGAGCATCTTCGGCACGGTCGCGATGTTGGCGGCAACGGTCATGTGCGGGAACAGCCCCACCTGCTGGATGACGTACCCGATGCGTCGGCGCAGGCGATCGGGATTAGCCGCGGTGACATCCTCACCCTCGAGGAAGATCCGGCCACCGCTCGGCTCGATGATCCGGTTGATCATCTTGAGCGTGGTCGTCTTGCCGCAGCCGGATGGCCCGACCAGGACCACTATCTCGCCTTCTGGAACCTCCATGTTGAGCTCGGCAACAGCGAAACGGTCCTGTCCCGGGTAGCGCTTTTCCAGCTGCTCGAGTCGGATCATCGTCGGCCCGCGCACCGGGATCGTCGCGGGGCTGTTCTCAGCCATGGATCCCCTTGGCGGTGGTGAGTCTGCCCAGCGCCACGTACGCGGCATCGAGCACGATCGCGATCAACACGATTCCCAGCGTTCCGGATAGGGCGAGATTGACCGCCACCGGAAAGCCGATCCGGGATAGTCCGGAGAAGATCTGCGAACCCAGGCCGGGTCCGCCGACGTAGGCGGCGATGGCCGCGATGCCGACGTTGATCAGCGTGGCCACGCGGATGCCGGCGATGATCACCGGCCAGGCCAGCGGGAGCTCGATACGCAGCAGCCGGCGCCAGCGGCCCATGCCCATGCCCAAGGCTGACTCGGTGATGGACGGATCGACGCCGCGCAGGCCCGTGATGGTATTTCGGATGATCGGCAGTAGTCCGTACATCACCAGGGCCACCACGGCCGGCGGATAGCCCAAGCCGAGCGGAGCGATTAGCAGCCCGAACAGAGCGAAGGAGGGGATGGTGAGAAACACCCCGGCCACGGCCAGCACCAGCTTGCGCGGGGTCTCGGTGCGATAGGTGGCCACGGCCAGGGCAACTCCGAGGGGCGTCGCAATCCCGACCGAGATCAGCACGAGCACGGCGTGCTGGATCGTGAGGTCCAGCAGGCGAGGCCAGTTGGCCTGCAGATAGTCAAAGAAGCTCACTGCGCGCTTCCACCAGGAATCGGCTGAGGAACGAGGCGGTCGCTCCCAACGCTGGCCGAAAGGGAGGTATCGAAGAACTTGAGGATGAGATCCACCACCCTCTGGAAGGTTGGGTGGTCGTCGAACATCCACTCGGTGTGCCCGGTCCCCTCTAGGAGGACCAGCTCCTTCGGTTCGCCTGCCCGGCGGTGAAGCTCACGCGACTCGTCCGCCGAGTGAAGCCGGTTGTTCGCGGCGTGAATGAGCAGAAGCGGTCGCGGCGCGATCCGGTCGACCACCAGTTCGGGCCGGAACCGAAGCAGGTGGTCCGCTGACTCGAGTGTGGCCCCACTCCCGAAGCCGGCAAACCTGTAGAGCTCCTCCCCCACGTATTCGCTGGTCTGCTCGTCGAGGTCCAGGCGGACTATGTCAAAAGGATGGACCACCTGCGAGCGGCCGCGCCCCACCCGTTCTCTGCGGTCGGCGTCGACCTGCTCGAGCAGCCGCCGCCAGGACTGCTCATCGTGCATGAATCGGAGCGAGCGGGCACCGTCGCCGATCGCGTTGCACGTGGCCACGGCCCTGACATGTAGGTCGTCGGCGGCGGCGGCGATGACCACGCCACCGCCCAGAGCCCAGCCGAGCAGGCCGACCCGACCTGAGTCGACCTCCGGCAAGGTGGTCAGGTAGCTCACGGCGGCGCGCACGTCCTCAACCTCGTCCTGCGGAATCAAGCGGCTTCGTTCCCCTTCGCTGTAGCCGTGACCACGATAGTCGAAGGTCAGGCAAACGTAGCCGCGGGGGACCAGGGCACGGGCGAACCGGGCCGGGTGAATGTCCTTCAGCCCCGTATATCCGGAGCAGGCGACCACAGCCGGCAGCCGTTCGTGTCCAGGCCGGTCGGCCGGCAGATAGAGGTCGCCGTCGAGCCGGCAGCGGTCACTGAAGAAGTTGACGGATCGGCGCTTCATCTTTCCCTAGCTATCACCTCGGAGTCGCTGCCAGCTCGGCGCTGGGAGGCCCAGTCCGTGTTCCCGCCCAACAGCCAGGACAGCTCGTCGGCGATCGTCTTTGTGCGTGTCGCGGCATCGTTCAGCCGTTCACGGAATCGAAAGCTGGGCGCGGAGACATTGATCGCGGCGACAATCCGGCCGTCGGGATCGCGCACCGGCGCGGCCACCGCCACCAATCCTGGTTCGTACTCGTCCTCCACCACCGCGCTGCCCTGCTGAGCGGCTGCAGCGACGCGGCGGTAAAGGTCGTCAACGTCGTCAGGGGCATGGGGACCGCGGCCCCGGAAGTCGACTCCGGCAAACAGGGCGCCGAGCCCGCGCCGGTCGTAGTCGAACAGCAAGGCCCGACCGGAGGAGGTGCACCACGCCGGCACGGTCCGGCCGACCCAGCCCGCCGTCAGCACAACCACGTTGGGGGGACACTGCGTCCAGATGGTGAGCACGTCCCGGCCTTGCAGCACGGACAGGTGGGCGCGCTCGCCAAATTCCTCAGCCAGCCGTCTCAGTAACGGCGGCGCCGCCTCCCGCAACCTCTGGTCTCCAGACCTGGCGGCCAGCGCGTACAGCTGCCAGCCCAACCGGTACGTTCCCGTTTTGGGATCACGATCCACCGCACCGGTTGCGGCAAGCGTCTTCAGGGTCCGGGAGACCTGGCTCTTTTCCTCGCCGCTCCGCTCGGCCAGCCTGGTCACCCCGAGGCCGCCGGCCTGTACCGCCTCTTCGCACCCGAGCCCTATGAGAAGCTCGATCCCGCGTCGCAGGGTAGTCAACTCCCGGCGTTCAGGCATGCCAACATCCTAAAAGAGTGATGGCATACTTACAAGAGTGGTTCTATATCCGCCAATCGACAGCTCTCCCGGAGACGATCGGGGCGCTGATGAGCTGGCGGAGTGGCGGCGACAGCTGGCAGGTTCGGCCACTCCATTTCGGTAGAGGAGCCTTCGTATGTCTTGGGAAGTCACTGCACCGCGGCCATCGGTTCGGCCCGGCCTGCTGGAGCGGCTCCGGCAGGGTCCGGTCATCTGCGCCGAGGGCTATCTCTTCGAGTGTGAGCGGCGAGGCTATCTTCAAGCGGGTGCGTACGTGCCCGAGGTGGTCATCGAGCACCCTGAGGTCGTCCGCGAGCTACACCGGGAATTCGTGCACGCCGGATCTGACATCGTGGAGGCGTTCACGTATTACGGCCACCGCGAGAAGCTGCGTCTGATCGGCAAGAGCCACCTGCTCGAGCCGCTGAATCAACAGGCGCTGGCGATCGCCAAAGAAGTCGCGCAGGAGAGCGGCACTCTTCTGGCCGGCAACCTCTCCAACAGCAATGTGTATGAGGAGGACGAGGCCTCGCGCCACACGGTGCGAGCCATGTTCGAGGAGCAGGCCGGCTGGGCAGTCGCCGCAGGCGTGGATTTTATCATCGCCGAGACGTTTCAGCATGCCTACGAAGCCTTGCTGGCCCTCGAGGTCGTGAAGGCGACAGGGCTGCCGGCGGTCGTCACCTTCGCGATTCACCGCAGTGGTGTGACTCGGGAGGGTTTCCCGCCTGAGGAGGCGTGCCGGCGAGCCGAGCAGGCGGGGGCGGACGTGGTGGGCCTCAACTGCATCCGCGGGCCCCGAACCATGCTTCCTCTACTGGAAGGCGTACGTCGGGCAGTCCGCTGCCATGTGGCCGCGCTGCCGGTTCCCTATCGCACCAGCGACGAGCAGCCGACGTTCCAATCCCTCCGCGATCCGGAGCGAGAGGAGGCACCGTTTCCGACCGGTCTCGACCCGTTCATGTGCACTCGTTACGAGCTCGCTGAATTTGGGCGGCAGGCCAACGATCTTGGGGTCGGCTATCTGGGCGTCTGCTGTGGCGGCGGCCCACACCATGTGCGCAGCCTGGCCGAGGCGCTTGGCAAGCGTCCACCGGCCAGCCGCTACTCCCCCGACATGTCGAAGCACGCTTTTCTCGGTACCGATCCCAGCCTCCGGGCCGACAACCGTGACTTCGCCTCAGAGCTCTGAGCCGGCCGGCCCGGCCCGTCTGACCCGCCGCCCGTCGCCCGAAGGGTTCAGGGCAGATGCGAGCCGGCGCGTGAGCCAGGCCAGAGTCCGCACTCGGGTCGCAGCGTGCGCATGAGCCGGGAGGCCGACGTGGCGGTGGTCGGGCTTGGATCGATCGGAAGTTCGGCTCTCTGGCAGCTGGCCAGCCGTGGTGTGAGCGCGATCGGGCTCGACCAGTTTGAACCGGGACACGACCGCGGCGAGGCACACGGCGAAACCCGGATCATCCGCAGCTGCTACGCCGAGGGCCCTCTCTACGTGCCGCTGCTTAAGGCGGCGTTCCCGCTCTGGCGAGAGCTGGAACAGGAGACGGGAAAACACTTGCTTAACGCCAATGGAGCCCTGTTCATCGGCTGGCCTGATTCCGGCTATCTGAAACAGGTGAAGCACACGGCGGAGAACTACGGCTTGCCCTACGAGGTGCTGCCGGCTGGGGAGGTCCTGCGCCGCTATCCGCAGCATCGCCTCGAGCCCGACCAGGTCGCGTTTCTGGACCCCCAGGCCGGGCTGATTCACCCTGAAGTCGCGGTGCGGGCTGCCACTGCGCGGGCGGCCCAACTGGGGGCTCAGGTCGTGACCGAGGCTCGGGTGGAATGGATCGAGGAGCAGGGCGACGGCGTCGAGATTCGAACCGCTTCGGGCAGGTATCGGGCTGGACAGGTCATCGTGGCGGCAGGCGCCTGGACGGCCAAGCTTCTGCCCCAGCTCAACCTGCCCCTCTGGATCGAGCGCCAGGTGATGGTCTGGTTTCGTGCCCGGCGGCCCGGCGATTTCGCGCCAGAGCGCTTCCCCGTCTTCATTCGCGACCGCGGTGGCGATCAGACCTGGTACGGATTCCCCAGCTGGTATGGATTTCCGTCGGTCGATGGAGCCACGGTCAAGGTGGCGGTCCACCATGAGGGTCCGACAGCGGACCCAGACACCCTCGATCGTCAGATCCACACCCAGGACCTCGAGCCGCTCCAGGCTCTGGTTCGCTCGTCGCTACCCGGGCTCGATCCGGCCCCATTGCGTGGCCAGGTCTGCATGTACTCGAACACGCCAGACGGTCACTTTGTCGTCGGGCGGCCGTCTGGGACGAGCCGGCTCATCCTCCTGGGTCCGATGGCCGGCCATGGGTTCAAATTCGCGACCATCATTGGCAAGATCGGTGCCGACCTGGCGACCGGCGGGTCGACCGCTCTCTCCATCGAAGGCTTCGACCCGAATCGCTTCAAACCTGCCGATTGAGTTACTTAGTGCAGGTGTGTTGACCTGAGTAATGGCTACACGTCTTACATGACTGTCCCTGATTGGGTTGCACGTATTCTGTGCATGAACAGCCGGAAACGCAGCACCCCGTATTGCTCATCGATTTCTCCTTCCATGTACTGCTTCGCGCCGGAATGAAGGGTCTGCGGCGCATGGATAGCGCTTGGACCGGCGCATGCTCCGAGGGTACGCCGTTGCTAGCGGACTCCACAAGAGCCGGGGCCCGGGTGACTTCGTTGGCTCGTGAGCCCAAGTAGCCGCCTCCCAAACCGGGGCCGGCGCTGACGTGCGGGCACCTGCCCGGTCTGGCCGGCGCTCCGGAGCCAAGGCGAGTCGTCCAAGGACGAGGCCGCCTGCTACGCACGCTGCTCGACACCGGCGGCACCCTGATCGCCACGTCGGATTACGGTCGGCTGATAGGCCCACTCTGGACCGGGATCGATCCCGCTATTCAGACGGTACCTGGGATGGGGATAGGCAGGTCCTGCGATGGTTGTAGGGAGGATCAGGTGAGCCGAATCGTTGTAATGAACCACGTCACGCTCGACGGCGTGATCAGGCCCAGGGCCAAGCTATGAGGAACTCCGCGGCGGGTTCCGACACGGTGGGTGGGCGGCGGGCGAACACCGACGAGGTCTTGGCAAGACTTTTGGGGAGCGGATGGGGGCGCGACTCATCAGTCGAACGCGAAGGCCGACAGGCACAACAAGGACCAGTTCAGCCATGGGAGCTCTGGCTCGCGAGGAGGTGTGACTGTGGCGACTTGGTCGAGCTCGCACTTCCCCCCTTCGGCTCAGTGCCTCGGATGTCGCGGCAGGCGGGGCAGCACCTCTCGGCTGAGCAGCTGCAGGCCCTTGGCCACGCCATCGACCCCCAGTGGAGGGCCGAATTCGACCCGAAGCACGCCAGCTGCGAAAAGCTCTTCAGCCTTCCCTGCAACCTCCTCCGCGGTGCCCGCGAAGGCATAGCGTCGGAGCACGTCGTCCGGGATCAGGGCCGCCGCCGCCGCCCGGTTGCCAGCCTTCATCAGCTTGCGGAGTCGGGACCGCAGGTCCGGCTCCACGGCGCCCGAGGGGTCGAGGCCGCCAACCACGTCCAGATACATTGCGAGCTCGGCCTTGCCCGCCCGGCGGGCACGCGAACCGTCGTCGTCGACAACCGTCACAGCGCCCATCACCACTGCTGTGCGGGCATTGCCTAGGCGCGCCCGGGCCAGTGCCGCCATAGCCGGGCTGGCGCTGCCGCCGACCTTGAGCTCGTCCGCGATGACGGCGGCCAGCTTGGTCAGCTTCTCGCCCCAGGTCCCGATCATCAGCGGCACCGCCGGCCTCAGCACCGGCTGGTGCAGCCGGAGGCCAGGCTCGAGGCGGTAGACGAGGCCCTCGAAGCCGCGGTCATCGCCCGCCAGTAGCCGGCTGACGACCTCGTGCGCCTCGCGGATCGTGAGCACTGGCCGCGGCGTCTCCAGCCCGGCTTGCTCCAGCCAGGCGCCGCGGGCCAGCCCCAGATAAGCGCGGCCGCCGGAGAGGTGGTCCAGCGCGGCCACCTGGCCGGCGATCTCGACCGGGTGGGTGGTGTACGGGTTGAGACAGGCCGGCCCGAGGCGGATGCGGGTGGTCTCCATGGCAGCCAGCAGCAACGCCGGCAGCGGCAGTCCGAAGCCGAGATCGCCGAACACGCTGAGCACGTCGAAGCCGCCAGCCTCGGCGGCTGCGCCCAGTTCTCGGTAGGCGCCCGGAGGGAGGTCGCCGCGCAGGCCCAGGCCGATCTCGGTCACGTCGCCCGGTCGAGGTCGATCCGCCGCCGCCGGGTGCGCTCGATGCGCATTACCAAGCGCTCCTCAGGGTCCGGGCAGCAGACCAGGGAGTCCCGGTCCAGCCAGTCACCGGGGGCGAGGCGGCGCTGCTTGGCGGGCAGCAGCGGCAGCACCGCCTGCAGCGCGTAGATACAGAAATGACGGCCTGGCGGGATCACGAGCCGGCTGGAGTCGACCAGCTCGAACCAGTCGCCGACCTGAAGGCCGCAGACCGACCGGCCTTCGATCCGCTCGACGGTTACCCGCAGGTCGTAGAGATAAGCGGCCCGGCGCGCAGTCATCCGAGCTTCCGGAGCGCGGGCAGTACTTCGAGTCCGAGCGCTCGGACCGCGAGCTCGGGGTCGGGCCCGAGAGGGGGTCCGAACGAGAGGTGGCGGGCGCCTGCTCGGACGAGACCAGCACAGCGGTTAGCCACGTCGTCAGGGCTCCCGACGACCCCCAGAGAGAGCATCCGTTCAGTGACCAGTGAACTGGCACCGTCGAGGTCAGTAGCCGCCATGGCCGTCCGGATCGGCTCGAAGTCCGCCACTCTGAGGTCGGCGCGGGCCAGCAGCTGGGGCGAGAAAGAGGCGCCATAGTAGGCGATCTTCTCCGCCAGGGCACGCCGCGCCCGGCCGGCATCAGTGTCGATCGAGCACCAGAGGCAAGCGGCGACGTCGAGCACACAGGGATCGCGGCCGGCGGCGCGGGCGCCTCCGGCGATCTGCTCCGCAGCGGTAGCGAAATGCTCCGGCGGAAACAGCAGTGGTAGCGCCCCGTCGGCCATCTCCCCGGCGAGGGCCAGCATCCGTGGGCCCATGGCGCCGATGTAGATGGGGGTCGGTGACGGCCCGGTGCGCAGCCGGCCGTCGGGGGTCCAGGCGTTGGGGGCCGCTCCCGCCAGCAGCGACCGCAGCGCCTGCAATGCGCGGCGGGTGCGGGCCACGGGAGTGTCGAACGTCAAACCGGCCCAGACCAGAAACTGATCCGCGCCCGCGCCGAGGCCAAGCAGGAAGCGGCCGCCGGAGAGCTCCTGCAAGGTGGCGGCGGTCATCGCGATCTCGCTGGGATGTTGGGAAACCGGGTTGAATACGCCGACGCCGAGATGGATACGCGAGGTGGCCCCGAAAGCGGCGGTCAGCAGCACTGGCGCCGAGCGCCAGAACAGGTCGTGCGATACCCAGAGCTGCTGGAATCCGAGCTCTTCGCAAAGGGCGGCCAGACGCACGAAGCGCGCCACCCCGAGGTCGTTGTTGACGCGGATGCTGGCCCTCACCATCGGCCGTGGCTGTTGGTGCTAACGTCGCCGCCATGTCCACTCGATACCGAGACGGCAGCGGCTGGGAGGAGCAGGCCGGCTACTCGCGCGCGGCTCGAAGGGGGCACCGCATAGCGGTGAGCGGCACTACTGCTTCTGGCCCAGACGGCCAGGCCCTCCATCCGGGCGACGTTTACGGCCAGGCACGGGCCGCGTTGGAGCGGTCTCTTGCGGCGCTCGATGCGCTGGGCGGCGCGCCCGAGGACGTTCTCCGGACGCGCCTTTACCTCGCTCCCGGCGCCGATTGGGAGGCAGCCAGCCGAGCCCACGCGGACATGCTGGGAGAGGTCGCGCCCGCCAACACAACCCTCCATGTGGCCGGGCTCATCGGTGAGGGCTACCTGGTCGAGGTCGAGTTGGAAGCCGAGCTCAGCCCCGACTGAAACCCGCCCCATAGTTCTGCTATCGCGGCCGGCCAAAGGGGAATGTCTTGAGGTTGGTTGTCTGGCCGGCCTGGTGCTGCCAGAGCACGTAGGTCGCCGCCGTGGGGTCGCCGTTCTTATCGAACGCCATCTGCCCCCAGGCCCCCTGGTAGTTGATCGACTTGCCCTGCTGGGCGGCTTTGAAGGCATCGGGCAGCTGCTGCCAGCCGAATTTATCACCGGAGGGGCCGGAAACCGCGCGCATCTGCAGCTTGATCTTCGAGGGGTCGGCGGAGCCGGCCTTGACGGCGGCCAGACTGGCGAGCACCACCGCGTCGAATGACGTGCCCTCGAAGCTCGTGAACTTGGCTCCCGGATTGGCCGCCTTGAATGCCGCCTCGAAGGCATCCGCGCTCGCTCCCGCAGGGGCGCTCCCGGCGGTACCCCGCAGGCCGTCTGTGGCGGGCGCGCCGATCTGGTTGAGAGCGTCGTTGTTGTCCATCGCCTCGGTCATGAGGGTCTTCGCCGGCGCCCACTGGCCAGTACGGACCAGTGCCGGACCCATCTTGGCGAACGTGGGCGGAAAGTCGGCGATCACCCACGCGGTGGGATTGCCGGAGGCAAGCTTCAGGGCGTCGGCGTCAAAGCTGGCCTGGTTGGTGTTGTAGATCACCTCCTGTCCGATCTTGCCGCCGCCCGCCCGCCAGGCCCTCTCGAACTCTTGAGCGAGGGCGGTTCCGAATGCATCGTTGCGCGCGCCGACGTTGATGGTTGCGTTCTTGCCAAAGGTGTCGCCCATTGCCTGCGCCAGCGCCGCGCCCTGCAGAAGGTCGGAGGGATAGATCCGCCAGACCAACTGATTCTTCCCCTTCAGGGTCGTCAGGGCCGGGTCGGATGACGTCGGGGTGACAAGGAGCACGTTGTTGGGAATCGCGACGGACTGCGCGATGGCCAGCGTGACGCCGCTGGACATGGATCCGACAACAACCTGTGCGCCCTCCGTCTTGACCACCTTGGTCGCCGCCTCGACGCCGGCCGCCGGCGTGGTCTGGTCATCTTCCGAACCGACCACCTGCGCCGTCACATCAATACCGTCCTTTTTCAGGGCATCGTTGACCATCGTGACGGCCATTCGGGCCGACTTGTCGAGCGACGGGCCGTACGTTGCCAGGTCGCCAGTGAAGGGCAGCACCATGCCTACCTTGAGCGTGAACTTGGCAGTCCCGGGCGAGCTGCTCGCACCGCCGCACGCAGCCACCGCCAAAGCGGAGACCACCGCCAGGACCCTGACCAGCCGATTGCCTCTTGCCATGTCTCCTCCCGGGCCTGAATAGTCCTTACTGGTCTGCGGCCGCGCGGGCGTGCTTCGTCTCCCCTGCCCCGCTGCCGCCCAGGTATAGCTCGACAACCCGAGCGTCTTCCAGCAGCTTCTGGCCCGGGCCCTCGTAGCGGTTGCGGCCCCCCTCGAGCACGTAGGCATTATCGGCGCTGGCCAGGGCCAGGCGCGCGTTCTGCTCCACGATCACTATGGTTAGGCCTTCTTTGCGCAGCCGGCCGAGATGGCCGAAGACGGTGCGAACCGCTTCCGGCGCCAGTCCCGCAGAGGGCTCGTCAAGGAGCAGCAGCGCCGGCTCCGACATCAGCGCCCGGGCCACTGCCAGGCTCTGCCGTTGACCACCGGAGAGCGCACCTGCCAGCCTGTCAAGCACCGCCCGGAGCGGCCCAAACTCGATCAGCAGCCGCTCCATCCGGGCCTGCGCCTGCCGCGGTCGTGCCGTCGCCCCGAGGAGCAGGTTCTCGCGCACCGACAGCGCGGCGAATACATTGTCGGTCTGAGGCACATAGTTCAGGCCTAGCGTGGTCAGGCGGTGCGGCGGCCAGCCCGTGATCTCGTGCTCGGCGCCGTCGCGCCGAAACACGACTCGGCCCGACCGCACCCTTGCCAGCCCGTAAACGGCCTTCAGCAGCGTCGATTTACCGGCGCCGTTGGGGCCAACGATGGCCACCGTCGAGCCAGGCGTGGCCCCCATCGAGACTCCATCGAGGACCAGCACGTCCTCGTAGCCGGCGTTGAGGCCGGTGACTTCGAGCATCGGCAGTATCATCCCGGCGTCCCAGAACCGACAATCGCGTCGGCAGAGCCGAGGTAGGCGTCGATCACGGCGGGGTCGCGACGCGTCGCGTCTGGCGGCCCTTGGAAGATGACTCGCCCCTGGCTCATCACGGCCACCTCGTCGCTAACTCGCATCACGGAGCCAAGGTCGTGCTCGATCACAAGGAAGGTGATCCCGCCGCCGGCCCGGACCTCGCGCAGCCGCTGCAGCAGCAACTCGCGGAGCGTGGGGTTGACGCCCGCCAGGGGCTCGTCGAGCAGTACGAGCAGTGGCTCAGCCATCAGCGCCTTGACGAACTCCAGCAACTTGCGCTGACCGCCCGAGAGTACACCCGCGTACGCGTCGGCCCGGTCCTCTAGCCGAACCAGCGCGAGCAGCTCCAGAGCTCGGCGGCGCAGCTCCCGATCACGCCGCCCCGCCCCAGGAGCAAGCGCTCGCCAGAACGATTCGCCGGGCTGGCGGCGACCGGCCAGAAGGAGGTTGTCCAGCACTGTCAGGCGGCGGAGAACGCGCGGCTGCTGGAACGTTCTTACGAGCCCGGCGCGCGCGACCCGATGTGGGGGCAGACGGGCGATGCTGCGGCCGCGGTACCGCACGCTTCCCGAGTCCGCCCGAGCAAAACCCGAGACGATGTTGAAGAGCGACGTCTTTCCGGCCCCGTTGGGCCCGATAAGGGCGGTGATCGAGCCGTCGGCCACATTGAGCGTGGCCCTGTCCACCGCGGCGACGCCCTGAAAGCGCTTCACTATGTCTCGGACCTCGAGTAGCCGCGTTCGGTCGACCTCGACCGCGGTTCCCCCGCGAAGCGAAGCGTTCATTCGAGCAGCATCTCTTGGCGACGGCCGAGTAGCCCCTGGGGGCGGTAGTACATCAGGCCGATTAGGAGGAGCCCGATGATGATGAGGCGCAGGTAGGCGCGGTCGGCCGAATCCAGCAACGAGAGCGGCCAGAAGTCGAAGAATCGGGTGCCGGCAAACAACAGCCCGAACATGAGCGCCCCCAGCGGGACTCCGGACACCCGCGCAGCCCCGCCCAGTATCAGCACGACCCACGCAAAGAACGTGACCAGCGGCTCGAAATCATCGGGCGTAAAGAAGGAGAACTGTAGCGCGTAGAGCACGCCCGCCCCGCCCGCGATGGCGGCTCCCAGCGCGAGTGCCTGAAGCTTGCGGGCGAAGACGTCCTTGCCCACGGAGCTGGCGGCCTCCTCGTCCTCGCGGATCGCGCGCAGGACCCGTCCCCACGGCATGACCGACACCCGGCGCACCACGAGCAACAGCGCAGCCGCGACGAGCCAGATCAGGAAAAGCATGAGGACGTCACGACTCACCTCGACCCCGGTGCCGGAGGAGACCATCTCCCGAACTCTGCCTACCAGGCCCTCCCAGTCAGTGTTGTAAGCCGCGGCTTGGCCGCGACCGAGCAGACCGATCGTGCCCTCGGGGCCGCCGGTCAGATCTTGCCGGTTGAGGAGGACGTAGCGGACGATCTCGCTGAAGCAAATGGTGACGATCGCGAAGTAGTCGGCGCGCAGGCGGAGCGACGTCAGCCCCACCAGCAGACCGGCCGCAACCGCGGCCCCGATGCCGAAGGCTGCCGCCAGCCACTCGGACAGGCCGAAACGCACCACCAAGATAGCCATCGTGTAGGCGGCGATCGCCATCGATGCGACGTGGCCGAAGTTGAGCAGGCCAGCGAGGCCGTACTGAACCTGGAGGCCAAGCGCGAAGATGGCGTAGATGCCGGCCGTCAGTCCGACGAAGGTCCAAAAACCGGGATCGAGCACAGCTACAAGGCCCGCGCCCGGCGGCCGAGCAGACCCTGGGGCCGGACCAGCAGCATCACGATCAGGGCGAGGAAGGCGACGACGTACTTGTAGCTGGCCGGGATGCCCCCACCGAGCACGCTCCACGTCGATAGCTCCATCACCAGCCCAAGCGCGAAGCCGCCCAGCAACGCCCCGTAAGCGTTGCCGATGGTGCCCAGCACCACGGCGGCAAAGATCGGGAGGAGCAGGTTCCAGCCCATATTGGGGTCGAATGCCCCCTGTATCAGACCCTGGAGCTCTCCTGCCAGCCCCGCTAGAGCGCCGGCGATGAGCCATGTCGCGAGCACGATCCGGCCGACGTCGACGCCTGCCACGGCGGCGAGTTCGGGGTTGTCAGCGAAGGCACGCATACTGCGGCCGATGCTCGTGCGGGCCAGCAGGAGCCCGATTACAGCGATCGCCACGATTGAGAGGCTGATCGCGATGAGCTGGCTGATCGAAACGCGCACTGGCCCCAGCCGTTCGACGCTGAACTGGTCTACCGGGTAAGCTCGGGAGCCAGCGCCGACGACCAGGAAAATGGCGTGACGGAGTACCAGTGCCAGCCCAATCGCGGTGATGAAGCTGCTGAGCAGCCCGGCACGACGGCGCCGCACGGGTCCCCAGAGCACCAGCTGCAGGCCGACCGCCAGCATGGCGGTGGCGACGATGGCGACGACGGTGGCAACCACCAAACTGAGGCCCAAGGCGGTGACCCCGAGCCCGGCGTAGGCGCCGAAAGTTAGGTAGTCACCGTGAGCGAAGTTGACCAGGTGCAAGATGCCGTAGACGAGCGAAACCCCGACGGCGGCGATGGCGAGGACGGCACCGCTGACCAGCCCGTCGACAACCAGCTGCGGCAGCTCGCTCATCTGGCTGGCCGCCGGGACGAGGCGGGGCGTCCGGCCGGGTGGGCGAGCGGCAGACATCCCGGCCATGGCCGCGTGCCCCAACCCATCGAGAGTGGCAGCATAACAAACAGCCAATCGTCTCAGGCCTGAAGGACAGGCGCTACGTCTGCCGCCTGAAGACCACCGCCGAGCAGCGCCGAGCCTGGAGCGTCGCCTCAGTGAGCTGAGGCTGAGGGACGCCTTCGTGGAGCTGCTCGCGCGGCGGCGTCCCCAGGCTCGAGGACCTCCTCTGGGAGGGGGCTCGGTTCGACGACCTGCTCGAGTTGAGCGAGATGCTTCTCGACCATGCCCCGGAGTTTCAGCCTGTGGCGGACTCGGCACAATCCAGATGGGGGAGCGCCAAATCGGAGGCAAGACTGGAATTGGTGGCTCGACCCACCCGGCGTGGCGGACTCTGACCTGCCCACTTCCGGCGGGCCTGTTCACCGTGCCAGCGGAGCAGGGCCTCCCTAGGTTAGGGTGAGGTATCCGCCGCCTTCTGGCGGCTGCTCCTTTTCGTTTCAGGTTGGGGGTGATGGCATGGTTGGCAGAGAGCACTTGATCGAGCGCGGGAAGGTTCACTACAAGTGGGACAACAGCCTCCCGGCGGTGGTTGAAATCGAGGCCGGGGACGTCGTCCACTTTGAGACCGAGGAGGTCAGTGATGGGCAGATCAAGCCCGGATCACCGGCCTCAGCGCTTACCAGCCTCGACTTCAGCCGCCTGTACCCGCTCGCGGGACCGGTTTTCGTCAAGGGGGCGCAGCCTGGCGACGTCCTCGAGGTGGAGATGCTGGAGTTGCGCCCGCTGGAGTGGGGCTGGACAGGCCTGATCCCAGGCCTCGGCCTGCTGGCGGAAGACTTCCCGGAGCCGTACATCCGGCACTTCGACCTCAGCGACGGCGAGAGCACAGCGCTCGGTGACACTGTTCGGATCCCTCTCCAACCGTTCTGCGGCACTATGGGTGTGGCGACCGACGAGCCTGGGCAGATTGATGTCCTGCCACCCACCAAAGGAGCCGGCAACATCGACACCCGGCACTTGAACGTCGGCGCCAAGCTCTACCTGCCGCTGTTCCTGCCGGGAGGCATGTTCTCGACCGGCGATTGCCATGGCACTCAGGGCGACGGCGAGGTCTGCGTCACCGGGATTGAGTGTCCGATGGCATTCAGCCTTCGTTTCAACATCGTTAAGAACCGGACTGTCAAGCCCTGGCGCTACCAGTTCCAGACGCCGCCAGGATCGCTCCAACCCAGGTCTGACATCAAGGGTTACTTCGCGACCACGGCGCTCGGTCCAGACCTGATGGAGAACGCCCGGAACGCAGTTCGGGACCTCATTGACTGGCTGGGGATGGAACACGGCCTGAGCCGCCAGGATGCCTACGTCCTCTGCAGCCTCGCGGCCGACCTCAAGATCAGCCAGATCGTCGATCAGCCGAACTGGGGGGTTTCGGCCTATCTGTCCCTCGCCGTCTTCAAGACCTAAAACTGAGAAGGCGAATTTCGATCAACCCGCGCACCGACGCCAGACCGCGGGTCAATGGCTCCGATTCTCCTCCCTGGCCCTCTCCGTTTGAATACGGATCGCGGCTCCGAGAGTCCAGATCGCCACCTCTGTTGGGGCGGTCTCAGAGACCCAGATAAGCGCGTCTGACCTCTTCGGATTCGGCCATCTCCGCGCTGGGGCCGGAGAGTACGATGCGCCCGGTCTGAAGCACATACGCACGGGCCGCCAGCGCCAGCGCCTGTTTGAGACGCTGCTCGACGAGCAGAAGGGTCAGCCCGCGCTGATTGATCTCTCGCAGGGAGTTGAAGATCCTGTCCACCAGCAGGGGGGCGATTCCCAGCGACGGCTCGTCGAGCAGCAGCAGGCGCGGCTTCGACATCAGGGCGCGGCCGATGGCAAGCATCTGCTGCTCGCCCCCTGACAGGGTCCCGGCAGCCTGATCCCGACGCTCTCTCAGGACGGGGAACATCTGAAACACACTGTCGATCTGCAACTGGCGCCAATCCCGGTCGCGCTGCCGGTAGGCGCCCAGCATGAGGTTGCGCCAGACCGCCTGGCGAGGAAACAGCCGCCTGCCTTCTGGCACCAGCCCAATGCCGAGTTGGACCAGTCGGTGGGCCGGCAGCCCTATGACATCCCGGCCTTCGAAGAGCACACTTCCCGCCGAGGCCGGCTTCAGCCCCGCGATGGCCGCCAGAAGGGTCGTCTTGCCGGCGCCGTTCGCACCGACCAGCGAGACGATCTCACCCTCCTCCACCTCTAATGAGACCCCCGTCAGCGCAGGCGCCCCGTCGTAGGCGACTGAGAGGTTTCTAACCTCCAGCAGCGGCATGCTGATCTCCCAGGTAGGCCTCGATGACCGCGCTGTCGCGGGACACCTCGGCGGGAGTCCCCTCAGCGATCTTCACGCCGTGGTCGAGCACGACGACGCGCTGGGAGAGCGGCATCACCACTTCCATTACATGCTCCACCAGCAGGACCGCGAGGCCGCTCTGGTTCAGCTTGCGCACAAGCTCGACAGCCTCCGACGTCTCCACCGGCGTGAGTCCCGACATCACCTCGTCCAGTAGCAGCAGCCGCGGCTGAGTCGCCAACGCCCGGGCGAGCTCGAGACGCTTTTTGGAAGCCACCGTAAGGTTGGCGGCTGCCTGCCCCGCCAGCTCGCCCAGACCCACCGTCTCCAGCACCTGCTCGGCCAGATCGCGCGCCCGCGCCGGCCGGGTCTCACGCAGGTAAGAGCCGACCATCACGTTCTCCAGCACCGTCATCGACTTGAAAATCCGCATGATCTGGAAGGTCCTGCCGATCCCCGCTCGCGCCGCCCGGTCCGCCGACCAGCCGCCGACCTGGGCGCCCCGGAAGGCGATGCTCCCGCTTGAAGGCGGCAGGGAGCCCGCGATCAACGCGAAGAGGGTCGTCTTGCCGGCCCCGTTGGGCCCGATCAGGCCAACCACGTCGCCCTCCTCCAGCACCAGGTCGACGTCGTTCACCGCGACCAGGCCGCCAAATCGCCGAGTGACTCCGTCTAGCTCGAGCAGGCTCATCGCTGCACCGCTCGCCGGCGCACCGGTAAACGCCGCGCGAGTCGCCTGCCGATGCCGATCAGGCCGGCGGGTTCCACGACGGCGATCAGCATCACCAGCAGCCCGTAGATGACCAGGTCGAGCGCGTTTCCCGCCCCAGAAAGGCGCACACGCGTCTCCTCCTGGATTACCTGGAGCACCCAGGCCCCGACCAGCGGACCCCAGAGGCTGCCGGCGCCGCCCAGCACGCCCACCAGGACGATGGCGATCGACAGGTTCAGCGAAAGCACTACGTTGGGGTCGATGAACAGCGAGTACATGCCGTAGTAGCTGCCCGCCAACGAGGTGATCGCAGCCGAAAGCGCGAGCGCGTAGAGCTTGTAACGGCGGACGGGAACGCCCATCGCTCGCGCCACATCCTCATCGTCGCGGATCGCTTTGACGTAGGCCCCCGCCTTGCCCTGCATGAACAGCCAGATCGCCAGGCTGGAGACGCCCAGGAGCGCGAGAGCGATCAGGTGATAGGGCAGCAGGTCTCGGGTGGAAAACTGAAGGTTCGCCAGCGAAGCCTCCCGAAGCGGTAGCTCGATGCCGGTGGCGGCGCCAAGCGCCTTGTTGTTCACCACGATGATGAAGATGACCTGCTGCATAGCGATGGTGGCGATGGAGAAGTAATGGCTCCGCAGACGGAAGACCGGAAACCCGATCACGATCCCCAGCGCAACTGCGACCAGACAGCCGGCAGCCATCCCGACCCAGGGCGAGAGGCCGTAGCGTACGAGCAGATAGCCGGTGGTGTAGGCACCCGTCCCGTAGAAAATCGAGTGTCCGAACGAGACCTGGCCGGTGATGCCGCCGAGCAGATTCCAGGCGGCGGCCGCTGAGGCGCTGACAAGGGCGAGCACCGCCACGTTCTGCCAGAAGGCGTCCTTCACCACAAAGGGGTACACAAAGAGCAGCAGCCCCACTGCGGCTACGGGGGCAAAACGCCGGAGGTCAGCGCGCGCCAAACAGACCCTGGGGGCGAACCATGACGATCACCAGGTAGAGCGCGAAGATGGCGGCGAAACCATAGGCGGGCTGAAAGAGACCGACCACGTCCTGGATCACCCCCATCGCCAGGCCGGCGATCAAAGCTCCCTGCAATGAGCCGAAGCCACCCATGGAAACCACCACGAAGGCGATGAGGCCGAATCCTGCGCCGATCTCGGGAGTGACCGGGAAGAAGTTCATCAACAGGGCTCCCGCCACCCCCACGCTGGCGCCGGCGACAGCCCAGGTGAGCAGGTGGATGCGATTGGGATCGATCCCCATCAGGCGAGCCGCGTCGGCGTCCTGGGCGACGGCGTTGATGGCGGAGCCGAGCTCGGTTCGTGAGAGAAGCAGATAGACGAGCACAGTGCAAACAATCGCGCCCAGGGCAGCCGTCAGCTGCGCTCCCCCTGCCACCACGCCGCCGATGACCAGACGAACCGGGCCCACCAGTGGATCGGGAATGCCGCGAGTATTGGCGGTGAAGGCCAGCTGGGCGATTCCGCGCATGAACACCAGAAGGCCGAAGGTCACGATTATCTGTGAGAGCACCGGTCCTTTCAGGACGCGCCTGATCAGGACCGTGTAGACGAGGATGCCGAAGCCGGCCATGGCCAGAGCCGCCAGCGGTATCGATACCAGCGGATCCAGCCTGCCGTAGAGCCAAACGAAAAAGGTGATGTACATGGCGGCCATCAGAAAGTCGCCGTGGGCGAAGTTGACGATGTCCATGACGCCGAAGATCAGCGTCAAGCCCACCGCCACCAAGGCATAGATGGCGCCCAACAGCAGGCCGCTGACGGAGGCCTGCGAGAGTTCGGTCAAGCCCTCATCGGCTGGAAAGGGGCGGCGCCGGCCAGACGAGCTTGGTGGTCGCCGCATCGGCGGGCCAGACCAGCTCGTAGCGGCCGTTGACCATCTGCTCGATCACGCCGGCCGACTGCTCGTTCTGGCCGTTCCCATCGAACTTGATTCCCTTCCAGGGCATGATCGTCTTGGTCTGCTTGTAGTTCCGCAACGCGGTGCGCACCTTTTCGGGATCGGTTGAGCCGGCCTGCTGGATCGCCTCGCCGGCCGTGATCATGGCTGTGAATTCTCTGGCCGAGTTCTCTGTCATGGGCTGGTTGTAGTTCTTCTGAAAGAGATCCGCGACCGCCTTGGCGGCCGGGTTCTTGTCGCCGTACTGGGCGGCCCAGGAGGCGCGCGTGATCGAGTAGTTGGCCAGCGGCCCGAGTGCCTTGATGAACGTCGGGTCGATCCAACCCGCGCCGAAGGCGAGGATGGCCGGCGGCGTGTAGCCGAGCTGCGCCGCGGTCTTGACGAACAGGATGGCGTCGTTGGTGAAGGCCAGGGTGAAGACGGCGTCGGGGTTGTCACTGCGGATCTTCTGAACCTGCGACGTGAGATCCGTGGAGTTGCCCTGGAAAGAGATGTCGTCAGCGATCGTGGTGCCGTTTTGGCCTGCGACCTCGGTGATGATCTTGGCGCCGTCGTTGCCGAACTGATCATTGGTGTGGAGGATCACAGCCTTCTTGACCGGGTGCTGGGACCGGATTGACTTGAGCCAGTCGAAATAGGTCTCGGCGAAAGTCTTGTCGCTCGGGCCAACCCGGAAGAACCACTTGAGGCCGCGTTCGGTCAGGGCCGTGGAGGAGGAGGAGCCGCAGACGGTCGGGATGCCGAGGCGCTCGGACCGCTCGCTAGCCGTGAGAGTGGTAGCGGATTGGTAGGTGCCGACGATCGCCGCGACCTTCTCGGTCCGCCCCAGACGGTCGACCTCACTCGCCGCGATTTGGGGGTTGCTCTGTGTGTCGCTGGGAACCAGGCTGATCTTGCCGACCGTCAGCTTCGGGATGCCAACCTCCGGATACTTGCCGTTGAGCACGTCCCTCGCCAGCTCGATGCCATGCAGGACGTCCTGGCCCTGGCTGGCGCTCGGACCCGTCAACGGCTCGAGCACACCGATTTTGATGTCACCCAGGTTGGCGCCGGATGCCTGTGTGCTGCCGCTGCTCGCGCCACTACCACCGCAGGCCAAGGTCAGCAAGACCGCTGCCAGGACCGGCTGCAATTTCCCTTTGCCCCTAACGAAAAATCCGCCTAGGCGTCGGTGGGCCACGGGCATGGGGAGCACTATGCTGAGCGGCGGGCGCCCGCAGGCAGCGCACGCTTAGAACCAGCGGCCGCGTTGGGCAACTGCCAAGCTGGCATCATGATCAACCTCAACTCTGATCTTGGCGAGAGGGGTCGGGGACGACGCTGGGATCGTACCTCACATCGACGGCGGCGCTGCGGGAATGTACGCCGCGATCGAAGCCTCCCGGCATGATGCCGACGTGCTCCTGCTCGACAAGAGCCTGGTTGGCCGGGGCGGCGCGACGGTGATGGCCCAGATGACTGTCGCCGCGGCCATCGGTCATGCGGAGCCCGACGACTGGCGGCTGCATCTTCAGGACACGATGAAGAGTGGGAAGGGACTGAACGACGGATCGCTGGCCAGCCTCCTCTGCTCCGAGGGCCCCGAGCGGATCCTGGAAACACGCCAGATGGGGGTTCGCTGGGCAGCCGACGGCGATTTGCTGCGCCAGGTTGACGCCCCGGGGCATTCGCGGCGCCGCTGCTGCTACATCGGGTCGCTCGGGACCGGTATCGGGGTCTCGAACGGTCTCCAAAGAGGAGGATGGTCACCCCCCTCGCCGATGGCATCGTCATGGCCCGCGACTCTCTGCACGCCCTCTCTGCTCTGCGAGGTGCGCGCGGCGATCTTGACAACGTCGACCCCGAACTCCACAGGGCCCTCGACGGTTGCGTCTCCTCTCTCCACCAGAAGCTCTGCGACCTAGCCGGCGCCTTGGCTGCGGGCAGGGACGGCTCCTCGACGACGAGCAGCCGTCCCTGAGCCGCTTGCGCTAACCGGAGAAACGGTTTCCCGTTTCCCGACGCGCACCGGCCGGCTTTGTCGTGCGATACGAAACGATTACTCGGCCATCAATGGCTGTTTTGCGGGCAAAGCGCCCAGCCTCCCCCCTTCTTACTGCCTGGCGGGTTGCGGGACCGAGTAAAGGCGCGGCCGGCCGGTTTGCAACTGCTCCACCTCTGACTCGGTTGACGCAAACATCAGTCCGGTTTCCTCCGCGATCGGAAGGGCGTCCATGTCGGCGCGGAGCAGCACCGTCCAACCTGGCTCGCTGCCTTCCAGGGTCGCGACCACACCCGTCTCTGCGACGCCAGACAGGTAGTCGATTCCGAACTCAGCCAGCTTGGAGGCGATCAGCGCCGCGGTTCGCTGCTCCTGGAAGCCGACCTCCGGGTATGCGTGGATGTCTCGACGGATCGCCGAAAGCTCGGGCCCCAGGGCCTTGGCCCCAGCCAGGATGTCGGAGAAGAGTTGTGCGTCGCCTCGGCCGATGCCGGTCACGCGCACCGCCGTTGCTGACCGCGATGACGTCGACCTCGACGAGAATGCCTCCGAGCTGCGATCCGACGGTGGTGGGCGCTGGGAGAGGTTCGTGGAAGTGCTCGTTGTAAGCCGCGTTGAAGCCCGCTCTATCTCGGACCAGATCGACCAAGTGCGCGATGACCTTGACCACATTGTTGAGGGAGCAGCCCGCCGCAGTGAGCACGCGTTCCAGGTTCCTTAGGATCTGATGCGTCTGCGCCTCGATCCCTTCAGGTATTTGCTGACCCTACTGGACAGAATTGATCATATCTACGTGCATACCTGCGAGGAACCGCTCCATATTTGGCTCAAGCACTGTCCAGACCTGTTCCAAATATCGGTCAGTATGTCCGGCAAGGTGTGGCGTCAGAACTACATTCTCCATCTGCCACAGCGGGCTTGACGCGGGAAGCGGTTCGGTCGCTGTTACATCAAGCCCTGCCCCGGCAATGCGGCCAGCTACCAGGGCATCCACCAGCGCCCGCTCATCCACAACGCCACCACGCGCAAGGTTCACTATCATGGAGGTCGGCTTCATAGCGCCAAGGACTGTCCCATCGATGAGGTGAATAGTCTCGCTAGACTGCGGCACCACAAGGACCAGGAAATCGACAATTGATGCAACGTAGCAGAGTTGGTCCCGGCCAAAAACACTATCGAAACATCTCTCACTGCGGCGCGTCCGCGAGACTCCGTACACAGTCATATTGAACGCCTTGCACAACTCCGCAAGTCGAGTACCTGCCGCTCCCAAACCCACGATCCCTACGCTCTTCTGGTCTAGAACGCGCTGCGGGAGATCAACCCACTTGTGTCCCGACCGTTGTCTCTCAAGCCGCACTATCTGACGGCTGAGTGCCAGCATGTGCAAGACGGCCATCTCTGCCATCTGCGGACCATGAATTCCGCTAGACGACGATATTATCACCTCGGGCCGAGCCTCCCGGGCCACTGTCAGCTGGTCTATACCGCTGATCAAACAGTGAATCCACTCAAGACGCGGCATCGCACGAACTGTCTCGGCGTCCAAGCCCCGTCCGGTCGTGATAAGGATCTGCGTATCCGCGAGATATGGAGCCGCATGCGCATATGTCTCTGCGACGTGGACCAATAGGGATGGAAACCGGACGGTCAGGCGGTCTCCGTACGACTGCGCATCCGGAAAGATCACTAGAACGTGCATAACTCCTCCATGCCACTATGCTATTGAACCGCGGGAAACGCTTCAGGGCCGCTCGACTCGCAAGGTAGCTCATGGCGCACATCGCGCGACCGTCACGCTTATCGCGCGCTTCTACGGGCGACGGCCCATTGCCCCTCTATTCAATATTTTCCAATTCTCGAGAGCGACCATTCGTGCACGGCGTCTAAGTGGCGCCTCAGCAGTAATGATAGAACTACCTTACAACTCACCCACCTCTTGGGGCATAGCGTGAATCCGCTCAGCGCCTTGCTCAGTTACAAGATAGTTGTCGCACACCCAGCAGAAAAGGCCGCTCTGAACGTAGCTCGGATGACATGCGATGTTCATACCGGCACGGATACGCCCAGGTTCGTCTGGGCGAATAAGCGGCGGCTCCACAATATCGTAACCTTGCCCATGGGCGTGTACCCTCTTCTCGACCGGCCGGCCGATGTTTGAGAGAAACGCATTATGCGCCAGCCAAATCTCTGTGCAATCAGCACCGGGACGCAAATGGTCGGCCGTCAGGCTCTGGGCCGCGCAAAGAATCTCCAGCTCATCGACAAGTTGACGCGAGGAGCCACCCAGGATAGCGGTCCTCCCCAACTCACAGTAGAGGCCGCCAGGGCCGCTACACTCGATAAGTATACTAATGACATCTCCTCTCTGGATTGTCCGATACTGCTGATGTATCGGTCGGAGGACGCCAGTGGGGTCTCCGGGCGGCGCAGAGCCAATCAGGTATAGCCCGGATTCACTGCCGCGCACCCGACAGAAACGCTCAATCTCTGCGGTAACGTCCACGCCGCGGATCCCGGGCCGGATAACGTCGAAGGCAAACCGCATTGCTGCATCCTGGAGTTCGGCCGTCCGCCGTATCGACACTATCTCCTCTTGTGACTTCACGACTCTCACTTCGTCGACTAGGTCCGTCGCATCGACGAGCGTGGCGGCTGGCAGGTCTAGATCAATCTGTGTGCGCAGTGAGTAAGGTGTCTGATGCGCGCCAACTAGTCCGATCGTGGAGTCGCCGTATTCCGTCAATGCTCGCGTTATTAGCGCATTCTCTGCATCCTTGCAGTACGGTACAGCCGGAAAATAGGGATCAGTAAGAAGCCGCCTGACCCCCGCCAAGCCCGAGCGGTC
The DNA here is from genome assembly GCA_016464825.1 of Candidatus Dormiibacter inghamiae. Taxonomy (GTDB): domain Bacteria; phylum Chloroflexota; class Dormibacteria; order Dormibacterales; family Dormibacteraceae; genus Dormiibacter; species Dormiibacter inghamiae. Next base: position 16,078 of record JAEKNQ010000024.1, on the reverse strand, counting down.
GGACGGATTGACGCGGACGTCACCTTGGTAGGCGCCATGGGTTACAATAGTCATTTCACCATCGATAGGAAAAATGACGCTAAGCCCGTGGCCGCCACGCGTCGACTGACCGGACAGATACCGTACGTATCCTGCGTCGGGAGTGGTGGTCTGCGCCACCAAAACGTCTATTTCGGCAGCGAGCATCAAATTCCGGATATTTGTCCACCGACGTTCGAGCTCCACGGTCGATTCCTCGACACGAAGTTGCGATCCACGATCAGTCATACCGGCGCCTTCCCATAGTTGAATGAGCCTCCTGGTTCCGCGATCAAAATCGGGGCGCCGGCCGCTAGAGCTTGAGTAGTCGTTCGCAGTTGGCGTGGCCGATCTTCTCCCGGTCGGCCGGGCTGATCGGGGCGGAGTTGAGAAATGCCGTCGCCTCGGCATTGTCCGAGAATGGGTAGTCGACCGAGAAGAGGATTCGGTCGGCGCCGAACACGAGCAGTGCGCACAGCAGCGGCGGGTTCGTCGTGTATCCGGAGGTGGTGATATGCACTTGGTCACGGACTGTTTCGGCCACCGACCGCGGTAGCCCGGTCACCGGGCTCAGTTTCTCATCGGCCCGGGCCAGGTTGAACGGCAGATGTTCGCCCATGTGTCCGACGATGATCTGCAAGGCCGGGAATCGCTCGAAGGTGCCGCCGACTGCCAGCCGCAGCACATGCAGACCCAACTCCGCATGCCACCCCCACGAGCCCCTGGAAAGGTATTCGGCGGCGACCGGTTTTAGCCCCGAGAAGTAAGCCCGCCTCACCACGGGCGGCGGCTCAGCAGGATGCAGGTAGATCGGAACGCCGAGTTCCTGCGCTTCGGCGAGTAGAGGCACGAAGGCGAGGTCATCAAGAAAGAGGCCGTTAGTCTGACCGTGAATCATCGCGCCGACAAACCCCAGGTCGGCGACGGCCCGTCGCAGCTCCGCAGCTGCGGCCGGTGGATCGGACATCGGCAGCGTGGCGAAGGCAGCAAACCGGTCGGGATGGGCGGCCACGGCCGCAGCGACTCTGTCGTTGGCCTTCCGAGACAGCGCCACAGAGCGATGGGGTTCGAGCTCCTGAATGGGATGCCCCACGATGGAGAGAACCTGTACATCGATGCCAGCGGAATCCATGCTCTCGAGCCTTTTGCCGTCCAGTTCGTCGAGCAGGTCACTCGCTTTCTGGGGCCACGTAGGCGCCACGGCGCCCAGCTCGGCGCTGATTTCCTTCGGAAGTACGTGCTCCTCAAGCGCGATGATTCTCACAAACTCTCCCCTTATTGTCCGATGTCATTCTGGGACCGGACACCGGGCAACATCCGTCGAGAACTGTCGTACGGCTGGATATGCGTGCGGGTCATACGGGTTCGATTTCTACGCAATGGCCCTGGCTGCCGGACGTCATTTCGCCGGCGCTATCGGCAATTGCACGTAGTTGGGATGATCCGGGCCTGAGTAAAGCGTGTTGGTCGCACCCAGCTGGTAGCTCTCGTCATAGGCGCGGACGGTCAAGCCCGCCGGCGAGTAGGGCTGCACGTCGATCCGCAGTCGGCAGCCTTTGCGGATCAGCGCGCTGCTCGGATAGAGACCGACCTCGATCGCGACGATCTCGCCGTCTTCGAGCGGCTGGTGGTCCGCCTCAGCGTGCGTGTGGACCGGCCAGTATTCCGTCGACCGCGCGTTGTCGAGCCGGCGGTGCGACACCTTGAGCAAGCCATGCCCAACCCGATGGACGTTCGCGGGATCGATCGGAGGGACCAGCGACTTCTGCACCTCATCGCCGTGCAGCGCCGCCGCCGGCTCATCGAGCAGCAGCACGTTGTCCGGACGAGTCCAGCCGTCCAGCGCCCGAGCGATCGCCACGATCGCTCGCTGTGCCGGCGACAACTTCCCGACCGGGACCGTCACATCCAAGCTAACCTCCGAATCGGGCGACGAGCTGCTGGGCGCGGCGTAGCTCGGCGGCACCGCGGACGGGGGCGAACCCTCGACCGCGCGTCGACTTGCCCAACCCCAGGTTCTCCACCGTCGTCAAGATGTCGGCCAAACCGAGACCCTGATGTATGAATTGCAACCCCTCGCGGCCCGCCGCCCCCCACAACCAGCTCGCCCTCGGCGTCACGCACCTCGACGACCGCCCCGGGATCGGCCTGATACACACCGGCCAGGATCTTGAGCAGCGTCGACTTGCCCGAGCCGTTGTGACCCAGCACCGCGACGACTTCCCGGGATGGACCTCCAACGACACGTCGTCCAATGCCTTCAGACCCCGGGAACGTCTTCGACGGACCCCCAACCCGGAGCAGCGGCACCGATGCGCTGGCGACTACGACACGTGCCATAGATGGGCGAACCGCTGGGCGTAGTCGGGAAACGCCGACCAGCCAAGGGTCGGATCGAAGGTGATGTCCTTCTGCTCCAGGAACTGCTCAGGCACCTCGCCGGCCTGCTCACTCGCAGTCGGCTGGGCACCCTCCAGCAGACGCGCAGCCACGTCGACGCCCGTCCAGGTCGACACCGGGAAGTCGATGTCCAGCGCGGCCGTCAGCGCGCCGTCCTTGATGTCCTGCAAGTTACCGGTCGTGGGCCCGAAGCCCACGGTCGTGACCGACAGGCCAGCCGCTTTCAGCGCGGCCGGCAGGCCGCCGGCCGCCGAAAGGCTCACGAACACCGCCACGTTCGTGTCCGGGTGCGCCTGCAGATCGGTCACGACGGTGCGCGGCGCCGTTGTTCCGATGGTGCTGACGTCGATGGGGACTACGCGCACCTTGCAGGACGGGCAGTTGGTCCTCATCTCATTCTCGAAGGCCGTCTGCACCGGGGCCGAGATGTCGAGGGCGGGCAGACTGTAGAGCACCGCGTTCGCGTGCGACCCCTTGTTGGCGATCACCCAGTCCGCCAGAAGCTTTCCGTTCCGTTGACTTAGATTCGCACCAAGGTAGTTGAACGTGATGCCGTACGGCTTCACGTCTTTGTCGATCTGGAGGGAGATCAACTTGACGCCGGCATCAGCCAGCGCCTTCAGGCCACCACCGAACAAAGCCGGGTCGGTCCCGCCGAGGAGCACGGCATCCGGCTTCAGCGCGAGTACGCTCGACGCGGCGGCCTGCTGCGTCTGCGCCGTCGAACCGGCGTTCACCACGGTCAAGGTCCCGCCAATCCCCTTGACTGCCTGCTGGAAGAACCTGCCCACCACGGCGCAGATGGGTGTCGAACACTGCAGGAAGACGAACTTCTTGCCCGCCGGAAGCTTCGCTGGCAGCGGCTCGGTCACCGTAAAGGTCTTCGGCGGAACCGTGTAGGGCGCAATAGCCGCTTTCGCTGCTGCGACATTCGCTCCCTGCGCCGACCCCGAGGAGGCTGGGCCCGACGAGGAACTGCAGGCCGCGACCGACACGAGTGCGGCCGCCGAGACGCAAGCTGCGGCCACCCTCCAGGTGTTACGGCGGTTCCAGCGTCTCCCGCGGGCGACGCTGCTGGGCCCCAGGTCACCGAACTTTGCGAGCATCTCTGACTCTCCTGTTGTTTGCAAAGGAACGAGGTGATGCTGCGAACAGGCTTAGTTCCGAACCGCCACCGCGACCTGCGCGGCGTCTGCGCCCAGCCTCTGAAGTAAATACACGAACCAATAGGCCCTATCCTGCATAGTGTCGGCTGGCCTGTCAAGAGCTTCCTTGATGCGGTGGCGGGGTCGATGCTTCAGGACGGGTTGTCAGGCTTAACGGTTAAGTCTGTAGTTGGGTCGCCACGTCCGGCCAGACCGCGCCGGCAGCATGCTGGTCCGCGCCTGCACTGGAAGGAACTGACCCCGCGATGTTCCGGCCCGCAGGGTGACGGCGTCGCCAGGCACGGCGCCGAAGGCGGGCTCGACAGCCTCACGAAGACGGGCCAGGTCGAAGCACAATCCATCGCCGTTCCTGCAACAGCCGGACTGCCTCGTTGACAGTGGCCTTCGCGACGCCGGTCTCATCACGCAGATCGGCCCGGTGCCCATGTGGTCACCAGGACGTAGTCCGCGCTGCTCGATCGCGCCAGCGACGTAGATGACGACGTCCTCAGCGCGACTTCGTTGAGCAGCCAACACCATGGATGGCGCCTAACGGATAGCCCCGACGATCGATCAGCGGTGTGAGAGCGAGTTCTGATCTGCGTTGACTCTGCAGGAGGCCTTGACGGAACCTCCTGCAGATCGCATGATGGAGTCAGGCCTAATGGTTAGGTGTGTTGTCTCCCAGGCCCTACGCGGGTGTCCGGGCCGTTCCGGCGCAGCAGGACCAGACCATGATGACTCACAGCCGAGCAGCGTTAGCGAGCAGACGGCGAAGCGGGAAGGCGTTGCGATGAAACTAGTCGGGTACCGCACGGCGATCGGCGCGATTGGTCGGCTCGACGGCGCTTCAAAGCTGATGCCGCTCGGCAGCATGGAGGAGTTCTGGGCTGCGTCGGGCTGAACTGGGGGTGGGGGCTGGTCGGCCACCACTTGTCGACCAACGTCACCGTCGTCGAGGCGACCTGGTCAACGCAACCCCTTTCCTGCTCGGCGCCGAACCGGCCCGCTTCGGTCCCTTCAGGATCCTAGGCGAGGAGGAGGACGCGGCTTTCCTCCTGCTCGACCACCTCACCGCCGCCCAGCAGGAGCAGGCGATCATCCACTCCACACCGCCGGCGGACTTCGTCACCTGCACCGCTGCGGCCATCGGCGACGTTGAATACCCCGACTATCACGGCGTCGGACGGCGGCGTGACGCGATGATCACCGACGAGGACCGCAAGGCCCTGGCCTACTTCCGCGCGCATCCCGTGGCATCCGCTTCGGTGACCTCTCGGGCACCCAGCGGGGGCACTTCGACGACCTGCTCGCACGGTTCGTTGAGCGCGTCCTCCCGGGCCTGGTCGGTTTCGAGATGGACCGCATCGAAACCGCCGGTGGCGTCGAGGCGTTGCACTTCGCCTGGGCCGGCGGCACGTCCCTCGACCATCCCCACTACTTCCGCATCCAAGGCCCGGCCACCCTCATCAAGTTCGACAACGCCAACCACGTGCACAGCGTGTGGCGCGACCCCTCGAACGACTTCGGTGCCGACCTGATGATCCAGCACCACCTCGAGCATGACCACGGCGGCGCGGAGGAACCGGAATGACGGTGCTCGTCACCGCAGCGAACGGCAATCAGGGCAAGCTACTGATCCCGAGGCTCGTGGCGGCAGGAGTCGCGCTTCGCGCCTGTGTTCGCTCCGACGAGTCGGCACGCACCCTACGTGCGGCCGGTGTGCCTGACGTCGTCGTCGGCGACATCAGCGACCCCGCCGTGCTGAGCCAAGCTATAGGCGGCGTGGAGAAGGTCTACTACATTGGTCCGGCACTCCATCCGAAAGAACGGGAAATGGGCTTCGCGGTCATTGACGCCGCCCGCGTCGCCGGCGTGCAGCATTTTGTGTTCAGTTCGGTGCTGCACGCCATCACGACCGATCTGATCCAACACGAGATCAAGCGCGACCTTGAAGAATATTTGCTGTCCTCCGGGCTGGAGTTCACCATTCTCCAGCCGGCCAACTACATGTTGAGTCATCGGCTCGGGCCGGCCTTCGAGAACGGTGTCTTCCGTCTCTCCTGGGCGCTCGATCGCTATCAGTCGATGGTCGATCTGGGCGACGTGACGGAGGTGGCGGCGGCCGTCCTCGCCGACAGTGACCACCACGCCGGCGCCACCTATGAACTCGTCGCGCCGGGACGCTACACGGCGCACGACCTCGCACGGGTCATTTCTGAGGTAGTAGGTCGCGAAATAGTGGCCGAGCAGATCGACTCCGACGTATTTCTCAGAGCGGCCCTCGGCACGGACGATCTAAGCCAGTTTCCGTACGAGGCCCGGCTCTTGCGGGCGATCAGCAAGCGCTACAGCAGTCACGACTTCATCGGAAACCCCAACGTACTCAGCTGGCTGCTCGGTCGACAGCCGACGACATGGGAACGGTTCGTGCAGCGCGAGTTCGACACTCTCCGCCCACCAGCCGAGAATCACCGGTGAGTACTTTCGAAGCTGAGACGCCGCGTCCGGAGTCCGTCCCGACGCTGACGCCTCGGGTCGCGGTGGTCACCGGCGGCGCTCGGGGCCTTGGGCAGGCGTCTGCGGTCCGCTTGGCTGAGCGCGGCTACGACGTTGCGATCGCCGACCTGATCGAGCCGATCGAGACGGCGAGTGCGGTTCGCTCGGCGGGCGCACGCGCCTTGCCACTCAGGTGCGATGTGGCGGTGCCGAGCGATGTTACGTCGACAATCAAGGCCGTAGAAGACAAGTTCCGCCGCTGTGATGTATTGGTCAATAACGCTGGCATTTATCCGCTTCGGGCATTCCGCGACCTCGATCTCGAACTATGGCATCGGATTCTCGATGTCAACCTCACCTCCGCATTCTTGTTCTGCAAGGCGGTCGTTCCGGGTATGACAGATCGCCAGTTCGGTCGCATTATCAATTTCACCTCGAATACGGTTAGTCTCCCGGTCGAAAGCGCGACTCACTACATCACGAGTAAGGCCGCCGTCATCGGGTTTACCCGCGCGCTTGCGTCCGAGGTCGGCAAGCACGGCATCACCGTCAACTGTGTTGCGCCGGGCGCTACTCCAACGGAAGGCATGTTGGCCGGCCATGACACTCCAGCCGCGAAGGAGCAGCGCCTGCAGCTGTTTACAAACATGATCGATAGGCAGGCCGTTAAGCGGATCAGTCGCCTAGCCGATATCGCAGACGCAGTCGCGTGGCTCGCTTCTGATGAGGCGGCATTTGTCTCTGCACAGACCTTGGTCGTCGACGGCGGGCTGGTGCGTATGTAACGAACACCGCACTCCAGTGGGCGAACGAAACACGTCGACGCCAATGGGCGGCCCGGCAATCGGCCGGCTGGGGAGCCATCTCCGACTGGCCGCCCGGCAGGTAATGGGACAGCGCGACCGTAATACCCTCCGTCGGTGCCGTCTCCCCGCCCTGCAGTCGGACCGGCCCCACCCCGCGGTGACCCGGCGGGTCGAACGGCTTGGCGTCGGCGAGCCGGGTGATGTGCATGCCCATTGTCGATCACTCTCCTTCTGTCGAGGCTGACTGGAGCGCCTGGCGCAGGCACGAGATGAAGCGCGGGATGTCAGAGTGCTCGCCGGCCGCGAACACGTAGAAGTCCGGCCGGGCGAGAAACGCCCCGCACCCGTGCTCGGCGAACCAGCGCTCGCAGGCGCCGTCGAGATCCTGGACGGGACCCTCACCACACCGCCGGCGACTCCTGGACTAAACAATCGTACCTTTCGCCAGTTTTTGATTATGCTTTTACTGCGACCACCTGTCAATGCGTAGAATTTTGCGTGTTTTCGCGACCGCCCGGCCTTGCGCTGCAGCTCGCCTCCGAAATCGAGGAACTGATTGGCGCCAGCCGCCTGAGCTCAGGTGAGCGGATCGCCACCATGGAGGAGTTGCGGGCGCAGATCGGGTACGGCCGCGCCACCATCGGGGAGGCGGCCCGCCTGCTCACCGAACGCGGGAGCGTCGAGGTGCGCCCGGGGCGCGGGGGCGGGCTCTTCGTGGCGCAGGCCACTCCCGTGGTCCGACTGCGCCAGACCCTCCTGACGGTGCGTCACGGTGCCACGACGGTTGCGCACGCCATCGCTGTGCGGGATGCGCTCGAGGAGCTGATCGCACTTGATGCCGCTGCAAACCGGACCGACCAGGACATCCGGGACCTGGAGATGTGCCTAGACGTGATGCGGCGCGCCGGTGACGATCTGGAGCAGTTCCTGCACGCCAACTGGTCACTGCACGAGCGCATCGCGGCGGTCACCCCGAACGACCTGGCCCGTGCGATGTACCTCGGGATGATGCGCTGCATCGCGGAGCTATCGGTCCGAGCCGACCGTGAAATGGCTTCGACCCCGAGCGACTATCTGGCCCAGCGGATGGTCGTGCACGAGGAACTTGTGGCGGCGATCCGCCTCGGCGACGAAGAGCGTGCCAGAGCGGCCGTCGCGGCCCACCGGGGCGACGCCGCATTCGTCGCGGTGGACGGTTGATCATGGCGACCGGCCACCCTGGCTCTGGACGGAGTGAACACGCGCAGCGCGGACACATCTCGGAAAGGAATTTGGCCAATAGCTGAACGGGTGCGTGAATGACAGAATTGGCGTCGCGGAGACTGCGCGTAGTGGCGCCGCCGCCGCTGGAAGAACAGAAAACTTGGCAATATAGTCCGGAAGGAGTATGAAAATGGGGAGGACCAGCACGGCTGAACACGACAAAGCGGCAATCATTGAGATATTGAATCTCTATGGTTTCGCGCTTGACGCTCACCAATGGGACTTGTTCGACCGCATTTTTGCGAAGGACGTGACGGCAGACTTCGGCCCAGCCGGGGCCGTTTGGTCGGACCTCGCCAGTTTCAAGCGCTCGTTTGCCGAGTTTCATAGCACGTTGGATAACCACCAGCACACGATGATGGGCCAATTAGTGCATGTCGACGGCGACAAGGCTCATGCCTTCAGCTACGGCAATTGGCTTCTTGTCCGCGAAGCTGCTCAAGGTGGCTCTACCTGGTTAGGAACGGGCTGGTATGACGACGAACTTGTCCGGAGCGATCGTGGTTGGCGCATCCAGCGGCGTGTTTGCCGGCTGGTGTCCTGGACCGGCAACCCGTTGGTTCCCGAGCCGAAGGCCGAACATAACCCAGACATGGGAGGGAATGTGCTGCGCCGGTACGGCGAAGCGGGGAAGATTGGATTCTTGAAGGCGACCGAGGCGACGTAGATGCGGCCGCGCCCACCAGCCCAAAGCGACCGGGAGCTCAGGGGCGGGGACACCATGCCGCCGCCGCTTTGTGGAGACGAACGCTTTCGGCACGGCCAGACCCTGCCGCCGTTGAAGGTCGCCGTTTCGCTCGCGCTGGTCAGCATGATGCTGCCCGCTTGAGCCCAGATGAGCCCTCCGAGCTGCGGCGCTGGTCGGCTGGAACAAACCCTGTTGATGACGAATAAAAGTGAGAGTCTAATGCCCAACGCCAATACAGCCGGAGAGACGACCGACGACGCCACCGGTGTCTTCGCAGGCCCCATCTCCGGCCTTAAGTATCAAACACCGACGCAAACTGGCATCACGAACGAACGCGGCGAATTCCAGTATAGAAGAGGGGAGGCAGTCACCTTCCTAGTGGGTGGGGTCGTCCTGGGAACGGTCGAGGGCGCGCCGCGAGTCAACTTGGCGCAGCTTGTCAACCACGTGGCCGGGAAGATTGACAAGCTGCGCGATCCGGTCGTGACCAATCTTGCGCGACTGATCCAAACGTTGGACCGGGAGGGCGACATCGAGACCGGCGTCACGATTGCGCCGATTGTGCATGAGCTCGTCGAGCCAATGGTCATCAATTTCAACCAGGCTGAAGATCGGCCGGCAAAGGTTGATGAAATAGCGGCGGGTACCGTCAACTTCGCCAATGACCCCATGGTCACGGGCCTCCTGGAGAAGCTCAATGCCACGTCGGGCGTCTTCACCTCGAACAAGCCCCGAAGGCTGCGCAATGCTGCTGCCGCACGCAATGAGCTTCGGCGCAACATCCGCGGTATTGTCAAAATGACGGATGTCAAAGTCCCACTCCGCGATGGCTCCTTTGTCTATGCCGACGTCTTCCGCCCAGCGGACGACGGCCAATATCCGATCATCATGAACAAGGGGTTTTACGGAAAGAGCTTCTACCATGAGTGCATTTGCAGCGAAGAGGACGCGCTGAAGAAGGAGGAGTTGGAGGACCGCTATTTCTCAGGTAATCCGGGCGGTCTCCAGTACGAAAATCACGAAAGCGCCGATTCATCGGTTTGGGTTCCGAACGGTTATGTGTGCATTCGGGTGGACGCTCGTGGCGTCTGCAAGAGCCCAGGTCTGCAAGCGCCCTTCAGCGTACAAGAAGCAGAAGATTTTTACGATGCGGTCGAGTGGGCGGGAACGCAGCCCTGGTCTAACGGCAATGTTGGCCTGTGGGGGATGTCCTACTTAGCGATGACGCAGCACAATGTGGCGAGCCTGCAGCCGCCCCACCTGAAGGCGATGATTGCCTTGGGCACCGATGCCGACCTGTACAACGAGGCGGTTTATGGCGGCGGCCTCTTCGGGGAAGGTTTCTGGAACTGGTGGTGGAAGGCGTGGTCCGGTGGGAACTTCTGCGGCGAGCGGCGGGAAACCGACTGGATGGCTCGCGTGCTTGCAACCCCTTTCAATGATCCAGCCGCGTATGGCCCTCGTGGGTCGATCTTTATGCGTCCCGAGATCGAGAAGGCAACGGCGCCGGTGTGGATAGTCGGCCCTCAGACTGGCGCCGTGATCCACCAGCTTGGCAGCAGCGAAACCTTCATACAGTCGACTGGGGCGAAAGCTAAGAAGTTTGATTTCGTCGACGCTTGGTTCCCTTACTGCTACAAGAGCTCGACGATAGCCGAACATATGCGTTTCTTCGACTATTGGCTCAAGGGCATGGACAATGGCGCGATGGATGGCGCGCCGGTTCGGGTTCAGGTCAGAACTGGGAACGGCACTTATTATCTCTTGGAGGAGGCTGAGTGGCCCATCGCGCGGACTGCTTACCGCCGTTGGTATTTAGATGCCAGATCGTCGGACTGGAAAGGAGACGGGCGCCGGAATGATATGCTCCGGATCAGCGAGAACATTCCGACCGCTGAAAGCAGCGCGGGCTATGCTGCCCATCTCGACCTAGGGCGGCCTTCAATCGCGCCGACCGGTCCTGTCGGCGGCACCCCGCGTTGGTCGACTGGCATCTCGTTCGTCAGCGATCCGCTGCCCGAGGACATGGTACTTGTCGGCTATATGAAGGCCGGCTTGTGGGTGTCGTCGACGAGCAGCGACATGGATGTTTTCGTGTCTTTGCGCGTGATCGATGAGCAAGATCGGGAGATTCGCTACGAGGCCCTGGTCCATCCGATCGATCCTACGAACATCCATCCGGTCGGGCACGGCTTGCTGAAGGTATCGCACCGCAAGCTCGATGAGGCAAGGTCGACGGAATATTGGCCAGTCCACACGCATGCCGAGGTGGACTATGCCCCACTTGAAAATGGCGAAATCGTCGCGATCGAGGTCGGCCTCAATCCGAGCAGTGCGATGATCCGCAAAGGCTGCCGGCTCCGGGTCGACGTTCAGCCTTATTCGCCTTCGGGCGTGCCCGTTCGCGCCTTTGACGAGAGCTACCATGGTGGCGCGACCAACACGGTTTACGCCGGCCCCGATCACCCAAGCTACGTTCAGTTGCCCATAGTGCCGGCGAGTGATCTTCAGTAAGTCGGGATCCTACATTTTGAAAGCGCGGAGATGAACAGCCCGAACATTGTTCAGATCGTCATGGGCAGTGATAATCTGCCGTGTTGCAAGCAGCTCTATTCGAGTGTCTTCGGGTTTGCCGGCGCGGGTGACAGGATCATATTTTCGCAGCACCACGGCCAAGTGATGGGATTTGGCGGGTGGGGCGGAGCGACCGTCTTGTACATGGTCGGCCGGCAGGAACTAGTGCAGCTCGAGTTCTGGAACCACACTTGCCCCCCGCAACGGCCCATGCCAGCAGAATGGCGGCCGAATGATATTGGCTTCTGTCGCCTGGGTATTTCGGTGCCCGACTTCGACGCAACCCTCGAGCGGCTCGCTGCCCTTGGTATCCCGACGATGACGGCTCCCATTGTGGTCAGTGGATTGCGCCGGGTCTGTTTTCGCGATCCAACAGTCGGCATTCCGGTCGAGATCATGGAAGAAGGGGCGGAGCTGCCCGGCGAGCGTGACCGCTATCACGATCTGGAGCCTGCTGTCGTCTATGTCGCTGTTTCTGTGACGGACCTTGACGAGGCAGTCGCCTACTTCGGCGGTATCGTGGGCCTTGAGGAACTGGCTGTCGAGCTGCACTCGGCCGACGAGGAACAGCTCTGGGGCCTCGCTAATGCTCGACGCAGGACCGCGATCCTGCGCGGTGGCACCATCTTCATGGAACTGGCTCAGTATGAAACGCCAGCCGGACGACCTCGACCGCAGGATGACACGCTCGATCGCCAAGGCTTTAAAACGGTTGCGGTCGGCTACCGCGACCCCGCGGAAACCGCCGGCATCGTTCAGCGGGTCAGGGCGGCGGGGCTCAACTGGACTGTCGCTGAACCAGCCTCGTTCATCGGCGGCAATCATGTGATTGGCGCCGTCGCGCACCACATGAAAACGCTTTCGGTCCCACTCGAGGTCGAACGGCAATTCGGCTATTCGCCGGAGCCGGACAAATGGTGGCGTCCTCCAGCAGATGCTGTGGGGAAGCACGGCTAACCCAGTACGGAACGCGGAACGGCGAGCGCCATTGCTAATGGTTCCATTGATTGATCCGCCTGAACCACAGAGGAGGCAACGACGATGGTTGCGACAAATGACACGTCCGATAGGCTGGCGGCGGTCCTCGAAAAGGTCCGCGAGCTCGGTCCTACCTTGCGGGAGCGCGCGCTTGAGGCCGAACGCGCCGGGCGCCAGTCGGATGAGACCATCGCCGACATAGACGCCACCGGCGCTTTCAATGTTGGCAGTCCCGCTGAGTTTGGCGGCGACGAGCTTTCCGTTCAGCAGCAGTTTGACGTTGTTTCCGAAGTTGCCAAATGGGACGGCTCGTGCGGATGGATCGTGTGGGTGGGAGCGTCGACGAACTGGATTCCCGCCGGTTCGGGCGCTCGCGTCGTTGAAGAGGTCTACGGTCCGAAATGGGTCGGGCCGCGGGTCGCCGGCTCGAGCCATTTTCCAGCTTCCCGGGGGCGCGCAAAGCGGATCGAGGGCGGCTGGATCATTTCCGGCGGTCCCTGGACTTTTGGGAGTGACTCGCTCTGGGCACCCTTCACAAACCTCGGATGCATTGCCGATGATGGCGAGGGACCCTATCTGGTGGGCATCCAGGTTCCGCTCGACGAGCTCCGGTTTCTCGACGACTGGCGGGTCGCCGGCATGCGCGGCACGGGCAGTGTCTCCATCACGCTCGCGGGAGAGGAACTCTTCGTTCCAGATTATCGCGGTGTCGACTTCCGTGGCATTCTCGGCGGAACTCTCGATAACGGCCTCAAGGGAGCCCTCTGGAAGGCACCATCGCTCGGCTGGGCGTTCAGCCTCATGGCTGGGATGTCGATTGGTCTCGCTCAAGGCGCGCTGGAGCGCTTCCTCGAGCGCTCTGCTGGCCGGCCCATCCGCGGCACCACGTACAAGAATCAGCTGGAGGCACCGCTCACGCATCTGATGCTGGCCGAAGTACATTCCAAGATCCAGTCAGCAACAGTGATGGCCCGCGCCAACGCCGATGAGACTGACCGACTCGGGGCGCTCGCTGCTGCCGGCACGCCGGCTGCTCCGGAATATATACAAATGTTCAGCGCCCGGGTTCTCGCTGAGACTGCCTATGCGGCCAAATGGTGCGCGGAGGCGATCGAGCTTATCCAGAGGAATTCCGGATCGACCGCGATCATGGAGTGGGAGCCCATTCAGCGAGCGTGGCGCGACGCCCGCGTGATCACCTTGCACGGCGCGCTAAATCTTGAAGCCCTTTCCGAGAACTACGGACGCCTGATGGCCGGACTTCAACCGCATAAGTTCGCCGGCATAACCACCCTGGACCGGTTTGTCCCGACTGCGGTGCAGGTCACCTAGGGGGCCGCCAGCGGCAACTGAGTGCGCTGTTCAGACGACCAGATGACGGCGGATGCAGTAATCAGGGACAGTCTGCAATCGCGTCTATTCCCCCAGAGCTTCCGCCCGCAAGAGTGCGCCGAAGTGCCCGAGCTGGCAGGGCACAAGATCGGGGACCGGACGCTATGTCAATAGCGGCATTGGGAAATGGATGACAACGAACACAGGGAGAGGCTGCCATGGGTAAGACGATAAACGGCATCGATGAAGAGGTGATGGAGGCTGGGCTCGATCCCACGGAGCGCGGATATCCCGGCTTCAACCCACGTCAAGTAACCGCCGACGGTCTCACTATCGACTATGACGCAGAAATCAAGTTGCGCGATGGCGTGAGGATCTATACCGACATCTATCGGCCGGCCGGCGTGGACGGCCCGCTTCCCGCAGTGCTGCTGTGGAGTGCCTATGGCAAACATTGGCGCTGGCCCGAGCCGATGCGCTCCACTTTTACGCAGAATGCCGGGGTCTCCGATTATGCCCCGATCGAATCGCAGGATCCGGTAGTCTGGTGTCCAGCTGGTTATGCCATTGTCGTGCCCGATCCGCGCGGCATCAACCACTCAGAGGGCGACGCGACGGCTTGGTCGCCGCAAGAAGGCAACGACATTCACGACACGATTGAATGGATCGCCGAGCAGCCATGGTCGAATGGCAAGGTCGGCATGGGAGGCGCCTCCTATTTCGGTATCGTCCAGTGGTTCGCCGGCGCGACGCGCCCGCCGCACCTGGCAGCGCTGATGCCTTATGACGGCATGAGCGATCTGTATCGCGAAATCGTGGTGCATGGGGGGATTCCCAACCCTGGATTCGTCGGGTTCTGGAACTCTCAAACCCGCAACTCGCTCAACCGGGCGGAAAACTGGCTGACGGCCATGGACGTTCACCCGTTCTTCGACGAATATTGGCAGAGCAAAGTGCCGGCAGTCGAGCGCATCAATGTGCCCACGTACGTGATCTCCTGCTGGAGCGACCATGCGGTCCATACGCGTGGTTCTCTGTCCGCCTTCATGCGTCTGGGAACCGAGCAGAAGTGGCTTGAGGTCCATGGGCGCAACAAATGGGCGCGCATGTATGCTGAAGAGAGCACGCGGCGGCAGATGGCCTTCTTCGATCGCTTCCTCAAGGACATACCGAACGAGGTCGATACGTGGCCGAGGGTGCGGCTGGAAGTCCGCGAGCGGATCGACGTTGGCGAAGAACGCGCCGAGAATGAGTGGCCGCTTGCCCGCACTCAATACAGGCCCCTATATCTGGACTCAGCGACGGGGTCGCTGAATCCGGAACCGGTCGGCGATCAATCTGCCGTCTCATATGAAGCGACCGCCGCCGAGCCGCATGCGACCTTCTCATACACATTCAGCGAAGACACCGAACTGACGGGCTATTTCAAGCTCAAGCTGTGGGTAGAGGCTCACAATGCCGACGACATGGACCTGTTCGCGGCGGTCCAGAAGTTCGATTCAACCGTTCAGCTCGTCAACTTCTATTACATTACGCGGTTTCGCTTTGGGCACGCCGCACACGGCTGGCTGCGCGTTTCACATCGCGAACTCGACGAGGCGAAGAGCAAGCCTTATCAGCCGTTCCATCCGCACCAGCGCGAAGAGCTGCTCAAGCCCGGTGAAATCGTTCCCGTCGAGATCGAGATCTGGCCGTCCAGCACGCTGTTCCGCGCCGGCGAACAGATGCGCGTCGTTGTCATGGGCAAGGATCCATTCCCTCCGTCCGACGCGCCCGGCGTCGGCATCGCGATCCACCCTGTCACGCGCAACACTGGCAAGCACATCATTCATACGGGCGGCCAGTATGACAGTCACATCCTGGTTCCGGTGATCCCAGGCTGATCAAGGCCCTGTGGTCACGCCGGCGACGCGCTTCTCACGTGTCGCCAGCGACTTTGTGTCACCGGTAAGCGATGGATCACCGAGACAGACCTGCTTGGGCGGATGAACAAGCTGGCAGCCTGCCACTAGCCATCGGCAGAAGCCGCGGGCCGGATCCGTAGCAGCCGTAGGATGGTGGTCTTGCGGGTGGTGGGTGTTCTGCGCCAGGCGGCGAGGCCGACGGCGAGCAGGAGGGCGGCGCCGTTGAACAGGTCGGGGATCCAGATTGGTAGACCGGCCAGCTGCAGGCCTTTGACGCCGGTCGCCAGCACGTAGGCCGCCACCACCGTGCCCCAGACGTTGAACCGGCCGCCTCGGAACTGGGTCGAGCCCAGGAATACGGCCGCGATCACCGGCAGCAGGTACCCGGGGCCGATCGTGGGATCGCCGGTGGACAGCTGCGAGGTCTCCAGCAGGCCTGCCAGCCCGGCGACCACGCCGCAGGTCACCAGC
>JAEKNQ010000058.1 GCA_016464825.1 Candidatus Dormiibacter inghamiae | reverse complement strand
GGTGAGGTCGCCCTGCCAGAGCTGGTTGGGCAGGTCGGCTTCGAAGCGGAGGAAGGAGGACTTGGGGCGCTTGTGGGGCTGAGGGATGACTGGGCCATTGCGAGAGAGGACGCGCCAGATGGTCGCGACTGAAGGGACTTGTTCGGACAGAGGTCTCAGATGGTGGGCGATGGTCACCGCACCCGCGTCGTGGCCGGCTGCGATCAGGCCCTCGCGCAGCCGGACGATGATGGCTTCAACTTCGGGCGCGATCTGGCGAGGAAAGGAGTGCGCTCGTCGGCTTCTTGGTTCCAGGGCCTCATAGCCACCTTCTCGGTAGCGGGCCACGCGCTCATAGGCCCAGCTTTGCGAGATCCCGTGTCGTCTGGCCAGCTGGCTTAGATTCTGGCCCTCCAAGAGCACCGCATCGACCAGATAGCGCCCCAAGGACATAGCGACACCTCCCTTCGAAGGTTTTCCACTATGGCGTGAGACACCCTTCCACTATGGGTTGAACTCACACACCTCCCTCTCCGCCACTGGGATGTCTCAACCCTCCCTCGACGCCTGACGGCGTCCAGGGAACCCTGGCTGAGTGCTCACGCCTTTGCCGCAGAAACATCCCTTCCCCATGCCGGTCCGTGAGGAAGATCGGAACGAAAATCAGCGCTTAGCCACGGCAGCCGAGTGACCGAGCGCACCGCCGCCCTGTTCTCCGGTGCGTGTTCCGACGAATTCCTCACCGACGAGCAGCCGCTGCATACGGGCGGTTCACTGGGCCGCCGTCTCGGACGAGCTCGAGCGGCCGGACCATGGTCCACGCATTCTTGCGGGCGAAGGTTCATTGAGGGGAAGGCCGCTACCGTGGAGGACCAGCTCCAGGCGGAGCTGGTCGAGCTTCGGGTATTGCCTGAAGCTCCAGAGGGCTTTTCGCTCCAAGCCCTCGGAGCAGGCAGTACGGCCCGGGAGAAGATGAGCAAGGGCTAAGGCTAAGCCGCCACCCGGGCGCCTGGAGACCGGGCGGTGAGGGCGCGCCTCAGCTCGCAAGCAACCGGATCCGGCACCGTCGATCCTCCGGTCGATGCGGTAGTGATCAAGAAACCAGCGCTAAGGTGCTGAGGGATCCCGACGCCTATTGCGGGTGGTGAGGCCCAGAGACCGCCGTGGGGCAGCACGGCATGCCGCGTACGCCGCCGGCCAGGCCGCGGCCATCGCCCACGTCGCCGCGCACGTGCTCGGGGCGGCCGCCTACGCGATCAAGGCTGCACGTGCAGCGGCACCGGAAGGCCTGAGCGAGGCCCCAGGACGACTCGAGTACCAGTGGCAGCGCGATCACCTCCCGGAGGCGAGCCGCGAGCTCGTACTTGATGACCAGATGTTGCGCAACGACATCTGCTGGTCGGTGTTCGACTGTTGAAGCCGAACCTTGCACGGCTCCTCATTGTTGGCCCAATCGGTCAAACTTCCCCGCCGCCTTGATGCCGGCGATCTTCCGTGCATCTCGACAGTTGCGACCATGCAAACCGACCGGAAGGCCCGACTGGTGTCCGGGCCTACGTCTCCTCTCACTCGCGAAATGAGCCGTCGTAGAACTCGTCCGGATGCCCCAGACATCCTGGTACCCGTTCCAGTGAGCCAATGCGTTGTCCCGCCATTCCTCCCAAAGGATGCCCATTGCGGCTTGAGCGCAATTCACCACCGGCCGTCCGTGCAAATCCATGTCGGGGTTCTCAAGATCGGTTCGTAGCTGCTGCAGCCGGGGCACTAACTCGGCGGCTGTTTGAAGGTCGGGTGGATCGAGAGGAGCAGTCTGCGACACCTTGGGGTTGGGACTCCGCGCCGCGGCTTGCTCCCACTGAGCGAATCGTCGGACGATCTCTTCCGCGGCGCCGTAACGGATGTCTGCAGGACCGCATTGACAGCGGTGGCCGCGTCACCCTCCGCTACATGAGCCGGCTCCGCCACGTCGCCGTCGGCCGCGCTTACGCCCGACAGCGGGTGCGGCTACTGGTCGCCAATGCCGAGGTCAGGGTGCTCGCGGAAGACGGCTCGCTCATCCGCCAGCGACTCTCGACCCTAACCGGATCTATCAGCCCCTCGGCAGCCCTAAATTTGTCCACGATGACCAGAGACAGATCTCCGGTATGGCGTGAGACAGGACAGTGGTGCCGGGAGCGGGAGTCGAACCCGCACGAGGTTGCCCCCAACGGTTTTTGAGACCGCCGCGTCTACCGATTCCGCCATCCCGGCCCGGAGCAGCTCAACCATGCCACAAGGCACGCCCTGGTGTCGGCGAGAGGACTCGAACCTCCAAGGGTCGCCCCACTGGATCCTAAATCCAGCGCGTCTACCAATTCCGCCACGCCGACCGAGCCTCGCGACTAAGTGATTATGGGACCGGCGGCCGCTGCTACAGCCGGGACTACGTTCGCACCTTTCACGGCACTCCGGTCGGAAGAACCCCCCCTTCACCGCCGTTAGGAGATAGATATGGAAAGAGAGTTCGATGTGATCGCCGTTGGCGCGGGCACGGTTGGTGAGGCGGTGGCCACCGAGCTCGCCGGTTCCGAGCTCACGGTAGCCGTGATCGAGCGCGACCTGGTGGGCGGCGAGTGCCCCTACTGGGGCTGCGTGCCAAGCAAGACGCTGCTCCGCTCGGCGGAACTGGTGAAGGAGGCCGCCCGCGCTCGAGATCTGGCCGCTTCCCGGGTCGAGCTCGACATCGACTTCGCCAAGATCGCCGAGCGCACGCTCGTCATGGCGCGGCGTCTCGACGACACCAACCCCGCCAAGGCTGTCGAGGAGCACGCGACGCTCATCCGCGGCGAGGCGCACGTTCTCGGCCCCGACGGGGTCGAGGTCGACGGCCGCCGCCTGACCGCGCGGCGCGGAATTGTGATCGGCACCGGCACGTCCGCCGCCATCCCGCCCATCGAGGGCCTGGACCAGATCGCGTACTGGACCAACCGGGAGGCCGTCCACGCCAAGCAGCTGCCGCGGTCGCTCATCGTCCTCGGGGGCGGGGCCATCGGGGCGGAGCTGGCGCAGGCATTCTGCCGCTTTGGCAGCCGGGTGACGATAGTGGAGAGCGCGCCCAGGCTGGCGATCAACGAAGAGCCTGAGGTTTCTGACCTCCTGCGGCGGCACCTTGAGGCTGACGGCATAACCGTAAAAGTAGGCGCCAAGGCGAAGCGGGTCAGCGCCGAAGGTACTGGCGTCCGCCTGGAGCTGGCTGACGGTGAAGTCGTGAACGGCGAGCGGCTGCTGGTGGCAACCGGGCGCAAGGCCAATCTGGACGAGGTCGACTTGGCGGCCAGTGGACTCGAGAAGACTGACCGCGGCTGGCTCAAGGTAGATCCGGCGACGCTCAATGCCGCCGAGCGCATCTGGGCAGGCGGCGATGTGACAGGGATCGGTAACTTCACCCATCTCGCCCACTACCACGGCACGCTGATCGGCCGCAACCTCCGCGGTGAGCAGCACGCGGCCGATCATCGCGCAGTCCCTCGCGTCACCTTCGTAGATCCGGAGATCGCCAGCGTAGGCATCACCGAAGCGCAGGCCCGCGAACAGGGGATGCGCGTCGGTGTGGTGAGCAGCGATGCCGGCAACACAGCCCGCGGCTACATCCACGGCTTCGAGTCGGGCGGATTGATCAAGCTTGTGGCCGATGCCCAGAAGCGCCGTCTGGTGGGCGCCTCAGTTGTCAGCCCCCGGGCCGGTGAGATCCTTTCGGAGATGGTCCTCGCCATCCGCGCTGACGTCCCCCTGGATGTTCTCGCCGACAGCATCATGGCCTTCCCCACCTTCTCCCGCCAGGTGCAGGGCGAATTCGACCGTCTGGCCCGCCAGTAGCTTGTTTGGCAGGCGTTGAGGCAGAGCGGGCCGGAATCGCGGTTTGGTCAAAACGAACCGGTGATCGTGCGGCTGAGCGGTGGCGGACGAGCACCGCTGTTTGTGTACCTGCCCGCTCTCCTGGCGGTCACAGCCGTTTGGGGCTGGACGTTCGTGCTGGTCAAGAACGCCATCGCCACCTACCCGACCCTGCCGTTTTTGGCTCTTCGTTTTGCGCTGGCGGCCGCTCTACTGGCGGCCGTCGTGAGACGCCTGCCGAGCCGACGCGAGCTGTTGTTCGGCGGTGCCATCGGCATGGCGCTCGCCTCTGGCTACCTGGTCCAGACACTCGGCTTGCAGTTCATCAGCCCGGGTAACGCGGGACTCATCACGGGGCTCTTCGTGGTCTTTACCCCGCTCTTCCAGCGCTTCATTGGAGTGCCTCTGCGACCCGTTACGATCGTCGCGGTGCTGCTGGCGCTGGCGGGCACAGCACTGCTCTCCGGCGGCTTGGCGGGGCTCGGGCTGGGCGATCTGCTGGTCTTGGGCTGCGCAGTAGCCTTCGCGGTCCACATAGTGCTGCTCGGACGCTGGGCGCCCCACCTCTCAGCCCCCGCGCTCACCCTGGTCCAGCTGTTCACCTGCGCGTTCGCCTTCGCCTTGGGCGGCGCCTTTCAGTTCCGCTGGCCCAGTCCCAGTGTCTGGTTCGCCATCGCCGTAACCGGTCTGCTGGCGAGCGCCCTCGCCTTTCTGATCCAGACCTGGGTCCAGCGCCGCCTACCGCCGATCCAAACGGCTCTGGTCCTGACGACCGAGCCGGCCTGGGCGCTGCTCTTCGCCTTCCTCCTGGCCGGCCAGCGCCTGACGCTGTTCTCGGCCTTGGGTGCTGGACTTGTGCTGCTGGCGATCGTCGGCCACGAAGCGGTGCGGGCGCTTCAAAGCAGAGCGGGAGCCGGCGGAGCGCAGCCAGTTCGAAAGAACGCCGCCGGCGGTCCTTGAGTCTTGCCTCGGTGTGTGCCCGCGCGGCACGCGGTCACGAAGGGATCGATTGTTCAGCCAACCACCGGGCGTCACGTGCAACAACTTGTCGCGATGTGCTATAAGTATACGTACATGTGGCTAGAGCAGCCGTTAGGAGAGAATGCCGTGCCGAATAAGACGATCTATGTGTCCGACGATGATCTGGAGCTGTACGAACAGGCCCAACGGCTCTGCGATGGGAACCTCTCGGCGGCGATCGCACGTGCGCTGCGCCGCTTCGTCGAGTTGGAGGAGGGACGCCACGCCGGTTATCAGGAGGTGACGGTGCGGGCGGGTACCGGGGGCTCGCGCCGGGTGCAGCGCTTCTCGGGTCTGCTGCTCGGGGAGTGGCACCACCCGACGGGAGAGCGCCGGCTGGAACGGTTCCGCGTCTACCGTTCCCGCAAGGGCCATTTCGCGCTCCACATCACCCGGATGCCGGATTGGGCCGCCTGGTCCGACCCCGACGCCTGGCGCACCACCTGGGATTGGGATTCGGGCACCAGGCGACTCAGCGAACGTTGGCGGGAGCGCAAGCAAGGCGGCTGGTGGTGGGGACCGGCCGAAGAGACGCTGGAGGTCGCCGATACCCTCGAGCAACTACGGGAGAAGCTGCCCGCGGAGTTCTACGACTCCCTCGCCGGACATTCTGACCGGCCGGCCATCGAAGAGCTGGACATTTGAGCGGCCAGCAGCCAAGGAGACGATGCATTGACGGGTCACGCGGTACCGCCTTCGAGCAGGCCGAATTGTCGTGCGCGCAAGCTGCCAGTAGGGCCGAAGCATGGAAAACGCTCGCCCGCATTCTCTCCGGGTAGATTCCGCGCTTACGGCGTTGAGGCTTTTCTGAACGGAGATGAACATTGCTGATCCGGCTGCTGCGTCGGTACTTGCGGCCCTACTGGTCAGGGCTCCTCGCGGTGGTCGCGCTGCAGCTGCTCGGCACCATCGCCTCTCTCTACCTGCCCAGCCTCAACGCTGACATCATCGACAAAGGTGTGGCCAAAGGCGACACCGGCTACATCCTCTCGACCGGCGCCTGGATGCTTGCGGTGACTGTCGTGCAGATAGTCTGCTCGATCGCCGCCGTTTACTTCGGTGCTCGCGCTGCTATGCGCTTCGGTAAGGACGTCCGCTCAGCCATCTTCCACACGGTGGGCGGCTTCTCCGCGCGCGAGGTGGCACAGTTCGGTGCTCCCTCGCTGATCACCCGCAACACCAACGACGTGCAGCAGGTGCAGATGCTGGTGGTGCTCTCCTGCACGATGCTGGTCGCCGCTCCGATCATGTGCGTCGGCGGCATCATCATGGCGCTGCGCCAGGACGCCGGACTGTCCTGGCTGATGCTGGTCAGCATCCCCGTCCTGATTGCGTCGATCGGGTTGATCGTGTCTCGGATGGTGCCGCAGTTCCGCGCCATGCAGGCCCGGATCGACGATATCAACAGGGTTCTCCGCGAGCAACTCTCGGGCATTCGGGTAGTGCGAGCGTTCGTCCGCGAGCAGGACGAGGCTCGGCGGTTCGCGGAAGCCAATGCGGCGCTGACCAGAACCGCTCTCAGCGCCGGGCGGCTGATGGCCCTCATCTTCCCCACAGTGATGCTCATCCTCAACGCCTCCAGCGTCGCCGTGCTCTGGTTTGGCGCCGGCCGGGTGGAGAGCGGTCTGATGCAGATCGGCGCGCTCACAGCCTTCCTTACCTATCTGACGCTGATCCTGATGTCGGTGATGATGGCGACCTTCATGGCGATCATGATCCCGCGCGCCTCAGTCTGCGCTGAGCGCATAGGTGAGGTGCTCAGGACCGAGTCCACCGTCGTGCCGCCGCGCCGGCCCGTACGGCAGGTTCACACCCGGGCCGAGCTGGAGCTGCGGCACGTCGAGTTCAGATACCCCGGGGCGACAGCGCCTGTGCTGAAAGACATCTCCTTTCGAGCGACGGCCGGGCAGACCACCGCCATCATCGGCAGCACAGGGGCAGGCAAGACGACGTTGGTCTCCCTGGTGGCGCGGCTGTTCGACGCCACGGCGGGCACAGTGTGGATCGACGGTGTGGAAGTCCGAGAGCTCGATCCCGCCCTCCTCTGGAGCCGGATCGGGTTGGTGCCTCAGAGGCCCTATCTCTTCACCGGCACAGTGGCCAGCAACCTTCGTTATGGCAACCCGCAGGCGAGCGACGACGAGCTCTGGGAGGCCCTCCAGATCGCTCAGGCCCGCGACTTTGTCGAGGCCATGCCAGGTGGCCTGGAGGCAGCCATTACCCAGGGCGGCACCAACGTTTCTGGTGGCCAGCGTCAGCGGCTGTCGATCGCGCGGGCGCTGGTGCGGAAGCCCGAGATCTACCTCTTCGACGACTCGTTCTCTGCGCTGGATCTCGCCACCGACGGCCGGCTTCGGGCCGCGCTGCGCCCCCAAACGGCGAATGCCACAGTGGTCATCGTCGGCCAGCGCGTGTCGACCATCGCTGATGCCGACCAGATCATTGTTCTGGACGGCGGGAGAATCGTCGGGCTGGGCAGCCACGATGACCTGCTGGAAGGCTGCCCGACATATCGCGAGATCGTCCAGTCGCAGACAGCGGCGGAGCCGGCGGCATGAGCGATCGCGCAGTGACCAAGCCGGCGCCGATTCCGACCATGACCGAACGCCCCCGACCGCCGGTACGCCGCGGCTTTGGCGGTGGCCCCTGGGGTGGACCCGGCCTGCCGGCCGAGAAGCCTATGAGCTTTGGGCCGTCGGTGCGCCGCTTGCTGGGGCGCCTGCGCCCAGAAGGCCCGAAGCTGCTCGCGGTCATCGGGCTGGGTGTGACCAGCGTAGCGCTCGTGGTCATTGGACCCAAAGTCCTGGGGCGGGCGACCGACCTCATCTTCAGCGGCGTCATTGGCAAACAGCTGCCGCCGGGAACCAGCACTGCCCAAGCCGTAGCGGCTGCGCGTGCGTCGGGCAAGGGGAATGTGGCCGACATGCTGGCGCGCATGCACGTGGTCCCGGGACAGGGGATCGACTTCTCCGCCCTGCGCACTGTGCTGGCCTGGGCGCTGGCCCTCTACGTGGGCTCGGCGCTCTTCAGCTGGATGCAGGTCTACCTGCTCAACGGGGTGGTCCAGCGTACGATCTTCCGGCTGCGGGCTGAGGTCGAGGACAAGCTGAACCGGCTTCCGCTCCAGTTCTTCGACCAGCAGCCGCGCGGTGAGCTGCTCAGCCGAGTCACCAACGACATCGACAACGTGTCGCAGTCGCTCCAGCAGACCATCAGCCAGCTCCTGAGTTCGGTGCTGACTGTCATCGGCGTGCTGGTGATGATGGTGGTCGTCTCACCCCTGCTGGCCCTGGTGGCCTTGGTAACTGTGCCGCTGTCAATCCTGGTAGCCAGTCAGGTCGCCAGGCGCTCGCAAAAACTGTTCGTGGCTCAATGGGCCAACACAGGCTCGCTCAACGCCCACATCGAAGAGGCGTTCACAGGCCACGAGCTGGTCACCGTGTTTGGTCGCCGGCGTGAGGTCGAGCAGGTCTTCAGGGAGCGCAATGATCAGCTCTTCGAGGCCAGCTTCGGCGCCCAGTTCGTCTCCGGGATCATCATGCCCGCGATGATGTTCATAGGCAACCTGAACTACGTGGCGATCGCCGTCATCGGCGGCGTCAGGGTGGCCACGGGAGCGATGAGTCTGGGCGACGTCCAGGCGTTCATCCAGTATTCGCGACAGTTCACCCAACCGCTTACGCAGGTCGCCTCGATGGCGAACCTGCTCCAGTCTGGAGTGGCCTCAGCCGAGCGCGTCTTCGAGCTGCTGGACGCTCCCGAGCAGGAAGCTGACCCCGTCCAGCCGGTGATTCCGGTTGCGAGCCGGGGCCGGGTCGAGTTCGAGCGTGTCTCCTTCCGCTACCACCCTGAACAGCCACTGATCGAGGACCTGTCGCTGGTCGCGGAACCCGGACACACGGTGGCGATCGTAGGCCCGACCGGCGCTGGCAAAACCACCTTGGTCAACCTGATCCTGCGGTTCTACGAAGTGGACGCGGGGCGGATCACTCTGGACGGCGTCGACATCACCGCCATGCGGCGAGTGGACCTCCGTTCCCAGATTGGTATGGTGCTGCAGGACACCTGGCTGTTCGGGGGAACCATCCACGACAACATCGCCTACGGCAACCCCGCCGCGAGCGAGGAGGAGATCCTGGCGGCGGCGAAAGCCACGTTCGTCGACCGCTTCGTGCAGAGCCTGCCCGACGGCTACGACACAGTCATCGACGAAGAGGGCAGCAACGTCAGCGCCGGCGAGAAGCAGCTGCTGACCATCGCCCGCGCTTTCCTGGCCGACCCGTCGCTGCTGATCCTGGATGAGGCCACGAGCTCTGTCGACACCCGCACCGAGGTGCTGGTCCAGCGGGCAATGGCGGCGCTGCGCTCGGATCGCACCAGCTTCGTCATCGCGCACCGGCTCTCAACCATCCGCGACGCCGAGCTCATCCTGATGATGGAAGCCGGCCGCATAGTTGAGCGCGGGACCCACGACGAGCTGTTGGGCGCCCGCGGCGCCTACTTCAGGCTGTACTCCGCGCAGTTCCGCGGTGCTATCGCCGCTGCCGACGAGTCGGCAGCCCAGCCGGCTGCCGCTGCGCCAGCGGGGCTTCGCTAAGACAGCCGGTTCAAAGCCGACTGGGCAGTCAGGCCTCTGACCTCAGCCGTTTCGACGACGTGGGAGCTCAGTGGCCTCCGCCGAATAGGCTTCCGAGGTCGGGCGTCTGTCCCGGCTGGCCGCCACCGACGAACTGGTCGACCATGCCGCCGAAGGGCTCAGGCAACCGGCCCTTCAGGTAGCCGATCACCACCTGCACTGCCTGGCGCGAAGTCGCCTCGCCCAACCCAGTGCGCTGACTTACCTCATTGACCAACTGATCCACGACGCAGACCTCCATCCCAGGCGATACGCCTCTGACGTGCTCGGCAGCTTCGGTCGAGCGATTCGGGCACATCCTAGCAAACGGTCGCTGAATGGGGCTGCCAGGCGCCCTAACGTGCTGAGAGCGTCCGCCAACCGGCACTACTGGGTTGGCTCCGGCGCAGATAAGGGGCGATGCTTGATGGCGATCAGCAGCGCCAAGACTGACCCCAGGCGGAGCGCCACTATCAGCAACGCCATCGTCAGGGCCGGCCTAACGCCGGCGGCGCCGGCCAGCGGGGCGACCGCGGCGCCGATGGCGAATTGAACCAGTCCCAGCAGCGCCGACGCGCTTCCGGCCACCCTTCCCTGATTGGACAGGGCCAGCGCAGTTGCATTGGCTAGGACGAGCCCGACAGTGGCGACCACAAGGAATAGCGCCGCGGCCACGACCGCCAGGCCGGCCCCGGTGAGCACGGCCCAGCAGCAGGCCCAGCACGCGGGCGAGGCCACCGGCCAGCCCCAGGATCAGCAGCCGGAGCTGACCAAGACGGCGGACCAATCTGGCGCTGACCAGTCCGGCGGCCGCGATGCCCAGCGCGTTGAGCGCGAACACCAAGCTGAAGCCCTGCAGCGAGACTCCATAGGCACCTTCCAGGACGAACGGCGAAGCAGCTATGCGGACGAACATGGCGCCGATGGCTAGACCGCTGGTCACTGCCCAGCCGACGAAACTGGCTTCGGCCAATAGGCTGCGAAAGACCGCCAGACTCTCTCGTAAGCCGCCAGCGCGGCGCCTGTCGAAGGGAAGGGTTTCCTCCAGGCCGAGGCCGCCGACGACGACGAGCGCGAGTCCGAGCAAGGTCAACGCGATGAAGCTCAAGCGCCAGGAACCGAACCTGAGCAGTTGACCTCGGAGCACCGGGGCGAGGATCGGGGCCAGCCCGTTCACCAGCATTGAGAAGCGCGTACAACCGCGCCAGCGCAAACCCTGAAAAGAGGTCCCGCCCAACCGCTCGGGAGATCACTATCCCGGCCGCGCCGGCAGGGCCAAAAGGAGGCGCATGAAAATGAACAGCAGCCATCGGCTGAGGCGCTCCTCATTGGAGTGGAGTCGATTGCACGCCGCCGCCTGCGCGACCTGGCCGAAGAGGGCCTGCCGGTAGTCGCCCACCAGGTCGCGGAGAGGACCGTCGTCGCGCTCGACCTCCTCGCGGAACGCCGTCGCACTCATGCGGTCGGCCCAGCCCGCCACAGAGACGATGGCCCGTACGGAGGAACCGGCCGTCACCTGCGGCACCCCGACGATCCCCTCATTCCCGATGGTGGCCACCTCCACGACTGCTCCCTCGTGGAGCGGCGTGACCAACGAGACCACGCAGTTGCGCGGGAATTCGACCGAGTCGACCATCCGGCCCGGCTCGAGAGCACGCTCCTGTGCTCGAGGAAGACCGGGCTGAGCGAGCGCGCCACGTGCTCTTGTACGGGGGGTGGGAGAGCGTCGAGAAGCTGATTCGTGCCGCCGCCAGTGTCGCCGTCGATCTTCGTCCCCGAGCTGCAAGGCGCGCCGGCTGGATGGCCGCTGTCGCGGTCTATCGCCGTCGCGCCGGCGCCCTTGAGCGCCCCTCACTCGGATCCTGGTTTACCTCGGGATCCGGCACCATTGCGAGGCTCGGTCTGCCGGGAAGGCCGAACGGCTACCGGTGACCCTCGCGGGAATCCTCGGACGTCTCCTCGGGCCTGCTCACATGGCCGGGGGACTTGGCTGCGTCGGCGCCGCGCTCAGCCTGACTCTCGACCTCAAATTTGTGCACGGTGTCCTTGGTCTTCTCCGTGTCCTGGATCTGCTCCGGGATCGGGTGGCCCTCCTTGCCGCCACGTCCCGCGCCCGGTGTCGCGGTGAGCGGGTCCGCGCCGATGTTGTGGGTCGGATCGCTCTGATGCTCTGGCATGGGCTGTTCTGAACGGGCGTCGGTTCCATGCTAGGCACGGTACCGTTGAACACATGAGCATCGGACGCGGCCTGCTGATCGGCGCTGCCGCGGGCGCGGCAGGGACGACGGCGCTCAATGCGGTCACCTACCTGGACATGGCGATTCGGGCGCGACCGACGAGCAGCACGCCGCAGGAGACCGTGAAGAAGCTCGCCAGCGAGGCCCACGTGGCCATCCCCGGCAACGACGAAGCGCGCCAGAACCGGCTCGCCGGCCTGGGACCGCTCACCGGACTGGCCACCGGCGTGGGCGTCGGTGCCGTGCTGGGGCTCGGGCGCTCGGTCGGATGGCGCCCCGGCGTGCTAATCAGCACTCTTGCGGCCACAGTCGGCGCACTGGTGGGGAGCAACGGGCCCATGACCGTGCTCGGGGTGACGGATCCGCGCACCTGGGCGGTCAAGGACTGGGTGAGCGATGTCGTGCCGCACCTGGCGTACGGTGCGGTCGCCGCCGGCGTCCTGCGCGAGATCGACCGGTCGCTGAGCGCGACGATCATCAGGCAGGGAACACTCGACTCCTGACCACGTCTGCGGCCTCGATCCGCGACGCAACGCTGCATGATGAGGTGCACGCGGTGGGAGATGTCGAGACAAGCGCCTCGGACAGAATCGACGAGAGGTGACGCATCCAATCATGGCCGGCGTCAGGCGATCACTGCGCGCGCCGTGAGGTTCAAACAGCTCGGTGCACCGTACACTCATCGGCTCGGATTAGATGGCCCGTTTCACGCGCGCTCCGGATGCTGGTTTTCTCGACTACCCCGCTGTCGACGGGGCTCGACGGCTCCCTGCCTCGGGCGCCTCGGCGTTGACACCATCGGCGAGGACGGCGTCGGCAATTCGCCCCGCGGAGTTGTAGGCGCGAATCACATCACGGCGATGGCGGAAGCCCTGGGAACACCGGGTACGGTCACCGTGCCCAGCGCACAGCATGGCAACCTCCTTGCAGGTAAGCCTTACAAGGTCGCGTTTATGCTCCACGGACTGGCGTATGTGCCATCGCACAGCCCGCACGGGTCGACGTGTTGTGTGCGGTGTGGCTGCTGGCCTGCTCGTGGTGGGCTTTGCGGGTTCGGTGCCTCACGACAACTTGTACGACTTATGGTTTATGTTGTACAGTTAGAGCATGGCGCGCATGAACATCAGCGCCGCGCGGGACAACCTGCCTGGCGCAGTCGAGCTTGCCCGGACCGAGGCGGTGTTCCTCGAACGTTATGGGCGCCCGGCAGCCGTGCTGCTGAGCCCGGAGCGCTACGAGACACTGATGACCGCTCTGGAGGACACAGAGGACATCGCGGCATTCGATGCCGCGATGGACGAGGAGGGTCCAAACATCCCCTGGGAGGAAGCGAAGGCAGAGCTCGGCTGGGTGTGAGCGGGTATCGCATCGAGCTGCGCCCAGCGGCCGTCCGTGCGCTCCGCAAGATCGATCCGTCGGTTCGTCACCGTCTGCAAGGTGTGATTGCTCTATTGGCTCAGGACCCGCGTCCACCGGCTGCCCGCGCGCTGAATGGCCGGCCCGGTCTGCGCGTTCGGGTCGGTGACTACCGCATCATCTACACCGTCAACGACGACGTGCTCCTCGTGGTCGTCGTCACGCTCGGCCGCCGACGCGAGGTCTACGAGCGGCGACAAGGGCTCGCCGCCTGAGCATCCGTGAGCGGGCGTCGAGGCGCCGGCTTCTAGCCGCTTCTCGGACGATCATCCGGTGCCGGCCCTCCGCTGCTCGGCCTCCCCATCTCCAGCGGTGGCCGAACGGATCATCGATTCAGCCCCACTGCCAGCCGTGCTCCTCGCCAACGGGGTTGATCTCCCCCCTACCGGCAACTACAGCGCAGTCAAGCACCGACTTCGGATCATCGACAATCAGCAGCCTTCTCACCATCGATCCGCCGACAGTCTCCGGGCTGAAATTTCGGTCGAGGTCGCGGTACTGCCAACCCACAGCGGTCCCGGCGATGCTTAGCCAGCATCCGCCATCCACCCACGGTCCCCACTCCCCCAGGAACGGTGATGCGTGCATTGGCGCCGGCGACCACGCAAGCAAGGTCGGCAAGCGACGCAAGTTCTAGCGGGGGCCGGTAGTACAGGCCGAGGTCGACGTCAGATTCCGGCGTGTGCTCACCGCGGGCCTGGCTCACCTGGCAGCATCTCCACTGCACCCGAAACGCCGACCAGTCGCTCCGCGATCTCCCTCAGCTGCTCGTCACTTATCACGGCAGGAAGATTGCGTCAGGCGGTCAATCGAAAGAGGTGGTCGCCCGCTAGTCGATTCTGCCTGTGAGACACCATGGATTCACCGAGCTGGTCTACCCGACCCAAAAGCAGCTCACGTACCGCCGCTGCCTAGGCGTCTCGACAGCGCGGGCGTCGTAGTACCGGCGTACGTAGGCCACCGCCTGATCGGCCGGGACACCGTCGAGAACTGCGAGGCAGGCTAGGGCGGTACCGGTCCGTCCGCGCCCGCTCCAGCACGCCAGCTCGACCCGTTCGCTTTCGGTTCGCCGCCACGCCTGCTCCAAGGCATCGCGCGCGTCGATGGGGTCGGTGGGCAACAGGAAGTCTGGCCAGTGCACCCACCTCATCTCCCACGTGACCGCCGCCGGCTCGACACTCTGCAGATAGACAGAGAAGTCCGGCGTCGGCCCGCTGGGAAGGGGCCGCCGCAGCCCGCGGCCACGCACCAGGCGGCCTGAGGGCAGACGAAGAACACCAGCAGCCGCCGCGTCCCAGGTTCCGGTCATCGCTTCACCGTATTGGCGAGTCTCGCCATGACCGCCGCCGCCGCGAACGCTGCGCGGCAGGGAGCAGGAGGATGATCGGTCAATGGGCCGCACAGCTCTACATCGACATCCACGCCGCCCGCCAGTGCCGGCCGGTGACACGCGGCTTGAGCGCATTGCCCGTCGCCCGGCCGTGCAGGTCGAGCGCCACCGCGACACAGACGGCGTAACGGCAGACATAAGCGGCGACCTGCGTGCTCTCCAAAGTGGTCCGGGACGACACCTCAGTCCAGAGCCCTTATCAAATGTGATGTCGGGCGAGGGGCGAGTCAAGACTTTGCGTGAGGACGCGATGGCGATCCTCTTACGGACAGTTTCTGACGGGCTTGCGTAGCTAAGTTGTCGACGCAACGGCGACGGCATGGCGGCCCACCTTCGCTCGCTCGCTAGTTCCCAGGTACACAGCTCTCCGGCGAGACCTGAATGCCTACCTCAGGTACTACAACTTCGAGCGTGCCCACACCGGCCGGCTCAACGCCGGTCGACCACCCGCCGAGCTCGTCTAGCCGGCGCGGAAGATGGGCCCACGATGAGTCGCCAACGTCGGGACATCTCGTGGGCTGTTCGGGTTAGGCGCCACCAAATTACGCGATCAGCACCGATTCACCTCCGCCAGCCGGTCAGCCCCGCCTCGACTGGAACCGGCCGGCGCTGTCACTCGACGTCGACGGCCCCTTCCCGACACCAGCTCATCCGTCCGCAAGGGGAATGGAAGGCGGGCACGTCGACCGGCAGACCCGAACCCAGCTGAACCTGTGCCACACGTCACCAACGTCCGTGGGTAGTACGGCTAGCCCAGAGCACCCATCTGTCGCATGGCACCGAGTTGGTCGAGTTCCTCCCAGTGCTCAACGAGACGACCCTGGCCAATACGATGGAAGTGCATGCCCGTGACGGTGACCGGACGTCCCGTGGCAGCGACACCTGCGAAGCTGCCGGTATGGGTACCCGACGCACTCCAACGGGTGGTGACTCTGTCCCGCTCGGCGACCTGGTCTTCGACGGTTACCACGAGGTCAGCGAATGCAGCATGGGTCGCCTCCACCGCGGCCGCGTAGACATCAATGCCGACGACCGGACCTCCAGGCACATGGCTGACGAAGGACGGGTCGAGCAGCTGTGCGAGGAGTTCCCGGTCGCGGCCGGTCAAGACCTCTTTGTAGTACCGGCGTACCAAGGCCTTGTTCTCCTCCAACCCCACCCCTACATGCTGACCGACACTGCCGTGGCGTGCAAGCAGCCAGTCCCATAAGCCGAAGGCTCAGTGAGATGGGCGCAACTCGATGATCGACCGCGAGCCGGCTGGCATGACGGAGCTGACCTGTAGTCCGGCTGACTTGGCTAGCTCGCTCAACTGGTCGAGGGTGCGATCCCGGCCGCGGCAGTAGCTGAGCATGCGCAGGTCTCCTTCGGTGTTCGGTGTGCCGCCCTGGTCATCGCCCATGGCGTCCTCCAAGACGAGCACCTTTCCCGTCTCCGAGGCTGCGTCGGCGCACCGTTTCAAGATGCGAATGGCATCCTCATCATCCCAGTCGTGGAGGACGGCCGAGAGCAGGTAGCCGCCCGCTCCAGCGGGAAGGGCATCGAAGAAGCTGCCGATCTGGGTGCCGGCCCGGTGGCTCAGGCCAGCGCAGACGATGGCTTGCTCGGCGCGGGCCACCGGGCCGGCCAGGTCGATCACCGTCCCGCGCAGGTCGCCATGGGCGCCCAAGATGGCGATCAGCAGGGTGGCGTTGCCGCCGCCCACGTCGACGACGTGACCAAGTGTGCCCCAGGGGTAGGCAGCAGCTACAGCGGGCGCGTCCGCCACCAGCCGGGCTCCCATCAGGGCGTCAAACGACGCGGCCCGTCCGGGGTCGGCCGACAAATCGTCCCAGAACGAGCGGCCGAACTGACGTGGAAACGCCGGCTCGCCGGTACGAACGGTGTGCAGCAGTTGGACCAAGCACAGATCGGCGCGCCCGATAGCACCCTCCAGATCGATCCAGGGTCGCACTCCTTCTGGGTCATCGTCACGGAGGTGCTCACCCAAGGCCGTCAGGCCGTAGGTGTCGGTCCCCGCACGAGACAGCACACCGGCGGTCACGAGGTGGCGCAACAGTCGCCCCAGCGCGTCCCGGTTAGCGTCGACCGCTGCGGCCAGCGCCTCGGTCGTCTGTCGGCCGGCGGCGATGTGGTCGGCCAACCGCAACGTCGCCGCCACCCGGATGGCCATCGGGGTCACCAGGTCAGCGGCCGCCCACAGCTCCCCGCCCCACCGGGTCTCCTCCTCGGTCATGGCGCCTCCTTGCTCGACGGTTGGCTGGCTCGCCCCATCGCATAACGTCGCTCCCCAAACGCTACCTCCGACGCCCGGGCGCTCCCGGGTCACACCCGACCACAGCATGCCCGGTTACGGATCCCCGTTGCGGGACATCACGGTGAGCCGGTGCGAGTCTCGCTTGTGAACCGTTGATCGTTCCCCTCCCGAGCGTCGCGAGGGGCCGCTGAAGTTACTGATCCGGCGCGGTGGTGTCCGCAGGCTCAGCGAGTCGCTTCAACGCGTCGAGGATAGGACTCTCCTCCTCCTCGCCACTCGCTGCGTCGCCGCCAGTCGCCTCAGGCTCTAGGGCGGCGGTGTCACGGGAGGCTGGTGGGAGGCGATTTAGGCAGCGCGCGTTGTCTTGAATCTGCTTCTCAGCGTCAGCAGGCAGGCAAGGGCTTGGTGTCCCCTTTTTGGCGTCAGCTGCTGCCGGGCCACAGGAGGTGAGCGGAGTTACCGACGACCTGGCAGGGTAGACGCCCGTTGTCGCGGTGGACTGGCCGCATGCGGTCAACCACAAAATGTCAGCGCGACCGTTTCCACAAGCCAGAGCCTGCAGCCCACATCTCTTGCGACCGTCGCGGCGTTCTCAGCCTAGCGAATAGATCCGCATAGGGAAAGCCGTTTAGGTGTACGTCCGGACGACAGCCGAGCATCGAGAGTGATGGGTTGCCGCGGGCTGCGTCCGTTTCTCCCGGCGGATCGCGACCCAACTCCACACCCTCGCCCGGAGTGTTCCATATGAGGATGCCCGACGGACACCACAGTCCTCCCTACGGCCGAGGGGGCGGAGCAACTCTGTTGCTAGTAACCTTCTATTGCTAGTTCGTCGATGGGGCTCGATGAACCGATGCGGCGGCCGGACAAAGGCTCGTAATCACTACACCCGCCACCACCAAAAAGATCAATCATGACGACACAGCCCACCCCGGTAGACCCTCCACAGATGCATCACAGTCCCTTTTTCGCCCAGGGCATGATCGCTCAGGCAGGGCCGACGCTTTACGTCGGCGGTCAGAATGGGACGGATGAAGCATGATCCCTGCTTGAAGGGATCGAGGCACAGACACAGCAGGCCAGTGGTTCGACGCTGAGGGTGTGGCGACTGCCTCGATTTCGACGAGAGCGCCCGGTCGTGCAGGGCCCGCGGCGAGGACGGTGATGGCCGTACGGCGATCACCCCAGATCGAGCGGGAGGCCTCGGTGAGCACAGTGAGGACGTTGCGCCCGGTGATCTGGAAGCAACGGCCGGAGCGTCCGAGACCCCAACCATGAGAGTTCAGCACGCGCACGGTCGCGGGGACTGCTCATGCGAAAGAAGCGTAGCGGAGGATGCCTGGTTAGTCGGGTGGGTCGGCGCGCATAAGGACGCCAACTCCGCCGGATGACGCACTGCCGCATCGCGGCTTCGAGACGATTAACGCTCGCCGTGCCCCCAGTTGCGGCTGATCGCCCACGCTCTAAGCTCACCCACTACCGCAAACGCCAGAGCGCTTGCGTGACCAACCACGAGCGGAGCAAAAAGAGCAGCCGGACCCTTCCTCGCCATGAAGTACGAGAAAACGTCCGTGTCGATAAGGAGCGGCCCGCTGGGAACGTCGCTAGATTGCACCGGAGTCGGCGGCCTTCACGAGCTCGTCACGTTGTTCATCGGTGAGAGTCGGGATGTACAGGGCGTCGAGATCCACAGTTGCGGCAGCACCTCGCTCGTGGAGCAGCTCGGCGAAAGGCCGAGGTGCCTGCCAGAAGTCTTCCTCCGAGGTGGCCAACTCCATCTGTTCGGCCTTGCCAAGACCGCGAACGCGGATTGCCCGGGCCTGAAGCGTCGAAGGATCGTACGTGATTTCGCCGCGTAGTTTGGATGTGCGACGCATGAGCTCGTAGATGGCGTCGTCGATGTCGGGGTCGAATTGGACCGCAATAGCTTGGCCGAGCGGCGTACGCAGGCGCGCAGTGCGCCTCTCGAAATCTGCCTCAACCAGTGTGCCGGTAATGGCGTCCGCACGGGGATTAGGCGCAGGGGCTGCCACCAAGCGCAACCTTTCCCGCCTTTCAGCATCGATCACAACCTCCGGCTGCCGGTCATCGCCGATGCTTAGCGCGACGGCCTTGCATCTGGAACCGACGCCGATGTCGTTCGCCAGCTGGACAAGAGCGGCGGCCACGTCCGAGTACGCGCGTCGTCCTTCGGTTGCGGTGCTGACAGCGTACGTCAGCGCCGTCTCGCCGAGAGAGATGACGTCGCCCAGGTCGAAGCTCACGCCATTCGGCGGGGCATCGGGAAACTGGAGCACGCATACGACGCTGCCCTCTTCCAGACCGACGAGGCGGAGATGTGTGGCTTCCTCGATGAGGCGCCCTCTCCGACCTTGGCCTCTCCCGGGTCGACCGGCAACGAAGTGGGCGGCGGCACGCGCGAACACCCGTTCGACGTCAACCAGCATATGGCCGACGTCGGAGGCACGAATGCGGCCCAGAGCTGCCTCCCCCTCCAACATCGAGACACGCAGGATGGTGCCCACGGGCCGAAGCCTACGGTGTTCGGGCCGGCCGGCGGCCCGGATTCCAGGTCGCACCACTCCAGGGAGGGGGCATTGGGGCGCACCTCGAGCTGGGGTGCGGGCGCTCCGGGCGCGTCGCACGGATGTACGGTGTATTGTAAGTGTCCTGCTGGGCCCCACGGTGGGCCTGAAGACCGCGCCCACCAGCAGGGGTGGCGACGCGTAGGCGTGAGCTTCGGTGCTACCCTATGTAGGGTATGCTAAAGACATCCGTCTACCTCAGCGAGGAGGACGCCGATTCGCTCCGCCGCGCCGCCGAGGCGACCGGAATCACCCAGTCGGACCTGATCCGCGAGGGTATCCGGCAGGTAGTCGCGGCGCATTGCGGCCGGCGCCGCACCTTTCACAGCATGGGTCAAGGCATCAACCAGGCCGCCGGCCCCGCACGCCACTGGACCGCGACCGAGGTGTACGAGAAGACCCGGGGACGTCGTTAGTGACGCTTATCGTCGACGCTGGAGCCTTATTCGCCCAAGCCAATGCGGCTGATCCCGACCATGAGGCGGTGACTAACTGCCTCAAGGCTGAAACGGGCCCCCTAGTCACCAGCGAGCTCGCTGCGGCGGAGGCCGACTACCTCATCCTTGACCGCCTCGGCGTTGATGTCGAACTGCAGTTCCTCACCGACCTCGCCGAGGGGACCTTCACCCTTGAATGCCTCACCCAAACCGATTTATCGGTAGCGCGTGATGTGGTGGGGCGACATCGGAGTCTTCGACTCGGCCTTGCGGACGCGTCATTGGTCGTGCTGGCGAGGCGTCACCATACGCGGCGGATCCTAACATTCGACCATCGCGCCCCCTTTAGGACCGTCGCACCTCTGCAAGGTGGACGCTTCACCATCCTCCCGTCAGACGCCTGACGTGACCGGCAAGGTGACGGCTGCGCGCGTTTACGCAACCGACAGCGACCAAGCCGAGGTCGCTCGGGTCCATCAGGGCTACAGACTGGCTGATGGCACAATGCTCGTTGGAACCTACGAGCAATTTCTCACGTCTCAGTTCCGCCGCCGCTATGCGGGCAAGATTCAACTCATTCTGACATCGCCGCCCTTCCCGCTGAACCGAAAGAAGCGCTATGGCAACAAGAACGGCGACGAGTATCTTCAGTGGCTTGGCGCTCTAGGTAAGACCTTCCACGAGCTTCTGGCCCCTCGCGGTTCGGTCGTACTAGAGCTGGGCAATGCGTGGGAACGGGGCAAGCCGACGATGTCGACGCTCCCCTTGCGCGCTCTACTTGCGGTGCTCGATGGCGGGAAGCTCCATCTCTGCCAGCAGTTCGTCTGCAATAATCCCGCGCGATTGCCTAGCCCGGTCCAGTGGGTGAACAAAGAGCGCATTCGGGTCAAGGACACCTTCACCCACATATGGTGGATGTCGCCCGGCGAGCGGCCGTACGCAAATAACCGCACAGTACTGACGCCTTATGGCAAGAGGATGCGTACCCTCCTGAGCACGGGACAGTACAACAGCGGAATCCGTCCTTCAGGTTACAACATCGGCTCGTCCTCCTTTCTTTCCGACAACGGCGGGGCCATTCCTGGCAATGTCCTCACGGTACCTAACACGCAATCGACCGACGCGTACCGGAAATATTGCATTGCCAATCATTTACCCGTCCATCCGGCGCGAATGCAGCCTGCGCTGGCACGTTTCTTCATTGACCTGCTCACTCGCCCCGGTGACATCGTCCTCGATCCCTTCGCCGGGAGCAACACGACGGGGGCCGAAGCGCACCTGAGGGGCCGTCGATGGCTTTCGATCGAGCCGACCGTCGAGTACGTGGCAGGATCCAAGGGCCGCTTCAAACGTTACAACCGGAACGCGGAAGGCTGATCCCACTCGCATCACGCGCGCCGACGTGCGGGCAACTTAACGACCTTCCCTGGACGACGGCGCACTCCAGCGGACGGTGAGCCGAGATCGTCCTCGCTCAACTGCGACGCGTGGCATAGGGGCAGCAACTCACTGAGTAGTTGGAATCGCCGCCGGTACGTCTGCTCGACAGTCAGTGCCTGCTGCTTGAGGAGTCGACGCAGAGTGTCAAGGACGGTCAGGTCCGCGACAATTTCGGCCATGAGCAGTCGAGCCGGAATGGATTCCTGACCAGGGAAGTCAGGAGGGGCTCCGAAGTATCGCTTCACGCCTTGGTGCGTCGCGTTTACGGTGATCGTGACAGCGCCGGCGTCATCCGTTTCAAACGTACCGCGCACATAGCCGGGTACTGAGGCGATCCGGATCGTTGGGGGCAGCGGCCCAGTTTCGTCGCGCCGCACTTCCACCGTGGTCTCGGCGCGCAGTGGACCGGTTCCACAAACAGCAGACAGCGTTGCCTTGGCACCGTGCTGGCGCGCCTCAACTTCGACGAGGGCCTGGTACCAGTCCCCGTCGAGTGACGGACCGAGTTCCAGGTCCCGTTGGCGCACCAACACTCCTTGCATGTCGGAGCTCGTGACCACGACGAAACGGCCGTGGCGGTCGATGGCTGCTTTTGGCGCCAGCAGCAGAAGGCTCTTGCGCTTACCTGCCGCGACTCGGTATTGCGTGCGTTCGAATTGGAACGTTAGAGGGGCGGGTGGTGGTATGGGAATATCGGGCTCCACTACATCGATGTCGACGAGCGTCGACGCGAGCCCACCCGGAACGGTCACTTCGATCACCGAACTCCCTTCCAGAGACGGCGCAAAGGCGCGAAACGTGCCCGTGTAGCGACTCTTCAGTCTCTGGTCCGGTGTCAGCGCCACCGATGTAGAGGCCAGTTCGATGCAGCCCTCCGGCTCCGACGCGACGGAGAGGAGCACCTGGCATTCGCCCGGCTGACCAACCAGCGCGTCGCCTCGAAGACGCACGGAAAAAGTCTGCGCAGTGCCAATCTCAAGTCGCTTGCGCGGCGGTACGACCTCCAAGATCGGCACATCGGGAGTCAAGTCGACGCCCCGCGAGGATGTGGGCCCAGCATCCAGCTCCAGTTCCTCTGCCTTAGCGGCCTGAAACCTGGCGACGACGCGGGCGAGCCCAGCAAGTCGCGCCCGCGTCTCACGAGACTCCCTGCCACCGGATCCGAGTTCGTTGGCCTT
The DNA here is from genome assembly GCA_016464825.1 of Candidatus Dormiibacter inghamiae. Classification (GTDB taxonomy): domain Bacteria; phylum Chloroflexota; class Dormibacteria; order Dormibacterales; family Dormibacteraceae; genus Dormiibacter; species Dormiibacter inghamiae. Next base: position 24,666 of record JAEKNQ010000058.1, on the reverse strand, counting down.
GCGTTCAATGTGCGGCCTCAGAATCTCCTCCACTGCGAGCTTCAGAGCCTTGGCTGCAGGATGCTGATCGTTGAGCCCCTTGCGGTCGGGCCGAATGATCTGCGTGTTGTTGGCAGAGTCGGCCGGCAGATGTGCTTCCTCGCGATCATCGAATTCGCGCGACAGGTCATCAATTGAGTCCCAGCGCACCGAACCGAAGAAGTAGCCCGCGTATGGACTGTTCTCGTAGCGGTAGAGAGTCGCCTCGTGTATTGCGCGGCCACTCTTGATGAGCAGACCGGACTGCCGGCATGGGTCCTTCGGGTCGTCCTGAAAGGGCGTCGCAACCTCGCCGACGTCGACCCGGGCGAGGCCGGCATAGCCCTTCACCTCTACATCGACGTGCGGATGCCAAACCGCGCCTTTTGGCTCGAGATAGCGGAGGTTGATCGTCTCCTCACCGCCATACTCTAGCTTGACGCTGCGAATGGAACTGGACATGATGTCGCGAAGCTGGACAGACTGTTCTAGCCTCTGCTTGATCCGGTCACGCTGCGGACGCCGGATCCGATTACCTTCGCAGGTGATGGTGGCGACGACACCGCTCTTACCCAACGGAAAGCCGATCTCCGACGCCGGCAGGTCGGCGCGCTCAGGCCTCTTGCTCTTGCGGCCTTCGCCGCTGCGATCCAGCTGCAACCAAAAGTACTTGCCGTCCTTGAAGATGTCCCATCGGACAGCGCCGAAGTGGCAGAGATCCTTCGCGCCTCGACCACGGTTGCCTCGTTTGACCTCACCCTTTTCGTGGCCGCTCGTCCTGCCGCCCTGGCTGAGCAATGTGTCCTTGAGAACGCCGAACTCGATCCCGCCAGCTTTGTCGGACACCTGCACCTGCCACGTCTCGTCGCTCTCCCGCTTGGGAAAGCGGACTAGGATCGCGCCCCGTTGATTGCCATACTTGTCGTCGGAATTTGTAATGAGTTCGATGAGTCCCAGGAGAGTGTCATTCCCCATCACGCCTTCAGTCGACTGTCTGAACCCGCGTGCCAACTGCTCGACGCGGACCGCTTCGGTATCCTCTAGTGCGGTGGGCAATTTGTTACCCCCTCCGGACCGACGTCCCGCTATCAAGCAGGGCTGATAAATCGTGCAGGAATTGAGTGACATCGCTGCCCTGCCATTTCTCAGCGAGGGCAGTCAGCGTCTCGATCTGTTGGTTGACCGATTCGGCTGGAGCGTCCGGGAGGCAGCTAAGCGCATCGAGCAGCTTCCAGCGATCCACGCCTGGCAAGTCATCAGCGCTGTCGAGCCAAACTTGAAAGACCTGATGTCGACGCAGTTCCGTGAGCTCGGCCTGAGCCCGACGTCGCTCCGCTGGCGTGGGGGGCGGAGCGTCGCCTCCCGTTCCCTTGAAGTGCATCGTCACGGCGCTCAAGTCTTTGAATTCATGTCCCGTAATCCGAGTGGCCACTTCAATGGCCGCTTTGCGGCCTTCGGCCGTGAGCATCCGAGTGGCCATCTTGTCCTTACCGCGCATAGTTAGTCGTGACTTGTGCCTGCCCTCGAGGTCGGCAACGGACTGAACAACGATCTTGTCTGACGGGTAGTCCTTTGTTCGCCACCCGAAGCGCTGAGGCGAGAGCTTGAAGGCTTGGACCGCGATGTCTTCGATGTCGGCAAAGTCCTCCCCGGCGCCAGCCAGGGCCATTGCGAGTAGAACAAGATCGGTGTTCGCGATCTCGGTCGGCTTCACTTCGTCCTCCGACGAACGCGAGGCCGACGACCGCTGTCGCCCAGGGCGTTCCCAGCGGAACTCCCATCTGCCGGAAGGACCTCGGGAATTGCGTAGATCCCGCGCCCAACGCGCGGAAAGAGATGGGGCGCCCGGTGGAGATGCGCAATCAGCGTTGCGCCTGGGTCCGCTCCACTGAGCCGCATCTCCTTCTGGATCTCGTCCGCGAGCACTCGGTAATGCAGTGGTACACCGGCGTCGCGCAGAGCTTGCTGCGCCAACTCGTAGACCCTCCGTGCTGTGGGACCGATGCCCGATCCGTTGCCGATGCTCGGATTTTCACGCCGTCCATCGCGGGAGTACGTCGGCGAGACGTCCGCCTTCTCGTCGGTCCCATGGCCCGTGGCCTGTAGGAGCAGCTCGATCGCCTCCAGTTCCCGCCTCGTCTCCTTCTCAGCGCTGGCTAGGCTCTCGATTTCGGCCGCGATCAGCCCTAGCTTCGATCGGATCTGGTCCTGCCGCCATTTGAGCCCCCCCACATACGCCCTCTCGGCCGAGGCCGTATCAACGCCGTTCATACATATTACCATAGCACATACGGGGCGTCGAGGCGAGGAGGCGGCCGGCGGCCCCTGGGGCTGGCCCGCGAGCGCTTGGCCGCTGTGGTCCTCGCTCAACACGACTGGAAGCCTTCATCGTGAAGCACGCCGAGATTCGCGACGAGCAGAAGCGCGTCCGCGACGAGGGCCGCCGCCGAGCCGCAGATCACCGACCTCGAATGGTGCCGCTCTCAGGTCGTCGACCTGCTCGCCGCGTGGGACGCCGCGGACCCCGGCCAGCGCTCACGCCTGCTCGGGAGCATCTTCGACAGCATCGAAGCCGAGGCGAGCACCGACGGCCGGCTGCGCATCATCGGCGTGCCACGACAGGGCTGGAAGCCGTTTTTCGAATACGTGGTATTGGAGCGGGAGACGGGGCTCGAACCCGCTACCTCAACCTTGGCAAGGTTGCGCTCTACCAGATGAGCTACTCCCGCGCTCGACCGCTCAACCTTACCCGACCAGGTTCAGGCTCAGCCTACAAACGTCGGCCTCCCGCGTCGATGGCCGACTCCAACTGAGACGGCGGCCGGCGGCAGTGTAACGGGCCCGCATTGGTCGAGATTCCGCCTGCATTCGACAGGGGCAGCCGGCGGCGACCTTCCCTTCTTCCCTGCGTCAGCTACAAAGATGTCAGATGTTCACTTCGCTGGCTCTGCTCGTTCTGGCCGGCCTGACGGGCCCGCTGCTGGCCGGAGGGAAGAGACAGCTGGCCCCTGTCCTGGTGGGCGAGCTGATCGCTGGGGCGGTTCTGGGCAGGACCGGCCTGCACCTGCTCAACCCCGGCACCCAACCCCTGCCGGCCTTCTTCTCCTTGGGCTTCGCCATGCTGATGCTCACCGCTGGCACCGAGGTCGACCTGGGCTCGAAGGACTTGCGCCAGGGAGCGCCTCGAGCAGGATTGGCCGTGCTGGTGACGCTCGCGGCCAGCATCCCTGTCGGGTTGGCGATCGGCGCTCTGCTCCAGGTCAAGCCTCCCCAACTCTTCATAGTGCTGTTGGCGGGGAGCTCGGCAGCTGTGGCGTTCCCCACGATCCAGGAGCGAGCGCTGACCGGGCCTGCAGTGGCAATGCTCCTTGCCTGGATCACTCTCGCCGACGCCATGACCGCGTTAGTCATGCCACTCACCCTGACCGGCGTCGGCCGACTTCCAGAGGCAATCCTCGGCGACGCGCTGATCGTGGCGGTGGCCGCCGCTGCGATATTCGTAGGGCGCCGGCTCTTCAGAACGGAGCTGGCGGATGAGGCCAAGCGCGAGTCGAAGCACAGGCACTGGGCCCTGCAGCTGCGGATCTCGGTGTTTCTGCTCCTGGCGCTCGCCGCCATCGCTGAGCACACCGGCGCCAGCCTGCTGGTCGCCGGCTTTGCGGCCGGTATTGTGCTGCGCCAGTTTCATGAGCCGCACAGGTTGGTCCATCAGCTCACCGGTCTGGCGACGGGCTTCTTCGTGCCCGCCTTCTTCGTCCTCTTGGGAGCCACACTCGATCTGAACGGCTTGGTCCGCTCGCCTGTGGCCATGGCGCTGGCGCTGACGATGGCGGTTACGGCCACCGCCGTGCATGTGCTGGCCGCGGTCGTGGCCGGGAAGGAACGAAGGGTGCCCGCCGGCCTGTTGGCCTCCGCTCAGTTGGGCCTGCCGGCGGCCGCCGCGGCCCTGGGCCTCGCCAGCGGCGCCCTCTCGCCGCCGCTGGCGGCGGCGCTGGTTGCGGGTGGCTGCCTGACGCTGATCCCGGCGACCGCCGGCGCCATGCTGCTGGCAGCCCGTGGAAGCGCAACGGAGGTGGCGTCAGAGAGCGCCGGAGGCCGGTCGCCGGAATCGCCCTAGCGGCCTGACAGCCGGCTACTCGCTCGTCAAGGGAACGCTGAGCTGCTGCCGCCAGTCTGGAGCCAGAAGGTGCTTGCGAAAGGCCTGCACCGCAGGGCTCAGGATTCGCTCTCTCGTCCACACCACATGCCATCTCCGACTGACCGGAAGACCCCTGACGGGAACGATTGTCAGGTGGCCCAGCTCCACCTCCAGCCGAACCGCATAGGTGGAGAGAATGGTGACACCCAGGCCTCTGGCCACTGCCCGCTTCAAGGCGCCGTTACTGGCCATCTCCATGTCTGGCTGCGGCCGTACTCCATGCTCACGCAGGATCGCCTCCGCCGACTCCCGGGTGCCCGAGCCGACCTCCCGGAGCAGAAGCGGACCGCCCAGCAGTTCAGCCGGTTCGACCCGCCGGCGCTGGGCCAGGGGGTGGCTGGGCGCGCTGAAACACTTGAGTTCGTTGTTCAGGAACGGCTCCGCCTCAAGCAGGTCGTCCTCCCAGAGCCTGCCGGCGACGCCGATATCGGCGTCACCGCTCAGCAGCAGTTCGCGGACTCGCTGGCGGTTGACCACGTCGAGGCTGAGGGCGATCTCGGGATGGCTCTGGCGGAACGCCGCCATGGCGTCAGGCAGCACATAGATGCCCACTGTCGTATCGGCGGCGATCCGGACCGAGCCACTTTTCAGACCAGCGATGTCGTCGAGTGCGTCGCCTGTCTCCCGAACCAGGGCCAGGATCCGACCCGCCCGCTCATACAGAGCCGTTCCGACCTGGGTCAGTTCGATGGTCCTGCGGCTCGACTGGAAGACTGCGAAGCCGATCGACCGCTCCAGCGCCTGAATCTGGTGGGTCACTGCCGACTGCGTGAGGGCCAAGGCCTCCGCGGCGCGGGTGAAGCCGTGGAGATCCACCACCGTCTTGAAGATCCGTAGCTGGTGAAGGGTGATTCGGCGCTCGAGGATGGAGGTTAGCATGATTGATGCTTCATGATTATATGCCGGAAATGATCTTGACAGCATCATCTCCTCCGGGTACGCTCCGCCAATGGACGAAGTACTGCGGCTTCACCGGGACGGGCGCGCCGACCCACCCGGCCTCCAGCTGAACAAGAACTGGGGTCAACGCGTGACTCGGTCACAGAACCCCCTCCTGGAGCTGCGAGCATGGGGCCAGAGTCCCTGGTGTGACCAGCTCAGCCGCCAGCTGCTGTCGTCCGGGCAGCTGGCCAATCTGGTCTCGAGGCAGGGCATCGTGGGCCTTACCTCGAACCCGACCATCTTCCAAAAGGCGCTCGCGGAAGGCGATTGGTATGACGCTGACATCCGCGCGACAGCCGCAAGTGGTATGGGCACCAAGGCGATTTACGAACAACTGGCCGTCCACGACATCCAGGCGGTGGCCGACCTCTTAGAACCCGTCTACCTGAAGACCGACCGGCGCGATGGCTACGTGAGCCTGGAAGTCTCGCCTCACCTCGCCTACAACGCGGAGGAGTCGGTCGCAGAAGCGCGCAGGTTGTGGGCCGCCGTGGACCGCCCCAACCTGATGATCAAGATCCCGGGCACGCGGCCAGGGCTGTGGGCGATCAGGATGCTGCTTGCCCAAGGTGTCAATGTCAACGTCACGCTGGTGTTCGGCCTCGAGCGGTATCGCCAGGTGCTGGGCGCCCATGCTGCGGGCCTTTGGGGAGCGCTCGAGAACGGCCATGACCTCCCCGGCATTGCGTCGGTGGCCAGCTTCTTCCTGAGCCGGGTCGACACGCTGGTTGACCGGCTGCTCGACTTCAAGGCCGGCATCGCCACGGACCCGGGCGAGCGAGTGCGCCTGCTTGGGCTGCGGGGCAAGGCCGCGATCGCCAACGCCCGGGCGGCCCGCAGGATCTGGGAGCGCTGGCTGGAAGCGGATTCCATGCCTGCCCTCCTGAGCGCCGGCGCTCGGCCGCAGCGACTGCTCTGGGCGTCCACCGGAACCAAGAACCCGGCCTATCGCGACGTCCTCTACGTCGAGGAGCTGATCGGGCCCGCGACGGTGACCACTCTCCCGCTGGAGACCATCGCCGCTTTCGCGCAGCATGGCCAGATTCGCGGCACAACGCTGACGGAGGAGTCAGCGGTCGCCGACAGCGCGAGGACGCTGGAGGCGCTGGCGAAGGCCCGGATCAAGATGGAGTCGGTGGCCGAAGAGCTGGAGTCAGCCGGAGTGAAGCTGTTCACCGACTCCTTCGCCCAGCTGCTCGACGGCGTTGAGGCCAAGGCGCAGGCGGTGTCGGTGAGGGGATCAGCTCGACGATGAGCGACCTCAGCCCCAATCGCCGGCCGATCTTCATCGGTATCGGCGGTGACAGTGGAACGGGCAAGACGACCATCACCTCGGGCTTCTTCAGCATGTTCGGCCCGGATCAGATCACCTCGATCTGCCTCGACGACTACCACTCGCTCGACAGGCGCGAACGAAAGCTCGTCGATGTAACCCCGCTCAACCCGCGGGCTAACAACTTCGCCCTCATGGAAGAGCAGATCTGGGCCCTGAAGCGCGGCGACCGGGTTGACAAGCCCGTCTACGATCACAGCGACGGCACGTTCAAGGCGCGGGAATCTGTTGAGCCCCGCGAAGTGGTAGTCATGCAGGGCCTACATCCGTTCCTGGTGTCCGGTATCAGGCATGCGTTCGATCTCAAGGTCTGGCTCGATCCAGAGCCTGAACTGAGATTGCGCTGGAAAGTTCAGCGCGACGTCGCCAAGCGTGGTTACACCCGCGAACAGGTGTTGGCGGAGCTCGAAGCCCGCCGGCAGGACGCCGAAGATCACATCCTGCCGCAGCGCCAGCACGCGGACATGGTGATCCGCTTCAACCGGCCCGACCCATCGGCTGACATGGACCATCTCAACGTTCAGATCCTGCAGCGGCACACCCTGCCCCGCCTGGCTTTCGACCACGAGCTGTACGCCACCGACGCGCTCCGACTCGAGCAGGACGTGCTCGACGAGGACGGCCGCCGAGCGGACGTGATCGCGATCGACGGCCGGATCACGAAGGCGGCTGCCCAGCTTGTGGTTGACAACGTCTGGGCGCACGTCGATGGCCGTCACGGCCATGTTCACCGCGTGCCGCCTCAGATGCTCGGCAGATACGAGGCGGCTGCGCGCGCCGGCCGCCACAGCGACCCGCTGGCCTTGACCCAGCTCATCCTGACCCATCGCATCCTGTCAGCCCAGAAGTCATTCCTGCTCCGGGTCAACGAACACGAGCACGCAGATCTGACTGCCGAACACGGGCACATGTGAGGTGTCAAACCAAACCAATGGAGGTAACCGCTTTGCAAGTCACAGCTGATGAGCGCGCCCAGTCCCGTTGGGCTGCCGGCGTCATCCCTTACAAGCAGATGGGCTACTGGCGGCCCGACTACGAGCCTGATGACACCGATGTCCTGGCTGCCTTCCGGATCACGCCCCAGATCGGCGTCGACCCGGAGGAGGCGGCGGCTGCGGTGGCGGGCGAGTCCTCCACCGCCACCTGGACTGTGGTCTGGACCGATCGCCTGACCGCTCTTGACAACTATCAGGGCAAAGCCTACAAGGTGGTCCCTGTCCCGGGCAGCGATCCCCCGCAGTACATCGCCTACATCGCCTACAAACTCGACCTCTTTGAGGAAGGGTCGATCGCCAACATGGCCTCCTCGATCATCGGCAACGTGTTCGGCTTCAAGGCCTTGAAAGCACTCAGGCTGGAGGACATTCGGGTCCCCCGCGAATACGTCAAGACCTTCCAGGGACCGCCGCACGGGATCGTCAACGAACGCGAGATGCTCAACAAGCACGGCCGACCCCTTCTGGGTGCGACCACCAAGCCCAAACTCGGCTTGTCCCCTCGGAACTACGGGCGTGTGGTCTACGAGGCGCTGCGCGGTGGACTCGACTTCGTCAAGGACGACGAGAACACCAACTCCCAGCCGTTCAACCGCTGGCGCGAGCGCTACCTCTACTGCATGGACGCCGTCCAGCATGCGATGGCCGAAACCGGGGAGATCAAAGGCCACTACCTCAATGTCACGGCAGCCAGCATGGAAGAGATGTACGAGCGGGCGGAGTTCGCCCGGGATCTGGGCAGCGTGATAGTGATGATGGACCTCACCGTCGGCTTCACCGCCATGACCTCGATGTCACGCTGGGCCCGCAAGAACGGTGTTCTCCTCCACCTCCACCGCGCCGGTTACGCCACCTACGCCCGGCAGAAGAACCACGGCATGAACTTCAGGGTTCTCGCCAAGTGGTGTCGGATGCTGGGCGTGGACCACATTCATTCAGGCACCGTGGTCGGCAAGCTGGAGGGCGACCCGAGGGCCATCCAGGGGTACTACGACACACTGCGCAAAGACTTCATCCCCCGGGATGGGGCCACCGGTATCTACTTCGACCAGGACTGGGTCCATATGCCAAGCGTGATGCCTGTTGCGTCAGGCGGCATTCACGCCGGCCAGATGCACCAGCTGCTGCACCACCTGGGCGAGGACGTGGTCCTCCAGTTCGGAGGTGGCACCATCGGCCACCCGCAGGGCGTTGCCGCCGGTGCGACCGCCAACCGAGTGGCCGTCGAGGTGATGATCCAAGCTCGCAACGAAGGGCGCGACTACCTGCGCGAGGGCCCTGACATCCTCCAGCGCGCGGCGCTCTGGTCGCCTGAGCTGCGAGCCGCGCTCGAGGTGTGGGGCGAAATCAGCTTCGACTACGAGTCCACCGACGTTCCCGACATGGTCGAGACGCCAATGCCGGTGGTGTCCTGATGCTTATCACCCAAGGCACCTTCTCCTTCCTGCCCGAGCTGACTGACGAGCAGATCAGAGCTCAGATCCAGTACGGCCTGGACAACGAATGGGCTGTCGCTATCGAGTTCACCGACGACCCCCATCCGCGCAACTCCTACTGGGAGATGTGGGGCATGCCGATGTTCGACCTCAAGTCCGCTGAGGAGGCGCTGCGGGAGGTAAACCGGTGTCGCGAGGCCTTCCCCCACCGGTACATCCGGGTCAGCCTCTACGACGCCAAGCTCACTCGGCAGACCATAGCACTCCAATTCATGGTCAACCGCCCGGCCGAGGAGCCGGGCTTCCGGCTAGAGCGCCAGGAGAGCAAGGATCGCATGGTCCATTACACACTGCACTCCTACGCCAGCGAGCGCCCCTCCGGCCAGAGATACGGCGAAGGCGATGCCTGAGCAGTTGGCAGCGCCTCCGGCCCGGTCTCTGGGGCCTGGGTCGCGTGTCCGCGAACAGCCGACCGACCTCAGTGAAGCCGAGGCGCTCCAGGCCCTTCGGGACGGGAGCGTGCAGGCGGTGCTGGACCAGCTCGACCAGGATCTGGTCGCCCTGCAGGAGGTCAAGGGCCGCATCCGTGAGATTGCGGCCCTGCTGCTGATCGAGCGACTGCGCAGTGCTGCCGGGCTGGTTTCGAAACCCCCGACCCTTCACATGTGCTTCACGGGCAACCCTGGCACCGGGAAGACGACGGTTGCGATGCGCATCGGCGAGGTGCTGCACAAGCTCGGCTATGTGCGGAAAGGCCATGTGGTGGTCGTCACCCGGGAAGACCTGGTTGGCCAGTACGTCGGGCACACGGCACCCAAGACCCGGGAAGCATTGAAGCGGGCCATGGGCGGAGTGCTCTTCATCGACGAGGCGTACACGATCTACCGGCTCGACAACGAGCGTGACTACGGCCAGGAGGCGGTGGAGCTGCTGCTCCAAGCCATGGAGAACGATCGTCAGGACCTGGTGGTCATCTTCGCCGGCTACAAGGACAAGATGGAGCGTTTCTTCGCCGACGTGCCCGGGATCAGCTCCCGCATCGCGCACCACATCGATTTCCCTGACTACCGGGACCAGGAGCTGATGGCAATCGCGCGCCTGATGCTGGATGCCGAGAACTATCAGCTGTCCGCGCCGGCCGAACGCGCCTTCGAGGAGTACTTTCGCCGCCGCCGCGAGCAGCCGAACTTCGCCAATGGGCGCAGCGTTCGCAATGCGCTCGACCGTGCCCGGATGCGCCACGCAGTCCGGCTCTATACCGCGTCGCTGGCTGACGGCCATGCTCCAACTGTCGAGGAGCTGACAGTCATCGAGCCTGCCGACATCCTCAAGAGCCGCGTCTTCAAGCCGTAGCTGGCGCCCAGCTCCGACAGTCTGCAGTCGAGCGGCGCGCAGCGACGCTGCGCTGCCAGCGGCAGTTACCCGATCTGGAGCGGGTGACGGGAATCGAACCCGTGTAAACAGCTTGGAAGGCTGCCGCACTACCATTGTGCTACACCCGCCTGAAGGTCGTTTGGTGGCCCGTACGGGCTTCGAACCCGTGATCTCCGGCTTGAAAGGCCGGCGTCCTAGTCCACTAGACGAACGGGCCGCGCCGGGGCCCCATTCTATCGGCCAGGCCTTTTGGCGGCCGGTCCGCCGGCCCCGCTCGAGCGAGCATCGGGACGAGACGCGGGCATCGCCGCTGCCGCCCGACCGGATCACGTTGTGGCACTTGCCTGACAAAGCCGCACACTGAAAGGGTGGGATCCCCATCACACCACGAGCAGATTGTCGCCAGGCGCGCCGGCCCAGGCGGGCACCGGTCGATGCTGCGTCGGCGGTTGCTGCCTTTCGGCCTCCCCCTGGGAATCGCCCTCCTCGTTATAGCCATCGCGCTGCTCGAAGGTGATCTGCCCGAGGCGGTCCGCGACATAACCCGCGCCGTCCGTGGCTTTGTCAACCGCGCAGGACCAATCGCCAGCGTCGCGCTGCTCTACGTCGAGGAGTCAGGTGTGCCACTGCCGGTACCGGGCGACGTGTACGTCATCTACCTGGGCCACCAGGCAGGCTTTCAGCTGCTGAAATGGCTCGGCGCCTGGCTGGCGGTGATCACGGCTGTGACGGCCGGCGCCACCAACATGTACCTGATCTCGCGACGCTGGGGCCGGCGGCTGGTCAAAGGCCGACTCGGGGTTGCCATCCATCTCAATCCAGAACGGCTGCATAAGGCGGAGGGCTGGTTCCAACGCTGGGGCGCGCTGGCCATCATCTTCGGACGGCACGTCCCCGGCATGCGGATTCCCATCACGGTTGCCTCCGGCATTTTCCAGGTGCATTACCCCACGTTTGCCGGCTCGGTCGCCGTCTCAACCGCAATCTGGGCTGGCGTGTGGCTGTTCCTGGGCGCCCGGTACGGCGGCCGTGTAAGCACTTTCCTGGGCCATCATGCCTGGACCACCCCATTGTTCATCTCCGTAGTGGTACTGCTGGCGCTATACGTGGGCGTCCGCGCCTTGCGCGCCAAGCCGGAAGAGGCGGCGGAGTTCTCACGCGATTGAGTCAGCGCTAGTTGGCTGGGAGGTGCACCTCCCAGCCCAGTGCCTTTCTAAGGGCAGCAGGAACACTCGCAGGCGGAATCCTGAGTGCCGCAGCACTCGGGACAGCACTGCTCCTCGCAGCACGCGACGTCTTGAGCCATCATCTTCACCTCCTCTTCGGTTGGTAACCAGCAGGCGCAGTCACCGAGATGACCGCAGCCGGGCCCAGGCGCACGCTGCAGTCGCACGTGGAGGGCTTGCAGCTGCTGCTGGAGAGCGTTGAGTTCGGCCAACCGCTGCTTGGTCTCGGACAGCCGATGAGCCACCAGGTGGCGCAGCCGCCCTCGATCCTCCTCCGCTGACACCGCCTGCTCGCTGAGGAGAGAGCGGATCTCGCGGACTGAAAGCCCGAGCGCCTGAGCCCGGCGGACGAAGGCTAGCCGGCCCAGCATGTCCTCTCCGTAGAGTCGATAGCCGGCATCGGAGCGTCGGGCCGGCGGCAGGAGGCCTGCCGATTCGTAGTAGCGCAGGGCTGAGCTGGAGAGACCGCTGCGCTTGGCCAGCTGACCGATTCGCAACTCCATGCCGGCAACCGTAAGCCCTGAAGCACGCTTGAAGGTCAAGCTCGCCTCTGCCGGACCCTTCTGCGACGCCTTCTCACCCGCATCTGGGACAATGCCGATATGGTGGCCAGGCCGGGCTTGGAGCGCAGGAGAGGCGACTATGGCTTCGATGCACCGTACGTACCGCTGCTGCTCAGCCTCGGCGGTTTGGCCCTTCTGGCTGGTGCTGTGGTTAACCTGATCGGTGGCTCCGCTGGTTGGGCGCTCTTCAGTGGGCTGTGCGCAGTCGTCCTCCTGGCCAGCGCGGCCAGCTATCTATACACGACGCGGCGAGGCAAGTTTGCGGTCTGGTCGACTCTGCTGAACGGATTGGAGATGCGCGGCGATGAGCAGTTGCTGGATGTGGGCTGCGGCCGCGGCGCCGTGCTGCTGATGGCAGCCCAGCTGGTCCCGGGCGGCAGTGCTGTGGGAGTCGACCTCTGGAAGAGTGCCGATCAGTCAGGCAATGCGATCGAGACGACGCGGCGCAACGCCGAACTCGAGGGCGTCGCAGCGACCGTACAGCTGGAGACTGCGGACATGCGGCACCTGCCATTCCCCAACAGCTCCTTCGATCTGGTCGTGAGCAGTCTCGCCATCCACAACGTGCCAGACGGGGAGGGACGCGAACGCTGCATCGACGAGGCCGTTCGGGTATTGCGGCCCGGCGGCCGGCTGCTGGTGGCCGACATCCGATCCGCCGGCCAATACGCTGAGCGGCTGCGTCTGCTATCGATGGCAGGTGTCGAGTTACGGTCGCTGGGGTGGCGGTTTTGGTACGGCGGTCCCTGGATGGCCGCCAGCCTTGTCAGCTGCGTCAAGACAGGCTGACTCGGCTACGCCTCGAGCGAGCGGGAACAGAGACGGCCGGTTGCTGGTCCCTTCGGAAGTACGATTTCGGCATGTGCCGCAATATTCGCCCGCTGTACAACCTGGATCCCCCCGCGACTCAGGCGGAGGTGCGCGACGCCGCGCTGCAGTACGTGCGGAAAATCAGCGGCACGACCAAGCCGTCGCGAGTCAACACCGATGCGTTTGAGAGGGCGGTCGAAGCGGTCGCGGACGTTTCGTTGGGCCTGCTGAATGAGCTCGTGACGTCCGCACCAGCCCGAGATCGGGAGGTTGAAGCCGCCCGGGCTCGCCAGCGAGCAGCCGCCCGCTACGCAACCTGAACGCTCGGATCAGCGGGAGGCGGCGGCACAATCCTGATAAAGCGCCGGTCGGTCAGCCCTCTGCCGACGGTGCTCTAGGGATCTTCTGCTGAGAGTGAAGGATGGATCCCGACTCGACGCTGGTGGCGCTGGCCCGATCGGGCAACGCCAACGCCTTCGAGCAGCTCGTTCGCCGTCATCAGGTTAGGGTCTTCAGGATCGCGCTGGGGATGCTCGGGGACCCCAGGGACGCTGAAGATGCAGTCCAGGAGACCTTCCTGCAGGCCTGGCGTGGCCTGCCGCGATTCCGCTCCCAGAGCACGTTCTCGACCTGGATCTATCGCATAGTGACCAACCGCTGTCTCAATCTGCGCCGATCCAGGAAGCCGAGCCAAACTGTGCTCTGGGATCAGGAGTCGGGGGCTCCTGGGCCAGGCGAGCTGAACGAGGCTCGCGACAGGCTGCGCGTCCTGCGGAGGGCGATCCTGGGATTGACGCCCGAGCAGCGGGCCACCTTCGTGCTCCGGCACCTGGAGGGACGCGGGTATGAAGAAATCGTGGAAATTCTCGGGATCTCCCTGCCAGCGGTGAAGAGCCGGCTCCACCGGGCGCGCCTCGAGTTGGCGATTGCCCTGAGCGAATGGAAATGAGCGAGCGGCTCCCAGCGCAGCTGCAATGCGGCGCCCAGCTAGCCGATCTGCTCGAGCAGGTCTCGACCGGGCAAACGAAGGCCCTCACACCGCATCAAATTGAGTGCCCCTACTGCACGGCCGCCTTGAACCGGCTGGTGAACTCTTGGCAAGACATCGAACGCCTGCGAGCCGAGCCTGTACAGCCTTCGCCTGAACTGCTCCACCGGGTGATGCGCCGGATCTGGGCGGGGCTCGACGACTGGCAGGTCGAACTGCGTGGCGGACGAGGGATGACGCGAGTCTCAACGGCAGTCTTGAGCTCCCTGGCCTTCTGGGCAGCCGCCGCCGCCCCCGGAGTGCGGCAGGTCTTCCAGGCACAGTCGCGAGAGGTTGGGATCGAAGGCCCCGACCGACCTAAGAAGAGGCGCCAGCGGCTGGTCTCACGTGAGAACCTGCGCATCGAGATCGAGCTCAGCATCCACTACGGATTCAGCGCGTTGGTGGTAGCCGAACAAGTGAGGCGAGCCGTGATCGCCCACGTCTTGGAAACGACGGGCCTTGACCTGCCAGAGGTGGAGCTGACTATCGCGGACGTGGGCTGAAAGTCCACGCCCCTGCGAAACTCTTGCGGCCTCTCGGGTTCTAAACCTGCGTGAGTGCTTCTGTAGTGGCGTGGCCCGGATCGCCGAAGACGAAGATTGGGCCTCCCGTTCAGCTCGTTGCCAGGAGGTGGTGAATGTCCAATCGCCAGTTTGGTTTCGTGGTCGGGTTCTTGTTCATCTGGCTCGCCGCAAGCCAGTCTTTCTGGGTGGGCCTGGCTGCCCTCCTGGTCGGGCTGGCCGGGTACGGCGCAGCCAGAGTAGTTGAGGGCGATTTCGACGTGGCCCAACTTACCGACCGCTTCACATCAAGTCGCAGATAACAAAAGGAGACCGAGATCATGGATCAAGACAAGATCAGTTCGCAGGCAGCTGTCACCACGCCTAGCTCAACCGGGACCGCACCTGGAGGCGGGTCGCGTAGCCCAGCTGTGAGCCGGCCCGGGGCGGCCCTGACCAGCGGCGACCGGCACGCCTCACTCACGACTGAGCGGGGGAACACCCGAATTGCTGACGGCGTGGTCACCAAGATCGCGGCGCTGGCGACCCGAGAGATCCCAGGCGTCCATGAGATGGGCAAGGGGTTCGCTCGCGCCCTCGGTGGGTTGCGTGCTCGTGTGCCTGGGCAGACTGAGGATCAGAGCACCCAGGGCGTCAGCGTTGAGGTGGGCGAGCGACAGGCCGCCATCGACCTCGACGTAGTGACGTACTACGGCCAGAGCATAGTTGACGTGACAGAGGCTGTGCGTCGCAACGTGATCGAGAGGGTCGAGAGCATGACAGGCCTGGAGGTGACTGAGGTCAACATCATGGTCGACGACCTCGTCGTCGAAGGCGAACCTCAAGCGCCGGCCGAGACTCGGGTGCAGTGATCGAACGATCCGACCACCCGGGCGTTATCGCCCAAGAGGTGGCTCTAGGCGTCGCCGGCGTTCCCGGCGTCGCCCGCCTTTCGGCAGGTGGTGCAGTGGAGGCCGCCACCTACTTCGCCGGCGGCAAGACGGCCGGTGTGGTCGTCCGCGAGGACCAGGTGGTTGTCCACATCGTGGTCAACGAGCTGCCGATCGCTGAGGTCACCGAGCATGTCCGTGAGGTGGCTCAAGAGGCGCTTCAGGCGCTCGGAGCCGCTCGTCCCGTCGAAGTGGTGGTCGAGGACCTCGAGGTTGAGCAGCTGCCGCGGATCCTCCACTCAACTGCCCTGCCCCCGCTGAAAGCGCGAATGGCAAGAGTCCGATGAGGGTGTTCAACCGTCTGGTCATGGTTGTCCTGGCCCTCCTGCTGGTCGTAGCCGGGCTGTGGGCACTGGCCATCAGCATCGTGCACGCGCTGGGCATCGGGTGGCGGCCTGATTGGTTGCGCTACTTCGATCAAAGCCTCCATCAGGCTCTGAAGACCCTATCCACCCTCCAACTCGCGGACTGGCGGGTCCTGGCTTCGGCCGCCGCGCTGATCGTTCTTGGCCTCCTGCTCCTGCTGCTCGAGCTGCGGCCATGGCCGCCTCTGATCGTCTTTCTGGACGAGGACGACACGGCGAGTTGGTGGCTTCATCGGGCCGCCTTCGAAGGGATGCTGGGCTCCTTACTGATCAAGGAGACGACGGCCGTCGGGGTGCGCGCTCGGCTGCGCGGTCGCCGAAGCTGGCGTCTCCGGGTCGACGCGGCCGGGTCACCCCAGATGCGAGGGGAGGTCGAGCAACTCGTGCACTCGAGTCTGGAGCGGTTGGGGCGCGCTGATGACAGCGCCATCCGAGTCAGCATCCACGAAGCTCGGGTGGCCTGATGGCTGTCTTCAATCGTCTGCTCGCCACCCTTCTTGGCCTGGTCCTGCTCGCGGTCGGAGGCACCGGACTCGCCTTGGGCTTAGGGGCCTTGGGTTCAGGCTTCACTCAGCTGGCACCGGTGCCGGCGGCGATCGAACAGCTCGCCTCGGCTCCCAGCCAGAACGGCCTGATTGGCCTGGCTCTGGCAGGCCTTCTGGCTCTCCTTGTGGGTCTCGTCGTGCTGCGCGCTGAGCTGAGAGTGCCCGGTCAGCCGCGCATGGCCGACCTGCACTACTCACAGTCGAGCGCTGAGTCGGGGTTCGGCCACGGCCGAACCGTGGTTCGCGCTGGAGGCCTTGAGCACGGTATCAGACAGAGCCTGCAGAGCCTCCCCGCGGTTGTCCGCGCACACGCTCAGCTGGCTGGGCCCTCGGCCCGGCCGAACCTGCTCATCGACCTCGAGATGGATGCCCAGACTCAGCTCTCAACACTCAAGTCGGAGGTGGGGCAGGCGATAGAGCGCTTCCGGTTGACGTCGGGAAAACAACCCTCGACCGAGGTTCAGATCCGCTTGGTCAATGCTCGGCGGCCGGTGAACTGACGGCTGCTTCGCCGGCTCCCGCAGGCAGCGATGTGATGGCTTCCAAAGAAACGGGCGGCAGCTGAGGGGCCCCCGCGCGCTCAAAGCTTCGGGCGGGTGATCGCAGCGGGGGGCAGCGGGGCATCTGAGTTGCCTTCTGTACCTGACGATGCCGCTGCGCGGAAGTTCATTCAGCTCACTAAGGGGCAGCCGCCGTGGCCGCGTTTGGTTCGGGCGGCTGACCAGGTTGGCGGCGGCGACGCCCTCGATTTGGGCTGCGGAGCCGGACGGGACACTGAGCACCTGCTGAACCGGGGCTTCACCGTGACAGCTGTCGACTCCTCAGCCTGGGCCGGGGCCGCCCTGAGTCAGATGCCGCATCAAGCCCGTCTGGATTTCATCCAGTCGAGGATCGAGGACTTTCAACCAATGACCTACGACCTGATCAACGCCCAATACGCATTGCCCTTCATTTGCTCCGATCTCTTCAAGGGTTGCGTGGCTCGGTTGATCGCCGCCCTCCGACCGAAAGCGGTGCTGGCAGCTAACTTCTTCGGACCACATGACGAGTGGAACGTAGCCGGAGATCACAGGACCTTCGTCACCCGGGCCGAAGTGGAGGCCATGCTCACCGACCTGGAGCTCATGGAGCTGTCCGAGGAGGACAAGGACGGCGAGACTGCCTTTGGCACCACCAAGCACTGGCACGTCTACCACGTGATCGCGCGTCGAACCGCCTAGCCAAGGCGGCCCTGCTTGGCCGGCTGGGCTTCGAACGATTGCCCGCACCACGCGAACCGCAGACCGGGCTGATGCTGGCCCGGCATCATGGGCGTCTGCGAGCTCTACTCGGGTGTGACGTAAGCGGCAGTCAGCCCGCCGTCGACCAAGAACGTAGCGCCGTTCACGTAGGAGGACTCGTCTCCGGCCAGAAACAGGGCGGCGCTTGCGATCTCGCGCGGCGTGGCCAGCCTTCCCATCGGCAGGTGGATCCGGCGCCGCTCGTACGCGTCCGGATCGTCCGCGAAAAGGCGCGTCAGCAGCGGCGTCGCGACCGGTCCGGGGCAGAGCGCGTTGACGCGGACACCCTGGCGCGCGAACTGCACAGCGAGCTCGCGGCTGAGAGAAAGAACCGCCCCCTTGGAAGCGGTGTAGGCGATCTGCGAGGTGGCCGCCCCGACGAGCGCGACGAAGGAGGCGACGTTGATCACAGAGCCGCCGCCGCGCTCCAGCAGGTGCGGGATGCCGTACCTGCAGCAGAGGTACACCCCCTTGGCGTTGACGGCCTGGACGCGATCCCAGGCATCAGGCCCGGTGACCAGGATGGAGCCATCCTCGGGCGGCATGATGCCCGCGTTGTTGTAGAGCACGTCAATGCCGCCGTAGCGCCGGACGGTCTCGGCGTACATGGCACTGACGCTCTCGGAGTCGCTGACGTCAACCTCGTGGAAAAAGGCGTGCCGAGACTGGTCGGCTGTCAGCTCACCTTCTGGCTGCCTCATGTCGGCGACGCAGACTCGCGCCCCTTCCTCCATGAAGAGCAGCGCGGCCTCGCGCCCGATACCAGCGGCGGCACCAGTGATGACGGCGACCTTGCCGTCCAGCCGTCCCATACTGGCAGCTCAGAGCCAGCGCCGGGCGCGCTGCCGGTACCCCGTGTAGTCGGCTCCGAACCGCTGCTCCAAATAGCGCTCCTCGCGCTGGATGACGCCCCGATCCACCACCGTCAGGACGCCAGGCAGCAAGATCAGCGGCCACCGACCACCCGCCGCCAGGGCCAAACCCAAGTAGCCGAGGGCCATTCCGACGTAGCCAGGGTTGCGGGTGCGCCGGAAAGGACCGTCTTGCACCAAGGCGGTCGGCGGCTTGGTCACATCGACTGGAGTACCTGCCCGTTGCATGGTTGCGACGAACCAGCCGGCCAGACCGATCCCGGCAGCTCCCAAAGGCAGCCCCGCGACGCGCAGCGCTCGGGGCAGGGGCGGGGGCGGCAGGAGCCGATCCAGGAGGAAGCCGCCCAGCAGCGGTGCCAGGAAGAGCAGGGGCGGTGGAGCGATGACGCCCGGCCCGCGCTGCGTGATGGGTTTGCTCTCCATCAGCCGATGCGAAGCCGCACCGACGCGCCGCCAGAGCAGTCCTCGGGCAGCCCGATGTCGCCGCTGAAGCGGCGGGGGCAGCCCGGGCCATCGGCCTTACTGCCGTGGGCGCCCGGCTGTGGATCGGTATCGCAAGGTCGCCAGCGTTGGGACTCACTGCTCTGGGAGCTTTCGCTCATGCGTACCTCCCCACAACGGAACTGTACCGGCCGCATGCCGAGCACCCGGCGCCCCGAGGGAGGAACGCCTGCGGGTTCAGGTATCCCGGTTGACGGCCCGGCACGACTCACTCTGTTCGAGCGCCTGATCATCTCCCCCAGCGCTCCGGTGCACACCCGACCGCCAAGCTGAGGCGTGGTGGGCGGCGACGGGATCGAACCGCCGACCTCTAGCATGTCAAGCTAGCGCTCTCCCAGCTGAGCTAGCCGCCCTGGCGACGCCGGCGCCTATTCTAGACAGTAGTGGTCCGGCCCTCTCTCTTTGGCGCGTGACCGCCCACCCCCAGCCGGCCCCGCCGCCAGAGCCAGAGCCAGAGCCACGCCTCCCCGACTGGCGGCGCAACCTGGCTGTACTCTGGGTCGCGCAGTTCACCGCCATCCTCGGCTTCGCTTTCGCCTTTCCCTTCTTACCTCTCTATCTGAAGGACCTGGGCGTCCACCGCCAGGACCAACTCGCCTTCTTCTCAGGGCTGGCCGGTGGCGCCTCGGGACTGGCGCTGATGGTCGCCAGCCCCCTCTGGGGCATCGTCGCCGACCGCTACGGTCGCAAGTCGATGCTGGTGCGGGCGATGATCGGCGGGGCGGTCACCCTCACTCTCCTCGGTTTTGCCCGCGGGCCGGGAGACGTGATAGTGCTGCGCTTCTTGCAGGGAGCCAGCTCCGGCACTGTCGGAGCGGCGACCGCCCTGGTCGCTACGGGAACGCCGCGGGCCCGAGTTGGCTGGGCGCTGGGTGTCCTCACCTCGGCGGTTGCCGTGGGCTCGGCGATGGGGCCTTTCCTGGGCGGCATCGCGGCCGGCCAGCTGGGGCTGCGCGCGGTCTTCTGGGTTGGCGGCGGAATGCTGGCCCTGGCCGCGCTGGGCGCTGCGCTGCTGATCAGGGAGACAATGGTCCCGCGCAGCACAGCCAAGGCAGGGACTGCCCTGACCACGCTCCGGCAGAGCGGTCCCCATGCCCTGGCCGCGATCGGCGCGCTCCTCATCTGTCAGGCCATTCTCCAGACGGCTTACAGCGGCTTCAGTCCGCTGCTTGTCCTAAAGTTGCTCACCGTGATACCCAGCGGCGCCGCCACGATCACCGGCGTCGCCTTTGGCATCTCGGGCTTGAGCAGCGCAGCGGCAGCTGTGCTCTATGCCCCTTTTGCTCGGCGCCTCGGCTACCGGCGCCTGGCTGTAGTTACCGCGCTGGGTGTGGGGGCTGGGCTGGCGCTCGCCGGCCTCGGCACCATGGCCTGGACGATGGTGCTCAGCGCCGGCTTCCTCGGCCTCATGTTCGGAGCCACGAGTCCGGCGCTCTCGGCGATGCTCGGACTGGAGGTGCCCGCTTCGATCCAAGCCCGCATCTTCGGCTTCAGTTCGAGCGCGACTGCGCTCGGATTCGCTCTGGGACCGCTCGGCGGTGGCAGCATCGCCGCTCGCTGGGGCCCATCGACAGGTCTCCTTTGCCTGGCCGGCGCCACCCTGCTCCTGGCGGCAGTCCTGGTGGCACGCGTGCGGGAGCCCGCTCGGTAGGATTGCCCAGTTGTGAACCAATCCTCCTCCCCGCCGCCCATGTCGATCGACAGCGAGAGGTCCTACACAGCGCGGCTTACGACGGTCCATGGTGAGGTTCAGGTGGATCTGGCGCCGATGGCTGCCCCGGTCACCGTCAACAACTTTGTCCACCTGGCGCGCAGCGGCTTCTACAACGGGCTCACGTTTCATCGGGTGGTGCCTGGCTTCGTGGTCCAGGGCGGTGACCCTGACGGCGACGGCACAGGTGGGCCGCCGTACAAGCTGCCCGACGAGACCAATCCGGCCACCTTCACCAAGGGCTCACTGGCGATGGCCTCCAGCGCTCTCGGCGTGAGTGGCTCGCAGTTCTTCTTGGTGCTGGAGGACGCTCCGCATCTCGCTCGCTCGGGCGTCTACAACCACTTCGGCCGGGTGCGCTCGGGTCTGGAGGTTCTGGCGAAGATCAAGCCCGGAGACGAGATTCAGAGCATCGAGATCGGCGAGGCATGAGGCGATTCGGCGCTGCCAGCTCCTTGCTGCTGCTGCTGGGGCTCAGCGCCTGCGGCTATCCCGATCCCGGCAGCAGCGCCAACGCCGGACCGACCGCCGGCGTCCAGGTCGCGACACCGACTCCCTCGCCCGGCGCCTTCACGTTCGACATGGGAGCCGACGGCAAGAAGGTCACCTTCCCCGACGGCCTGCAGTACGTCGACCTCAAGATCGGCACTGGGGACAAGGTGCAACCTGGCTCGTCGGTTCGGGTCAACTACACAGGCTGGCTCTCCAGCGGTCAGGAGTTCGACTCGAGCCTGGATCGCAACCAGACGCTTTGCGCCATCCTCAGCTCGGCCGCGCAGCCCAGCGGCGACTGCACGCCAGTGATCCCGGGCTGGAATGAGGGCGTGCCCGGAATGCGCGTGCACGGGGAGCGCCGGCTCACGATCCCGCCCGACCTTGCCTACGGCAGTCAGGGCTCGGGACCCATCCCGGCGAACGCGATCCTGATCTTCATCATCCGGGTGGAGAAGATCGAGGCAGGGCCGCAGCCGACGCCAACCCCAACCCCCTAGCCACACCTCTCTCTCAGCAAGACGCGGCTAAAGGGCGGGGCGGCTCCCGAAAACCTCGCCCCTGCCCAGCGACGGCTGAACCTCAGTGGGCGCTTGCGCTGACGCCGATCGCGAAGTAGAGAATGCCGTACAGGAAGATCCAGACCAGGTCGACGAAGTGCCAGTAGAGAGTGATCGCCGCCGGGCCGACGTGGTGCTGGGTATCGAACTGTCCCTTCAGCGCCCTACCCAGGACCAGGGTCAGCAGGATCAAGCCACCCGCCACGTGGCCCCCGTGGAACCCCGTCATGGTGAAGAAGGCGCTGGCGAACTGGTTGGTGGTCAGCTTGATGTGGGCGGTCGCGAACTCGAAGGCCTGGCCGGCCTCGAAGGCCACGCCGAGGAGGATGGTGCCGATCCAGAGCCCATAGAAGGTCATGCGCGGAGCGCCGAACGGCCCGACGCTGAAGGCAACGGCTATGCAGGCGCCCTGGATGATCGCGCCGAACAGAGCCAGGCCGACCTCGAACCACAAACCCGACACGGCCGAAATCGCGGCGAACAGCAGGTCGGCGCCGCCGAAGAAAGCCAACGCGCCAGCGGCCACCAGGGCGCCCTTGCCCAGGCGCGAACCGTGGCGCAGCGCTTCCAGTCCGAAGTGGCACGTGATGCCGCTGGAGAGCAGGACAGCTGTGTTGATGGTGGGCAGCGGCCAGTACTCGACAGCCTTGGTCCCGGGCGGCGGCCACTGGCCGTGGGAAGCGAAGAGGTAGGCGTAGACGGCGAACAGGCTGCCGAAGAACATGACTTCGGAGGCCAGGAAGATGTACATGCCCATGACGCCGACGTGGAAGCTGGGCTCCTTTGGCGCCGGCTCGAAGTGCGCCCGCGGTGCCTGGGCGACCGCCATCAGTGGACCTCCTCGACGCGAGTTTCCGTGGGCTGAGCCGCCGCCGGGGCGGCTGCCATCGCTTCTGTGTGGGCACCCTGGCTCGCCGCCTCGAAGCCCGGAAAGTGCCGGGTGTCCTCGACGACCACCCAACCGATGACACCGAACAAGAAGATGGCGAGGCCGATGACGGCGAGCACCAGCCGGGCAGGCGTAGCAAAGGGAACGGCGGCAAGGGCCATGAAGAACAGGCCGAGGCAGATGATGATGGGATAGCTGGAGCCGGGTGGCATGTGAATGCCGAGCTCATGCGCCTTCCGGTCGAAGTCGACCACCACCACCTGATCTTCGGGTCTGAGCGGCGGCTCGAGATCGAAGCGGCTGCAGTCCCGGCGGGCGGGATCGACCTCTCGCCAGGCCTGGAACGCGGCCGAGGCGAATCGGCTCGACGGCCAGATCGAGTAGCCGCAGTTACGGCAGTACTGGCCGAAGCGGGCTGTGAGGAGACCGCAGTTCGGGCAATTGATCGCCAGCGCAGGACTGTTGACGTCCACGAAGGTGGGCTTGGTCGCTCGAGACACTTTGCCTGCGATTCTAGTCGACAGTAAGGGTCGAACGTGTCCCCACCGAGGTCGCCCAAGCCGACTTCTGGCGGCCAACTCCTGGGCTCGGAAAACCCATCCCAGGCAGCTCTTGCGACAGCTTGGCGGATTTGGGGCCATCCCTATACTTGGGGTGATGCGTGGGCAGGCCTGGCTTCGTCGCGCTCTAATCGCGTTGCCCTTGGTGGCCCTGTTCGGGCTGACCTTGGCCACCGCCGCGTCGGCTGCCGAGAGCGGCGGCAGCGGTCTGAGCCCGATAGTCCCCAAGGGGAATTCGCCCAACGGCCGCCACATCTACGACCTCTACCTGCTCATCTCGGTTTTCGCCATCCTGATCTTCCTGCTCGTCGAAGGCCTGCTACTGACGGTGCTCATCCGCTTCCGGCGCAGCCGCCAGCCCAAGGATTACCAGCCGCCGCAGTGGCACGGCCACCGGCTCTTGGAGATCGGCTGGACAGCGGGACCGCTGCTCATCGTCTTCCTCATAGGCCTGTTCTCATTCATAACCCTTCAGCGCGACTACACAGCGTCCGCTTCGGACAACCCGGACGTCGACATCCACGTGGTGGGCCACCGGTACGGCTGGGACTACACCTATCCGGAGGGCTTCACAGTCAGCTCGGAGGGCCTGCAGCCGACGCCGCTCGTCATCCCCATCGGCAAGCTCGTTCGACTCCGGTTGGACTCCAAGGACGTGATCCACGGCTTCTGGGTCCCTGACTTGGCGGGCAAGACGGATCTGGTGCCTGGTTACCAGAACCTGATGTGGTTCAAAGTCGATCGGCCAGGAGAGTGGCGGGGCGAGTGCACCGAGCTCTGCGGACAGGGCCACTACACAATGCAGATCCGCGTGAAGGCGGTGTCAGACGCCGATTACGAGGCGTTCAAGCGCACGAGCCTGGAGGCGAAGGCCAAGGCCGGGGCTCCTTCCCCGTCAACAGCCCCGTCTCCGTCGGCGGCGCCGTCGCCAAGTTCCAGCTCGAGTGCAGCTCCGAGTGGCTCCCCCGCCGCTTCGCCAGGAGCCGGCGCGAGCCCTTCGCCACGTCCCAGCGGCACCGGCTATTCCCCCACTGGCCAGGGCGCCAGTTCATGGCAGGAGAGAGATAGATGGCGAGTGTTCTAGCGCCACCCCGACCGAAAAGCTACGACGACACCTTCTTCAAGCCCGTCAGCCTCTGGCTGACGACGACCGATCACAAGCTGATCGGGATCATGTACATGACCACAGGCATGCTGGCCTTCGTTATCGGCGGCATCCTGGCCCTGGTGATGCGCATCCAGCTCGCGCAGCCGAACTTGAAGGTCATCGACGCCGAGACCTACAACCAGCTGCTGTCGGCGCACGGCACGACGATGATCTTCTTCTTCGTGACCATCTTCATGACCGGAATCGCCAATTACTTCGTGCCGCTCCTGATCGGAGCGCGCGACATGGCCTTTCCGCGTGTCAACCTGCTCGGCTTCTGGCTGATACCGATCTCGATCGCGATCTACTACACCGGGTTCTTCACCGGCGGCGCGCTGGACGCCGGCTGGACGGGCTATCCTCCGCTCA
>JAEKNQ010000063.1 GCA_016464825.1 Candidatus Dormiibacter inghamiae | reverse complement strand
GGGCTGGCCGCGGGTGCGCGTGTTCAATCACAGCTGGGACGACCCCGCAAGCCTCAGCACGGTCGGTGAGATCTCAGCTGAGGAGGCCTTCCAACTGACGGATGGCCGGATCAACCATCGGGTGCCTGTGCGCTTGAACCGCAAGGTGACTGAATACGACCACATCATCGCCTGCGGTCCCGTGTTCCCGCATGAGGTGGCTGGGTTCTCCGGCGGCACGAAGTACCTGTTCCCCGGCATCGCGGGGCCCGAGATAATCGACTTCACCCATTGGCTGGGCGCTCTGGTGACCAACCTCGGCACCATCGGGATCGTCGACACCCCTGTGCGCAGGGTTATCGACAGGGCTGCCGCGATGGTTCGGACGCCCCTCACCTGCCTGACCCTTGCCATCCATGGCTCGGACCTTCACGGCCTCTGGCTGGGCGAGCCCGACGTTGCGTTCAGGGAAGCCGCGCGCCTGTCGGCGCAGCTCAATGTCGTGAGACTCCCGCAGCCGGTCAGGAGTGTGCTTTCCATGCCGTCCGAGCGCTATGACGATCTCTGGACGGCGGCCAAGGCCATGTACAAGACCGAGGCGGTGGTGGCCGACGGGGGCGAGGTGATCATCTATGCGCCCTTCCTGAAGGAGGTCTCTTTCACGCACGGCCGCCTCCTGGACCAAGTGGGATATCACGTCAGCGAGTACTTCCTGAAGCAATGGGACCGATACGCCAGCGTGCCTGGCACCATCCTGGCGCACTCGACGCATGTGAAGGGCACAGGCACTTTCGATGCGGCGTCTGGAATTGAACGACCGCGCATCGAAGTCACTCTAGCGACGGGCATCCCCGAAGAGCGCTGCCGCCGGATCAACCTCGGCTACCGCGACCCGGCCACAATCCAGCCCGAGGATTGGGAAGGTCACGACGACCGGCTGCTGGTGAAGCATGCCGGCGAGCAGCTGTATAGGTTGGCCGGCCGCTGAGGCCGCTCGTCCTCCGAGGGGAGGCGCTGCTAACGACTGGTCGGTGCGTCGCGGATGGCGCGCCAAAGGCGCTCCGGATGCAGCGGCATATCCAGATGCACGATGCCGAGATGCTTCACAGCGTCGAGGACCGCGTTCTGAACCGCGGGAGTGGCACCGATCGTCCCCGATTCACCAACACCCTTCACTCCCAGGGAGTTGTTCGGCGAGGCGGTGACAGTGTGATCGAGTTCCAGCGGCGGCAGCTCGGACGCTCCCGGCACGCAGTAGTCCAGCAGGCTGGTAGTTCGCGGGATCCCGTCCGCATCGTGCACCACTTCCTCGAAAAGGGCTTGGGCTACCCCTTGGGCGATGCCGCCGGCAACCTGGCCGTCGACGAGGAGGGGATTGACGACAGTGCCGCAGTCGTCGACCGCTACGTGGCGGAGCAGCCGAGCCTCTCCTGTCTCCAGATCCACCTCGGCGACTGCCACGTGGGCGCCAAAAGGGTAGCTGGAGTCAGCGTAGGCGTCGAACACCGCACGGAGCGGGCTGCCGAGCTCCGCCGCACGGGCGGCGAGTTGGCTCCAGCTGACGGCCCGTTGGGGCGAGCCGCGGACGCCGAAGCCGTCACTGCTGCTGACGAGATCCACTTCGGCTGCTTCGAGAACCTCGGCTCCGAGCTCCCGCGCGCGCTGCAGCAGCTCCTTGCCGGCGCCGAAGACAGCGCTTGCGCCGAGCTGCATGGAGCGGGAGCTGGCGGTGCCGTCCCCGCGCTCGACGAGGGAAGTGTCGCCCTCGGTCACGGTTATGCGCTCCGAAGGAACGCCGAGCAGTCCGCTCAGGATCTGAGCGTAAGCGGTGGCGTGGCCCTGACCGGAGCTCGTCGTCCCCACCTGAACCGCTAAGTCACCGCCCGCCTCGACTTCGATGGCGGCGTACTCGGTGGGTGAGCCGACAGCCGTCACCTCGACATAGGTCGAAATTCCGATCCCGAGCACCTTCCGAGCTCCGGCCGAGAGCCTCGCCGCCTGCTCTGAGCGCAAGTCTGCGTACCGGCTCAGCTGGAGGGCGCGACCCAGAGCCCGCTCGTAGTCGCCGGAGTCGTAGATGGCGCCAGTGGGCGATTCGTAGGGAAAGGCGTCGGGCGGGATGAGGTTGCGCCGCCTCAGTTCGGCCGGGTCGAGGCCGAGCGCAGCCGCAAGCAGGTCCATGGCCCGCTCGAGCAGAGCTGTCGCTTCGGGACGACCGGCACCGCGGTAAGCGCCAGTGGGTGTGGTGTTAGTGCAGTAAGAGCGAGCTTGATAGTCGATGCGAGGGATTCTGTAAACGCCTGACAGCATCTGACCTGTGAGATAGGGGAGGAAAGCGCCCTGACCGGGGTAGGCGCCGGCATCAGCGATGACTCGCACTCTCAGGCCCACCAGCTTGCCGCTCCTGTCGGAGCCCAGCTGCACGTCCTGGATCTGACCGCGGCCCTGGTTCAGGGCGACAAAGCTCTCCGAGCGCGTCTCCAGCCAGCGCACAGGCCGCCCGAGGCGGAGAGCCAGCGCCGCCACTACCAGCTGCTCGGGATAGACGGCCAGCTTGGCGCCAAAGGCGCCGCCCACGTGCGGAACCATGCAGTGGACCGACTGCTCAGGTATGCGCAGGCTCTCGGCGATGGCGTCCCGAACTTGGAAAGGGCTCTGCGTCGAGGCCCAGACCTGAAGCCCCTCGCCCCTCCCTAAGGGAGCGGCCGCAAAACCGTTTGGCTCCATCGGCACCGCCGCCAGGCGCTGATTCCTAAAGCGAGCGCTGATGATCGCGTTCGCCCCCGCCAGCGCGTCCTCCTCAGTCCTGATGAGCCCCTGGAACGCCAGGTTCGAGCCGTGCTCTGGGAAGAGCAGGGGAGCGCCGATTGCCGCGGCGTCCTCCGGCGAGACGACTGAGCTGAGGGGCTCGTAGTCCACAGCAACAGCCGCGGCGCCGTCCGCAGCGGCCGCCTCGCTCCGACCGACGACCACCGCCACCGCTTCCCCGGCAAAGCGCACGACCGATTTGGCGAGGACAGGGCGGGCCAGAGCTTCGGGCAGTCCGGGGAACATGGTCACGGGCTCAAGCCCCAGATCTTTGGCGGCGAATGCGCCGACCACTCCGGCTAGGGCCCGGGCATTGCCCAAGTCGACATCCTTGAGGCGAGCGTGGGCGACAGGTGAGCGCACGAAGCAGGCGAACAAGCCGCCGGCCGGCAGCTCAAGATCAGCCAGGAACCGACCCTCTCCGCGAAAGAGCTCAGGGTCCTCGCGCCGCCTGATCGCAGCTCCGAGGCCGGCCGGCGCGCCCAGGTCTGCCAAGTCGGGCCGAAGCATATCGGATGGAACGGCGGGGTCCGCCCCAGCGCTGTCGCGGCCAACGTCTTAGGATCGCTGCCGGTGCAACCTCTGGAGATCATCGGCCGCAAGCGGGACGGCTTGGAGCACAGCCCGGAGGAGATCCGGCAGCTTCTCTCCGGCTACCTGGAGGGCAGTATTCCCGATTACCAGCTCGCCGCGTGGCTGATGGCCGTCTGCATACGGGACATGACGCGGTCCGAGACGCTGGCGCTAACCCAGGCGATGGTGGCCAGCGGCGAGAGCCTTGATCTGTCCTCCATCCCCGGCGTCAAGGTCGACAAGCACTCCACCGGTGGCGTCGGGGACAAGGTGACTCTGATCTCGGGCCCGCTGGCCGCCGCCTGCGGGGTACCAGTTCCCAAGCTGTCCGGCCGAGCCCTGGCCCACACCGGCGGCACCCTTGACAAGCTGGAGTCCGTCCCCGGTCTGAGCGTCGACCTGGAACCGGAGCAATTCCTGGCCCAGGTCCGGCGGATCGGTCTGGCCGTGGCAGCTCAATCCCCCAGGCTCGTGCCCGCCGACAAGGCTCTCTACACGCTTCGCGACGTGACCGCCACAGTGCCCTCGCTGCCCCTCATTGCCTCCAGCGTGATGTCGAAGAAGCTGGCCGCCGGCGCCGACGCCATAGTGCTGGACGTCAAGTTTGGCCGGGGCGCCTTCATGCCAGACGTCCAGAGCGCTGCGGCGCTGGCCGAGGAGATGGTCTGGCTCGGCGAGGCCGCCGGTCGCCGCGTCGTGGCGCTGGTCACCGACATGAACAATCCGCTGGGGAGGGCGGTCGGGAACGCGCTCGAGGTCCAGGAAGCACTGGACGCGCTCCAAGGCAAGGGCGACGAAGAGCTGCTCCAGGTCTGCGTCAGCGTCGCGCGCGAGATGTGCCGGCTGGCAGGCGTCGAAGCTGATCCCGCTGCCGCGCTGAGAGATGGGAGCGGCCTCGAGCGCTTCCGGCGGCTGCTTGCCGCCCAGGGCGGCCGCCTCGAGGAAGGGCTCCCGGTCGCGGCCTGCCGACTGCCGCTGCCCGCGCCTACCGAGGGCTACGTGGCCGCCATCGACGCCCTGCAAATCGGCCTGGCCTGCCTGCAGCTCGGCGCTGGCCGCCAGCAGAAAACTGACGCCATCGACCCTGGAGCCGGAATCCTGATCGAGGCATCGGTCGGCCACCACGTGCGGGCAGGCGAGCCACTGGCGACCGTGCACGCGCGCTCGGAGGAGCTGATCAGGGAGGTGGCGCCGCGGCTCGAGTCCGCCTGGCGCTTGGTCAGCCACGAAGTGACCCGACCGCGCCACGTTCTGGCCAGGGTGGACCGGGAAGGCATCGTCCATCATGCTGCCCAAGCAGGCCAGCAGTTCTTCACGCGTCCGCCAAAGTCTGGGCGCTCTGGGACGACCGGTCAGCAGGGGCCCCGGCCGGAAGCTTGGCTCAGACGCCTATCGGGTGCCAGACCGTCTTGAATTCCATCAGGTCCAGCCCGGCGTGGGGGCTCAGCGCCTCAGCGCCAGGTCCAGGCGGGACCACCCGCTTGAGATTTCCTGCTGCGGCCTCCTGCACCTGCCCTAGCTGATCTGCCGTGCACCCCGCCGCGTCGATGGCGTTGACGTCCATATGTGACGCCAGCCAGGGCAGCAGCTCCTCGCGCTTGCCGCTCAGCACGTTCACCACCCCCGGTGGGAAGTCGCTGGTGGCAAGCACCTCCCCCAAGGTGAGAGCAGCCAGCGGAGCGCGCTCCGAAGCCAGCGCCACCACTGTGTTGCCGCCACACAGTGCCGCGGCCAGCCGCCTCACCAGGCCCAGCAGCGCAGGCTCCTCCGGCGCCACCACCCCCACCACACCTGTCGGTTCGGGCAGCGTGAAGTTGAAGTAGGGACCCGCCACCGGGTTGACGGTTCCCGCAAACTGGTGCAGCTTATCGGTCCAGCCCGCGTACCAGACCCAGGTCTCGACAGCCGCGTCCACCTGACGCCCGGCCGCTCGGCCGCCCCCCAGCAGGTCCCTGAACTCGGCCCGGCGCCCATCCAGCATCTCGGCCACCCTGTACAGCACCTGGCCCCGGTTCATGGCTGTGCGCCGCGACCACCCCGGAAACGCCCCGCGGGCCGCCTTGACCATGTCGCGAAGATCCTTGCGTGAACTCCTGGGCACGTTGTTCTGGCCGTCCGGCTTGTACGTGCGACCGGATTCCGAGCGGACGAACTCGCCGGCCGCATAGAGCTTGTACGTCTTGCGTACGTCCATCAGCTCAGCTCCACATACGCCGCGAGCCCGTGCAGGCCGCCCTCGCGGCCGAAGCCTGATTCCTTGTAGCCGCCGAAGGGGGAGGTGGGGTCGAAGCGGTTGAAGGTGTTGGCCCAGACCACCCCGGCCCGCATCCGCTCGACCAGCCAGAGGATGCGGGAGCCCTTGTCGGTCCAGACGCCGGCGGAGAGGCCGTAGGGGGTGTTGTTCGCCTTCTCCACCGCCTCATCGGGCGTCCGAAAGGTCAGCACCGAGAGGACGGGGCCGAAGATCTCCTCACGCGCGATCCGATAGGACTGGGCGACGTTGGTGAAGATGGTGGGCCTGAACCAGTAGCCGCGCTCCGGCAGACGGCACTCCGGCTGGTAGATCTCGGCCCCCTCTTCGATGCCAGAGTTGACCAACCCCTCGATCTTCTCCAGCTGCGCTCTGGAATTGATGGCGCCGACGTCTGTGTTCTTGTCCAGCGGATCGCCCACCCTGAGCGTCCCCAGCCGGCTCTTGAGCTTGGCCAGCAGCGGCTCCACTATCGATTCCTGAACCAGCAGCCGCGAGCCCGCGCAGCAGACGTGGCCCTGGTTGAAGTAGATCCCGTTCACGATGCCCTCGATCGCCTGGTCCAAGGGAGCGTCCTCGAACACTATGTTGGCCGCCTTGCCGCCCAGCTCCAGAGTCAGGTGTTTACCGCTGCCGGCGGTAGCTCGCTGGATCTGCTTGCCGACCTCGGTCGAGCCTGTGAAGGCTACCTTTCCGACGCCCGGGTGGCCGACCACCGCCGCCCCCGTGCTGCCGGCTCCTGTCACTATGTTGACCACGCCAGGTGGCAGGTCCGCCTGCTGGCAGATGTCGGCGAAGGCAAGGGCTGAGAGCGGCGTCGTCTCGGCCGGCTTCAGCACTACAGTGTTTCCCGCCGCCAGCGCCGGTGCGATCTTCCAGGCCAGCATCAGGAGCGGGAAGTTCCAGGGGATGACCTGGGCCGCCACACCGAGCGGCCGCGGCCGCCGGTTGGGAAACGCCCACTCCAGCTTGTCGGCCCAGCCCGCGTAGTAGAAGAAGTGCGCCGCCGCCAGGGGAACGTCCACGTCCCGCGACTCCTTGATGGGCTTGCCGCCGTCCATCGTCTCCAGTACCGCCAGCTCGCGCGCCCGCTCCTGCATGAGCCGCGAGAGCCTGAAGATGTAGCGCGCTCGCTTGGCGCCCGAGAGCCTTGACCAGGAGCGGAAGGCGTCGGCCGCGGCGGTGACAGCGCGGTCGACGTCCGTCTCGTCGGCCTCGGCGACCTCCGAGAGAGTCTCCTCGGTTGCGGGGTTGACTGTGGCAAACCGTCGTCGGGAGTGCGGCTCGACGAACCTGCCGCCGACGAAGAGCGCGTAGGAGTCGGCGATCTTCAGGTGGTCGGTCGCTTCGGGGGCGGCGGCGTACTCGAAGAGCCGCTGGCCCATCTCGGTGCTGGGTCGTTTGGCGATGGCCATCAATCGACGCTGAAGTAGTCGGCGCTCTGGTAGGCGCCGCTGCGCTCCTTCTCGATCTGCATCAGGATGTCGTTGAGGAGGCTGGAGGCGCCCAGCCGGAAGCGCTCGGGCGTCATCCAGTCAGGGCCGAGCGTCTCGTAGAGGACCACCAGGTAGGCGATCGCCTGCTTCGATGTCCGGATTCCGCCGGCCGGCTTGAACCCAATCTGCTTACCTGTCTCCCGGCTGAAATCGCGGATGCACTCCATCATCACCAGACTCACCGGCAGGGTGGCGGCCGGCGTGATCTTGCCGGTCGAGGTCTTGATGAAGTCAGCCCCCGCCGCCATGGCCAGAATCGAGGCCCGGCGCACGTTGTCATAGGTGCCGAGCTCGCCGGTCTCCAGGATCACCTTCAAATGGGCCGACCCACAAGCCTCCTTCACGCTGCCGATCTCGTCGTACACCTTTTGGTAGTCGCCCGAGAGGAAGGCGCCGCGGTCGATCACCATGTCGAGCTCATCAGCTCCGGCGGCCAGCGCCTCGCGCGTCTCCGCGACCTTGATCGAGGTGAAGCTCTGGCCCGAGGGAAATGCCGTTGCCACCGAGGCCACCTTGACTCCGCTTCCGCGCAGGTGCGCAACGGCTGTGGCGACCAGGCTGGGATAGACGCAGATGGCGCCCACCGACGGGATGCTGGGGTCGCCTGGCTGGGGCCGCACACCCTTGGCGCAGAGGGCAGTCACCTTACCGGGGGTGTCGGCGCCCTCCAGTGTCGTCAGGTCGATACAGCGGATGGCCAGGTCCAGCGCCCAGAGCTTCGAGGCCTTTTTGATCGACCGCTTGGCGAGCCCTGCGGCCCGCTCCTCCACACCTACCTGGTCAACGCTGCGCACCCCACGCATCACTGAGCCGAGGTGGGAGAGGGAAATCGCCGTAGCCATGGCAGGAATAACGTATTGTGCCCCTTTCGCAGCGATCTTCCGCGCTGAGTCCGGCGCCACCTGAGGAGCGTCGTGAGCGACGGCGCGGCCTTTCTTTGGGCCCGCGCGACGCGAGTCGCTCAGCTCCCGTCGGCCGCTTCCGCGGAGCGTGCTGGAGCGCGTCCTACGAACGCCTTCAGGTCGCGGACGGATACGCCTGGTCGAAGCAGACTGGGTCCTGCCGGTGGGCTGGGAGACTGCGGCCGCCGATTGCGAGGTGGAGGTGGTTACAGCGGCGCGATTTGAAGGGCATCACAGAGGGCGCCTGCCATCGAGAGCCGAGTGTTCCTCGGCCAGCTCGCACAAGGTTGCCCGCAGTGTCGCGAAGCGCCGTTGACCAACCAGGCGTGCCCACCGCGACTCGAGGCGGGCGTGAACTTCCGCGATCACAGCCATGAGGGCTCGGCCGCGGCCGGTGCCTTGGTCATCGAGAAGGGAGAAGATCTCGGGCCCCTGGCACAGACCAATGCCGAGGCGGAGGCGCTTTGGTGCTTGGGTGAGTTACAAGCAGTGCTGGCGGCGGGTGAGCAGACAGGCGACGGCGTTTCCCTGGTGGAGCACGAGGCACTGGCCGGACACTCTCCGCCCTGGCACCGACAGCCGGGTGATGACGAGACTTTCTACGTTCTCGAAGGGGAGATGACGTTTTGGGCAGGCGATTCCGGCCGGCCATACCAGCGCGTCGGCAGGGGAGCCATGGTCTTCATTCCACGCGGCTTCCGCCCTCTTTTCGCGTCGAATCGGAGACCGCTCGCTGGTTGACCGTCGGCACCCCAGCCGGTCACGAGCGTTTCTACCGGGCGGTCGGCGAAACGGCCAAACAGCGCGCGATCCCGCCGCCCTGCGAACCGGACATGGCCAAGGTCGACGCGGGCGCCCGCAGCCACGGTGTTGAGCTGCTCGGGCCGCCGCCGTCTTCCCAACCTGCCCATTGAGCTCGGCCAGCGACATCGACAGCGACAGGCAGGACCAGCCATAACGGGCTGGCCCTGTCCTGTCCTCCGCGGTCGGACCTGATCGATTCTCTCGCACCGCGGTGCCATCGGCCCGTGTCCGTCCCGGCTGACGCGCCTTCCTCCGACCGCCGCGGGCAGGCGTTGGCCTCGCCGGGGGTTGAAGACTGCGCGACCCGGCGCTTTATCCTGTCACGCTAAATTCCGATTGACCCCGCTGACTGCGTTTGCGCTGTGGCCGGCATCATGGTTGGGATGTCTCGAAAGCGGCGCTGGCCCTGATGGCAGCTGAGCTCGAGGTTCCGGCCGGGACCGCACTTCAGGTCGAGCAGAACGGCATCAACGTCATCGACGAGCGAGAGCGCAAGGGACGCCCCTTCGACCTCTTCTGGCCCTGGTGCGCCGCGAACATTTCAGTGCTGGGGATCAGTTACGGGTCCTTCCTGCTCGGCTTCGGGGTGTCGTTCTGGCAGGCGACTGTGGCGGGAGTGGTGGGCACGGCGCTGTCCTTCCTGCTCGTCGGCTACATCTCCCTGGCGGGCAAGCGCGGCTCGGCGCCGACCATGGTGCTCAGCCGCGCGACTTACGGCGTCCGCGGCGGAGCCCTGCCGGCCGCCCTCTCCTACATCCTGCTGGTCGGCTGGGAGACAGTGCTCGTCTCCCTCGCCACTCTGGCGACGGCGACTGTTTTCGGACGGCTCGGCGCGGGAGGTGGTAATACGACCAAGATCGTCGCCTTCGTGGTGGTTGCCGCGGTGGTGGTCGCGGCGGGGATCTTCGGCTTCGACCTGATCATGCGCCTGCAGACAGTGCTGACCGTCGGCCTCGCCATTCTCACTGTCGGCTACGTGGCGCTCACCTTCCAGCACATCCACCGCGATAAGGTGGCGGCGCTGCCAGGTGGGTCCTGGCAGGCTGTCCTGGGAGCGCTGATCTTCGCGGCCACCGGCTTCGGGCTCGGCTGGGTCAACAGTGGCGGTGACTACTCGCGCTACCTCCCACGCACATCGTCGAGTCGGGGCGTGGTTGGCTGGACCACGTTCGGCGCCAGCGTGGCGCCCGTCATCCTGATAGTTCTCGGCCTGCTGCTGGCGGGCTCTGACGCAAAGCTCAACCAGGCAATCGGTAGCGATCCGATCGGCGCTCTGACCGCGCTGCTGCCTACCTGGTACCTGATCCCGTTCGCCGTCGTGGCGATCGGCGGTCTTATCGGCGGCGCTGCGCTTGACATCTACTCATCAGGTCTCGCCCTGCTCACGCTTGGGCTGCGGGTTCCCCGCTGGGTGGCGGCGGGCGTCGATGGCGTGATCATGATCCTGGGCACCATCTATGTGGTCTGGTTCGCCAGCAGCTTCATAGGCCCCTTCCAGGGCTTTCTGATCACGCTCGGGGTCCCGATCTCAGCCTGGTGCGGGGTCTTCCTCGCCGACCTGCTTTCGCGCCGGACCGACTACGCGGATGCGGAGCTGTACCGGGTGGGCGGGCGCTATGGCGCCGTCAACCCGGTCGCCATCGGTGTCACTGTCGTGGCGACGCTGCTCGGTTGGGGCCTGGTCACCAACACCTTTGCCGGCGCTCTCTCCTGGCAGGGGTACCTGCTCGAGCCGCTCCACCTCGGGCCGAAGCTCAACGGGCAGTGGTCCTCCGCCAACCTGGGAGTCCTCGTCGCCATCGCAGTCGGCTTCGCCGGCCAGTACCTGCTCGGCCGCTCCAGGCTGCGAGCCCAGGACCTCGGGCGCGCGCCCGGCGGCGCCTGGCCAGGCTCCGAAGACCGCTGACCTCAGAGGCCTCGGGGCCAGGCGCACTGGGATTGTCAGGCGAATGATTTCGCCGGAGATGAACGCACGCTGTAAGCGCAGACGAAGTCCCCGGCCATCTTGTGCCGGATTCTCTCGATCTCGGCATCGGGCATGGCCTCGCGCAGGAAGGCCAGTTCGCTGCTGCAGGCGGCACCGTAGCGAATGGCCACGTCGAGGATGGCGCAGTTGTGCTCGACGATCCGCCAGCCATCGTCGCCGACCTTCTCACAGTCGGCCAGATAGCCATCCTCGTGCAGGATCTTGGCCAGCTCTCGAACCCGCTGGTCGAAACCGCGACCTCGGAGCCGGCTCCTGGCCCGCTCGGCCCGATCGCGGCCTCGGCTCTCGAAGGCGTGCTCGACCAGCGCCGGCTCGGCCTGCTCGATGAACCCGAGCAGCTGGTTCGCGAGCTGCCCGTAACGCTTGGGCCAGAGCGTCTCCGCAGTGGGCGTCAGGCAGTACCACCGCCGGGGTCTGCCTCGGCCGGCGCGCTCGTCGCGATGGGCGATCAAACCCTCTTCAGCCAAGGCCGCCAGATGCTGGCGCACGCCACCGATTGTCACGCCCAGGGCGGCGGCGATCTGGTTTACCCCTGCCTCGCCCGCTGTCTTTATGAACTCCACCACCGCGCGGCGGCCGGCAGACATGGCGTCCAAGGCGACAGTCATGCCAGCGCTTTCTGCGGGAGCCAGCTCAACCGGCTCGGAAGGTCGGCGGCTCGAGTTCATGGCAGGAGGAGGTGGCTATCGCCGAACTCGTGCCAAAGGTATCCCTGGTCAAGCGCTGCGCGGTACGACGTTTCCAGGAGCTCGCTCCCGACGAGGGCCTCCAACAAGGCCAGGTGTGACGCCCTCGGCTCGTGCCAGCCGGTGAGCAGCCCGTCAATTGCCATCATCGGGTGGTCGGCCCGGATCACTAGGTCCGTCCAGCCGTCGGCCGGAAGGACCAGGCCCGGCGCCAGCGCCGCGCTCTCGAGGGCACGCACCACAGTCGTGCCGACCGCGACGACGCGACCGCCCAGCCGCCTGGTGGCGTTCACGCGTTCCGCCGTCGCTGCGGGAACCAGAAAGCGCTCAGCTGCCGGCGGTTCATGGGCTTCCATCGACGACACGCCGCAGTGGAGCAGGAGCGGTGCGATGGCGACTCCTCGGGCAACCAGCGCAGTGACGAGTTCGAAGGTGAAGGGCCGGCCTGCAGACGGCATCTCGGCACTGCCGGGCTCGGTCGCGAACACTGTCTGGTAAGCGGCGAGCGGCCGATCTCTATCCACGTGGCCATAGCGGATCGGCACGCCGTGCCGGTTCAGGAACGTGGTGGGGGGTGTGGGAAGATCGAGCTCTGCCAGCCAGAGTCGAACCCTCTGGCCGTGATCTACCGCCTGCGCGGTGGGTCGAAGCAACCTCGCGCTCGCTCCTTCCGGCAGGATCAGGGTGGTCCCCGAGGCCGCGTCCAACCACGGCGAGTTCCGGCCGTCCGAGTCCCGGTGGCGAAGCTCGACGATCCAGGTTCCGTCCCCACGCGGGCTGGAGAGATGAAGGAGCGCCGCCTTGCCCCCAACCTCGGCCGACAACGCGGCGGGAATGGTCGCCGACCGGTTGACAACCAACAGGTCGCCGGCGCTGAGAAGGTCCGGCAGATCAGTGAAGCGACCATGCTCGATTCGCCTCGCCGCGCGATGGGTCACCAGCAGGCGCACATCATCCCGGCCCCTGCCGAGCTCCTCCGGCGGAGTCGCGGCCTCCAGCCTGGCCGGCAGCTCAAAGTCCAAGAGCGCGGGCGCTACGGCAGTCATGACGCCGCCGCGGGGGAGTGGAGGTCGGCCGCGCGCAGCCGTCCGCTGGGACGGTCGGACTGGATCAGCTCTAAGATCGCGGGCACCACCGAGTCCGGCTCCGGCCGATTGGAGATGTCCTCCCCGGGGAAGGCCTCCTGGTGCATCTGAGTCCGAAGGTCTCCGGGGTCCAGCGCCCAGACGCGCAGCGCTGGCTCCTCGACCGCCAGCACTGCCGCGATGTGGTCGACCGCCGCCTTGGCCGCCCCGTAGCCTCCCCAGCCCGGATAGGCCTCGATGGCGGCATCCGAGCTGACCAGAATCACGCGGCCACCTGTGGGGGTGGCGCGGAGGAGGTCGATGGTTTCCTGGATGAGTCCCAAGGCGGCGACCGGGTATACCTCGAACAACTGGCGCAGGCCCTGGAGCGGAAAGTGAGCGAGGTGCGGCAGTGGGCTGGGGCCGAGGCTGCCCGCATTGTTGATCAGGAGGTCGAGGCCGCCCAGGGCGTAAGCCGCGCCGGCCAGCTCGGTTCGGTGTCGCGCCTCGGTGATGTCGCCCGCGATGGCAACCAGCTGCGCTCCCGGCGGCTGCAGGAGGCGCATCTCCTGTCCGGCAGTGTTTAGAGCTTCCTCGTTCCGACCGTCGATGACCAGGGACCAGCCCTTTCGGGCAAGACCGAGAGCGAGTGCGCGGCCCAGTCCGCGCGAGGCTCCGGTCACAAGTCCGACGCTCATCGATCCTCCAAATCTCGCCGCCTAAGGACAACTACCCCAGAATAAACATACCATTGACTGACTCTATTCGCGGCCCGATCGAAAGTGGGTGAAACCTTAGACTTACGCGCCGATGGCCGAAGCCGAGCGCAAATACCACGTGGGGCTGGCGGCAGGCGAAGTCGGCGAGTACGTCCTCTACCCGGGAGATCCCTTCCGGACGCCGCTGATCGGGGGCTACTTCGAGGACGCTCGTGAGATGGCCTTCAGCCGCGAGTACCGAACCTGCACGGGGACTCTGGACGGGGCGAAGGTGTCGGCGGTCTCGAGCGGTATCGGCGGCCCCTCGGCCGCGATCGGGATCGAGGAGCTGGCCGATCTCGGCGTTCACACCTTCCTCCGAGTCGGCACGTGTGGCGGCGCCCAGCGGGAGATCAAGATGGGCGACCTGGTGATCGTCACTGGCGCGGTCAGGAGCGAGGGCACGGCCAACGACTATGTCCCCCTCGAATACCCGGCCATCGCCAACCTCGACGTGGTGCTGGCCGCTCGCGAGGCCGCCGAGGCGGCCGGAGCCCCCTACCACCTGGGAGTGGTTCGCTCGGTGGACGCCCTCTACCCGGAACTGCTCCCCGACCGGATGCCCAAGCGTGACCAGCTGAAGCAGGAGCTGGAGGTCTGGTCCCGGGCGGGCGTCGTCGCCAACGACATGGAGTCCTCCACGGTCCTCGTGATCAGCGCTCTTCGCAAGCTCAGAGCGGGAGTCATCCTGCTCTGTGTGGACGAGCTCGGCGCTGGAGAGATCCAGCACCTGGATCCCTCCTCCATGGACAGGATGCTGGGAGTGGCCGTCGACGCCGTCCGCCGCCTGATCCAGCGCGATCGGGCCTCAGGCTAGCCGCCACCCGAAACGGCAGCCTCAGCGGTTGAAGGCGGCCTCCCGGGCAATCTGGTCAGTCCTCGCCAGGTCGGCCTCGCTGAGGCCCATCTCGCTCAGGCAGAGCTCGAACTCCCTGGAGAGCGTCGTATCCGCCACTGTGCGGGAGTCGGTGCTGACAGTGCAGCGGACACCTGACCGCAGCAGCCTGGGGAGGGGGTGCTCGGCCAGCGAGGCGACTGCCTTGCACTTCCAATTGGCTGTCGGGCAGACGTCGAGAACCACCCCCTCGGCGCGGATCCGCTCCACTATCTCGGGGCGGCGGGCGCCGATGACGCCGTGGGCGATCCGCTCCAGCCCCAGGTCCAGCGCCTCCAGGACTGACTCCGGAGGACCCGCCTCACCGGCGTGGCAGGTGAGGTGCAGCCCCGCGGCCCGGGCTGCCTGAAAAGCCGGGCGGTGGCGCTCGGCCGGAAACTTTGCCTCGTCTCCTGCCAGGTCGAAGCCGACCAGCCCGCGGCCCGCGAATGAGCCGGCGCTTCGTGCCAGCTCGACATTCTCCTCGACAGAGTGGTGGCGCATGGCACAGGCGATGGCCACAGCCGTGATGGGCCCTTGAGCCAGACCCCCGAGCACCGCCTCGATCACCCGCCCGACCGTCAGTCCGGCGCGGCGGTGAAGCAGCGGCGCCCAGCGGACCTCCAGGTAGTCGATGCCGTCGGCAGCCGAGTCGAGACAGAGCTCCCGGGCCGACCGCTCCAGCGCCTCCTCCGTCTGGAGGACGGCGAGAGCGTCGTCGAAGTAGGCGAGGTACTCCGCCTGAGAGGAGCAGGAGCCGGGCGCGATGAGGCGGAGGGGGCGAGGCACATCAAGGCCCTGAGCGTCTGCCAGCTCCTCAGCCGTGGTGGGCCGAACACCACCGTCCAAATGGCAGTGCAGCTCGGCCTTCGGCCACTCCCGGAAGTTCACCCTAGCCGTTGGCGAGCAGGTCGTCCGCCTTCTTGGCCGCGTCCGAGAGCCCCTGCGAGTCTGACTTCTTCCCGTCCACGATGTTCACCAGCTCGATCAGGATGTCGCTCATCGACTCGTCCCAGACCGCCAGCGGCGGCCCCGAGAAGGCGCGGGGCAGCTGGGTCACTGCCGTCTGGATGTTCGGCCCGTCGGGGTTGCTGTTGTAGAACGTCGTCTTCATGTCCTGGGCCGCCGACTGGCGGACAGGCATGTAGCCAGTCTTCTCCGACCAGAGCTCAGTGGACTGCTTGCTGGTCAGGAACTTGGTCCAGAGGAAGGCGCCGTGCTGCTCGTCCGGAGTCGCCTTCGAGAAGGTGCAGACGTTGGTCCCCGCCATCTCGACGCCCTGGCTCTTGGTGCCCGCGGGCACGAGCGCCGTCTTGAGCATGAACCCGTCGCCGACCGACTTCTTGACGAACGAGTAGCCGGCGATGGTGTTGACCATCATCCCGATGTGCTTGCTGCCCAGGTCGGCCTCATCGTCGAAGCCACTCACCCGGTGCGCCACGCCCGACTTGACCAGGTCGGCCCACATCTGAATCGACTGCCGGCCGGCGCTGGAGTTGAAGGCGGTCTTCGTCTTGTCGCCATTGACCAGCGTGCCTCCGTTTTCCACCACCTGGCTTTCCCAAAGGTTCTCGTAACTCTGGTTCTGGCTGAAGTCGGTGCCCCAGTGCTTGCCGTCCTGGGACCGGGTCTGAGGGGAGGTGAAGTTGTAGGTGGCCAGCTTCTTGGCGTCGGTCACAAACTCATCCCAGTTCTTGGGTGGCGCCGGCAGACCGGCCTCCTTGAACATCTCTTCGTTGTAGTAGAGGACATAGACCGACTTGTTGAAGGGGATGGTGTATTGCTTCCCGTTCAGCTTGCCGTCGTTCAGCATGGGCGCGAAGAAGTCCTTCAGATCACCTTGAGAGAAGCCGTCTTTGGCGTTGATGAACTGCGTTATGTCCGCCAGTGCCTTCTTCTTGTTGTACTGGTCGGCCCAGCCCGTGTAGCACTGGGCGGCCGTGGGCGGCTGGCCCGCGGCGATCGACGCAACAGTCTTCGAAAGCAGGGTCGGGTAATCCACCTGGTCGACCAGGTTGACCTTGACCAGGCTCTGACTGGAGTTGAACTGGTCTGCGAGCTGGGTGATGGTCGGCTTCTGGCTGCCGCCGTGCATGGCGTGCCAGAACGTGATAGTGACAGGGTTCTTCAGCGCCGGCAGCTGCTCGGCGGAACTCGTCGTCGTGCTGCTGCCGCCGCCGCAGGCGATGACGAGCAGCGCGGCCAGCGCAGCGATCTCTTGCCAACGCATCTCTTTCAGAACCCCCTTTGTGAACCGGCCGCTCAGCCCCGGATCCCGGTGGCCGCGATGCCGCCTACCAACTGCTTCTGGGCTACGAGGAAGAGGACGAGGATCGGAAGCGTTGTCATGACTGCGCCGGCCGCCAGAAGCACCGGCTGGGTGGAGTCTGCCGCAGCGAAGGAGGAGAGTCCAACCTGGATCGGCCTGACACTGTCGTCGGAGGTGACGATCAGCGGCCAGAGGAAGGAGTTCCAGGCGGCCACGAGGTGGAACAGCGCCACTGTGACGAGGGCCGGCCGGGCCAGCGGCAGCCCGATCAGCAAGAGAAAGCGAAGGTGGCCGACGCCGTCAAGCTGAGCCGCCTCCCAGAGGTCTTTGGGCAGCGTCAGGAAGAACTGCCGCATCAGGAAGATGCCGAAGATAGAGGCGCCCAGCGGGACGATCTGGGCCTGGAAGCTGTTGAGCCACGTTAGCTTGGCGAGGATCACATAGTTGGGCACCAGCGTGACCTCCTGGGGGACCATGTACATGCCCAGCACGCAGGCGAAGATGAGCGCCTTCCCCGGGAACGACATCGACGCGAAGGCATAACCGGCCAGTACTGAGGTGGCGCAGACCAGCAGCGTGTACATGGCGGCGATGAAGACAGTGTTGAGGAAGTAGCGGCCCCACGGCACTGCCTTCCAGGCGCTGGCGAAGTTGTTGAACTCCCAGTCCGGCCAGAGCTTGGGCGGGAGACCGAAGGGCGTTTGGGGCGCGTCGAGCGAGAGAACTGCCATCCAGTAGATGGGGAAGAGGAAGAGAACGAGGGCGAGCGCCAGCAGGAGGTAGCGCGGACCCAGCTCCAGCGCGCGCCTGGCGGTCACCTGTAAAAAACCCACCGGGAGGCGAAACGCATCTGCGCCCCGGTGACGACGACGATGATCAGGAAGAAGATCACCGAGATCGCCGAGGCATAGCCGGCGCGGAAGTGCTGGAACGCCTCCTGGTAGAGGTAGAAGCCGATCGTCTCCGCCGCGCGATCCGGCCCGCCGGTTCCCAGGGTGAACTGATAGACCTGAACGAAGACCTTGAAGGAGCCGATCATGGAGATGAAGAGGACGAAGTACGTAGTGGGGCTCAGCAACGGCCACGTGACCTTCCAGAACGTCGACCACGCGCCCGCGCCGTCAACGTGGGCGGCCTCTTCGAGTTCGGGCGGGATGTTGGCCAGGCCCGCCAGGAAGATCACAGTGTTGTAGCCAGTGAAGTGCCAGAGGCTGTAGATGATGATGGCCGGCATTATCCAATCGGCTGAGCGCACCCAGCCGACGCCGGGAATTTGGAAGGCGTTGAGCAGCGCGTTCATGACTCCGTAGTCGGGGTTGAAAATCCACTGCCAGATCACTGTGGTGGCGATGACAGGCATCACGTAGGGCGAAAACAGAAGGGCGCGGAAGAGGCCCCTGCCGGGCAGCCGAGCGTTCAACAGGACGGCCAGGAGGAGCGATAGGGCCATCCCCGTGGGAACTGTCCCGACCACGAAGTAGAGCGTCTGGAACACGGCCTTTCGGAAGAGCTCGTCTTCTGTGAGCAGGCGGACAAAGTTACGCAGACCCAGGAACTCGGGATCGCCAATGAAATCCCACTTGAAGAGCGAGATGCCGAAGACCCAGATGGTGGGGATGAGCAGGAAGGCGACCAGGATGAAGAGCGCCGGGGTCAGGAAGGCGTAGCCCTGCCAACCGGCGGCGACCGCACTTCGCCCAGGGCCTGAGCGCGCTGCCGTGCGCAGGAGCGAGCGATCGGAGACGCTCGAGAGCGGTTCCATCAGGCGGTGAAAACATACGCGTCATGGCGATCGCAGGCGTTGCGGATGGGAACAGTCCTCGCCGCGCTAACCGCGCCACAAACTCGCGGGCTAGTCCCTAC
This sequence comes from Candidatus Dormiibacter inghamiae, assembly GCA_016464825.1. Taxonomy (GTDB): domain Bacteria; phylum Chloroflexota; class Dormibacteria; order Dormibacterales; family Dormibacteraceae; genus Dormiibacter; species Dormiibacter inghamiae. Next base: position 238 of record JAEKNQ010000063.1, on the reverse strand, counting down.
GGGGCCAACGCCGGCCAGAGCTGGGACTCCATATGTTCGAATACTTGTCGAGTCCGTCGCGTCGGCGGCCCCGCCGCGCCCGAAGCCGGACCGACACTGACCTGACCCCCGAGAACTGGTCCATCTGATATGAGGGTTCCAACACCGCCCGAGAGGGCAAGGAGGAACCGAAGTGAAAGGCAGAAAGCACACCCCGGAGCAGGTTGTCCGCAAGCTCCGCGAAGCGGACCGGCTGCTC
>JAEKNQ010000045.1 GCA_016464825.1 Candidatus Dormiibacter inghamiae | reverse complement strand
CTCTACCTCTCCAACCAGGAGCGAGTACAGGCCCTGCCGCTCTGGCTCGCCTACTACAACCATCACCGCACCCACACCGAGCTCAAAGACCAGACTCCAATGGCCGCGCTTGTCAGCAACGTATCCAGGAAGTACAACTAGCCAGTCGGCGAGGATGCCTGGACTGTCGGGTCGAGCGGCCCGAGATTCTGCGCGAAGCGCGCCAGGGGCTCTTGCCCCTCGACCCTTACCCTGGGCCAGGCATAGCGGCTGTCCGCACTCTCGGCTGCCCCTGGCTCGGTAGTCGTGGCGGTGTCGAATCCGGCTGCCTGGACAGCCTTTTCCACTGCGGGGTTGTGACGACCCGAGGGGTAGCTGAAGTCCAGCACCGGGTGGTTGACTATGTGCTCCAACGAGGCCTTGCCGTCCATCAGCTCATGAACGAGGTCGGCAGCGGCGACGATTGTCAAGTCCACGTGGGTCACGGTGTGGGCCCCGACCTCGACGCCTGCGCGGTCGAGCTCTGCCACCTGCTCAGGAGTGAGGTAGCCGGGCCTGCCCAAAAAGCCGCTCACGAGATAGGCGACCGCCGTGAAGTGGTGTTCCCGCAACACCGGCCACGCTGTCGAATAGAAGTCGGCGTAGCCGTCATCGAACGTGAGCACGACGGGCCGCCCGGGCAGGGTGCCAAGGTTGGCAAGATAGGCGCTGACATCCCTCAGTGTCACGGGGCTGTAGCCGTTCTGCGCCAGCCAGTCCATCTGGGCCCGAAAGTCATCAGGCGTAACTGAGAGGTCGTAGCCCACCGTCCGGGGCGGTTCCTTGGGCACGCGGATGTAGTGGTACATGAGAACAGGCACATGCAGCTGCGGACGGCCTGGCTCGACGATCTCAGAGGCGGCCGGCTTCCCGCCCGGCGGTGCGCTGGGAAAAGTCGCAGGAACGCTCGCCGAAGTGCTGGGGTGCTGGGCGGCGACCGGGCTGGTTTGCCCACCCTGCCAGCGTGCGAAAAGACCCATTCGGCCGGAAGCCACGACGGCCAAGACGAGAACCAGCGCCAGCGCTGCCGCCGCCCGCACCCGCCAGACTTGGGGAAGCATAGCTAGTTGCCTGTAACGGCCGATTGGGCCGTAGCTCGGGGCAGACGCCCGCCCAGGGCGCGGGTCAGGCGGCCTAGCCGAAATCCGGGGTCCCCGCGCAACCAGAGGTTTCGTGGGGCAAAGAAGCGGTGGAACGAGGAGGAGCGGATCTCAGGATCCGCGATGATGCAGGGCCGGACCCCGTGCTCAGGGCGCCCCGCGAAGCGGGGAACGCCGCGCACCCATCGGCGCCCTGAACCCCGAGATGCGGTCTTTTCGGCTGGTACAGGCAACTCGTGTTGCCTTGCGAGAACGGCTGGGAGCACCACCTGCAGCCTACTCAAATGAATGACCGGGAGCGCATCAGCGGCGGCAGGGCGTCGGGCAGCCCGGCTGCCCCTCGGACGGCGCAGGTAAGCGGCTCTGGCGGAACGCGCACGGGGAGTGCCGTCCAGCCGGACAACTCAACTGCGAGGTGCGGCCACCGCCAAAGGTCGCCAGCCAGATGAAATCCCCGCTGGCGAGCCTGTTGGGTCTGCCTGTCAGTCAGGTCGGAGTGGACTTCGTGGAGCATGGTCGCCAGCTGCCGGGTTGGACTCTTCCCCACCTGCTTGCCGGCCCGCCAGACAGCCGCCCCCAACTGAGCCGCGCCGTCCAGTACAGCCACCTCGGCGCCCCTGCCGTGCACGTGGATCACCGTCTCCAGATCGCCCCTGCCCAGCTGCAGACCGACCCCAATGGCCGCCGCCAAAGGACAGTCGACCAGCCAGCACTGGCCAGCTCCCGCTGCCACCGCGGCGCCACTTACCCGCACAGCGGCGGCCGCAGGCAGCTGACCCTGTAGGCAGATGCCCAAGGCCGGTCGGAAGGGCCAGCGGAGACCGACGAAGCGATCCAGCACGTGTTCGACTACCAGGGAAAGCGTGCTCAGCTCCGGCTGGGTCCAGCCGCCGCCCAGAATCTGCGCCTCGACAGAGCCCTCGGCAGACTCCTCGCCCAAACCCAACAGCACACCTGTCCGGCGCTCCAAGAGGGCGACGCCCGGTTGATCGAGCACCAGGCCGGTGCCTTCCAGCCAGACCCGCACCCGGTCCGGGCTGACCTGCAAGCCCAGGCGGCGGCCAAGCATCCTAAAGGCCTGGGTGCTTCATGCTGGCTCGACCCGTCTACCGGCTGGCACCGCTGCCGGCCGGCGCTCCAAGTCGGCGCCCAGCGCTACGAACTTCTCGACCAGGTCCTCATAGCCCCTGTCCAGGTGCCAGGCCTGCTCGATCGCGCTGACACCATGAGCGCACAGGGCGGCGATGACGAGCGCCGCCCCCGAGCGGATGTCGGATACTCCCACCGTCGCCCCCTGCAGTTGGCGGGGGCCAGTCACCAGCGCATCCCGGCCGTTGATCTCGATGCTGGCGCCCATGCGGTTCAACTCGGTGGCGTGCTGAAAGCGGTTCTCAAAGATGTACTCGGAGATGACACAGCTTCCCTGCGCCTGCGTCATGAGCGCCATGTACTGAGCCTGGAGGTCGGTTGGAAAGCCGGGATGGACCCACGTGCCCATGTCGACGGCCTGCAGCGTTCGGCCCGGATCGCGCCGAACTCGCAGCGTCCGATTGCGCTGCTCGAGCTGAACGCCCACCTCCTCCAGCTTGAGCAGCGCCTGCTGCAGATCCTCGTTCGGGCATTCCTCGATGGTCACATCCCCGCCTGCGGCGGCGGCGGCAATGGCGTACGTACCGGCCTCCAGGTAGTCGGGGACTATCTGATGGTCAGTCCCGCGCAACCGCCGGCCACCGTAGATCACTATCTGATCGGTGCCCGCGCCCCGCACGTCAGCGCCCATCTTGTTGAGCAGCCGGCAGAGGTCCTGTACGTGAGGTTCTCGCGCCGCATTGAAAATTTCCGTGCGACCCTCGGCAAGAGTCGCAGCCATCACCAGGCTCTCGGTGCCGGTAACTGTCGGCAGGTCCAACACGATGCGGGCTCCCCGCAGCCGGCCCTGGCTGCGGGCGATTATCTCGTGCTCCGTCTCCTCGACCTGGGCCCCCATGGCCCGGAATCCGCGTAGGTGCTGCTCGACGCGACGGGCGCCGATCTGGTCGCCTCCTGGCCGGGTGAGGCGTCCCTCGCCCGTGCGCGCCAGCAGGGGGCCCAGCAGCACTATCGACGCGCGCATTCGCTGCGCCATCTGGGCGGGGACTCGATCAGTGACCTGCGTGGCCTGGAGGGTGATGCGTCCCTCACCGTCGTGCTTCGAGCGGCCGCCCACTGCTTGCACGATCTCCGCCATCAGCGCTGTGTCGAGAATCCGCGGCACGTTGCGCAGGTGGAGAGGCTCAGGGGTCAGCAGCGACGCCGCCATGATGGCGAGGGCGGCGTTTTTGGAGCCGGCCACCTGGACGCGACCACGCAGGCGGTGGCCGCCGGTGATCAGGAGCTGGGCGGCCGCCGTCCCATCACCGCCTTCGGTAGCGATCGGCCCGCCTCAGCCCCGCTGGCTGCGGGACCTGGCCAGACGCAGGCGGGCCTCGGCCACCTCCAAGATCAGGGCGATATTCGACTCCTCCTCTGGGCTGAGCTGGCCCTGGGTCTGCAAGCGCTCCTGGGCTCGACGGCGGGCCTCTTCAGCCTTCTGCTCGTCGATCTCGTCCGTCCGCTCGGCCTCGTCGGCGAGGACCGTGACGCGGTCGGGCAGCACCTCGAGGAAGCCGCCCCCGACGAACAGCGAAGTCTCCTCGCCACCGTTGCGGATCCGAAGCTCGCCAGGCCGCAGTGAGGTGAGCAGCGGCGAGTGTCGAGGCATGATGCCAAGTTCACCCTCGGCTCCCTGGCAAACCAGGAAGGGCCGGCCCTCGCCGTCCACCTCGCCCTCGAAGAGGGAGCGCTCGACGCTGACGACTCGCAGCTCTACTGGCACACCAGTTTCCTAGTGTCCTGGAGCCGAGGTCCGCAGCATATTCGCGGGATCGGTGGCCGGAGTCAACCGGGGTCCCCACGAAGTCGATGACTTTGTGGGGTGGAACCGGGGTCCCCACGAAGTCGATGACTTTGTGGGGTGGAAGGAAGGGGTGGCGCAAGGAGGAACGCACTTCCAACCGGGGGCCCCGCGCAGCCGGGGCGTGCGACGCGGCGCCGGGCCCCTTGACGCAGGCCTCAGCGCCGCGGGCGCCCGGCCGCCTAGCCCGCGAAGATGCAAGCAACTTCGGTTCCAGGACAGTAGCACTAGCTTGCCTGGCTCAGGCGCTCGGCCTGCTCGCGTGCCTCGTCGATGGTGCCGACGAGATAGAAGGCCTGTTCGGGGAGATCATCGTGCTTTCCCTCCATGATTTCATTGAAGCCGCGCACGGTCTCCTTGACGGGCACAAACCGACCTTCCCGACCTGTGAAGCGCTGCGCGACGAAGAAGGGCTGCGAGAGGAAGCGCTGAATCTTGCGAGCGCGAGCCACTGTCAGCTTGTCGTCCTCAGAGAGTTCCTCCATGCCCAGAATCGCAATGATGTCCTGCAGCTCTTTGTAGCGCTGCATAGTGCGCTTCACGCCCTGGGCGGCATCGTAGTGCTCCTGGCCCACTACCAGCGGGTCCAGGAAACGGCTGGTTGAGTCCAGCGGCGACACGGCCGGATAGATCCCGATCTCCGTCAAGGCGCGATCTAGGCTGACCACCGCACCGAGGTGGGCAAACGTCGTCTGGATGGCAGGGTCGGTCATATCGTCGGCCGGCACGTAAATGGCCTGCACCGAGGTGATCGAGCCCTTGTCGGTGCTGGTGATGCGCTCCTGCAGGGCGCCCATCTCTGTCGCCAGCGTGGGCTGGTAACCGACGGCGGAGGGCATCCTGCCCAGGAGCGCTGAAACCTCCGAGCCGGCCAGCATGTAGCGGAAGATGTTGTCGATGAACATGAGGACGTCGGCGCCCTCCTCGTCACGGAAAAACTCGGCCATGGTCAGGCCGGTGAGCGCTATGCGGGCCCGCGCTCCGGGCGGCTCGTTCATCTGGCCGAAGACCAGCGTGGTCTTGTCCAGCACCTCGGCCTCGCGCATCTCCTCGTACATATCAGCGCCCTCGCGGGTGCGCTCGCCCACGCCGGCAAAGACCGAGCGACCCTGGTGCTCGTGAGCGATGTTGCGGATCAGCTCCTGCACGATCACCGTCTTGCCCACGCCCGCGCCCCCGAAGAGGCCGATCTTAGAACCCTTGGTGAACGTGCACATGAGATCGATGACCTTGATCCCGGTCTCCAGGATGTCGACTTCAGTCCGCTGCTCCGCCAGCGTGGGCGCTGCCCGGTGGATCGGCCAGAGCGCCACGCCTTCGGGCGTAGGTTTGCCATCGATTGGTTCGCCGATAACGTTGAACATTCGGCCGAGCGTCTCGACGCCGACCGGTACGGAGATGGCACCGCCTGTGGCCGTGACCTTGTCCCCCCGTCGGATGCCGTCGGAGGAGTCCATGGCAATGCAGCGCACAGCGTTGTCGCCAAGCTCCTGCTGAACCTCCATCACGACCTGGCCGCCGTCCTCGCGCTCCACGATGACCGCATCCAGCAGCTGAGGCAGCTCCCCGGCCGGAAACTCGGCGTCAACCACAGCACCGATGACCTGGCTGACCTTGCCGGTCGCCTGCGAGTGAGTCGACTCCTGGCGATGTTCCAGCGTCTGCGCCATGTTGCTCTCCTTTTAGCTAAGCCGTAGCGGCGCGCAGGGCTTCCGCACCGCCCACTATGTCCATCAGCTCGGCGGTGATGGTCGCCTGACGCACCTTGTTGGCGGTGAGAGTCAGGGATTTGATCAGATCGCCTGCCGCGTTGGTGGCGCTCTGCATGGCCACCATCCGAGCCGCGTGCTCACTCGCCTGGTTCTCCAGGAGAGCTTGGTAAACCTGGGTTTCCACATACCGGGGCAGGAGTGCGTCCAGGACCGACTCCGGATCCGGCTCATAGATGTAATCGCCGCTCAGTCGGTGCTCATCCCCTTCTCGCCCCTCGCGCTCCGGCAGCTCGACGGTCACCAGCCGGCGCACGGTCGGCTCCTGCCGCATGGTGGAGGCGAAGTGGGAGTAGACGAGATAGATCTGATCCACGTTTCCCTGCCGGTATTCGTCCAGGGCGGCGCTGACCGCCGGCAGCACCTCGCCGATGGGCGCTCGATCCGGCAGGCCGCTCACCTCCGCCACTACGTCCCGGCGCATCCGCAGGAGAAGATCGCGCCCCTTGCGGCCGATGGTGACGAAGCTGGCGTCGCCGGCGGTGTTCTCGCGCAGGTGTCGATTGACAGCCCGCATCACGTTGGAATTGAGCCCGCCGGCCAGGCCCCGATCTGAGGTGATGACTATGTAGAGCCGGTTATCGCCTTCCCGCCGGTCTAAGAAAGGATGGCGGTACTCGCTGGCGTGCTCAGTAGTCGTCTGCAGGACCTCCAGCATCTTGGCCGCGTAGGGGCGCGTCCGCTCGACAGCCTGCTGGGCACGGCGCAGCTTGGTCGCCGAGACCACTTGCAGTGCCTTGGTGATCTTCTGCATGTTCTGACGGCTCTTGATGCGCCGTCGAATGTCGCGAAGGGAGGCCATTAAGGGATCGTCACAACGGGCAGCTAGAGGTGCGGCCGGGAACCCGGCCGAGAGATTGGGTGGCCAGGTGGGTCAGATCCAAGGAGCCAACGAGCACCGCAGTGAGCGTATTTCGAATACGCGCAGCGAGGAGCGCAGGAGGCGACGCTGGAGATGGCTCGCATGGGCGCCCAAGATCCGGACGGGCTTTCGGCCGCACCTCTAGGCTTCCACACCTGACTGCCGGTTGAAGGCATCGATGGTCTCCTTGACCTTGGCTTCGATGTCCTCATCCCACTTCCTATCGCTCTCGATGCTGTCGACAAACGTCTTTCGCTCGGCGAGCAGGAAGCGGCTGAAGCCGTTCTTCCACTCACGAACCTTGTCGACCGGCACCTTATCCAGGAAGCCTCGAGTGCCAGCGTAGATGGTGCACACCTGAACTCCTGTGTGAACCGGTTCGAACTGCTTCTGAACCAGCAGCTGCGTGAGCCGCTGGCCGCGGTCCAGCTGGCGACGGGTGTTGGCGTCCAGGTCCGAGGCGAACTGGGAGAAAGCGGCCAGCTCGCGGAACTGCGCAAGGTCCGACTTCATCTGACCGGCCACCTTGTTCATAGACCGGATCTGGGCGTCGCCGCCCACCCGGGAGACTGAGAGACCGACGGAGATGGCGGGCCGCTGGCCCGAATTGAAGAGATCCGCCTCCAGATAGATCTGGCCGTCGGTGATGGAGATCACATTGGTGGGGATGTAGGCGGACACGTCGTTGGCCTGGGTCTCGATCACCGGCAGAGCGGTGAGCGAGCCGCCGCTGTTGTCAGCGTTCAGCTTGGCCGCCCGCTCGAGCAGCCGCGAATGCAGATAGAAGACGTCGCCGGGGTAAGCCTCCCGGCCCGGTGGCCGGCGGAGCGTCAGGGACAGCTCGCGATAGGCCCAGGCATGCTTTGTCAGGTCGTCGTAGCAGATCAGGGCATCCTGACCGCTGTCCCGAAAGTACTCGCCGATGGCGCAGCCCGTGTACGGAGCTATGTAGTTCAGCGAGGCGGGATCCGACGCGGTGGCGGCAACTATCACCGTGTACTCCATTGCGCCGTTGTCCTCGAAAGTCTTTCTCACCCGGGCGACGCTGGCAGCGTTCTGGCCGATGGCTACATAAATGCAGAAGAGATTCTTGCCCTTCTGGTTGATGATCGTGTCGATGAGGATCGAGGTCTTGCCTGTCTGGCGGTCGCCGATGATCAGCTCGCGCTGCCCGCGGCCGATGGGGATCATGGCGTCAATGGCCATGATGCCTGTCTGGACGGGTTCGCTGACTCGCTGGCGAGTGACAACGCCAGGAGCGATGGTCTCGATCGGTCGCGTCTCGCTCGACTCCAGCGGGCCCTTGCCGTCGATGGGCTGGCCGAGGGCGTCCACGGTGCGGCCCAGCAGCTGGGGTCCCACCGGAACCTCGACTATGCGGCCTGTGGTGCGAACCTCGTCGCCCTCCTGGATGTGCTCGAAGGCACCCAGGATCACCGCCCGAACCTGGTCCTCCTCCAGGTTCAGGGCCAGGCCGAACACATCTCCCGGAAACTGCAGCAGTTCGCCGGCCATCGCGCCCGTCAGGCCATAGATCTGGGCGATGCCGTCGCCCACGCTGATGACCCGACCGACGTCCGCTGACACCATCTCGGCGTCGAAGTCCTGAAGTCGCTGCTTGATGACCTCGCTGATCTCGCTGGAGCTGATTGCCAAAGTCTTTCCCCTAATTCACTCTTGCTGGTGCCACTAGACCCCAGCCAGGCTACGGCGCAGCTGCTGCAGCCGGGAGGCCACGCTGGCATCGATGACTTGGTCGCCCGCCTGGATCACGAGGCCGCCCATGATCTCCGGCCTGACCGTGCTGGTGAGCCGGGTTTCTCGGCCCAGGCGCCCCTCCAGTTGACGCTTCAGGGCCAGCAACTCCTCCTCGCTCAGCTCAACGGCTGAGGTCACCGTCGCCCGAATCCGGCCCTCGGCTTCGTCGTCCAGCCGCTGGAATTCCTGGCCAATTGCATCGACCTCTGACACGCGGTTGGCGGCGACGAGAAGCTTGGCCAGGTTCACCGCCTCTTTATCCACGCGGCCTTCGAGCAAAGCCGTGACGGCTTCCTGGCGGCGCTGACGGGCGATACTGGGATTCATCAGGACAGCCCTGACCTCAGCCTGATCGAGCAGCTCCTGCACGGTCGCCAGGCGGCGCGCCCATTCTTGGACCTGACCTTCTGAGCGGGCCAGTTCGAAGATCGCGCGGGCGTAGCGGCGGGCGCCGCGGCTGGGGTGAAGGGAATCAGCTGCGGCCATCCCTCGCTCCGACTTCTGCTATGGCGCGATCGATGAGACTGTGGTGGGAGCCGACGTCCAGCCGCTCGCCGACGACCTTCTCCGTCGCGCTGACCACCAGGTCGGCGACCTCTCCCCGAATGGAGTCCATCGCCTTCTGGCGCTCGGCCTCGATGTCCTTGCGCGCGTTCTCGGTCACGCGGCGGGCGTCCTCTTCCGCCCTGGCTTTCAGATCGGCGCGCAGCTGTTCAGCCGAACGGCCGGCGCCTTCGATCACTTCGGCCGCCTGGGTACGAGCTTCGTTGAGCCGTGCCTCCGCTTGGCCCAACCGTTCCTCCGATGCCCGCCGCGACTCCTCCGCCTTGCGCAGCTGCTCCGTGATCTGCTGCTGGCGAGCCTCGGCGGCGGCGCTGATGCGCGGATAGACGAACCGGGCCAGGACCGCAAGCATAAGCAGGAACGCAACCGCTTCGATCCAGAAGGTCGCGTTGATGACAAGGATGCCGGCGGCCAGGTACATCAGGAGACCGGCGTTCCGATGGCGTAGATGAACACGAAGCCCAGGGCCAGGTTGATGAAGTACATGGCCTCGACCAGACCGACGATCAGGAACATGTTGGTGCGTAGGCGGCCCTCGAGCTCGGGCTGGCGGGACACGCCCTGAATCCAGGCGCTGCCGACCAGGCCGTCACCGATGGCCGCGCCGATGGCACCTCCGCCAAGCGCTATGCCTGCGGCGACCATGGCGGCGGCGACTGCAACTGCGTGATTCATTGACTCCTCCTCACTAAGACAGGTTTAAGCATGCTCTTCGTGCGCGCCCTGGCGGGCCATGCCGAAGTAGATGATCGTCAGCAACATGAAGATGAACGCCTGGATCAGGCCGATGAAGAGCACATCGAACAGCTTCCAGGCCACCACCAACACAGCCGACAGCAAGACCGGCACGAACGGCAGCGGGATCTGCGGCACTAGCGTGGCCAGTACGAAGAGCATGACCAAACCGCCGAAGATATTGCCGAAGAGTCGCAGCGCCAACGTGAGGGGCTTCGCCAGCTCTTCGATGATGTTGAGCGGGGTGTACGCCACCCGCACCGCCAGATTCATGTCGAGCGGGCGGGTGAAGTGATGGAGGTAACCGCGCACTCCTTGTACCCTGATCGCGTAGCCGGTCACCAGCAGGATCACGACCACGGCCATCGCGGCAGTCTGATTGAGGTCCGAGTTGGCGGGATGAAAATAGCCTGTTAAGGGCAGGAAGTCCAGCCAATTGCCGATCAGGATGTAGATGAAAATCGTCAGCGCCAGCGGCACTATGAAAGTCGCCTTAGCGTCGACAGCCTCCACCACCTGGCCCTTCACGTAGCCGTAGATGAGCTCGAAAATCATCTGAAACTTGCCAGGCGTGCCTGGCTTCAGCTTGGCCGCCATCAGAAAACAGATGAGCAGCGTGACGCCGATGGCGAAGGCGCTGGAGACCAGGCTGTCGATGTTCGCCTGGCAGAGGATGGCCGGGCCAGAGCAAAAATCGACTGTCGGATGCTCGACCGGCGGCCCTTCGGCCAAATAGATCACCTCTGCGCTTCTCGCAGGGTGAGGCTGAAGGCCGCAGCGGCCATGATCACCTGGGCGAGCGCGATGCCGCCGATGACGAAGGCCGCCTTATCCAACCCCAGCAGTGCTGCCGCGCCCAGACCGGCGACCGTGAGCACCAGCATCCTGCCCAGGCCACCTACGCCAAACCCTGAGCGGGCAGTAAGCGCACGATCGATGAGCCAGGCGTTGCTGGCGCCGATAGCGAGACCGATGGCCAGCGCGAGAGCCCCGAGGACATGGCCGAAAGGAGTCAGAACCAAGAAACCAAGCAGAGCGGCGAACCCTGACAGGATTGCCGTCCGGGGCACCGCATTCTTACCCATGCCAACTGTCAACCTTGCCTCACCATCCTCAAGTACATGACGGCCGCCGCCGCCACGATACCCACGCCAAGTCCCACCAGGAGAAAGAGGGGACTGGTGTGCAGGGCGCCGTCGAGCAACGCACCGCCGACCAAGGGCACGATCACCGAGCCGGCGAGCATCCCGCCGAGGCCGATCAGCTCGGCGCTCGAAGGGCCTCCACCGCTAGCCGGTGACATCCCGCCCAAAGCTTAGCGAATCCGCTCCCAGCCGACCGAAAGCTTTGAGGCGCCGAGCTGATCGGCGACGCCGCGACTCAGCTGCGGGCAGACCTGCCCTCCAGGAAGAGTCGGATCACCCGGCCACCGGGCACTGGCACGCGACGATTCAAGAGCCGCAGCCTCTCGCCCAGCAGGCTGGAGACGATCACGAGTGTGACCACCACCGCAGCCGCCAGCAGGCGCTGATGAGCGCCGAGCAGCGCCAGTCCGGCAGCCCCCAGAATGCCGGTGGCGCCGTAGAAGAGAAGGCACGTTTCCCGTTGCGAGAGGCCGAAGTCGAGCAGCTGATGGTGGACGTGATTCGAGTCGGCATGGGCTATCGAGAGGCCCTGCCGACGCCGCCGGAAAATGGCCCAGGCGGTGTCGCCGATCGGGACCGCCAGCGCGAGCAGCGGCACCAAGAGAGCCGCAGCCACAGCTATCTTGGCAACGCTCAAGATCGAGAGAAGGGCCAGAGCCATGCCCAGGAAATGGGCGCCCGAATCCCCCATGAAGATGCGCGCGGGATTGAAGTTGAAGACCAGGAAGCCCGCGCAGACCGCTGCCAGGCAAGCGGCCAGGATCAGCACCTGATGCTGGGCGGGGGCCGGCAGGCCCGCCGGGCGCCCGAAGACGGAAACCATCAGCACAACTGCCACAATGGCCACCACGCCGGCAGCCAGACCGTCGACTCCGTCGAGCAGGTTCACAGTGTTCTGCATGCCGATCACCCAGAAGACGCTGACTGGCAGGATGAGCAAGCCCAGGTTAGGGATCTCCACGAACGGCAGGTGCAGGAAGCGAATTTCGAAACCGAAGAGCTTGACGGCGACGACGGCCACCACTATCTGCAGAGCGAGCTTAGCCAGCGCCGGGATGTCGAAGCGGTCGTCGAGCGCGTAGAGAAGCGCGCTGGCGCCGCAGAGAACCAGCACTCCGAGCAGACTCCAGCTGTGAGGCAGGAACATGAGGACGGCCAAGGCAAAGGCGACGAACATCGCAAAGCCGCCCATCTTGGGGACTGCCCCGCGGTGGATGTCACGTTCGCGACTGGGCCGAGCTACCAGGCCCAGCGCAGGCGACAGGCGGATGGCGAGCGGGGTGGCTATGAGGCAGGCGCCCAGGGCTACCAACGCCGGGACCAGGGCTGGGCCCAGGTTGGCCTGCAGTGCTGTGAGCGAGGACTGGTTGAACAGATCGGTGAGCGCCGAGTAAAGCTCGTTCATGAGTAAGGCAGAAGAGGGCGGGCTGGTAGGTCAGCCGCGTCTACTCAAAGCCATAGGGTAGGGGGAAGCGCCGGCAGAGGTCAAGCGTGCGCTCGCGCACAGCCGCCAGGGAGGCCGGTCCCTTCTCTTCCGAAAGCGCCTCCAGGAGGTCCACCACGCAGTCGGCGACCTCCACAACTTGAGCCTCGCCCATGCCCCGCGTGGTGATGTTGGGAGTGCCCAGCCGAACCCCGCTGGGATTGAACTTGGATGCCTCGTCATAGGGAATCGAATTGGCGTTGAGGGTGATGCCGGCTCGGTCGGCGATCTCCACCACCGAGCGGCCCTTCAATCCCAGCGGGCGAAGGTCGATCAGCATCAGGTGGTTGTCGGTGCCGCCGGTGGTCAGCCGCAGTCCCCGCTCCTGGAGCCGGCGCGCCAGGGCCTGGGCATTGTCGACTACGGCTTTGGCGTACTGCTTGAACTCAGGCTTGAGCGCTTCTCCGAAGCAGACAGCCTTGGCAGCGATGGCGTGCATGAGAGGACCACCCTGGGTTCCCGGGAAGAGTGCCGAGTCGAGCGGCTTCTGCCATTCAGCGCCGGCGGCGAGGATCATGCCTCCCCAGGCGCCGCGCAGAGTTTTCTGGGTGGTGGTGGTGACGATGTGTGAGTCAGGCACCGGCGACGGGTGCGCGTCACCCGCAACCAGGCCTGCGAAATGGGCCATGTCGGTGACCAGCACCGCGTCGACCGAATCAGCTATCTGCCGCAGCCGAGCGAAGTCGAGGCGCCGCGGGTAGGCGCTGTAGCCGGCCATCAGCATCCGTGGCCGGACCTCCTCGGCCTGGCGCTGGAGCTGCTCGTAGTCGACCAGCTCGGTCTCCCGGTTCACGCCGTAGGGATGGATCTGATAGAGCTTGCCGCTGAAGTTGGCAGGGCTGCCGTGGGTGAGGTGGCCGCCCGCCGCCAGGTCCATGCCCATCACACGGTCGCCAGGCTTGCACACGGCTTGGTAGATGGCGGCGTTGGCCTGGCTGCCGGCATGGGGCTGGACGTTGACGTACTCGGCTCCGAAGAGCTCCTTGGCCCGCTCCTGGGCCAGCGTCTCGATTTGGTCCATGACCTCGCAGCCGCCGTAGTAACGGCGCCCGGGATAGCCCTCGGCGTACTTATTGGTGAGCAGGGTGCCGAGCGCTTCCAGGACTGCTGGGCTGGCGAGATTCTCGGAGGGGATCAGCTCCAGCGTGGTGCTCTGGCGCTCGTACTCCTGGCGGATCAAGTTGGCGACCTTCGGATCGGACCGATCCAGGGCGGAAAAGGAGAGCGTCAGCGGTTGAGTGGAGGCCATGGACCCATGCTAAGCGCGAGCTTCCTGGTGCGCATCCGGGTAACAGAACCGAATCCACCTAGCAGAGGCCCAGCTCCGCAGCGCTGATCGGTCCCTCGCGCAGGATGCGGGCCGGCTCGGTGGTGAGATCGAGCAGCGTGCTGGGCTGCCCGCCCGGAACCCGGCCGCCGTCCAGCACCGCCGCTAGACCGCCCAGCCGGGCCGCGTCGAGCGGAATCAGCGCAGGCGGCAGCCCGCTCCGGTTGGCGCTGGTGGTCGCCAGCGGCTCGCCGACGGCCCCCAGCAGGGCAAGGGCGGCCGCATCGTTGGGGATGCGGACGCCGACCGTGCAGGGCGGGGCGCTGACCAGTGGCGGCTTCAGCCCGGCTGCTGCCGGCAGGATGACAGTCAGCGGTCCCGGCCACCAGCGTTCCAAGTAGGCGGCGGCGCTGCGGTCCACGTGCGCCCAGCGAACGAGGTTGGTGCCCGGCGGAGGCATCAGGACCAGCGGCTGGGAGAGCGAGCGACCCTTGACCGCGTAGACGCGACGCACCGCCCTGTCGTCAGCGGCCAGCGCGGCGAGTCCGTAGACCGTGTCGGTGGGGAAGCCTATCACCTGGCCCTGGCGGAGCAGTTGGACAGCCCGAGCCAGACCGGCTTGGTCGGGCTTCAGCATCTCCACGGGCATCGAGCGCTAGAGGTGCGGCCGGCTTTTCGGCCGCACCTCTATAGCCAGGCCTCCAGGACCCGGATCTGAGCGCTCAAGTCGCGGTGCAGGCGGTGACCCGAGTAAGGCGTCAGATCGAGCCTTTCGACCAGTTCGGCAGAGATCTCGGCCAGCACCAACCCCCCAGGGGCGAGCTTTGCCGGCGCTGCAGCCAGCAGGCGGTTCACCAGCTCGGCCCCAGCTTCGGCGGCGAAGAGGGCGCCGCGCGGCTGCGCCAGCACCTCCGCCGGCAGCTCTGCCGCCGGGTTCAGGTAGGGCAGGTTGGCACAGATGATCTGGAGGTCGTGGGGCAGCGGCTCCAACAGGTCGCCCGAGAGCAGTTGGACCCGTGATTCCAAGCCGTGGCGGCGGACGTTGGCAGCCGCCACCGCCAGCGTTGCTTCGTCCAGTTCAGACGCCCAGACCAAGGCCTCCGGCAGATAGTGAGCAATGGCGACGGCCACGCAGCCGCTGCCAGTCCCTACGTCCGCCACCCGCACCGGAGCGCCTAGACCGCGGCCGCGCTCGATGGCAAGATGAACCAGCGTCTCGGTGTCGGGATTGGGCACCAGAACGGCGGGAGAAACCTCGAAATCGAGCTTCATGAACTCCTTCCGGCCCACTATGTAGGCGACCGGCTCGCCCCTGCCCCGGCGGGCGATGAGGAGCCTGTATCCTGCCAGCTCGGTCTCCTCTAGGCGTCGCTCGAACTGGAGGTAGAGGTCCAGCCGCCGGACCTGTAGGCTGTGGGCGAGCAGCAGCTCGGCGTCCAGCCGGGCCGAGCTGGAGCCGCGCGCGTGGAGGTAGCCGGCCGCCCGCCTCAGCACTTGAAGCAGCGTCAGCTCGGAGCCGGGTTGGGCGGCGCTCAGGCCTGACCGCTCAGCTGGGCTTCCCGGTCAGCGGCGGCCAGGAGGTTGACCAGCTCGTCAAGATCGCCCTGGAGAACTCTGTCCAGCTTGTAGAGCGTGGCGTTGATGCGGTGGTCGGTGACCCGGTTCTCCTTGAAGTTGTAGGTCCTGATCTTCTCTGACCGGTTGCCCGACTTCACCATCGAGCGCCGCTGGTCCGACTGGGCCGCCTGCTGCTCGGCCAGCTTCCGCTCATAGAGCCGGGTCCGCAGGACGCGGAGAGCCTTTTCCTTGTTCTTTAGCTGCGACTTCTCATCCTGGCAGCTCACCACCAGCCCTGTCGGCAGGTGCGTGATGCGGATGGCCGAATAGGTGGTGTTGACGCTCTGGCCGCCGGGTCCTGTGGACGTGGAGGTTTCGATCTTGAGGTCCTTCTCGGGCAGCTCGATCTCGACGGCGTCAGCTTCCGGCATCACCGCCACAGTGGCCGCCGAGGTGTGGATGCGGCCTTGGCTCTCAGTCTCCGGCACGCGCTGAACACGGTGCGGGCCGCCCTCGTACTTGAGTCGGGAGTAAGCGCCCTGGCCATGGATCTCGAACTCGATCTTGTCGAAGCCACCGATCCCGTTTTCCTGCGCCTCGACCACCTCCACCTTCCAGCCCTGGGCTTCCGCCCAGCGCGAGTACATGCGGAAGAGGTCGGCCGCAAACAGCGACGCCTCCTGCCCGCCCTCGGCTCCCTGGATGTCGACCACCACGTCCCGCTCGTCGTTGGGATCCCTGGGCAAGAGGAGGACGCGGAGCCGCTCCTCCGCCGCCTGCCGCCGCTCCTCCGCCGCCCTCTCCTCCTGCTGCAGGTATTCCTGCATGGAGACGTCGCGCTCCGCTCCCAGCATTTCCCGCGCCTCCTTCACCTGATGCTCAGCTTGCTGGTAGGCGCGGTAGGTGTCCACTGTGTCGTCCAGCTGGCGGAGCTCGCGACCCAGCCTGCCCAACTGCTGGGAGTCGGTTACCACGTCGGGCTTGGCCATCTCGGCCTGAATCTCCTCGTGCCGCTTGACCTGCATCTCCAGCCGATCGATCATGCAGCCGCTCCCTCCGCGCGGCGCACAGCCTGGAGCGCAGCCAGGGCGACTTCCAGCATGCCGTCGTCCGGCTCCCGCGTCGTCAGCCGCTGAGTGGCAAGGACAGGAATCAGGAGCACCTTGACCACAGAGTTAGAGCGGTGCCTGGCCATGAACCTGATGCATTCGTAGGAGACGCCGGCAATGATCGGCACGCCGAGCAGCCGCGAAAGTATCAGCTCGGGCCAGTCCGGCTGGGCGAGCGCCACCAAGCCAAAGACGAGCACGCTGACGACCACCACGACCACCAGAAAGCCCGTGCCGCAGCGGGGATGCAGCAGGCTGGCCCGGCGAAGCCGGCCAACTTCCAGCTGCCAGCCTGACTCGAACGCGTTGATTGTCTTGTGCTCGGCGCCGTGGTACTGGAACACGCGCCGCACGTCTCGGGTGGAACCTATCAGCAGCAGGTAGCCGATCACCAGGCCGACCCGTATCAGGCCCTCCACCACCACGAACCCGATCGAGCCGGCCCGACGAACCGCGAACCCCGCGCCGAGGAGGGGCAGGCCGATGAACAAGAGCAGGCTAGCGGCGACGGCGATAGCTATCGTGATGGCGATCTCGCGCCGCCCGATCTCCACCTCCTGATCTCCGGCACTGACCGCGGCCGACCAGATCAGGCTGCGCATGCCCAGATGCATCTGTTCGGCCAAGAGCGCCAGGCCGCGAACGAAGGGCAACTTCCAGAACCTCCCGATGTAGAGTCCCCCGCTCAACTCCCCCTGGTCCAGGACGATCTCGCCTGAATTTCGCTTGCGAACGGCCACCGCATAGCTTCGGGGACCCCGCATCAAGACGCCTTCAACGACCGCTTGGCCGCCATAGAAGAACGGCTCGGAGCCGCTGGTACGAAGGCTGATGCGCTCCGGAGTGGGCTCCTCCGGGAGCGCCACTACGCCGGTGCGGGAGCGGTGGCTTTGGCGGCGCGCTTGCGGAAGCGTTCCACCTGGCCGCCGGTATCCACGATTCGCTGGTTGCCCGTGTAGAAGGGATGGCACACGGAGCAGATCTCGGTTTGAATCCGCTTCTGGGTCGATCCAGTCGTGAAGGTGTTGCCGCACGCGCAGGTCACCAGAGCGTCTTCAAAGAAGGTGGGATGGATCTGAGTCTTCATTCTGTTCTTAACAACTGATTTGTCGGCCGGGTGATTCTACCCGAGGGCGGTCTGGGCGGTGAGCAGGTTGTACGCCTGCATCGAGGCGTAGCCGAGGTAGCCGACCAGGACCAACCAGGCGAGGCCCATACCCACCTTGCCGGCAGTGGGAACCGACTGGTAGTAAGGCAGGGAGTCGTTGCGGAACCTGGCGATCATGGTGGGGATGCCGAAGATCAGCAGGATCAGAAGGAGCGGTCCGAAGGTCAGATGGAAGAAGAGAACTGCCAGCGCCAGAGCCGCCAGGCCGAGCAGCTGGAACCACTTGGATGCAGCCGCCAGGATCCAACCCCCATCGAGCATCCCGAACGGGATCAGGTTGAACAGGTTGAGGTAGAAGCCGATCCAGGCCCAGAACAGGAAGAGCGAGTTGTGGGTCAAGCCGAAGAGGACGAAGGCGGCGGTGGCGGCCACAGTCCCAGCCAGCGGCCCGGCTATACCGATCTGGGCCTGCTTCAGCGCGTCCGTTGGATGTGATCGCTGGAAGATCGCCGCGCCCATGAACGGAATGAAGAGCGGCGCTGTTGCCTTCATGCCCTGGCGGCGTATCTCCACCACATGGCCGAGTTCGTGGAGCAGGATCATCAGAACCAGGCCGAGCGCACCCCAGAAGCCGAAGAAGACAGCGTAGAGCCCGAGGCTGATGAGGAGCGTCAAGCCCGTCTTGAGAATGCCGAACTTCCCTATAAAGAGCAGGACATACTTGCCCACCGCCCAAATGGCTGCCAGCAGTGTCAGCAGTCCGCCCAGCAGCCCTCGACGCTGAGTCCGGGTACCGGCCGGCGGCCGGTCATAGCCCGGGCCGTGGCCGGACGAGTAGGGCGGCCAGTCGGGCGTACCCGGGCTGGCAGGCTCGGCTCCAGCGCCATTTTGACGGGGCCCTTGCCGGGTTGCGGGAGGGGCAGCCTGCTCGGCTTGCCAGTTTCCTGTAGTCGGCGGCCACGACTGCGGCGGCTGGTTGGGATCGGCCGAGTTCCAGCCGGCAGGTGGTCCGCCGTTGCCCGGCTGGCGAGGGCCGGGCGACCCGGGAGGCGGTGGCTCACCGGAGGCTGGCGGCCCACTCGGCGGCCGCTGCAGATAGGGGTTCTCGGAGGGGCCGCCGCCTGGCGGACCTTGCAGGTAAGGATTCTCGCCCGACCCACTCGGCGGCCGGCGGTCAGGCGGCTCGGACCAGCTCATGTACATCTATGCATACCGCGCCAGCACCACACCTAATCCGATCCCCGAGTGAATGCCCGTGGGAGCGCTGGCCTAGATCTCCTGGTGCTGGGTCGAGATGCGGCGGACTGTATGAAAGCGCGTCGACATCGTCAGCGACTCGGTCTGGGCTCCCTGCCGACCGTACCAGGCGCCTCGGAGCAGAGGTCCACCGGAAATACCTGTCACCGCCACGTCGACGTGCTCGGGCGAGAGATCGTTCAGGCCGAGGATCTGACCAGCCTCGGGCCCGGCCAGCACCCGCTCCTCCTCGTTGCGTGGCCAGAGCCGAGCCTGCAGCTCGCCGCCCAGGCAGCGGGCGGCGCAGGCGGCGATCATCGTTTCCTGCAGTCCTCCTATGCCCACCATCGCGTCGATTCCTGTTCCTTCACTGGCCGCCAGTAGCGCGCCGGAGATCTCGCCTTCCTCCAGTAGCACGATGCGAGCACCTACGTCGCGCAGTTCGCTGATCAGCTGGTTGTGCCGCGGCCTGTCCAGCACCGCCACGGCCAGGTCGTTGACCCGCGCGTCGCGAGCGAATGCGATACGGCGCAGATTGTCGACCAGTGGCTCGTCCAGGGCCAAGGTTCCGCGCGCCGCGGGCCCCGCCACGATCCGCTCCGCGTACCAGACCGCTGGAAGCTTAGGGAAACTGTCAGGCTCTACCGCCACCAAGAGGGAGATCGCGCCGGCCATTCCCTTGGCCACCAGGCTCGACCCCTCCACTGGGTAGACAGCCAGGTCGAACCCTCCCACTCCACTTTCGCCAACTGCCGTGCCGTGGGAGAGGAACTGATCGCCCCGAGGGCCCAGGACCACGCGGCCGGCAATTCCCAATCGCTCCAGGGCCTCCAGCATCGCCGCGGAAGCCGCCGCTCGGAGGCGGTCGCCATTGCCGCGGCCAATGTGCCGGGCGCACGCCAATGCTGCTGTCTCAGTCACCCGGATCAGACTGGGCGCCACCACCGCCCGCAGGTCGGCGTGCGCGGCTGCCAGTTGAGGCTGCGTTCTAGTGTCCAACGCCAGAGATTCCCTCCCTAACGGGTGAGCTCAGGTTCCTGCTCACCGCTGGCCGACTCTCCGCCGGCCGGCTCACCGGTTGCCTCCCGCTCGGCAAGTTCCATCTGATCTATGCCGCTGGCCTC
The DNA here is from genome assembly GCA_016464825.1 of Candidatus Dormiibacter inghamiae. Lineage (GTDB taxonomy): Bacteria > Chloroflexota > Dormibacteria > Dormibacterales > Dormibacteraceae > Dormiibacter > Dormiibacter inghamiae. The sequence goes on along the minus strand of JAEKNQ010000045.1, from coordinate 6,236 downwards.
GATCACTGCGGCAATGAAGTCACGGAAGAGCGGATGTGGTCGCAGGGGCCGGCTCTTCAGCTCGGGGTGGAACTGGGAGGCGACGAACCAAGGATGATCATTGAGCTCCACGACCTCGACCAGGCGGCCGGTCGGAGAAAGGCCGCTGTAGACCAAGCCCGCCTCACCCAGCACCTCGCGATACTCGTTGTTGAACTCGAAACGGTGCCTATGCCGCTCGTAGACCACCTCCTCCCCATAGGCCGCGTAGGCCTTGGAGCCCGGCAGAAGCTTGCAGGGATAGACACCTAGACGCATGGTTCCGCCCAGGTTGGCAACGTCGCGTTGCTCGGGCATGAGGTCGATCACCGGCGTGGAAGTGAAGGCAGCGAACTCGGTCGAATTGGCATCGGGGGCGGCCAAAGCCTCGCGGGCCAGGTCGATCACTGCGCACTGGAGGCCCAAGCAGAGGCCCAAGTAAGGCACCCGATGGTGGCGGGCGTAGTGGGCGGCCACCAGCTTGCCTTCGATGCCGCGGTGGCCGAAGCCGCCCGGGACAACTATCCCGGCCACCCCCTTCAACGCCGAAGTGGAGCCGTGGTCGAGCCTCTCTGCGGCCACCCAGCGGATGTCCACTGAGACCTCCGAGTGGGTGGCGGCATGGCGGAGGGCCTCGATCACCGAGAGATAGGCGTCGGGCAACTGGACGTACTTACCGACTATTGCGACGGTCACCTGGCCCTTGGGCCGCCGCATCCTGTTGGTGAAGGCCCGCCAGGAGCTGAGGTCAGCGGGAGCCAGGGCGAGGCCGAAGTGATCACAGATCACCTGCGATGTGCCCGCCTCCTCCAAAAGCTGCGGTACCTGGTAAATGGACTGGACGTCTGGCACCGCAATTACCGCCGCTTTGGGCACGTCGCAGAAGAGGGCTATCTTGTCCCTCACCTCACCGTCGAGCGGCTGTTCCGAGCGGGCGATGATGGCGTCAGGCTGGATTCCGATCGCACGCAGGGCCTGGACCGAGTGCTGCGTGGGCTTCGTCTTCATCTCCTCGCCTCGGATCATCGGGACCAATGAGACATGCACATAAAAGACGTTCTGGCGACCCAGGTCGTTCTTGAGCTGCCGGATGGCCTCCAGGAAGGGCAGGCTCTCGATGTCGCCGACAGTCCCTCCGACTTCGCAGATCATGACGTCCGCCTGGGACTGCTTGGCAGCCCGCTGAATGCGCTCCTTGATCTCGTTGGTGATGTGCGGGATCACCTGCACTGTGGCGCCCAGATAGTCGCCCCGGCGCTCCTTGGCGATCACTTCCGAGTACACCTTGCCAGTGGTCAGGTTGGAGGCGGCTGTCAGGTTCTCGTCGATGAAGCGCTCGTAGTGGCCCAGGTCCAAGTCCGTCTCGGCGCCATCATCAGTGACGAAAACCTCGCCGTGCTGGTAGGGCGACATGGTGCCCGGGTCCACATTGAGGTAGGGATCCAGCTTCTGGAGGGAGACGGAGAGGCCGCGGCTCTTGAGGATGCTGCCGATCGACGCGGCAGTGATCCCCTTGCCGAGCGACGAAACCACACCGCCGGTCACGAACACGAATTTCGACAATTAGTTGCCTTTAACGGCCGATTGGGCCGTAGCTCGGGGCAGGCGCCCGCCCAGGGCGCCGGTCAGGGCGTTGAGGCGAAGTCCGGGGTCCCCGCGAAACCAGAGGTTTCGTGGGGTGGAAAGGAAAGGGTGGAACGAGGAGGAGCGGATTTTGGAAATCCGTAACGACGAAGGGCCGGGCCCCTTGGCGCCCGCATCGGTGGCCTGAGCCCCGAGATGCGGTCCTTTCGGCTGGTACAGGCAACTGAAACCCCCTGCGGTTTTCGTAATTGTAGCTGACCCTCGGGTGCGCAGCGCTGCGTCAGGGCACCCGCCACAAGGAGCGGCCACGCCACAAGGCAGACAGGAGCCGGCGCCGGGGAGGGGCTGCTAAGCCTTCAGCTCCAGGACGGCCACTCGAGTCTCGGCCTCCGCCGAGGAAGGCTGGACGGTGAGCTTGGCCAGGGGGCTGACCTCGGTCACGCCCATCTCCTTCAAGAACAGGTCGAGGGGGTCCAGCTCCATCGCGATTGCCGGTTGCGCGTAGTGCATTGGGACCACCACCCTGGGCTCGACCTGTCGGGCGACTTCAGCAGCTCGCTGGGCGTTCAACGTCCTGCCGCCGCCCACCGGCACCAGCAGCACGTCGATGTCGCTAAGGGCGTCCATGGTGTCGTCAAGCAAGCGGTGTCCGAGATCGCCCAGGTGGCAGATGCGGACGTCGTCGAGCTCGATCAGGTAGACGGTGTTTCGGCCGTGCTCAGCCCCGTTGGCGCGGTCATGGAAGGTGGCCAGGCCCCGCAGCAGCACGCCCGCGATCTCGTACTCGCCCGGACCTTCGACCAGGAAGGGGTCGCCGGCGAGCGCGCCGCGGTAGGAGTGGTTCTGGTGCCCGTGGCTGAAGGTGACCAGATCTGCGTCGAGCGCCCTAAGCTTCGGCCCCAGCGCCGGAGGGTAGGGGTCGGTGAGAACTGACGCGGTTTTCCCGCGCAGCCGGAAGCAGGCATGTCCGAGCCAGGTCAGGTCCAAGTGGTCATCTCCCTATCTCGCGGCTTTGAGTGTCGCGGTCACATGTGCTCGGGAGCGCTGACGCCCATCTGTTCGAGGGCGATGCGCAGGGTGTTACGGGCGGCGCGACAGAGCTCGAGCCGGGCGCGCGTCAGGTCGGCGTCAGGCACCACCATCCGGTTGTCGGGCAATTCGTTGCCTGCCTGGTAGAAGCCGTGAACTGAATCGGCGAGCCGCTGCACGTAGTGCGGCAGCCTGTGGGGCTCCAGCGCCGTCGCCGCTGTCTCGACAGTCTCCGGCCAGCGGGCTATCTCCTTGGCGACCGCCAGCTCCCAGGGCTTGTCCAGAAGGGCGAGGTCCGGTTCGGCGGGCAGGTTGGGATGCGTTTTTTGGGCGGTGCGCTCCACGTTGAAAAGACGCGCGTGGGCGTATTGGGCGTAGTAGACGGGGTTCTCGTTGCCCTGGCTCAGAGCTGCCTCCAAGTCGAATTCCAGCATCGCGTCCGCGGAGCGGAGCAGGTAGAAGTAGCGCACAGCGTCGGAGCCCACCCGGTCCATGAGCTCGTCCAGGGTGACGAAGCGGCCCTGCCGCTTCGACATCTTGCCCTCCTTCAGGTTGACCATCTGAACCAACACGACCTGCAGATTCTGGGGGTCCAGCCCCAGGAGTGCCGTCGCCGCTTTCATGCGCGGGACGTAGCCGTGGTGATCGGCGCCCCAGACCTCGACCACCCGCTGGAAGCCGCGATCCTCGAACCGGCTGAGCAGATAGCCCAAATCCGAGGCAAAGTAGGTCGGCTCACCGTTGGTCCGGATGACGACGCGGTCTTCGTCAGCCTCTTCCCAGCCGGGCACGGCCGGCGAGAACCAGATTGCACCCTCCCGCTCGCTGAGATGGCCGGCGGCGCGGAGCCGTTCGATGGCCGCCTGGGGGAGTCCCCGGCGCCAGAGCTCGCTCTCCCAGTACCACTCGTCGTAGTGCACGTTGATGCGGCTCACGCTCCTGTCAAGCCACTCGACCATGCGCTGGATGGCGAAGTGGCGGAGCCCGGGCTCCGCCTCTGACTCCGACATGGCTTCGATTCCTGGCAGCTCGGCTTTGGCCTGCTCAGCCAGTTCCGCTACATAGCCGCCGGTGTACCCGCCCGGAGGCGGCTCCTGGCCGTGCAGGCGGGCAGAGACCGAGGCGGCAAAGAGTCGGGTCTGCTTGTTCTGGTCATTGACGTAGTACTCGCGGCTGACCTGGTGTCCTGTGAAGGCGAGCAGGCGGCCGATTGTGTCACCCAGAATCATGCTGCGACCGTGGCCGATATGGAGCGGACCGGTTGGATTCACGCTGCCGATCTCCACCTGAACCCGCTGGCCGCAGCCGACATCGCTGGAGCCATACCTGGAATCCGCCGCCGCCAGCTTTACCAGCTCTTGCAGCCACCGGGGTCGGAGCCTGAAGTTGAGGTATCCGCTGACGGCCTCCACAGTGGCCTCCTCGAGATCCAGGCGAGCGGCGAGGTCCGCGGCGATCTGGGCAGGTGCTCGCCGCAGCGGCCGGGCCAGCTTCAGGGCGACCGAGCTCTGGTAGTCACCGAATCTCGCCTCGCGCGAGGGGCGGAGTTCCAGGTCCACATTCTCGTCAGCCTTGAGTGCCGACACTGCCCCGCTCAAGCCCGCTTCGATTCCGGCGCGGGCTGACCTCACTGGCAAGTGCCCGCCTGGCTGCCCAACGCGAGCTGAATCTGAGCGCCGCTGCCCGTCCGGTTGTAGGAAACCGTCACCTTCTGACCGGGCTGGAACCGGCTGGCCAGCACCAGGAGCAGAGGATGGGCGTCGTCGAGCTTCTCATCATCCAGCTGCGTGATGACATCCCCCACCTTGAGGCCCGCCCTCTCCCCCACGCCGGCGCCGTCCAGGGCTGTGACGCGCGCGCCAGCGACGCCGCCCGCAACCGCCGCCTGGTCGGCGGTGACTGTCACAGTCGTGACGCCGAGCGCTGGCAGGACGAGCTGGCCGTTCTGGATGATCTGCTGCACCTCGGGCTGGATGCCTGCCGACGCGATCGCTAGGCCGAGCCGATCAGGACTGCCCACCGCCAGCCCGACCACCCTCCCGCTCACGTCCAGCAGAGGACCGCCCGTGTTGGAAGCGCCGATGGCTGCATCGGTCTCGATCACGTTGTCAAGCTGGCCTGGACCTTCGCCCGGTGGCGCGTTCATGGCCACTGCCTGGTGAAGAGCGCTGATCACCCCCCGGCCCAGACCCGGGCGGTCTCCCAACGAGCCGCCCACCACATAGACGTTCTGCCCGGTCTTGAGAGCCGCCGAATCGCCGAAGGCAAGCGTTGGCAGGTTGGCGACACCGTCCACCTTGAGCACTGCCACCCCAGTCCGGCAGTCATAGTCGACCAGCCGAGCGTTGCGCCGCTTGGACTCATGACCGATCAGCACCGAGAGGCTGCGAGCGCCCGCTACAACGTTGACTGTGGTGACAACGAAGCCATCGCTCGTAACCAAAAAGCCTGAGCCATGCGGCTTGTCCTCGCCCTGGCTCACTATCGACGTCACCGCCGGCAGAGCGGCCGCCGCCACGTTCACTGCTGCGTTGTTCTCCTGGACCGTCACGCTGCCGCCCAGATCCACTGTCTGCGGGTTGGTGCGGGCCTGGCTCTTCAGGACTGCCAAGGTCACCCCAGCGGCAACTGCACCGCTCAGGAGTGCGGCGATCACCAGAAGTCCAATCAAGGCTCGGGGGCGCAAGCTCCGTCGCGCGGCTTCTGGCGCCTTGCGGGGTGACTCGGCCCCGGCGGGCTCGATCACGTAATCAGTTTAAGTGCTGGCGGCGGTGCACCGAACGAACGCCGTTCGAGCCTGTCCGCCTGAGGGCTTGCGACTGTCGCTTCAGTCCTATCGACCCGCTTGGCCGGCCCTCGGGTACCAGGTGAGTACCACCTGGCTGTTGGCACCGAAACCCACCTTCTCGTAGAGGTGCGTAGCGCCCTGGTTCTCCGCCCGCGTCCAGACATAGGCCAGGGTGACGCCGCGCTCCACAAACACCTGCATTGCCCGCTCCAGGAGCGCCTCCCCCACACCGCCGCCGCGGTGCGGCTCGGCGACGTAGACCTCGGCCACCTCACCCTCGAGGCCGGTGCCGGGATCAAAGAGCACGAGCCAGCAGAAGCCGGCCAGCTTGCTCTGCGGGTCGCGCACTGCCAGCACGAGGTTCTCGCCCACGAACTCGTTTTTCACAGCCGGCAGCGACGCCTCGAGCTGCCGCCGAGTGAGTTGAGGATGTTCGGGATAGAAGAGCTGCTCGTCCAGGTGCAGGTCGACCAGCAGGGGCTTGATCTCCTCCAACTCTGCCGGTCCCAGCTCGATCACTCGGTGCTGGCCCACGCCCGCGGATGCTAGCAGGGCAGCAATGGGCGGCGCGGAGGGCCGGCGGTAGAATCTCGGCTCGCGCCGACGTAGCTCAGCTGGTAGAGCAGCCGCCTCGTAAGTGGCAGGTCGGGGGTTCGAGTCCCCCCGTCGGCTCCCGTGTCCTGTCTCAGGACATCGCGGACACCTGTCTCACGACATCGAGGACAACTTTAGGTTGGCCGAGTGGCTGGTAGACGCGGGCAGCGTCGAGGGTGAGCTCGCGGATTAAGGTGCCGTCGGCGTCGAGCACTCTGACATT
>JAEKNQ010000006.1 GCA_016464825.1 Candidatus Dormiibacter inghamiae | reverse complement strand
GCACTGGCGCAGTCCAGCCACTGTGACTGGGCCCTGATCAGCTTGCCGTTTCTCGCCTCAAAGCTGAGGCTTCCATCCCGCTCGTGCCTGATTGAGTAGGCGCCTTCGTGCAGCCGTCGGTGATGAAAGCCGCAGAGCGAGACCAGGTTGCTCAGATCAGTTCGGCCGCCCTCTGCCCAGTGCTGCAGGTGGTGAGCGTGCGTCCGCCGCAGAGGGATCGGGCAGCCAGGAAAACAGCAGCCCCTGTCCCGCGCGTTGAGAGCCATGCGCAGCCGCGGCGAGACAGTCCGCCGCGAGCGGCCGAGGTCGATCGGCAGTCCCTCGCGCTCCCAGAGCTCCACCACCTCTGCCTCGCAGGCCAGCCGCTCCGCCACCGAGGGCGGCAGTGCCTGCCCATCCTCCAGCGCGCAGCGACCGCCCTCTGCCTTGCCGCTGAGCAGCGAGGCATAGACGTGAACGACCACCCGAGTCCGACCGGGCGCGCCCTCCAGCTCTGAGGCCGCCACGCCGGCGGCATGCTCGCAGACGGCGACCAGCGCGTCAGCCCGGCGCGCCGCCCATGGGTCTTGGGCCGGATCCGGCACTTGGGGCGCCTCCCGCCCCTCGGCCAGCGTTTCCCCTGCCGCCTGAGCCGGCTGCTGCGACCGCTCCAGGGCGATCGACTCCAGCACCGAAGCCACCAGCGCCCCCTCCTCAGGCGGCAGGAGCGCGACCAGCCGCAGCATCCCGTCCTCGCGGTAGCTGGTCCAGAGGCCGCGGTTGGCAAGCTGCGCCTCAGGGTTGCCCTCGCGAGCCTGACGGTAGAGCCGGCAGATCCTGCTCAGCTGGCCGGCTGTCAACTCGCGGCCCAGCTCGACCCAGCCCTCCTCATCGCCTGCAGTGGCGACGCCGGCCAGTGCCTTGGCCTTGTCCAGCGAGAGCTCGCCCGCCCCGAAGGCGGCCCGGGTCAGCGGCAGAGCCGCCAGCGCGGTGCCGACGCGGATCAGTTCCTGCCCAGTGCTGCTCTCGAAGCCGGCGTAGATGGAGAGCCAGTGGGCGCAGGAGCGGATCCCAGCCCCGCCCCAGGCATCCCTGAGATCGAAGGCGGCGACGCGCTCGCTGAACTCAGCGGTGGCGGCGTGGATATGAGCGGCCAGCTCGCAGAGCGCATGCGCCTCCGGCTCGTCGGCCGGGTCGTTGCAGAGCGGCCCTTCCATACCGGTATTGTACCAAACGCATGTTCGCTGAACAAGTAACGGCAGCGTCTTTACAAGACAGAGGCGGATGGGCGATCTCCTCTGAAGACCGCAGGTCAGTCCGGGGTTGGGGCGCGTTTGCGGCGGTCACAGGTCTCGAGAATTCAGCGCGAACGATGCCACCAGTGCGCGCTGGCCACGACCGAGGATTGCGCACGGTGCCTGGAAGCCACGACAGACCCCGCGCGGGAACACTCGGCCACTACGTTAGGTCACGATGTGTAACCAATTCTCGGGAGGTAGGTCGCCATGAAATTCACCCAGAACGAATGCAGCTACCTCGCCAGTCAGTCCCTCGGCCGCCTGGCTACTCTCGCGTTCGACGGCTCACCGCAGGTCCGACCGGTCGGATTCTCGTGTCTGGGTTGTCGTCGACGACCTGGCGTCGACCAAGCCTTGGGCGCCTCGCGGCATTGAGTTTCGCGGTGAACCGGAAGCCACAACTGACGGCGAGCCTCCCCGGCCCGGCATCTCGAGCGAGCTCAATCAGAATCCGCCTCAAGCAGGTGTTCTCTTGGGGCATCGACAGCGACGCCTTCGCCCGGCCTCTCTCCCGCAACCTCGAATCATGACGCAGCAACTGGCAGTCGGTGGGCGCGACATCCGCGCCAGGAGGGACTAGAACTGCCTTTCGATGAGTTTGTGACGGGAAGAGCGAGCATGAGCGGAGCAGGTGAACTGATCAGGCAGGCGGTCACGTCCTGGCCTGGCATTGAGGCAGTCCCGCATCGCTTCGGTGGAACTGAATATCGCTACGGCCGAAAAGAGCTGGGCCACGTCCACGGCGACCGCCTGGCCGACCTGCCCTTGCCCCGCAAGCTACACGACGAGGTGATTGCTGCTGGTCGCGCCACTCCTCACCATGTACTACCTGAAACCGGCTGGGTCAGCTGCTGGATGTCCCGTGCCCAAGACGCAGCCGGAGTGATCGAATTGTTCAGGCTGCAGTACGAGCGTTATTCGAACCCCAAGCTCAGAGTGCCTCGATAGACGCGGCTAAGATCTCCGCCCGGTCCTACTACTTGCCGCCAAGTCGGATCCGGTAACTGACCACCATCGGCGACAAACTGTCAGCGAGGACGCGCTCGGCAGTTTCCCGCAGGTTCACGAACGTTTCCTCGACCTCCGGCGCCTCGTCACCGAAGATGGTGCGCGGTCCACCCAGGCTCTCGGCCAGCCCGACGACCCGCGCCGCGTCAACCTCCTCGAAGCCGTGGCAGACAATCTCCCGAGTGAGGCGGAAAAGCCCGCTCTCCCGGATGCGCTCCAGGTGTTGCTCCTTCGGCCAAGTGGCGGAGCCCGCCTGAATCCCGAGTCGCTCGCGAGCCCGTCGCCGCGCGGCGAAATGGACAGCAAAGGCAGGATCGATTTCGGGGTGGATAGCAGGAGGCACGTCATAGTCGTAAGCCGCGAACACCCCGCCACTGCGGAGGAGCCGCCATGCCTCCCCCAGGACGGTGGTCGGCTCCATCCAGTGGAAGGCCTGTGCGCAGGTGACGAGGTCGGCTGAGGCCGCGCAGAGGCCTGTATCGCTGGCGAATGCCTCCACGTAGCTGACGTTCGGCTCCTGCGTGACGCGCTGCGCCCACTCGAGCATCCGCGCGTTTGGCTCGACCCCCACTATCTGCTCGGCATGCCCTGCCCAGACGCGCGTCGAGAGGCCTGTGCCGGCGCCGAGATCGACTACCAGACGCGGGCGCTCAGCCTGCGCGACAAGAGTCAAGATCTTGAGGAGGGCCCGTGGCGGAGAGAGGCGATGGCGATCGTAGCCTTCGGCGAATTTCTCGCTCTCGTAGCCCGAGCGATCGATCAGTTCTCTTGAGAACCCACTCGACGCGCTGACTGGTCGCACTCAGCGCTCCGGCAGCCGAACCTCCCCCTCCAACTCGAGCGCGTCCCTCACCTTGAGGGCGCCCATGAACCCCCTGTAGGGCTTGACGCCCCACTCGCTTTGGACCAGCGTGCAGCGGGCGCGGAATCGACCCCCCGGCTGGGGAGTCAGCTCCAGCCTCAGCGGCCGGCGGTTTCCGGCCAGCTCGAGGTCACCCTCCACCACATAACCATTTCCGGCCTGCTCGGCCACCCGCCGGGAGGCGAAGTTGACCTCAGGAAATCTATCCACCTGAAGCAGCTTGTCGACGTTTCCCTTGATGTCTCGGCGGTCCTTGTCGGTCAGCGCCTTGGCGCCGCCTGTGCCCTCCCGAACCTCCAGCGATCGCACATCCGCCCTGACGGTCAGACTGGAATTGCCGGGCTGGGACTGATCGACAGACGTCACCGCGCTCCAGCGCGTCACCTCGATGACGAGGTCGTGTCCCACCCGCGCGGCGACCCCCTCGCGAAAGGTGCGAATCGTCAGCCGGCCATCGGTCGGTCCAAGCTCATAGGTTTCGGCCACGTCTCTAAGTTAGCGCGGCCATGCGGCCCGGTGGCCAGTTTTGGGGCAGGACTGCCCGCTCAGCCTACTTTCGGGAAGCCTCCCGCGGCGGTGCGGGCCTGCTCGGCCAGCCAGCGCGCCGTGGGGTAACCAGACGCCTTCAGGTCGGCGAGGTGCCGATCGCGGTCATACTCCACTCGGCGAACGCTTGGCTCGCCGTCTTCGATGATCAGGTAGGAGCTACGGGTGTCGCCATCGTAGGGCAGCCCCACGCTGCCGGCGTTGGCCACAGTCAACGACGGCAGCCGCCGAATGTATGGGCGGTGGATGTGACAGTAGACGGCCAAGCTCGCGCCAAGTGGACCGTAGAAGCCGAAGAGCTCCGCGTCGGGCGCGTCAGGCATCACGCCGTGCCAGGTGTCGCCCGGGACCGCGTGGACGAGCGCTACCTCGCTGTGGCGGCGCCATTCCAGGGGAAGGCTGTGCAGCCAGGCGATACGTTCCTCGCCGAGCGCCGCGCTGGTCGCCGCCACCATCTGGTCGAATGCCGCACGCGCGCTGTCGCTGAGCGAAGGGGGCAGTCCCCAGAGCGCCTGGTCGGTGTTGCCCACGACCCCCGGCCAGCCCAGGGCACGAACCCTATCGAGGACCTCGGCCGGGAGGGGGCCGTTGAAGGCGAGATCGCCGCCGTGGACCACCAGGTCCGGTGACTGGCGCTCGAGATCTGCGATCACCGCCTCCAGCGCAGCCAGGTTGCCATGGATGTCGGAGACGATTGCGAGCCTCACCTGACGATCCTCTCACTTCCCGACAGCGCGGGCCAGTCATCGGCTGGAAGCTCTCGAGAGATGCTCTCCGGCGGGTGTTAGCGCCGCCGGCTGAAACCGGTAGCCTTTGGACCGCTCAGACCGAGGTCGAGCCGCTCTGAATGAGCCCGAGTAGCTCAGGGGATAGAGCAACCGCCTCCTAAGCGGTTGGCCGCAGGTTCGAGTCCTGCCTCGGGCACCAGCGATCCCACAGTGACCTGGCACGCGGCGACCGGCAAGGGCCGGACGAAGTCAACATGTAGCCATGGCGAACCCCAGCCAGCGGGAGACAGGCCCCCCTCGAACCGAGGTTGACTTCGCCCTGAGGGAGCTTGAGTTCCTCCAGCGGTTGTCGCGCCAGGCCGCGGCGACCGTCAACTCGGATGAGCTGCTCTCGCTCATCATCCGCGAAACCACCTCGGCCATGGGCACCGACGTCTGCACCCTCTACCTTCTCTCCCAATCGGGCCGGGAGCTGGTCCTGACAGCCACCAACGGGCTGAACGAGCGCATGATCGGGCGCTCCATCCTGCCGCTCGGAGAGGGCATCACCGGCTGGGTCGCGAAGAGCCGCCAGCCGAGGCTAGTCGCCGAGGTGGCCAAGGACGCCCACTGGAAGTGGGTCCCGGGGCTGGACGAGGAGCGCTTCCACTCCATGCTCTCGGTGCCTATCGAGTCAGGTCCACGCCTGGTCGGCGTGCTGAACGTGCAATCGGTCGAGCGGCGGGACTTCACAGCCGGCGACGTGGACTTCCTCCAGGCCATCGCGGGCCAGGTCGCCGGGATCCTGGAGCGGAGCGAGCTGCAGCGGCGCCTGGAGGAGCAGCTGCGGGAGATCCAGCTCTCCCATGACGTGCACGAGCGCTTCACCCGGCTCTCGCTGGAGGGCGCTGGGATCCCCGCCATCCTGGAAGCCGTGGGGGCGTTGGCAAGCGGTCGTGCCGCCCTCTACTCTCTCGGCGGCTTCCGGGTCAGGGGGGCGGGGGACAGCAGCGACGGGCTGCCCGGTCGGCTCACTGTGCCCGTGAGGCAGCTGAGCTCCGGCGCTCGCGAGTTCCGAATCCAGGCCGGGCGGCCTGCGCGGCCGCTGGACGTGGTTCCCGTCCGGGCGGGCGCCGATCTGCTGGGCCTGCTCGCAGTCGCGGTGCCTGAGCAGGTTCTCGACGAGGAGGGACGCAGGCGCGCGCTGGAGCACGGTTCCACAGTCCTGGCCCTGGAGCTCTCCAAGGAGCGCGCCGCGGCCGAGGTCGAGAGACGGCTGCGTGGCGATCTGGTCGAGGAGGTACTGGCAGGAGGCCTCGCCGAGGATGAGATGGAGCGATTGGCCGCTCAGGCGGAGCGCTTGGGCCACCGGCTTCCGCACAGCGCTTGGGTGATAGTGATCGAGCCTGACGACCAGGCAGTCGATTCCGGCCGCAACGACCCCGCCCGGCAGGATCGTCTGGATGCCGCACTCGGAGAAGTCCTCAAGCGACGTCTTGTGGGCGGCCTGGCAATGGTGCGCTCGACAGGAGCTGTCGTCTTGGCGCCGGGTGAGCAGACGCCGGATCTGCTTGCCGCCGAGAAGTTGGCCGAGCACCTTCGAGCCGCGGCGGCTCCCGTGCTGAAACCGGTAACGGCATCGGCCGGCGTTGGCAACCTCGCCCGCTCGGTCTCCGAGCTGGCGCGATCTCACGTGGAGGCGCGGCAGGCCCTGCGGCTGACGCGGCGGGCCGGCGCTCGGAGCCAGGTGACCACCTACAGGTCATTGGGTGCTTTCCGACTGCTGCTGGAGGTGCAGTCACCGGAGGCCCTGCGCGGCTTCGTCAGCGATGTGCTGGGCTCCTTGTTGACCTACGCCGAATCACGCGATACGCCGCTCCTGGAGACGCTGGAAGCCTTGGCCGCAGCCCGGTGGGTGCGCCGCGCCGCCGCCCGCGCCCTGGGCATTCACATCAATTCCATCAACTACCGCGTCGAGCGGATCGAGAAGCTGACGGGGCTCTCGCTGCGCGACCCGGAAACCCGCGTGGCAGTGGCCATCGCGCTGCGCGCACACGCGATGCTGGGCGTCTGAGGCCGGGGGTGCTCGTTCCCAGCTAAGCCTGGGGAGATCGGTCGGGTCTCGCTCTACGGCTGGGGTACGTGATCCGACAGCCAATCGGCGAGCGGCCGCATTGCCTCCCAGGTCTCGATCGCGCGGTCCTTCACCGCCGGCGTGGCGATCCAGGGTTCGAGCGGGAACCGCTTGCCGACCCCCACCTCGCGCCAGCGCAGAAGCTCGATGCGGGGGTGGTCCGCGGCATATCCGCGCGGCGCCGTCTTGAGCTCATTCCCGCCCACGTCGAGGCCGGCGGCGCGCATCTTTTCCACGCGCCGGGCGAGATCCGCGCCGGCCCCACCCGCCACCGCCTGCCGGTACCGAATCAGCCACGCGCCGCTCGGCATGTGCGCGCCGGCGGCTATGTAGAAGAGACGGGCGTCAAGGTGGAGGTAGAGGGGGCCGACGACGGCTGCGAGGTTGGTCTTGTACGGTGACTTGTCTGCTGAGAAGCGGAGGTCGCGGTTGATCCGGAAGATCTTCGCCGGACCGAGGAGCGGTGTGAGCTCGCCCACCAGGTCGTCCATCGGCTTTCGCACCTCGCGCTCGTACTGATCGCGATGTGCCTCGAAGTAGCGTTTGGAGTTGTCTAGCTCCAAGCCGCGGAAGAAGCCGACGAAGTCACCCTTCCAGCCCTGGAATGCCATCGCCCGGAATCGTAAGTCCACGCGGGCACGGCAGGCAACTGTCCGGCGAGCCTGTCGCGTGACGGCGTCGAGCCGCCGATCTGACGCCGCGAACGCTGGCTCCATGCCGGCCTGCCATGCTTGAGCCTATGACTGAGGCGGAGCTCGAGTACCGGCGACGCAGCCCCCGATCCCGCGAGCTTGCCGAGCGCGCCCGCGAGCTCATGCCGGGCGGCACAACGCGGACCACAACGTATGTCGACCCGTATCCGATCTACATCGAGCGCGGCCACGGTGCGCGTGTCTGGGACGTCGACGGGGTCGAGCGGCTTGACCTCATCTGCAACTACTCCTCCATGATCCTGGGCCACGCCCACCCCGCCATCGTGGCAGCGATTCGCGAGCAGGCGGCGAGAGGGACAGGCTTCGCCGCCACCAATCCGCTCGAGGTCGAGCTGGCAGGCATGCTGTGCGACCGTGTGCCCTCCGTCGAGCGCATCCGCTTCTGCAGTTCAGGCACCGAGGCGACCATGTTCGCCCTGCGGCTGGCCCGGGCGTTCACAGGCCGGCCCAAGACCGCCCGTTGTGAGGGCGGCTACCACGGGACCCATGACTTCGCCGAGGTCTCGACCCATCCCGATCCAGAGCTGGCCGGCCCCGCCAGTGAGCCGCGGCCGGTCGCTGACTCGTCAGGCACTCCGGCGGCCGCGGTGGCCGCGACGGTAGTGCTGCCCTTCAACGATCCGGCTGCGGCCGCCGCCATCGTGATGCGGCACGCAGCCGAGCTGGCGGCAGTCATCGTCGAGCCCATCATCGGCGCCGGCGGCGTCATACCGCCGGAGCCGGGCTTTCTGGAGCGGCTGCGCGAGGTCACCTCCCAGCACGGAATCCTGCTGATCTTCGACGAGATCATCTCGCTTCGGGTCGCCTATGGCGGAGCCCAGGCGCGCTACGGCGTGACCCCGGAGCTGACGACCATGGGCAAGATCATCGGCGGCGGATTGCCTGTCGCAGCCTTCGGCGGCCGGGCCGACGTGATGGAGCTGCTCCTACCCGGCCGCCAGGACTCGCTCCCGCAGGGAGGCACATACAACGGCAATCCGCTGGGCATGGCAGCTGGGCTGGCCGGGATGCGAGAGCTCACCGAACCGGTCTACGCGGAGTTGGAGGGGAAGGGGGAGAGGCTCCGGTCGGGACTGCAGCAAGCCTTCGACAGCCATGATCTCGCTGCGCAGGTCAACTGCGCGGGCTCCCTGCTCAACATCCACTTCAGCAGCCGGCCGGTCCGCGATTACCGCTCGCTCGCGGCGGCGGACAAGGAGCTGAGCCGCGAGTTCTTCCTGGCCATGATGAACGAGGGCGTCATGTTCGCGCCGCGGTTGATGGCGGCCCTTCCGACCTGCCTGACCGATGCCGACATCGATCAAGTGGTCGAGTCGGCGGATCAAGTGGCGGCGAGGCTGGCCCAAACCGCCTGAATGCGAAGCCCCGGCACTACCACGAGGACCGGGGCTTCTGGTCTGAGTGCCGGGGACCCGTTAAGCGTCGTGGTAGAGGAAGAACTCCCAGGGATGCGGGCGCAGCGCCACCTGGTCCACCTCGCGCTTGCGCTTGTACTCGACCCAGGTCTCGATCAGGTCCTCGGTGAACACGTCGCCCTGGAGCAGGAACTCATGGTCGGCCTCCAGGGCGTTCAGCGCCTCGCCCAGCGAGCCTGGCACGTTGGCGATGGCCGCCTTCTCCTCGCCCTCCAACTCGTAAATGTCCTTATCGACGGGGGCGGGCGGCTCCAGCTTGTTCTGGATGCCGTCCAGTCCTGCCATCAGCATCGCCGCGAAGGCGAGATAGGGGTTGGCGCTAGGGTCGGGCGAGCGGAACTCCAGCCGCTTGGCCTTGGGACTCTGTGAGTAAGCCGGGATGCGTACACAGGCTGAACGGTTGCGCTGTGAGTAGACGAGGTTGATGGGCGCCTCGTAGCCAGGCACCAAGCGCCGGTAGGAGTTGGTGGTGGGGGCGCAGAAGGCGAGCAGGGCGGGGGCGTGCTTCAACAGGCCGCCGATGTACCAGCGGGAGAGATCGCTCAGGCCGGCGTACTGGTCGGCGTCGTGCATCAGCGTCTCGCCGTCTTTCCAGAGGCTCATGTGACAGTGCATGCCTGAGCCGTTGTCCTGAAACAGCGGCTTGGGCATGAAAGTCGCCACGTAGCCGTGCTGCTGGCAGACGTTCTTGACTATGTACTTGTAGACGAGCATCGTGTCGGCTGACTTGGTGAGGGAATTGAAGCGGAGGTCGATCTCCGCCTGCCCAGCGGTGCCCACCTCGTGGTGCTGAACCTCTACATCGATGCCTGCGTCGATCAGCTTGAGCATGATCTCTGAGCGCAGGTCCTGGAACTTGTCGGTCGGCGGTACCGGGAAGTAACCTTCCTTGAAGCGCGGCCGGTAACCCAGGTTGGGGGCACCCCCGTCCTGGCCGGAGTTCCAGATGCCCTCCTCCGAGTCGATGAAGTAGTAGCCGCTATTCGCGTTCTGATCGAAGCGCAGGCTGTTGAAGATGTAGAACTCCGCCTCGGCGCCGAAATAGCTGACGTCGGCGATGCCCGTCTGGCGGAGATAGGACTCGGCCTTCTTGGCCACGAAGCGGGGATCGCGACTGTACGGCTCTCTCGTCACCGGGTCGACCACGTCGCAGATGATGAACATGGTCGGCACCTTCAGAACCGGGTCGATGGTCGCTGTGTCAGGATCGGGCATGAGAAGCATGTCGCTCTCGTTGATCGCTTGGAAGCCCCGAATGCTGGAGCCGTCGAAGCCCAGTCCTTCTTGGAAGGCCTCCTCATCGAGAGCGCTGAGGGGCAGGCTGAAGTGCTGCCACTGGCCGGGTAAGTCCACGAACCTCACATCGACCACGCGCACGCCCGCTGCGCGAGCCTTCTGCAGTACGTCGCGGGGGCTTGTCTCTCTCTTCGCTTCTACGTCGATAGCCATCGGCATCTCCTGGGACAGATGGTGGGCAGGCGAGCTGGGACTGCTCGCCAGCCTTCAGGCTAGGCAGTCGCGAGACTCTTCTCTCTGGTCGGGGCACACAGAGTAAAGCGCTGCTGCACCGGTTCAAGCATCCAACTAACGGTGCGAGCCGATTGCGGCAGACCACCCGTAGGAATGCCGCGTCACGGCTGCGTCACATTACGGCTGCGTCACACTTTGGGAGTGGAGAAGCTGGTCGGCTTGCTTGTGATTCTCGTGATCGTAGCGGTCGTGGCGGGCATCGGCTACAAGGAGTGGAAGGCGGTGCATGCGCCTGTGGTGGCGCCCAGTGCCCCTACCGTTGTGCCCGCTGAGGATCTGCCAGACCCGGCCCTCACGCCTGGCGCTGGCGACCCGCGCGTGACCCAGGAAACGCTGTAGGCCACAGTCTGTGTGGGCGGTTACACCAAGACGGTCAGGCCGCCGCCTGCCTACACCGACCAGCTGAAGAAGCAGCAGATGCGCGAGTACGGGCGCCCCCGGCAGGGCCTCCGACTACCAGGAGGATCACCTGATCCCACTTGGTTTGGGAGGCAGCCCGAGCGACCCCCCGCAATCTGTGGCCGCAGCCCCGAGCGGGATACTGGGGCTCGCAGCGCAAGGACGACCTGGAGTACTACCTCTACGGCCGCGTCTGCTTTGGCGGGCTGCCCCTGGAGCAGGCGCGCCACGACATCGCCAGCAACTGGGTTGCCGCCTTCCAGCACTACCGGCCACCAGCCAGCAACCAGACAGTCGACTGACGGCGGTCCGCCCCCGCGAAGCGTCCCGGTAGGCAAAACTCCACAGCCAGCCGTGCGATTGGACCAAGTCCGCGGTCCGAAAGCTGTGTGAACAGACCGCAACCAGCCGCCGACCCGCTCGGTTACTGTGCGGCCATGAAAGCCTGGAAAGTGCTCCTGCTGCCGCTCGTACTCCTCTTCGCCTTCCCGCTCAACGTCCAGGCTGCCGCCCAGGACCCGGGCCAGGTGGCTCAGGCCGCGACCGTGGGCGCCGACACCGTCTGGGTGGTGGTCGCTGCAGTGCTCGTCATGTTCATGCAGGCTGGCTTCGCCATGCTGGAAGTCGGCTTCAGCCGCATGAAGAACGTGGGCACGGTGGTGGCCAAGGTGATCACGAATTTCAGCGTCGCCGCGCTTTCCTACTGGGCGATCGGCTTTGCGCTGGCCTTTGGGGCGGCCGCCACCTGGCTCTTTCCCCTGATCGGCGGCAGCAACTTCGCTCCCACCTTCTCGCCCGGCTCGACGCTGAACCTGCCGGCCATGTCGGGCAGCACAGCGCCCGCGGCGGCGAAATTCATGTTCCAGTTTGTCTTCTGCGCGGTCTCGCTGGCGATCGTCTGGGGCACCATGCTCGAGCGCACCAAGTTCATCGTCTACGTGCTCTTCGGCATCCCTTTCGCTGCCGTCATCTATCCGCTCATCAGCCACCAGCTTTTTGGCGGCGGTTTCCTCCAGGCAACACTGGGCGCGCAGGACTTCGCCGGTTCCACAGTGGTGCATCTGACGGGCGCCACCGCCGGGCTGGCCGGGCTGCTGCTGCTGGGTCCGCGCCTGGGCAAGTACGAAAAGGACCACCGGCCGAACGCCATCCCGGGTCACAATATGCCTCTGGCCCAGCTCGGGGTGCTGATCCTCTGGTTCGGCTGGTTCGGCTTCAACCCCGGCTCCACCCTGAATGCCGTGAACCTGCACTTTGCTGACGTGGTCATAACCACACAGCTGGCGGCCTCGGCGGGCGCCCTGGCGGCGCTGCTGGGCATCTATCTCACCAGCCGGACGCTCGATGTGGGCATGATCGGAAACGGCGCGATAGCTGCGCTGGTCGCGATCACCGCGCCCTCGGGCTACGTCGAGCCCTGGGCGGCCATCGTCATCGGCGCTGTTGCCGGCACCATAGTGGTTGTGGCGATCCCGCTCATCGACAAGAAGCTCGACGATCCGGTCGGCTGTCTCTCCGCCCACGGTCTGGCCGGGATCTGGGGCACTCTCTCCTGCGGACTCTTCACAGTCCCGGCGCTGGCCAAGTTCAACGGGGTGGGTGAGGGTGGCCTCTTCTACACAGGCAGCGTGCATCAGCTCGGCGCCCAGGCGGTGGCTGTGGCCGGCTCCTTCCTGGTCACCTTCGGACTCAGCTACGGAATCTTCTGGCTCATCAAGCGAACTGTCGGCCTGAGAGCGGAAGCTCATGACGAACTTGACGGCCTGGACATCAGCGAGCACGGCATGTGGGGCTATCCCGAAGCGTTCATGCCAGTGCCGGGCGGCGCCTACCGCCCCGCCGGGCAGGAGGTCCCGAGCGGTCGACGGGTCAAGCTGAGAGAGGCGGAGCGACAGGAGGTGGAACCTGCGTGAAGATGGTCATCGCGATCATCCGGCACGAGCATCTGCAAGCCGTTCAAGACGTGCTCGATGAATGCGGCGTATCGGGCGTCACGGTGACGGAGGTGAAAGGCTGTGGCGCCCAGCGCGGCTACACAGAGCGCTATCGCGGCACCTCGGTGAACATCTCACTTCGGCCCCGCCTCAAGGTCGAAGCAGTGATGCGGCAGGAGATAGTGCCGGTGGTGGTAGACAAGATGGCAGGCGCCGCCCGCACTGGTGAGTCAGGCGAGGTCGGTGACGGCAAGATCTTCGTGATAGACGTCGAGGACGCCGTCCGGATCAGGACCGGCGAGCACGGCGCGGCCACCGTGCAGCACCAGCAGCGCGAGATGTGGGGACATTAGGGCAAGGGGAGGTAGGCCTTCCTTCCAGAACAGAACCCCACCCGTCCGACGCCAGACCGCCTGCAGCTGCCTTAGTTGTTGGTCGCCATGAAGCCGCCGTTCCGGTGTCGGCACGGACGCCGTGAACTGGCCGGGATGAACCCGGCCTTTCGACCTGACGATTGGCAAAAGTGGGAGATCTCTTGAGCGGGTCGCTGAGATGGGGTGGGCGGCCCGACTTGGCATCGGCTGCCATGACTCTCCCAGCCCTCCCGCTGGCCACTAAACCTTCAAACCGGAGGACTGGCACTTCGGGTTAGCCGCAGTTATGATCGGCGCGTGGGAGCCGAAGGAAGCGAAAAGATGAGCACGCGGTTGAAGCCGGCAGGACATCCTGTCGACGGTGAGCAGGCCGCCGGCCAGCTTCAGGAGGTGGCCCAAGTTCAGGGCCTCGCCAGCGTGGAGGCGATGCCGACCGCCAGCGCCTATCCGCCGATCGCCGAATACGCCTTCCTATCCGACTGCGAGGTCAACGCGCTGCTCGCCCCCGGCGGCCGCGTGGAGTGGCTGTGCCTGCCCCGGCCGGACGGTCCCAGCGTCTTTGGCGCCATGCTCGACAGGGCCGCAGGCAGCTTCCGGTTCGGACCCAGCGGGTCGATGGTTCCGGCCGGCCGCCGCTATCTCCCCGGAACCTTGGTCCTGGAGACGACCTGGCGAACGCGCACCGGCTGGATGATCATCCGTGACGCGCTCTGCCTGGGCCCCTGGTATCACGAGCACCGGCGCTCGGGGACTCACCGCCGACCGCCGACCGACCACGAGGCGGAGCACATGCTGGTGCGCACCGCCCGCTGCATCATCGGCACAGTCGAGCTGAGCCTCGACTGCGAGCCTGTCTTCAACTACGGTGAGACGGGCGCAAGCTGGTCATATGCGGGGCAGGGCTACGACGAGGCTGTGGCCACCGGCGGCAAGAACGACGTCCCTCTGCGCCTGGTGACCGATCTCCGCGTAGGCTTCGAGGGTCCCGGCGCCCACGCGACGAAGACCCTGCGCGAGGGCGAGACAGCCTTCGCAGCGCTCTGCTGGCCGCGTTCGCAGTTCTCGGCGTCGGACGAGTTCCTGGCTGAGCACCCGCCGCCCAAGACCGCCGATGAGGCCTTTCAGCGGATCGAGCGGACTGCCAACTTCTGGCGGGGCTGGATCAACCACGGGATCTTTCCTGAGCACCCCTGGCAGAGCTACCTGCAGCGCAGCGCCCTGACCTTGAAGGGCCTTACCTACGCACCCACTGGGGCCGTGCTGGCGGCGGCGACGACCTCACTGCCTGAGACTCCGGGCGGCGAGCGCAACTGGGACTACCGCTACACCTGGATCCGCGACTCGACTTTCATGCTCTGGGGCCTGTACACGCTCGGCTTCGCCCGCGAGGCTAACGACTTCTTCTATTTCATGGCCGACGTCGCCAAGGAGTCTGACGACGTCCAGATCCTGTACGGCATCGGTGGGGAGAAGCAGCTGGACGAGCGGACGCTTGACCATCTGAGTGGCTATGAGGGCGCGCGACCGGTCCGGGTGGGCAATGGCGCCTACAGCCAGCGGCAGCACGACGTCTGGGGAGCGCTGCTAGACTCCGTCTACCTTCACACCCGCTCCCGCGACTATCTGCCGGAGCTGGTCTGGCCGATCCTCAGGCGGGCGGTCGAAGCAGCCATAGCGAATTGGCAGAAGCCTGACCGGGGCATCTGGGAGGTGCGCGGTGAGCCGCGCCACTTCACCTCCTCCAAGGTCATGTGCTGGGTAGCCTTGGACCGGGGCGCCCGGCTCGCCGAGCTGCACGCCGACGCGGACCTGGCAGCGCGCTGGCAGAAGATTGCCGACGAAATTCACTCGGACATCTGCCAGCATGGGGTCGACGAGCGCGGCGTCTTCGTCCAGCACTACGACAGCAAGGCCCTCGATGCGTCAGTGCTGCTTATCCCGCTGCTGCGCTTCCTCGCCCCGGACGATCCTCGGATCAAGGCGACAGTGCTCGCCATTGCCGACGAGCTCACAGTGGACGGGCTGGTGCTGCGCTACAAGGTCGAGGAGACCGACGACGGACTCAGCGGCGAGGAGGGCACTTTCGCCATCTGCTCCTTCTGGCTGGTCTCGGCGCTGGTCGAGATCGGGGAGATCGCTCGCGCCCGTCAGCTCTGTGAGAAGCTGCTCTCATACGCTAGTCCGCTCCAGCTCTACGCGGAGGAGATCGACGCCCGCAGCGGCCGCCACCTGGGCAACTTCCCCCAGGCGTTCACCCATCTGGCACTGATCAACGCTGTGATGCATGTGATCCGCGCCGAGAGCGGCGTCGACACCGGCCAGTTCACCCCGCTCGGCTCACCCAGCGCCTGACGCCCGATCCGCCAGGCGCACAAAGATCATGCCTGTGGGCTCAGTGCGGGTCCGAGTAACCGTCCAGGAAGACCATTGTCGACACACCGTTGGCATGCCGGATGGGCAGGATCGCCTGGTACTCGGGGGAGTCGTACCACGCTCGGAGCCGGTCCCGGTCAGGGAATTCGATGATGACCAGCCGCTGGAGCGAAAACTCTCCCTCCACCACCTCGCCCGGGCCGCCCCGGACGAGAAAGCGGCCGCCGTGCGCCGCGACGGTGGCGGGCACCTTCCGGCTGTACTCGGCATAGGCTTCCGGATAGGTGACTCTGACGTTGGCGAGGAGATAGGCGGGCACGCTCAGCCCATTATCGAACGCAGCGGCGACCTGCCGGCACCTGCGGGGCTGGGGCGACAGACGGCCGGCCCAACCGGCCATCAGGGTTACGGCTGAGCTGGTTGAGCTGCGTGCTTCTCCACGAACGCGCGGACCGCGCCGGGGCCCGGATAGCCGGTGAGCCGGTCCACCAGCTTGCCGCCGCTGAAGACACCCAGCGTGGGGATGCCCATGACGCCATAGCGCATGGCGATGCTCTGGGCGTGATCGACGTCCAGCTTGCCGACTGTGATCCTGCCTTCGAACTGGCTCGCCAGCTGGTCGATCACCGGCGCCATCATGCGGCAGGGCCCGCACCAGTCGGCGTAAAAGTCCACCAGGACTGGCTTGTCTGACTTGAGGACTGTGTCGTCGAAGGTGGTTTCTTCGAACTTAGGGAGGTTGCTCATGATCACGAAAAGCGGCCAGGTGGGCAAGCTATTCCTGGCGGCGCGGACTTGAGGCCACTGCATAATCGGGCCGGATGTCCACTGTAGCCAGGCCGCTCGCGCCTCCCCAGCCTTCGCCCCTTCGTCAGGCCGGCGATCGCCTGCTGGAAGCGATCCCGGGCGGAAGCACCTGGATCCTCCTGCTGGCCCCTGCCTGGATCCCCATGGTGTTCGCCTCCAACGGAGCCTTTGCGGTGGCCATCGCCGTGCTGGTTTTCGATCTCTACTGGTTCGTTCGCTCCTTCATGGTCATCACTGGCATCTGGTCCACCTACGTGCGCATGCGCCGCGACATGGCGACGGACTGGCTGGAGCTCTGCCGACAGCCTGTCCCTGAAGGCGTGGTCGACCCGCTCTCCTATCACCACCTGAGCGTCATTCCCACCTATACCGAGCCCTACGCGGTGCTGGAGAGGACGGTGCGGGCCATCGCGGAAGCCAACTACCCGAAGGAGTTGAAGCTGGTTGGCGTCATCACGCGGGTGGACGACAAGGCCGGCTGGGTCAACGTTGCGCGCCTGCAGGAGGCGTTCGGCGACCACTTCGCCGGCTTCTTCCACATCAAGGACCCGATGGAGCCGCCGCTGGTGCCCGGCAAGTCGGCGGCCATGAATCACGGCGGTAAGGACATGGTGAAGCGTCTGGGGGAGCTGGGCTACGACCTGCGCCAGGTGCTCATCACAGACCTGGACTCCGACTACCGCGTCCATCCCCAGTACTTCGCTTGGATCAGCTGGCACCACGCGCGCCATCCTGACCGGGAGACGGTCATCTGGCAGCCCGTACCCATGTTCCACAACAACATCTGGCAGGTGCCCACAGCTGTCCGCGTCATGTCTGCCAGCACCACGCAGTGGCAGATGTTCCTCCACTCCCAGCCGCACCGGTTGGTGGCCTTCTCCAGCTACACGTGCAGCCTGCAGTTCGTGCACGACGTCGGCTATTGGGACAAGGACGTAATCCCTGAAGACTCCCGCTTCTACTGGAAGTCGTTCTTCACCTTCGGCACGAGATTCAAGGTAGTGTCCTGCTACCTGCCCCTCTACGGAGATTCACCGCAGTCGCGCGACTACGCCGCCACGCACTTGAATCAGTACAACCAAATCAAGCGCTGGTCCTGGGGCATAACCGACATCCCTTACGTGCTGAAGCGCTTGTTCAACCACCGCGAAATTCCGCTGCCGGCGCGCCTGCGGCGCTTCTCCAACCTTTACCTGAACCACCTGAACTGGATCTTCCTGCCGATCCTCCTCATGTTCGGGGCGTCGATCCCTGTCTACGCAAGCGTCGACTTCTCCCTGACCGATCTGGGCCAGCATCTCTGGATCTACAGCCTCGCAATCCTTACGACCACCCTGTCGACGGTTCTAGCGCTCATAGCGCTCGAACACCTGATGCTGCCGCCCAAACCCGCGCACTGGAGCCGGGCTCGCCGCTTTGTGATCTACCTGCAGTACTTCAGCTATCCGGTGGTGGGCCTGATGCTGAGCGTCCTGCCTGCCCTGGAGGCGCACACTCGGCTACTCCTGGGAAAGTACCTGGAGTATCGCGTGACTGAGAAAGTGTGAGCGTCATCGTCCGCAGCGCCACCGAGCTCGATGTACCGCTGATCGCCGGCTTCATCCGCGAGCTGGCGGAATATGAACGCCTGGTGCAGGAGGTGGTGATGACCGAAGCCGACCTGCGCCTGACGCTTTTCGGCGAACAGCGCTACGCCGAGGTGCTGATCGCCGAGAAGGAGCGGGAGCCGCTGGGCTTCGCGCTGTTCTTCCACACCTACTCGACCTTCCTTGGCAGACCTGGCCTCTACTTGGAGGATCTCTTTGTCAGGCCGGAACAGCGTGGTAGGGGAGTGGGTCTCAAGCTGCTCGCTCACCTGGCCGACCTGGCTCAAGAGCGCGAGTGCGGACGACTGGAGTGGTCGGTGCTGAACTGGAACGAGTCGGCGATCAACTTCTACGACAACCTCGGGGCCCGGCCGCAGAGCGGCTGGACTGTTTACCGCCTGACGGGCGAGGCTCTCCAGGTTCTGGCTGCCCGAGCCTAAACCGGGCACCGCTCGTAAAGCCAGCTGTGCCGGTTACACATAATGACATCTGCCTTTGGCTCAGGGACTCGGGGGAGAGTGATGTCTGACGCGACTGGATTGAGTGACGATGAGCTCGACAGACTGCTTGCTCCGAGTGGCGATGAGCACTCCCGGCCCATGCCCGATTGGGCGGTGCCCGCCGTGACGGCGATGCTCGGGCAGGTCACTGGCAAGGTGCCCGGGGGGCCTTGGGCGAGAGCGCAGGAAACGCCATGGAGGATCTGCTCGGCGGCGCAGGGGTCGAGGCGCTCTCCAGGGCCTGGTCGACAAATGCAGCGAAGCGGGCCTGGAAGACAAGGCCCGATCGTGGGTGTCGAGCGGCGAGAACCAGCCGCTCCAGCCTGACGAGATCGAGCGCATGCTGGGCGGCGAGAAGATCGAGGCCCTGGCTCAGCAGGCGGGCCAGCCGCCCGAGGACGTGAAGGCTGCCCTCGCCCAGGCTCTGCCGCATGTGGTGAACGTGCTGACGCCCGAGGGAAAGATCCCTGACGACACCCAGCTGGCGGCACTGGGCGATCGCTTGGCCCGGGGCGGTCAGAGCGGGGGCGGGTAGAGAAACGGTGTCACTGGCAGGGGCAGGGACCTTCGGCTCGCGTCTAGGTCACCCCAAGCGCAGGGACTTGTTTCGCCGCCAACCCGTGGCTGCGGCCCTGAGCGACGCTGATGCCTGATCAGACCCCAACGGCGCTCTCGCTCACGCGACGGGCGATCCAGGCTGCCAACGACGGCAATGCTGACGAAGCCCGCAGGCTGCTCGCTGAGGCGATCCAACTCAACCCGAAACACGAACGCGCCTGGCTCTGGTTCGCCTCACTGGCCAGGAACGACGGCGAACGGCGGTACTGCCTGGAGTGGGCGATCGACGCCAATGACAGGAGCGCGGCGCGCGACGCCGCGCGTCGGCTGCGGTCGGTGCCGGAGAAACACCCGCCCGAACTGGATCAACTGGCGGAGCTGCCGCCCCCGTCAAGTCTCATTGAAGAGCACGTTTCGGTCTGGCGTCGCCGACCTCGCTGGTTGATCGGCGTTGGCGGCGCCCTGGTGGCCCTGATTGTGCTTGGCAGCGTGGGGATAGTGCTGAGCAGGTCCAACGGGGCGAGCCCTGTTTACGTCGGCCTGGTAGCCGGCATGTCGGGCAGCTCGGCCGCCTACGGCAAGGAGATGGCCGGGAGCGTCCAGATGTACCTGGACGACGTCAACGCATCTCGGCCACTGCCACAACTGATGCGGTCACCTAGGCAGCGATGATGCCGCCAACATCACTTTTGTCAACGCCGTCGATCCTTCACTGACGCTCGGTGAGCCGCTGCGCTCCGAGACGACGGATGGCGTCAACTACCGGCTGTATCGAATCAACAGCAAGTTCAAGGCGACTTTGAACTTCCGCAACTTCCCATTTGACAAGCAGGATCTGGCCATCGCCATCCAGAACAAGTCCCTTTCCTCCGCCGAAGTGGTCTATGTCGCTGATCCGGCGCTGCTGACGCAACCCCCAGAGTGAACGGCTGACCAGCGGGTCGAACGCCTCACAGTCCATCAATTCGATCGACAACTGGCAGCCCATCGAGCTGCAGTTCTACAGGGCATCGGTCGGCAACACATCGCTGCTGGGCGGCCCGCAGCGCGAGGTCCCGGCCAGCGGTATCGAGTACTCCCAGTTCGTCGCCGACCTCTCGATCGAGCGCAACCTTTCGTCCTTCCTGGTCAAGAACCTCCTGCCTCTGGCGCTGCTGGCGCTCGTGACCTACGTTTCACTATTCTTCCCTGCCAACCAGACCGGGGCCCGGGTTTCTTTCGGCATCACGGGCATCCTCACGGGGAGCTGTGCTGCTGAGCGGTGTGACCGGCTCGCTGCCGAATGTGGAGTACACGGTAGCCATCGAGTGGGGCTACTACGCCTTCATCTTCCTGTCCGGCACCTGCCTGCTGATCGGGCTTCTGGGAGATCGCTTCTACGACGACAGGAGGAGTGTCGCCCTGAGTAGGCTCGCCATCCTTTCGCGGATCTACTACCCGGCGTTCGTCCTCGCAGTGGTGCTCATCTACTACCTCAAGTTCAGACAAGCCTTCCGACCTTTGCCCGCGCGGTGCAGGCTCAGGCGACGAGGTTCCTGACCAGAGCCGGCTAGCCGCCGGCGATCCCGAGGATCGTGACCCCGAAAAGCGACCAGAACGTGAGCGCCACTATGAAACCCAGGAAGAGCACCCAGCCGGTGCCGGTGATGAAGTTGCGCCCTGGCACCGGCCAGCTGGCCCAGCCGAAGCGGCGCGCCAGCCGGATGCCGGCGAGATTGTCGATGAAAGGCCAGAGCAGCAGCCCCGTCACTATGGCGCCGGGAATGAAGATCGAGAACACCACCTCTGGCTGACCCAGCTTCAGGAACTGAAAGAGGAACAGGAAGTACCAGTCAGGCCGGGGCACCACCACCGCCCGGGGGTCGGCGGACTGCTCAAGGGACATGTTCTCCTGCACGAAGGCTGAGAGGAGGCCCACTCCCAGCAGCATGATCACCGCGATGATCGGATAGGGCCAGAAGTGGTCGGGGAAGAAAGGGTGGGTTTCCTCTTCCGGCATGTCGTCAGCCAGATGGTGCCCGGACGCGCCCATCAGGATCGGAAACATGGCCAGGCTGACCACCACCGGGTACAGGATGTGGTCGGTGCCAATCGGCATCCGCTTGTAGACAGGTTCAAGCTCATGACCGCCGTGGCCGTCCACTTCGATCACCCGCAGCGCGGCGGTGGCCGCTCCGGGTCCTTCGCGCAAGTAGCCGTCCCAGAGCGCCGTGGGCGGTAGCCCGCAGGAATCGGTCGTAGCCTTCTCGCTCATCTCTTTCACCTCTTACATGGGCTCGGAAATGCCGTGCTGCCGGATCAGCCGGAAGTGCACATACATGAGCAGCAGGATCGCTCCTGGCAGCAGGAAGACGTGGATTGTGAAGAAGCGCTGCAGGGTGCCCGGCCCGAGCGTGGGGCCTCCCTGGGCCAGCGACTGCAGAAGGCCACCCAAGATTGGAGTGCCGGCGATGATCTGGATGGTGACCGAGGTGGCCCAGTAGGCCTTGGTGTCCCAGGGCAGCAGGTAGCCGGTGAGCGAGAACGCGAGAACGACGAGGAGCATGATCACTCCGACCATCCAGTTCAGCTCGCGAGGCGCCCGGTAGGAGCCGGTCCAGAAGACGCGGGCCATGTGCAGCACTATCATCACGACCAGCAGGTTGGCGGCCCAGAAGTGGACGCCCCGCACAAGCCAGCCGAGGTAGACGTCCTTCATGATGTGCTGCACGCTGGTGTAGGCCGGCGCCGGGTTGCCGGCGACGTCAGGCACGTAGTAGAAGGCAAGGAATACGCCGGTCACCAGCTGGAGAGCAATCAGGATGAAAGTCATCCCGCCGAAGCAGTAGTAGAAGGCGTTGGCATAGTTGGGGACCCGTTGGTAGAGCGCCTCGTCCACCGACGAGGTGAAGGGAAAGCGGCGGTCGAGCCAGTCGACGACGGCTACCTGGACCTGGCGGGGACGGGGCACGCTCGCCATGGCTAGCCCACTCCCGGCAGATCGACGCCGTGGACGATGATCTCGTTGGGCTTGGCGCCCTTCTTCCAGGTGTAGTGAGACAGCGGGCTGGTGGCGGGGCCTCGCTTGACATCGCCGCTCAAGCCGAACACCGACCCGTGGCAGGGGCAGTTGAAGCCCTTGCCTTCGTTCAGCGACACGCTGCAGCCCAGATGCGAGCACGTGGCCGACAGCAGCGCCACGTTGCCACCGACCTTGATCGCGAAACCCTTGAAGGCGATCTTGCCCGGCTGGTTGTCGCCGCCTCCGTCCGCCATCACGAAGCCCTTTCCCGCGGGGGCGTCGAAGCTGACACCCTGACCGTCCTGGAGCTGATCCAGCCCCTTGTCCAGAGTGACTGTGAGGTCCAGGAACTTGTTTGCGCCGGCGCCGGGAACTATGTAGAGGAGCAGCGGCGCCAGGCCGGCAAGGCCGATGGCACCCATGAGGCCGCCCAGGTACCAGACTATGAAGTTGCGCCGGTTGGTCCTTTGAAGCAGGGGCGAGGTGGTCTCGTCGGCCGGGGTAGCGATCTCTTTCTGGCTCCTTTCAGTGGCTGGTTTCGAGGCCAAATCTAGCACAGGGCGAAAGTCTCAGCGCCACCCTCGCTCGCCTGACCGACAGAGCCCTTCGCAAGTCGAAGCGGTCTTCCTCGAAGCGAACCTGCGAGCGCTGCGGTCCCCTAGCATGAGCGCGTTGGCACACGTCCCGGCCCCGAGCGGCACCCCCAGTCAGCTCAGAGAGGGCATGGGCTCCCGCTCACTTCGCAACACAACGCTGGTGCTGGCGGCCCGGATCCTATCGCGGCTCGTGGCCCTCCTCACGGTCGGGCTCATGACCGGCTACCTGCTGGCCCAGGATTACGGTCGCTTCCAGCTCCTGGTCACCGTCTCAGGCCTCGTCACAGTGGTTCTCGATTTGGGCTTCAACACCCTCTTCACTCGGGAAGCGGCGCGGCGGCCGGCAGAGATCAGCCGCTACCTGGGCAACATGATTCCAGTTCGCCTTATCTTCGCACCGCTGGCACTCCTGGCCTTTGCCCTGGCGCTCTGGCCTTTGGATCTCGCTCAGTTCCTTTTGCCCGGCTTTGTCCTCATGCTCGTCACCTCCTTCTCAAACCTGCTGCGGGGAGCGCTGTACGCCGTGCAGCGACTGGCCTTCGAGGCGGTCGCGATAGTGGCCGAGAGCCTGATCCTCATAGCCCTCGTGCTGTTCGGCATCAGGACCAAGCAGGCACTGCCCTTCTTCCTCTGGGCCTATGCCGCCAGCTACGGGTTCTCCTGCGTCTACTTCGCGCTGGTGCTGCGGCTGCGGGGGCTGGCCAGACTCGAGCTCCACTTCGAGCCGCAGCTGATCCGGCGCTGGCTCTGGGCAGGCCTACCCTTTGCCCTCACGCTGGTCATCACAGGCATCTACTTCAAGATCGATCAGCCGATCTTGAAAGCCATGCGGGGCTTCACGGAGGCCGGCTGGTACGGGGCGGCGTACAAGCCATTCGAGGCACTCCTCTTCGTCCCTCTCTCGATGCTCAACGTAGTCTTTCCCGCCCTTGCTGTGCACCATCGGGAGGGCACCGGCCAGGTCGGTTGGGCGGTCAATCGCTTCTACAAGGCGCTGCTGCTGTTGGGCTGGCCGGCCACCGTGGGTCTCTTTCTGCTGACCGACGCCTTTCGCGTGATCTACCAGTATCCCGAGGCGACGCCTGCCCTGCGCATCCTCTCGCTGGGCGTCGTGTTCATGTTCATCAGCACAGCCTTCACCGGCGCCCTCAACGCTATCGATCGACAGGCGCTGTTCACGGTTGCCGCATTGGGCTCGATGGTCGTCAACGTCGCCTGCAACCTGATTTTGATCCCGCTTTATGGCTATCTGGGCGCCAGTGCCGCCACTGTGCTGACCGAGGCGGCGCTCAGCCTCCTGGGCGCCGGGCTGGTCTTTCGCCACCTGGGCAGGATGCCGCTTTTCCGCCTCAGCTGGCGCGTGCTGCTGGCGGGCCTGGTCATGGGCGCTGCTCTCTATCCGTTCCAGCACCGGACAGGCGTGACTGCACTGCTGGTCATAGCCGGTGGCGCTCTGGTCTACGGGCTGGCTCTACTCGTCCTGCGCGCTCTGGACGAACAGGAGTGGGCGCTGGTCCGA
Organism: Candidatus Dormiibacter inghamiae; assembly: GCA_016464825.1. GTDB lineage: Bacteria > Chloroflexota > Dormibacteria > Dormibacterales > Dormibacteraceae > Dormiibacter > Dormiibacter inghamiae. The sequence continues at coordinate 45,722 of JAEKNQ010000006.1, read as the reverse complement.
CGCGCCCTTGGCCGCACCTCGTGAACCGTCCACTCGTGAAGGACCTGATGCTGAAGCCGCGGAGTGGCCGCGGCCTCGTGCCGTTCCAGCGCGGCCGGCTGCCGCAGCCCGCGCCGGTGGTGCCGGAGACTCCGCTCCGTGAAGCGCAGTTCGTCGCCTTCGACATTGAGACCACCGGCAATACGCCCTTCCTGGTTATCGAGATAGGCGCCGAACGCTTTGAGCTGGAAGGCTCGCTCTCGCTCTTCGACACGCTTGTCAAGACCGGCGCTCCCATCAATCCATATGCCCGGCGCCGACATCTGATCAGCCCTGACATGCTGAGAGGGGCACCTGGCTTCGCGGATGTCAGGCCAGCATTCCTCCACTTCGCCGAAGGAGCCGCTCTGGTCGAGCACAGCCATGACGCCTTCGACAGCTACCTGATCGGCCGCGGTCTGAAGCAGAAGCTGGAGCACCCAATCCTCGACACCTCAGCCCTCGCCCGGGCAGTACTCGAGCTGCCTGCCGGGCAGACGCCTGGCCTCGCCCGGGTGGTGGAGATGCTGGGTGTGGAGGCCTCACCAGCGCACGCCGCGCTGAGTGACGCGCAGGCCACCGCGGCGGTTTTCCGACGCCTGGTGCTGCTGGGCCACGAACGGCTGGGTTGGCGGACGGTGGGTGACCTGCTCCAGGCCCAGGTGCGACCGGTGGTGGACCGTTCAGCTCTGGAGGGCCGGGCTAAGCCGCGCCGGCGCCGGCGTTCGGGCGAGATGTCGGGCCGCGAGATCCCGGCCGCCCCTACTCGAACAGCGTGAGCTGAAGCTGCGGCTGGGGGTGCTTCAGGCCGCTGACGCCGACTCCGAGCAGGCGCACGGGGCGGTCTTCGAAGTACGACTTCCGCAAGGCGCTCAGCGCCGCCCGGAAGATGCTCTCGGGGTCGTCGGTGGGGCTCGTCTGGCTGACCTGGCGGCTCAGCTGGCCGTAGCCGGTGAGCTTCAGCTTGATGTAGACAGTGCGGGCCTGGAGCAGATCTCCGCGAAGCCTCTCAGCTACCGACTGGACCAGTTCGCGCAGCGAAACCTCCAGCTGCTCGCGGTCGGTGATGTCGTCCTCAAAGGTGCGCTCGGCACTGATGGTCTGAGCCGGCTTGGCACCGCGCACTGGGTTCCGGTCACGCCCCTGGGCCAGCCGCTGCAGCATGGCGCCGGAACTGCCAAACGCCTGTAGCAGCCGCTGGGTGTCGTAGTCGGCCAGCTCCCCGACTGTGCGAACGCCCATCAGGCGCAGCCTCTCTTCGGTTTTCGGCCCCAGGCCCGGCACCACTCCCACAGGCAGGGGTCCCAGGAAGCTGGCCTCCTGGCCGGGCTGGACGATCACCAGGCCGTCGGGCTTCCGGCTGGCGCCGGCGACCTTGGCCAGGAGTTTGCTGGTGGCCACTCCGACGCTGGCGGTGAGCTTCACCTCCTCCTGGATGGCGAACTTGATCCTCCGCCCGATCTCCTCCGGCCCCGCGTGCCGGCTCCGCACAGTGACGTCGAGATACGCCTCGTCCAGGGCCACGCCTTCGATCAGCTCGGCGGTGGTCAGGCGTCGGAAGATGGCGTGAACGCGGCGGCTGGCGTCCTTGTAGCGCGCAGGGTCCGGGGGCACCACAGTCAGTCCGGGACATCGCTCCAGCGCCTCGTGCAGAGGCTGCGCCGAGTGCACGCCATGGCTGCGCGCTTCATAGGAAGCGCCCATCACGACAGCTCGCTTGCTGCGCCCGGCCACGGCCAGCGGCCGGTTCCGGAGAAAGGTGTCATCCCGCTGGTGGACTGAGGTGTAGAAGGCGTCGAGGTCGACGTGGAGGATGGTCCGCGGCCAGTCAGTTCTGGGCATTTCTCAGGCGCCGGCGACCGTCTGGGTGATGTGCACTTCCTGCCGATATTGCCACAAGAGCTTGTGGCTAACCTACGCAGCGTGCGCCGCGTGTTGCAGCTGCCCTCGAGAGGAGGCGCCGATGGTGAATGATGCCGAGCGGAGGGGCGCGCGGGGCCGCGTGCTGATCGACGCCCGGCCGCTGCAGGGGGAGGACGCCAAGCGGGGCATCGGCACCTATGTCCGGGGTCTGCTGGCAGGTCTTTTGGAGGAGGGCTACGACGATCGAGTGGCTCTTTTGACAGACCTCCGGGAGCCGGCACCGGAGATGCCGGCCGGAGGTTTCGTCGCCTACGGCGTCCGCCCCCGCTACACTGGCCGGCTCGGCCTCTGGGAAGAGGCTGTGACGATGGGTCGAAAATTGACTCTGATCCAGCCTGACCTCTACCACGCCACCACGCTGGCCCTGCCCAGCCGGTCGTTAGTTCCCCTGGTGGCGACCCTTCACGACCTGATCCCCTGGGCGTTGGGCGGCCGGCGTCTACTCGGCGAGCGACTGCGCTGGCGGGTGGGGCGGCGGCTCCTGAGCGGAGCAGACCTGGTTCTGGCAGTCTCCCGGCACACCGCCGTCGACGGCCTGCGCTATGCCGGGCTTCGACCGGACCGGCTGCGGACTGTCCAGCTGGGCCTGGGTCGAGGCTTCCGTCCGCAGGCGGGCGCCGCAGAGCGCGTGGCCGCTCGGCACGCGATCACCAAGCGCTATCTGTTCTATGCCGGAGCGCTGGATGCCCGCAAGGATCCTCGGGCGCTGTTGAAGGCTTGGCAGACAGCGCGGCTCGCGGGGGCCGATGTCGATCTGGTGCTGGGCGGCAGCGCCGGCAGTCAGGCGCCGCGCGACATGGGGGAGGCCCGACGCCTGGGCTATCTGAGCCATGGGGAACTTGTCGATCTCTACTCTGCGGCAGCCTGCTTTCTCTTTCCCAGCCGTTACGAGGGCTTCGGCCTGCCGGTGTTGGAGGCGTTCGGCTGCGGGGCGCCGGTGGTGGCCTACAACAACTCGAGCCTGCCCGAAGTGATGGGCGGCGCCGGAGTGCTGGTCAAAGACGGCGACGCCGAGGCGATGGGTCAGGCGGCTGCCGAACTGGTGTTGAATCCGGCCGGACGCGCCGCCCAGGTGCAGGCCGGGCTGGCCCGCGCCGCCGAGTTCAGCTGGCGGGCGACCGCCCGCGCCACAATCCGCGCCTACGAATCACTGCTCGGCAGCCGCAGCTCGGATGACCGGGCGCCGATTACCTGACATAATGCGGATGCCTTGAGCCACATTGCGGTGGTAGGCGCCGGCTACGTCGGGCTGACGACGGCTGCCTGTCTAGCGGACCTCGGCAACGAGGTCTGTGTCATCGACATCGACGAAGCGAAGATCCGCGCCCTGCGGCGTCACCGGCTGCACTTCTATGAGCCCGGGCTGCAAGAGGTGGTCAAGCGCAACGGTATGGCCGGCCGTCTCAACTTCACAACCGTGTACTCAGAGGCGGTCGCAGGCGCCGGCATCGCCTTCATAGCTGTCGCCACCCCCGAAGGGGAGGGCGGCGAAGCCAACCTCGACCACGTGCGCAGCGCTGCCGCATCGATCGCCGAGCACCTGACAGGCCCGATAGTCATAGTCAACAAGTCAACAGTTCCGATCGGAACCGGGGACTTCGTGTCAGAAGTGTTCCAGAAGCACCAGCCCCACTTCCGGGTCGACGTCGTGTCCAACCCCGAGTTCTTGCGCGAGGGTTCGGCACTGCACGACTTCATGAAGCCAGATCGCGTGGTCATCGGCGCCAACAACGAAGCGGCCGCCGACCAGGTGGCCAAGCTCTACGAACCGCTCAACGCTCCCATCCTCCGTTACAACCTATACACGGCCGAGATGGTGAAATACGCCTCCAACGCCTTCTTGGCCGCGCGAATCTCCTTCATCAACGAGATCTCGCGCATCTGCGAGCGGGTGGACGCTGACGCCAAGCGGGTGGCGGAGGGCATGGGGCTTGACAAGCGGATCGGCCCCCACTTCTTGGAGGCCGGCATCGGCTATGGTGGCTCCTGTTTTCCGAAGGACGTGAAGGCGCTGGCCGCCATCGCTGAGCGGTTCAATTACCACCCCGAACTGCTGCACGCGGTGATGGCTATCAACCGCGATCAGCGCACGCTCGCTGTTGAGAAGCTGCGTGAGTGCCTGGGCACGCTGCGCGGTCAGAGCATAGGCCTCTTTGGGCTGGCCTTCAAGCCCAACACTGACGACATGCGGGAGGCGCCCAGCCTGGAGATCGCCAAACTGCTGCTGGCGAAGGGCGCCAAGGTCTGCGGCTACGACCCAGCTGCCGGGGAGAGAGCTAAGGCCCTGCTGCCCGAGCTCGACGTACGCCGCGACGCCTACGCAGTTGCTCGGGACGCCGATGCCGTGGTGGTCGTGACCGAGTGGAACGAGTTTCGGCAGCTCGACCTGGCCAAGCTGAAGCGGGCCATGCGCCGGCCGGTGGTGGTCGATGGGCGCAACATTTACGACCCGGCGCAGATGCGCCGCCTTGGCTTCGTCTACCGCGGAATCGGCCGCAACTGATGCCCGCGGAAAAACTGTCCGACTCGACCAGGGCTGTGGTCTCCGGGGCTGCCGGCTTTCTCGGTTCGCACCTTTGTGATCGCCTGCTGGCGCGCGGCTGGGAGGTGGTCGGGCTGGACAACCTGGTGACCGGGGTGCCTGAAAACCTGGCTCACCTCGGTGGCGAGCGGCGTTTCTCGTTCCGGCGCCACGACGTGAGCGAGGGAATCGCGATCGAGGGCCCTGTCGACTGCGTCCTCCACTTCGCTTCGCCCGCCTCGCCCGTGGACTTTGCGCAAATCCCTCTGGACATACTGCGAGTCGGCACCTTCGGCACCCAGGCCATGCTGCGGCTGGCCGAGGACAAGGGCGCCCGCTTCCTGCTGGCATCCACCTCCGAGGTCTATGGCGATCCCCTCGTGCATCCGCAGCCGGAGTCCTACTGGGGGAACGTGAACCCGATTGGTCCCCGCAGCTGCTACGACGAGGCGAAGCGCTGCGCGGAGGCCTTCACCTTCGCCTATCACCGCACGCGCCACCTGGAGACGCGGATCGTGCGGATCTTCAACACCTACGGCTCCCGGATGCGTGTGGATGATGGCAGAGTGATCCCCAACTACTTCCGGCAGGCGCTGCAGGGGGAGCCGATCACCGTGTACGGAGACGGTTCGCAGACGCGCTCGCTCTGCTACGTGGACGACCTCATAAGCGGCGCCCTCGCGGTGCTGGACGGCCCGGACCCCGACCCGTTCAACATCGGCACCCAGTACGAGGTCACCATGTTGGAGCTGGCTCAAAGGGTGAAGCGGGTGACCGGCAGCAGCTCCGAAATAGTCTTCCAGCCGCTGCCCCAGGACGACCCCAAGCAGCGCCGGCCAGACACCCAACGCGCGAAGGAGCGGCTCGGCTGGGAGCCGCAGGTCGCGATCGAGGAAGGGCTGGCCTTGACGCATGAGTACTTCCGCCTGGCCTTGGCAGGTTGCTGATGGAGCTGCGCGATTTTATCCGCGAGGTGCCCGACTTCCCGCAGCCGGGCATCCTCTTCCGGGACATCACCCCACTGCTCGCGGATCCCGTGGCACTGAGGGAATCGGTCGAGGTCATGAGCCGTCCCTGGCTGGGCCAGGAGATCGACCTCATCGCCGCCATGGAGGCGCGGGGCTTCATGTTCGGCGCAGCCATGGCGATCCGGCTCGGGGCCGGCTTCGTGCCCGTCCGCAAGGAGGGCAAGCTGCCCTGGAAGACCCGGGCCATCTCCTACACGCTGGAATATCGCGACGACATCCTGCACGTGCATGAGGATGCTGTCAGGGCAGGTCAGCGGGTGCTGGTCGTCGACGACGTAATAGCCACCGGAGGGACCGCCGGCGCCGTGGTGGAACTGATCAGGCAGCTGGGCGGAGAGGTGGTGGGCGCCCAATTCCTCGTCGAGCTGGCCGGTCTGGCGGGCCGCGATCACTTGCCCGCTCTGGAAGTCCGGAGCGTCATCCGGTATGAAGGAACGTGAATGACAACTGAATTCAAGCTATCTGACGTAAAGGACCCGGGGCTCGCCGGTCAGGGCCAGGCATTGATCGAGTGGGCGTCTCGCGAGATGCCAGTTCTGAAGCTGATCCAAGATCGCTTCGAGCAGGAGCGACCGCTGGCCGGGCTGCGCATCTCGGCTTGCCTCCATGTCACTTCGGAAACCGCCAATCTCATGCTCACACTGCAGGGTGGCGGGGCTGACGTCGCTCTCTGCGCGTCCAATCCGCTCTCCACCAACGACGCGGTCGCAGCCGCGCTCGCCGAGCTGCACGGCATCAAGACCTTCGCCATCAAGGGTGAGGACAACGACACCTACTACAGCCATTTGGCGGCTGCTCTCGATCACGAGCCGAACTTCACGATGGACGACGGTGCGGACCTGGTCACCATGCTGCATCGGGACCGGAGGGAGGGGCTGCCGGCAGTCAGAGGCGGGACCGAGGAGACGACGACCGGCGTCGTTCGCCTGCGCGCCATGGCAGCTCAGGGAGTGCTCGGTTATCCCATCATCGCCGTCAATGACGCCGACACCAAGCACCTCTTCGACAATCGTTACGGCACTGGGCAGAGCACCCTGGACGGAATCATCCGGGCCACCAACGTGCTGCTTGCCGGCAAAACCTTCGTGGTCGCCGGTTACGGCTGGTGCGGGCGCGGCCTGGCCAGCCGGGCCAAGGGTCACGGCGCTGACGTGATAGTCACCGAGGTCGATCCCGTCCGAGCGCTGGAAGCGGCCATGGACGGCTTCCGGGTCATGCCGATGGCGGACGCGGCCCGGCAGGGCGACATCTTCTGCACGGTGACAGGTGACGTCAACGTCTTGGACCGCAGCCACTTCGAGACCATGAAGGACGGCGCCATCCTCGCCAACTCGGGTCACTTCAACTCCGAGATCAACCTCTCGGCGCTGGACGACATGGCCACCGAGGTCCGAGCGGTGCGGCCCTCGGTGCAGCAGTACAGGCTGAGCGACGATCGCCGACTGCACGTCCTGGGGGAGGGCCGGCTGGTGAACCTGGCGGCGGCCGAGGGTCACCCCGCCGCTGTGATGGACATGAGCTTCGCCAACCAGGCGCTCTCGGTCGAGCACATGGCGCGACATCACGAGGAGCTGGAGCGCAGTGTGTATTCGGTTCCCGCCGAGATCGACAAGGAGGTCGCGCGGCTGAAGCTGCAGGCGATGAAGATCGGCATCGACAGCCTGACCGAGGAGCAGGAGCGATACCTCAACTCCTGGGAAGAGGGAACCTAGTGTCCCGCGCCAGAGATTCATTGGCATATTGCGGCTCCGGACACCGATGCCAGCGTCAGGGGGCCCGGCCCGTCTTCGCACGCCCCCTCTTTCGCGGGGCCCCCGGCTGGAAGTGCGCTCCTCCTAGTTCCACCCCTTTCTTCCCACCCCACGAAACCTCCGGTTTCGCGGGGACCCCGGACTTGGCCTCGGCGCCCGGACCGGCGCCCGGGCGCCTGCCACAATCTACTCAACTAACGTCGGGCGCGGGACCCTAGCCGGAAGAGACGGCAAGGATGCCCGCCGAAGGACCTGGGTCCTGGGCGGCGGCGGCGCGCGTGGCGCCGCCCAGGTGGGCGTCTTGCTGGCCCTGTTTGAGGCAGGCGTCACACCGCCTGAGCGCCTGATCGGAGTCAGCGTGGGAGCGCTGAACGCGGTGGTCATCGCCGCCTATCCCTCTCTGGCAGGAGCGCACATGCTCCGTGAGATCTGGCTGTCCAAGCCGGTGGCTGACGTGTTTCGGGGTCATCCGCTGAGCCTGCTGATGACCCGCATGCGCACTCAGGGCATCTCGGTCCTGCCGGCCAGGAACGTTGCCCGGGTCATCGACCGCAGCGTTGAGCTGACCGGGACGGAGACCTTTGAGCAGCTGAAGGTGCCGCTGCAGGTTGTGGCCACCAATCTTCACGCCGGCACCTCCCGGGTGTTCGACAGCGGGCCCCTGCGGCTCGCCCTGCAGGCATCGACAGCGATCCCCGGCGTGTTCCCGTCCGTCGACATCGATGGCCACGGCTATCTGGACGGCGGCATCATCGACAATCTGCCCATCTCACTGGCCGCGGACAGCGGCGCGCGAGAGATCCTGGCGATCAGCCTGATGGCCGGGGGCGAGGTCGACCGCCTACCTGGCAACTGGGCCGAGCTGTTGGCGCGGACCTTGCAGCTGGCGCTTCACCACCGGGCTCTCAGCGACTTTGAGCGGCTGAAGCGACGCGTCCGGCTGCTCCTCCTCTGTCCAGTGCTGAAGCCTGAGCAGGGTCTCGACATGCAGCGCGCGCACATCGAGGAGATGATCGAGGCGGCCCGCCAGGCCACCACCCAGCTGCTTCAGGACGCCGGCCGGACGCTCTTCGGCAGCTCAGCAGTGCACTACTTGAAGCCGGTCGGCGGGTAGCGGGCCGCTACAGGTAGAACTGCCGCCAGGCTGTCCACCAGTCAGGTCCCGTGCTGCGGATGCGGCGGCCGTCCAGAATCTCCACTTGAGGCCGGTTTCGATACCGCTCGGGACCGTCGGCGTGGGCGTACTCGACCTCGATGGCACAGGGTCGACCGGGGTCGAATGGCCGTACGGCGGCCAGGTCGCCGAGGGCCGAGCTGGCCGCTGCCTCGACCCTCCGCCGCGCCTCCGCCGGGTGAAGGTGGCGGGCGCTGAAGCGGCCGATGCTCGTCTTGACGGCAACCGTGGTGAGGCCCGAGCCGAGCAGGTCGATGGCCTCCGTCGCGGTTTGGGCGTCTCCGGTCACGAGCAGGACCGGGCAATCCCACTGGCCGCAGAGCGCGGCATTGATCCCGGTCTCTCCGACCAGGCGGCCATTGAACCACAGGTTGTGCCACTGGCTGCCTGAGACGGTGTGTGACAGGACGCTCGACGGCGTGCCGGCTCGGGCGTGCATACCGATCAGCAGGGCCGCGCTGCAGCCCTGCTCGAGCGGCTCCACGTACTCGGTCCAGGAGGATTGGACGGCAAACTCGCAGCCCTGGTCCAGCCGCTCCGGGATGAGCGAGTTGAAAGACCAGTCACCGCCGGCGCCGTGGCAGTCGAGGACTACCACCTCGGACGCTCCGCCCGAGCGTGCTCCCCGCACAGCCGCGTTGACCTCCTCCGTGTAGAGGATGCGGGCCTCCTGATAGGCCGAGGAGTCGCCCCCCGTGGTCTGCGCCCACTTGCTGATTCCGGCCACGCCCTCCATGTCGGCCAGGATGAGAACTCGCACCTGCGGAGCTTAGAGCAGGGGCAACGCGGGGGCTGGTAGGCTGACCGAAGCCCAGTCGGGAATGCCCGGGGCGTCTGGGGTCGGCCCAAGCGGCGGCGCGACCTTGCCGGCGTCCGGAGTCTCAGGAGGTTCGCATGGCGAAGAGCGCGCACAGCCCAGCGCAGTCAGTTTTCACGTCTGAATCGGTCGCTGAGGGGCACCCTGACAAGGTGGCCGATCAGATCTCCGACGCAGTGCTCGACTCCATCCTGGCCAAGGATCCACTGGCCCGGGTGGCCTGCGAGACGACAGTCACCACCGGCTTGGTGCTGGTCTCCGGTGAGCTCAGCACCGACTGCTATGTCGACATCCCGAGGATCATCCGACAAACTGTCCGCGAGGTCGGCTACACCCGAGCCAAGTACGGACTGGACGCCGAGACCTGCGGCGTGCTCGTCAGCATCGACGAGCAGTCCCCTGACATCGCCCAGGGGGTTGACGTGGGGGGCGCCGGCGACTCCGGCATGGTCTTCGGCTTTGCCTGCCGGGACACACCTGAGCTCATGCCGCTCCCGATCCAGCTCGCTCACCGCCTCTCGCGCCGCCTGGGGGAGGTGCGGAAGTCCCGAGCGCTGCCATACCTGCGGCCCGACGGAAAGGTGCAGGTGACGGTCGGCTACGACGAGGCCGGCCGTCCCTGCTCGGTCGAGACTGTGGTGGTGTCCGCCCAGCACAATGACGAGGTGGATCAAGAGCAGCTCCGCGACGATCTCTTAAAGCAGGTCCTGGAGCCTGTCTTGAAGGATGGCCTGGCGACGGATGGCGCCCGCTATCTGATCAACCCCACAGGCAGGTTCGTGATCGGGGGACCGGCGGCCGACGTGGGCCTGACAGGGCGCAAGGTGATAGTCGACACCTATGGCGGTTGGGCCCGGCACGGCGGCGGCTGCTTCTCGGGCAAGGATCCCACCAAGGTGGACCGCGCCGGCGCGTACGGCGCGCGCTACGTCGCCAAGAACATAGTGGCCGGCGGCCTCGCCGAGCGCTGTGAGGTGCAGCTCTCGTACGCGATCGGCGTCGTCAAGCCGGTGGCCCTGCGGATCGACACCCAGGGCACCGGGACGGTGGCCGAGAGAGAGCTGGAGCGGGCCGTCAACCGGCTCTTTGATCTGAGCCCGCTGGGCATCATCAAGGAGCTCAACCTGCGGCGGCCGCTCTTCCGCGCCACCGCCTGCTACGGCCACTTCGGCCGGACCGACATCGACGCGCCCTGGGAGGACACGAGTCGGGCGCCGGAGCTGGCCGCGGAAGTCGCTTGACACGGCCTCGGCACTTCTACGCTGTAATTCCGGCCGGGGGCGCTGGCTCAAGGCTCTGGCCGCGGTCCCGGCGCAGCTCGCCCAAGCATGTGCTGCCGCTCTCAGGCAGCGGCAAGCCGCTGCTGGTGGAGGCGTACGAGCGGATCGCGCCGCTGACCGCTGAGACGCTCATCCTGACCGAGGCAAGCCAGCTCTCCCTGCTGAGCGGGCTCCTGCCGGGGCTGGAGAGCGATGGCTTTATAGTCGAGCCGGCCGCTCGGGGCACTACCAATGCCATTGGCCTGGCCGCTTTGACGCTCCTGGAGCGGGACCCTGAGGCGCTGATGATCTCCCCGGCGGCGGACCACGTCATCAAGGGTGCCGCCGCCTATCGTGCCGCGGTGCGGACAGCTCGGCAGGTGGCGGCGGCGACGGGCGAGCTGGTCGCCATTGGGCTGCGGCCTTCGTACCCGGCCACCGGCTTCGGCTACATCGACGCCGGAACGGAGATGAGGGGTCTGGGCTGGACGGCGCGCCGGGTGGATGGGTTCACCGAGAAACCTCCGCTGCGAGTGGCCACTCGGTACGTCGCGAGTGGCCACCACTACTGGAACCTGAACATGTTCTGCTTCCGCTGCGATGCTTTCGCCGAGCAGCTGCGCGAACACGGGCGCGATCACTACGACGGTCTAGTTCGGGTCCTCCGGGCCCGGCGCGAAGGCGACGAGGGGAAGGCGGCGGCGATCTACAGCGGCCTGCCCTGCGACGCTGTGGACTACACGGTGATGGAGCGCACCAAGCGGCTGCTTATGGTGCCGGCGCAGTTCGAGTGGACTGATGTCGGGTCTTGGACGGATCTCGCCGAGCTGTTGCCCGCCGACCAAGAGGGAAACCACGTGGAGGGCGACGCCGTGCTCATCGATACGACCGGCGCCTACGTCTCCGTCCCTGGCAAGCTGGTGGCTTTGATCGGCGTTCAGGACCTGATAGTGGTCGACACTCCTGCCGCCCTCTTGGTCTGCCCCAAGGAGCGGGCCCAGGACGTGAAGAAGGTGGTCCAGTCCCTGAGTCGCGACGGCCGCTCTCAGTACCTTTAGTACGGCTGTGGCTATCAAGTTCGGGACCGACGGCTGGCGCGGTGTGGTCGGCGACGACTTCACCTATGAGAACGTGCGCTTGGCTGCGGCCGGCATCGCCCGCTCTTTGGGCAGCGGCACAGTGGTTGTCGGCTACGACCGCCGCTTCGCTTCAGAGCTGTTCGCCGAAGAGGTGGCGCGGGTGCTGGCCGGCAACGGCCTGCAGGCGCTTCTCTTCGACCGGGCAACGCCCACCCAGGTCGCCTGCTGGACGGTGGTGGATCGAAGAGCTGCTGGAGCTGTCATAGTCACCGCCAGCCACAACCCCTACATCTTCAACGGCTTGAAGTTCCGCCCGGAGACAGGCAGCTCAGCCCCGGCTGAGCTGATAGGGCGGTTGGAGGAGGCGATCGCGGCAGTGGCGGACGGCGCTTCGGGCGTCCGACGGGCCGAGCCGGGTGACGAGCGGATCCAGCGCCTCGATCCGCGGCCATCGTACTTCCAGCAGGTGGGCCGAATGGTCGACCTGGAGGCCATCCGGCGATCTGGTCTGAGTCTCGTTCATGAAGCGATGCACGGCTCGGGGGCCGGCTACGTGGCCGAGCTGGTCGGCGGCGGGCCGACGCGCATCACCGAGCTGCACGCTGAGCGCAATCCCTGGTTCGGTGGCGTCAACCCTGAGCCCATCCCGGCCAACCTGCGGGAGGCGCTGGGCTTGATGGGCGCCGGCGGTCACGATCTTGCCATCTGCACTGACGGGGACGCAGACCGGGTGGGGGTCATCGACGAGCGCGGCCATTTCGTCAACCAGCTGCAGGTGTTCGCTCTGCTGATTCGCTATCTGGTCGAGGTCCGCGGCTTTCGGGCGCCGATCGTGAAGAGCATCAACATGACCTTCATGGCGGACCGGCTGGCCGAGCACTACGGGCTGGCGGTCCACGAGGTTCCCATCGGCTTCAAGAGCATCGCGCCCAGGATGATGGCTGTGGATGCGCTCTTGGGCGGTGAGGAGTCAGGCGGCTTCGCCTTCCAGGGACACATCCCCGAGCGGGACGGGCTGCTGGCAGGACTTTTCTTCGCCGACTACCTGGCCCGGACCGGCAAGCGCCTGTCGGAACTGCTCCAAGAGCTGGCGGAACTGGCCGGCCCGAGCGCGTACGCCCGGCACGATCATCACCTGCCCAGGGACCGCTACGCGGAGGAGCGGCGAAGGATCCTGGGCCTCCTGGCTGAGCGCTCTCCGCAGGAGGTCGCCGGCGTTCCGGTGGCAGGCACCCGCACTGACGACGGTTACAAATTCACCCTGACCGACGGCAGCTGGGTGCTGCTGCGCGCGAGCGGAACCGAGCCGCTGATCCGCGTCTACTCTGAGGCCTCGACCGCCGACGAGGTGGCGGCCCGTCTCGCGGCGCTGGAGGAGATAGTTGGACTTGAACAACGCGTCGCTGCCTGAGACGCAGCCGGCCAAGGTGCAGAAGGCAGCGGAGAGCCGCGCCGACAAGCCCTGGGGATACGAACTGCGCTGGGCGTTGACCGACAGATATCTGGGCAAGATCCTTCACGTCAACCGAGGTGAGGCACTCTCGCTGCAGTATCACGTCCGGAAGGACGAATGCATCCTGCTCTCGTCAGGGATCTTGGACCTGGAACTGGACGGCGCGGTGCATCGACTTGAGCCAGGCGACACCGCCCACATCACGCCCGGCACGCGGCACCGCATGACTGCTGTCGAGGACTGTGACATCTTCGAGGTTTCCACGCCCGAGATAGACGACGTCGTCAGGCTGGAAGATCGCTACGGGCGCGAAGGAACCTGACAGGCAACTGGGAGTCGAGGAAGCCGACAGGTCGCTCGGTAACATCAAGCGCTCGTGAAGACACCGCCTCCCGCCGACAATCACGTGCTGCCTGCGCTGAGGTCGGTGCCGCAGCGGGACTTCCGCTTCCTCGTCTTCGCCGGGGTCATCCTGGTCGCGCTCGCCTTGGGCCTGCAGTCAGATTTGGTGGGGAATCAGATCTGGGCCCTGAGCGGGGGGCTGGTGCTGCTCGCCGCGGCAGTTCTCGTCGGCTACCTGAGAGTGGAGTCGAAGCTACCCGCGATCGAGCACTTTGTGCCGGTCGCCTTGGCGGTGGTTGCGCTGACCGGAGTCGCTCTGCTCAGCCGCGGCCACTTCTTGCGCTACGCAGCTGCCGCCGCCGCCTTCGGGATCGCGTTCGCGGCGGTGGCGCAGCTGGACTTGAAGCACCTGCGCGCCCAGGCCAAACCCGGCCATCTGATAGTCCAGGACACAGTCCTCGTGGTCTGCGTGGCAGGCGCCTTCCTCGGCGTGTTGATAGCTACCCAGGACCTCGCCATCAGGCTGGGAGCTGTCTTCGCCATCGCCGGTCTGGCCAGCTATCGCAGCTTCCGAGTACTGGGGGCGCCGATTCCCGGCCGGCCAGCTTTGATGTTCGCGGCGCTGGTGGCGGAGCTGGTCACCTTCTTCGCCTGGGCGCTGAGCGCCACAGCATATTTTGGCGAAGGGTTGTTCGCGGTCATGCTGATGCTGATCTGGTACGTCAACCGGGGCTTCGTCAGGCACACCTACGAAAGGAGTCTCACCAGGCAGGTCTTCCTGGAATACGGGCTGCTGGGCCTGCTGGCGGCATTCCTCTTCTTCGTGAGCCGGCAACCACTTCACTAGGCTGATAGAAGGAATACCTCCCCGCCGATGATTCCCTCCCCAGCGCCCGCCCGCCTTCAGCGGGCTCTCATGCTTCCGCTCATCGTGCTGGCCTGGCTGGTCATCGCCGTAATCGTGGTGTGGCTGATCAGCCACGTCACCAGGGCCCTGCTCATCCTCGTGCTGGCGGCTGTGATCGCCTTTGCTGTGACGCCCCTGGTCAAACTGCTGAGCCGCTACATGAAGCGGGTGTTCGCGATCGCGATCTCCTACCTCATCGGTTTCACTGTGGTCTTCGGCCTTCTCACCTTCATCGCGCTCTCGGCAGCCAACGAGATCAGCAACTTCGTCTCCCACCTGGGCGACTACACGCGCGCCCTGCAGGACCTCCTGCCGACCTACGAACGCCTGCTCCAGCCGTTCGGGGTGAGCCATGCTCAGGTTCTCGAGGCGGAACGCCAGGCGGTCGCCTCCCTCCAGGGCTTGGCTGCCAACGCCGCGAAGGATGTGTTCGGTGTCGTGCAGACAGTGCTTGGCACCGTCGTTGACGGAGTCCTGGTGCTGATCCTGAGCATTTACCTGACGGCAAGTGGGCCCCGGTTCACCCAGTGGATGCACGACCAACTGCCTGGCACGCAGCAGAAGCGGACCAACCAGATGAGCCACATCGTGAACACTGTGGTGGGCGGCTACGTCCGCGGGACCCTTACCCTGTCGGTGCTGATCGGCGTCCTGGTCTTCATAGGCATGGAGCTGATAGGCGTTCGGTACGCCCTGCTGCTGGGCATCCTCGCTTTCTTTATGGAGTTCGTGCCCATCCTCGGTGTGATGGTCTCGGGCGCCGTATGCGTATTCGCGGGGCTCTTCGGGGGCGGTGCTGGGCCTGATCTGATCAGGGCCGGCCTGGTGCTGATCTGGTTCATAGTCGTTCACATCATCGAAGGGGATGTGGTGGGGCCGCGGATCATGGGTAAAGCCGTGGGCATCCATCCCGCGGTTGCCATCCTTGCCCTGGTCGCAGGGAGCGAGCTGTTCGGCCTTTGGGGCGCCCTCTTCGGGGCGCCCATCGCCGGCCTCCTCCAGGCAACCGTGATGGCCACCTTCAAGGAGTACAAGACCGCGAACGCGCCGCCGCAGGTCGTCGCGCGGGAGTTGGGATCCGTGGAGCCAGAGCCGCTGCCAGCGTCTTCGGGTTAGCTGCGCGAGGGGAGGCACGCCCTACAAAACCCGGTCAGAGTGCGCTTCCCGGCTCCGAGCGACCGCCGCAGGGCGGCCGAGCTTCAGGGAAAGAGGTTGTGCACCCTTCGCCGGCCGGTGAGGTGCTCGGCCAGGCGCTTGGCGCAATTGAAGGCGTAGGCCATCCCGTGGCCGTTGTAGCCGGCGCTGAGGTAGACGTTGGGCAGGTCCGGCAGCGGGCCCACCAGCGGCAGCTCAGTCTCTGTGAAGCCCATGATGCCGGCCCAGCGATGGCTTGTGAGGCCGCTCTGGCCCAGTCCGCGCAGATGGTCATCCAGGCAGGCCTGCAGCTCTGGCGTCGGCACCACCTCGTAGCCGACCTCCGTCGTCAGGAAGCGGTTGCGATAGCCGCCGGCCAGCAGTGTGCCGTCGGCCAGCTGCCGCCAGTACCTGTAGCCCTCGTCGGAGTACGTCGGCCGCTGCACCAGGCCGGGCCGCTCGCCGGTGCTCGCCGCCATCTGGGCCCGAATGGGGGCGATGGGAGTTCCGGGCACGATCTGGGCGGTGTAAGCGTTGGTAGCCAGGATGACGGCGCCGGCCAGGCACTCGGCCTCTCCAGCCCGAACCCGCACCCCCTCCCGGCCTGCCTCCAAGCCATCGACCTTGACGCCTTCCCGAACGCTCCCGTGCCGGGCCCGGGCGGCCAGGACCAGGAGCGCCTCCAGCGGGTTCACCTCGCCGTCTCTGGGGTTCAGGAGCCGAGCCTCCTCGAGACGAACGTCGGCGCCATCCTCGCGGAGCAGCAGCACAGACTCCTCCAGGTCGCGGGCCTCTTGGGCGGAGGCGGGATGGGTGTAGCTGCCCAGCCGGCGGTAGCTCCGGGCACGTCCCCCCAGCGCCTCGGCGAGCAGCTCGTGCGTCTCGACTGTGAAGTGCCACAGCTCCTGAGCCCGCCGGCGGCCGAACTTGCGCACAGCTACCGCGTAGCAAGAGGCGGTGCCAGAAAGCAGGAAGCCCGCGTTGCGGCCGCTGGCTCCGGCGCCCAGGCGATCCTGCTCCACCAGCACGACGCCGGGGACGTTGCGCAGCCAGTGCAGCAGTCCCAGCCCGGTGATGCCTCCGCCCACTATCAGCACATCGCAGCGGTCCGGCAGCGCGCCAACCTGATCTCGCGGTGAGAGACCCCAGATCGGCGTGCCGAACGATTCCACAGTGAGGAGGTTAGCGGGCCTGTCAACCGGCTATTTGACGCGGCTGTCGTCGGCATGATAGTGAGTTGGAGGTGAGGGTCACCATCCGGCGCCGGCCGGCGCCGCTGCTGGTGGTCTTCGCTATAGGCGTGGCGGGCGCCTGCGGCCAACCGGCCTCGCCCGCGGCCCCGAGTCAGACCTTCAAGGTGGGGGCCAACCCGGCAGGCATTGCTGTCGACGACAGATCAGCCTGGGTGGCCAACGCCGCCGACGGGACCCTGACTCAGATCGACGTCGCCAGCAATCGGGTGGTCCGCATTGTCGGGATAGGGGATCCGCGCCAGCTGCTGGACGCCGGGTGTGGGGCTCGCTCCATCCACCAGGTGCCGCACGGCTCTTTCGTCATCCGGGCCTGCGACGTGCCTCGGGCTGTCGCCGTCTCCCCGGGCGCAGTCTGGGTGGCACGAGGCGACACCAGATCGATCGTCAGGCTGGACTCGAGGACAGGTCAGGTCGTCGCAACCATTCCCGCTGACGTCCAGGCCTGGTACATCGCCGCCAACGAGAGCGCCGTCTGGGCGAGTGACTACGACGCCGACACAGTGGTCAGGATCGACCCCAGCACCAACCGAGTGGTGGTGCGAGTGACACATCTCGGCCACGGACCGAGCGGCCTTGCCCTTGGTTTCGGCTCAGTCTGGGTGGCGAGCAGTCGGGCCCAGCTGGTGACCAGGATCGATGCCACCAGCAACAGTGTGGCCGCCACCATCCCCGTCGGCCTAACGCCGCTGCCGGTGCTGGTGGCATTCGGCAGCGTCTGGGTGAGGAACGAAGAGCGCGAGGGCAACGGCAGCCTGAGCCGGATCGACCCCAGCAGCAACCGGGTTGTCGCCAGCGTGCCTGTCGGCCCGGAGGCCGGCCGGGATGGACTGGACGGGCTGGCGGCGCTCGGCAACCGGCTCTACGTGCCGGGATTGAATCTGGAGGCTGTCGACCCAGTCAGCAACCGCGTGGTTAGCCGGCAGCCCCACACCTGCAACGCTGTCAGCCCTGGTGGCGGCTCGCTTTGGACAGTCGACCTCGGCTATTCGGTGACGCGGCTCAGTCGGCCTGGCTGATCAGAGGGCGCGGACGGGTCGTGCTGGCGCTGAGCTCCCCGCCTTACATGCCGAGATAAGCCTTGGCGATGTCCTCAGACTCGAGCAGCTCGCCGCCCGTGCCCGTCTTGACTATGTTGCCGGTCTCCAGGACGTAGGCGCGGTGTGCGATCTCCAGGGCCTTGTTGGCGTTCTGCTCGACCAGGAGCACAGGCACCCCTGACGCATTGATCTCGAGCACTATGTCGAAGATAGTCTGAATGAAGATGGGCGCGAGGCCCAGCGACGGCTCATCCAGCATCAAGAGCTTGGGCTTGGACATGAGGGCGCGGCCGATCGCCAGCATCTGTTGCTCTCCACCGGAGAGTGTGCCCGCGATCTGGGTTGCTCGTTCCTTCAGGCGGGGAAAGAGTTCGTAGACCCGGTCCAGGTCCTTCTGGATGCCCGCCTTGTCGCTGCGGGCGTACGCCCCCATGAAGAGGTTGTCAGTCACCGTCATGCGGGCGAACAGCCGCCTGCCTTCTGGCGACTGGCAGATGCCCTGTCCCACTCGAGCCGCCGCAGTGACGTCGGCCAGCGAGCGGCCATTGAAAACGATGGTGCCTTCGGTGGGCCGGATCAACCCCGAGATCGTGCGCAGGGTGGTCGTCTTCCCGGCGCCGTTGGAGCCGATCAGGGCGACGATCTCGCCCGCGTCCACGTGCAGGGTGATGCCATGGAGCGCTCGAACCCGACCGTAGTAGGTCTGGAGGCCTTCGACCTCGAGGACCGCCATTAGTGTCCGACGCCAGAGAACACTAGGCTCCCTTGCCCAGATAGGCCTCGATCACCCGGGGGTTGCTGCGAACCTCCTGTGGTAGGCCTTCGGCGATCTTCTCACCGTGGTCCAGCACCACTATGCGGTCCGAGATCCCCATCACGAGCTTCATGTCGTGCTCGATCAAGAACACCGTGACACCGCTGTCCACTATCTTGCGGACCAGCGCCATCAGCTCCACCTTCTCCTGCGGGGTGAAGCCGGCGGCAGGCTCGTCCAGAAGTAAAAGGGTGGGCTTCGTGGCCAAAGCCCGCGCAATCTCCAGCCTGCGCTGCTGGCCGTAGGCCAGGTTGCGGGCGTAGTCCTGAGCGCGCCGCTGAATGCCTACGAACTGGAGCAGCTCCAGGGCCCGCTCCGTCACTCGGCGCTCCTCGTTTCGGGCGGTGGGCAGCGTGAGCATGGCGTCCCAGAGCTTGGCCCGCATGCGGACGTGCTGGCCGACCCTGACGTTGTCAAGCGCTGTCATGTAGTCGAAAAGGCGGATGTTCTGGAACGTCCTGGCGATGCCGAGATGCGCCACCTTGTGCGGTTTCAGGCCTGCGATGTTCTGGCCTTGGAAAACCACCTCGCCGCTCGTTGGCGCGAAGATGCCTGTGACGCAGTTGAAGAGCGTGGTCTTGCCGGCGCCGTTGGGGCCGATGAGAGCGAATACGTCGCCACGCTTCACCGCGAAGTTCGCGTCATTGACGGCGGTGAGGCCGCCAAAGCGCTTGGTCACCGTGCGCAGATCCAAGACCAACTGGGATGCCGGTGCCTGAACGCCGGCGGTGGCAACGGCCCCGGCGCCCGCGGGACGAACTTCACTCATGTCGCCGAGGCGTCGAACACTGATTCGTCGGTGGTACCTCTCTGCAGTTCCTGCGCTCTCACCCGGCTGGGCAACAAGCCCTGCGGTCTGAGCAGCATGGTGACGGCCAGGATGAGGCCGAAGATCACGAAGTTGAGGCGCGTGGCGTAGTCAGTGGCCACGTTGGTGGCGTGCTGGCTGAGGCTCAGTGCCGAGGCTGCCGAGGCCACCCAATGGGGAAGGTCGCTGAGCAGCTTGTACTGCACGAAGTAGATCACCAGCGCACCCACGATGGCGCCCGGAATGTTGCCCATGCCGCCCAGGGTGACCATGAGCAGGATGGTCACGGAGACCAGGAACGTGAAGTTCTCAGGGCTCACGGTCGACAGCTTGGCGCCGAAGTAGCAACCGGCAAAGCCTGATACCGAGGCGCCGATGGCAAACGCCAGGAGCTTGATGTTCACCGTGTTGACGCCCATCGCCTCGGCGGCGACCTCGTCCTCGCGGACGGCCATCCAGGCCCTGCCGATCCGGGAGCGCTGTGCGTTGCGGATCACCACCACGACAGCGACGATGATCAGCACCATCAGCACGTAGTAGGCGGTCGGCTCGCCGGCTGTGAACTTCAAGTTCTGCACCACTGCGAAGCTGGCGCCCCCATCCCAGGGCCCGTCGATCCAGAAAGGAAGGACGGGAGCGTCGATGGCGGAGATGGCGTTCACGCCGCCGGTGAACTGGCTCAAATTGCGGAATACGCGCGGCACTATCTCGCCGAAGCCGAGCGTCACTATGGCCAGGTAGTCGCCGCGGAGGCGTAGCGTTGGCGCGCCCAAGATCGCGCCACAGGTCGCCGCGACCAGGACTGCCACGAACAACAGCACCCAGAAGGGCAGGTGGACCTCATGGCCGATCGGGCTCAGCGCCAGTTGACCCGAGGCCAGCATGCCGTAGGTATAGGCCCCGATGGCGAAGAAGGCTGCGTAGCCCAAATCAAGCAGGCCGGCGAAACCGACCACCACGTTGAGCCCGAGCGCCATCACGACGAACACCCCGGCGTCGGCCGCCTGGCTGACCAGGGCAGGCCCCTGGTCGGGGTTGATCAGGTAGACGACGGTCGGATAGATCAGCGCCAGGAAGCCCAGCCCCACATAGGTGAGGGTGTTCGGGTCTCGCCAGTCGACGCTGGAGAAGCGCCGCCGAGCAGCGACCGCAAGGCTCATTTCTCTGGCACCTGCATGCCGAGCAGGCCGGTTGGCCGAAAGACCAACACGTAGACCAGGATGGCGAAGATCAGCACGTCACTCCATTCCGAGCGTCCGTAGCCGTCGTTGAAGGCGCGGATCAGCCCGATCAGAAGCGCGCCAAGGGCGGCGCCCCGAATATTGCCGATGCCGCCCAGCACGGCTGCCGTGAAAGCGAAGAGGCCGGTGATGAAGCCTGTGTCGAAGCGGAAGTTGTGGAGGTAGAAGCCGTAAAGAATGCCGCCCGCCGCTGCCAGGGCGGCGCCTATGAAGAAGGTGGCGGAGATGGTGCGGTTGATGTCGATGCCCATCAGCTGGGCCGCATCGCGGTCCTGAGCCGTGGCCCGCATCGCCTTGCCCAGCTTGGTGCGTTCGATGAAGACTGTGAGCAGAACCACCAAGACGAGGGCGGCTGCGATGAGAACTATCGACCTGTAGTCAACGTTTGCCGCGAGGACTGTGAAGTGGCCGCCCGGCAGCAGGTCGGGGGACTGGATGAAGTTGGGCCCTTTCCAGATGAACATGAGGCCCTCGAGGATGAACGACATGCCGACCGCTGTGATGAGCGGCGCCAGGCGCGGCTGATGCCGCAGCGGACGGTAGGCGACGCGCTCGATGAGAACGTTGATCCCGCCGTTGATAGCCATCGTCACGGCCATGACTCCAATCACTACGAACAGTGTCAGGAAGCCCAGATTGAGGTCCTTGCCCGGCACTATGCCTATGAGCGAGAAGATCAGGACGCCGATGAAGCCACCCAGGGTGAAGATGTCGCCGTGGGCGAAGTTGATCAGCTCGATGATCCCGTAGACCATGGTGTAGCCGAGGGCGATCAGGGCCAGCACGGCACCGTCGGTCACCCCGAACACCAGGATCTGTAGGAAGAAGCCGGGGTTCAAGACGAGCCGGGGCAGGATCAGGACGAGGAACGCCACCAGCGGGACGCCGTAGAAGATCCAGCCGCCAACCCGGCCCGATATGCCCAGCCGGGTCTGTTTCAGGGGGCCTGCGACTGTCGCCAAATCAGGTGCTGCTCCTTAATGAAGGCGGCTATGCCGCCGAACAGAATCCAGCCGCCGAGCCCGCCCCAGAGGCGAAGCCAGGTGCATTTATAAGCGCCTGCTGCGGTCGCCAAAGCTGCTGCTCATTATGAAGAAGAGGGAGCCCCCACAGTGGGGCTCCCTCTGAGAAAGACCTATCTACCTAGGACGTCTTCACAGTCGGCTTGTCTTCGCCGAAGTTCTCCTGCGCGACCCAGGGCTCGTCGTTAGCCTTCTTGGGGTCGGGGCTGTCGTACTTGTAGATCGAGATGATCTTGACGCTGGTGTCGCCGTTTGCATCAAAGCTGGTCGAGCCCAGGGCACCCTGGTAATTCTTGGTGGAGGCGGTCGCCTTGCGCACACCATCACGCTTGGGCATGTTGCCGCCGTTGTCGTCGATCGCCTTGCTGAGGCCGTTGATCAGGATGCCACCGGCATCCGTCGCCACTATCGAGTAAGCGGTGTAGTCGTTGGGATCGGGATAGGCCTTCTTGTAGCCGTCGATAACCGCCTTGGCGGAAGGAACGTGAACAGGGTCCACTGCCGCGATCGAGGCGAAGACGTTCGGCGCGAAGGCGCCTGCCTGGCCGACGCACTCGCCGTCCTGGACTATGCCGTCACCGCCACCGAAGGGAGCGCTGAGGTCGAAGATGCCGTTCATCTGGGCGCGGACCTGGCAGACCTTCGTGCCTGTCGTGCCGCCGACGTAGATACCCTGCGCGCCGGCGTTCTTGGCGGCAGTGAGGAAGGGCTTGAAGTCAGTCGTGTTCTGGTCGTAGTCGTTGCGGGGGCCGACTACCTGGCCGCCCTTGGCCTTGAACTCGGCGGTGAAGGCATCAGCTATGCCCTTGCCGTAGGTCTGGTTGTCAGAGGCGACCCCTACCTTCTGGATCTTCAGAACCTGGAGGAAGTAGTCAGCCATCGCCGGGCCCTGATAGTCGTCAGTGGTTACAACGCGGAAGTAGTTGTTGGGATTGCTCTTGCGAAGCTGCTTGTTCAGGCCGCCACAGCCCGCGTCGTAGGGGAAGCGCGAGTCAGCGCTGTCCTTGGTCAGGCAGACGCCTGTGTTGGCAGGGCTGATCATCGTCAGGCTCGCGTCGGCCGCGATGGGGATCTCTGTCTTGGCCACGTTTGAATTCAGCGGGCCCACGAAGCCAAGCAGCTTGGTATCGCCGACCATCGCCTGCACGTTCTGGGCGCCTTTCTGAGGGTCGTGCACGCCGTTCACAGCATCGTCGAAGGGGATCACCTTGATGGTGAAGCCCTTGACCTTGCCGGCTCGCTGAGCTGCGTACTGGACGCCCTTCAGGATTGGTTGACCCTGGGTGCTCTCAGTGCCTGACAGCGGCATCTCTACGCCAATGTGGATCTCACCCTTGTCAGCTGTAGTACTGCTGCCACCGCCGCCGCCGCCGCAGGCTGCCGCGGCCAGGCTGGCCGCAAACACGACGGCGGCCGTTCTCAGACCTTTCAGTCTCGTCATTCACTTCTCCCTTCAGAAACCTCTGAAGCAATCTGGTTACCTTCCCTCGTCCTCTTCCCGGGCGGATGTCCGGGGCGAGAGTGCGCCGACGGGGGAAAAGCCCGCCCCGTAGGACGTGCATAGTACTCCGACGCCAATACTGCTCAGCCGGAGTCCCTCTGTCAAGTCGTCCGTATGCGGAGGCGCACGCGTGCTCAGCCCCGGAGCCACCGATGGGCGAGCCCCGGTCCACTTATACTGGGCAGTCCGGCGCAGCGCACCCGCTTCGCCATGATCCTGAAGCAGCAGTTGGAGCGCGCCCGTTGAGCACTCAGACCAAAGAGCCAGCCAAGTCGAAGTCAGTCTTTGTGGACCAGGCAGTCCAGTGCGCCGTGGACGCGCGCTGGGAAGAGGCAGCGGACCTGAACCGCGAGCTGGTCGACGCCTACGGCCCCGACGAGAGCGCCTACAACCGGCTGGGCAAGGCCCTGACTGAGCTCGGCAAGCTGAAGGATGCGCGGGAGGCCTATGAGTCGGCTCTGAAGCTCAACCCCATGAACCCGGTCGCCCGCAAGAACGCCGAGAAGCTGAAGGGCCTGATGAGCGCCAAGCAGGCTCTGAAGGGCGGAACAGTGAAGGTCGACTTGAGCCTCTTCGTGGAGGAGATGGGCAAGACTGTTGTCACCACGCTCAAGGCGGCGGCGGGCGACGTCTGCTCGAAGGTGGTCCCGGGGGACGTGGCCGAGCTTCGCGTCGAGGGGGACGGGGTGGAGGTCGATACAGTGCGCGGCGTCCGCGTCGGCAGTCTGGAGGCCAAGCTCGCCCGCCGGTTGCTGAAGTTCATCCAGGGCGGCAACCGCTATCAGGTGGGGATCATGTCCTGCGACGGCAGCACTGTCAAGGTGATCCTGCGCGAGACCTACCAGGATCCCAAGTTCATGGGCAAGCCCAGCTTCCCGATGGTTCGCAAGCGGGAGACCGAATTTCGTCCCTACACCCGGGAGAGTCTTATCAACCGCGACGCTGACGCCTTCGTCCTCGACGACGAGGAGAGCGATGACTTGGTCGCCGGCAGCGAGGCGGAATTGGAGGAAGACGAAGGCATGCATGAGGTGGTCGACGACGACGACGACGCGGAAGGCGAGGCCGACGACGAGGACGAGGAGTAGGTTGCCTGGTGCCCAATAGTCGGAGGTCTCTTCACCAGGCCGTCTAGTCCGCTCAGCCGCCGCGACATTCCAGGCCTGAGCGACCTGCTGCCCGAGACGGCGGAGGCCACCCGCCGCAGCCAGGAGGCCGTGCTGGCGGAGATGCGCCGCTGGGGCTACCGCTACGTCGTGACGCCTTCCTTGGAGCGCGTCGACCTGCTTGCGCTGGGCTTGGACGACGAGGAGCGCCGGCGCCTCTTCAAGCTGGTCGACCAGGATGGGTCGGTCCTGGGCCTGGTCTCCGAGCGCACCGTACCGGTGGCGCGTCTGGTGGCCGGCAAGCTCCGCGGAGCGCCCCTACCCCTGCGTCTCTGCTACGCCGGGCCAGTGCTGAGCAACCACCCAGAAGGTTTTAGCCGACAGCGTGAGACTCAGCAGGTGGGAGCGGAGTTGATAGGCGCATCGGGCCCACTTGCCGACTCCGAGGTGATCGCCCTGGCTGTTCAGGCGCTGGCGGCCGCGGGCCTCCGGCGCTACCAGGTCGACGTAGGTCACTCAGGCTTCTTTATGGGGCTACTAGAGGGGCTGAAGCTGCCCGAGACAGCCAAGGCGGCGGTCAAGGCGCAGCTCGTCGCCCGGGACTTCGTGGGCCTGGAAGCGATCCTGAACGAAACTCCGCTCCGGCGTGAGGAGCACCAGCTACTGCTGCGCTTCCCAGCACTGCGAGGTGGTCCGGAGATCTTGAACGCTGCCGCCGGCCTAGTCCGTAACCGGCGTTCCGACGCCGCGCTCTCAGAGCTTCGCCGGGTGCACGAGCTGCTGGCTCTGCACGGTCTGGAAGCGCAGGTCTCGCTGGACCTGGGCGCGATCCGCGACTTTGACTACTACACAGGCATCACCTTCGAGGGCTATGGACCCGACCTCGGCAGGCCGCTCGCCCAGGGGGGTCGCTACGACACTCTGCTGGCGCGGTTCGGACGTCCGGCTCCCGCCACCGGATTCGTGATCCACCTGGACCGGGTGAGTGAGGCCCTGCAGCGCGCAGGCATCCAACCTGATCCTGTGTTCCTGGAGGCTGCGATCGCCTGGAGCCAGGGCGGTTTGGAGATCGCCCTTCGCCTCGGCCAGGCACTGCGGGGCTTCGGTCTGCGAACAGTCGTCAGCACTGAGCCTCGGGCGTTGGCGACGGCGCGCAGCTGGGCGACCGGTCTGGGCGCTCGCGGCTACTGCCATGTCAACGAGGGAGGGCAGATAGCGGTTGGCCTGGACAGGGGCTGGCACCGCCTGTCCCTGGCCGAGGCAGTGGCGCAGCTGGCGGAGAGGAGCGCCCGGTGATCACGCTCGCAATCCCGACAGGCACCCTTCTGGACGACTCGCTGGGGCTGCTGCGGCGAGCAGGTGTGGTCGACCTGAACCGCGCCGAGCTGGGCCGCAAGCTGCTGGTGGAGAAGGCGGGACTTCGCTGCGTTCTGGTTCGTCCAGCGGACGTGGCTGCCTACGTGAACCACGGCGCGGCTGACCTCGGCATAGCGGGCAAGGACCAGCTCTGGGAGGCGCCGGGCGGTCACTACGAGCTGGTGGACCTCGGCTTTGGCGCCTGCAGCATGATAGTGGCGGTGCCGGAAGCCTCGCCGCTGGCCGCGCCGGAGACGTGGCCGCCCACGCTGCGCCTGGCTACGAAGTATCCCCTGGCCACCCAGCGGTTCATGCAGCGACTGGGCCAGGTTGTGGACCTGGTCCACCTCCACGGCTCGATCGAGCTGGCGCCACTCCTGGGGCTGGTTCACGGCATAGTGGATCTGACTCAGACCGGCCGCACCCTGCGCGAGAACAAGCTGCGGGTCGTGGCGATGGTAGGTCGGTCCAGCGCCCGACTGATAGCCAATCAGGCGTCGCTCAAAACCCGCAGCGAGACAGTTCAGGGACTCGTCACCCGGCTTCGCCAGAGCGTGGACGCCTGATGCCGCTGCGCCGGTTCGACGCGCCTCGTTGGCGGCGAGAGCTGGGCCTGGCCCGACGGCTGAACCTGGGCGGCACCGACGAGCAGAGGGAGAGTGTGGCTGCCATCGTCAGGGCGGTGGCTCTGCGCGGCGATGCCGCTCTGGTGGAATACAGCAGTCGCTTCGACGGCTGGGCCCCTCCGCCGGGTGAGTCCTGGGCGGTGTCCCAGGCAGAGATGCAGCTGGCCGCCGAGCGTCTTCCGGCCGACCAGCTGGCTGCCCTGGAGTTCGCGGCGCAGCGCATTCGCGCCTTCCACGCCGCCCAGACCTACGCCGATGTGGAAGGCCCTGACGGGTTGCAGCTGCTCACCCGGCCAGTGCGGCGAGCGGGCCTCTACGCGCCCGGCGGCCGTGCCGCCTATCCCTCGACTGTGCTGATGGCCGGCATCCCGGCCAGGGTGGCAGGGGTCCAACACGTCGCGCTCGCCACCCCGCCGAACGCGGACGGCAGGGTGCCTGACGCAATCCTCGCTGCCGCCGTGCTGGCCGGGGTGGACAGCGTCTACCGTTTGGGCGGCGCCCAGGCCATCGCGGCCTTGGCCTACGGCAGTGAGACTGTGCAGGCGGTGGACGTCATAGCCGGTCCCGGGAACATTTACGTAGCGCTGGCCAAGCGGGAGGTGTTCGGGACGGTCGGCGTGGACGGTGTGGCTGGTCCGACTGAGATCCTGGTGATAGCTGACGGCCAGGCCGACGCCACGCTGGTGGCGGCGGATCTCGCGTCACAGCTGGAACACGACCCTCTGGCCTGGGCGGTGCTGTTGACCGATTCGGCGGCTCTTGCCGACGCCGTGGAGGAGGCGTTCAGCGAGCTGCAGGTGAGCCTGGAGCGCGCCGACGTGGTAGCAGCCGGCAGAAGCGCGATCGTGCTGACAACCTCTTTGGAGGAGTCGGTCGAGCTGGCCAACGAATTCGCTCCGGAGCATTTGCAGATACTTGCCGCAGATCCGGAGCCTCTGCTGGCGCGCGTTGAGAACGCCGGCGCAGTGTTCGTCGGGTCGCTGAGCCCTGTCTCCCTCGGCGACTACGTCATCGGCACCAACCACACGCTGCCCACCGCCGGCTCCGCGCGCCACTCGTCGCCGCTGGGCGTGTACACCTTCCTCAAGCGGACGAGCGTCGCCCGCTTGAACGAGGCGCAGTTCCGAACGCTGGAGGGGCCGGCCCGGACGCTGGCGCGGCTGGAGGGCCTGACGGCCCACGCGCACGCCATCGCCCTGAGGACCGAGGAGGAGTAGTGGAGAGACTCGGCAGCTGCGAGCGCAATTCACACGAGACGCAGCTGCGCTGCGAGATCAGGCTGCCGGCCCAGGCCGCCGGCGCCGCGCCGGAGCTCGAGATCAGCACTGGGGTGCCGTTCCTTGACCACATGCTGGAGCAGACAGGGCGCTATGGCTGCTTCCATCTCCGGCTGCTGGGCAAAGGTGACATCCAAGTGGATCCGCACCATCTCCTGGAGGATGCCGGCATCGTCCTGGGCGAGGCCATCTCCCAGGCCCTTGGCGATCGGGCGGGCATAGTGAGATTCAGCTCTGCCTACGCGCCGCTCGATGACGCGCTGGCGCGGGTGGTGCTGGATCTGGGCAGGCGTCCTTATCTTGCCTACGGCCTCGGTCTGCGGGGCCGGATCGGCAGCCTGGAATCGGAAACCATCGAGGAGTGGTGGCGCGCCTTCTCGATCCACGCCGGAGCGACCATCCACGTCGACTGCATCCGCGGCCACAACCGGCACCATGTCGCCGAGGCCGCCTTCAAAGCCCTGGGTTTGGCGCTGCGTCAGGCTGTCGCGCAAGAAGGCGGCGCGGGGACGCCCTCCTCCAAGGGGTTGCTGGGTTGAGCGGACGCGGGGCCTCCGGATGATCGCGATCGTCGACTACGGCCTGGGCAACGTGCGCTCGGTGGCGCGAGCGCTCGCCAGCCAGGGTGCCCGGCCGCAGCTCACCGCCGACCATGACGAGCTTGTCCGGAGTGAAGGCTTAGTGCTGCCCGGCGTCGGCGCGTTCGCCGCTGCTCTACGCAACCTGGAGAGCGGCAACCTGGGCCGCGGCCTGGTTGAGCTGGCGCGCAAGGGCAAGCCGCTGCTGGGGGTCTGCCTGGGCTACCAGCTGCTCTTCGAGCAGTCGGCTGAGCACGGCCGCCACCAGGGCCTGGGCCTGCTCCGCGGTGAGGTCGTCGAGGTCTCGCGAGCTGAGCATCTGCCCGTCACCGGTTGGTGCCGCCTTCGGCAACTGGAGTGGTCGCCGCTGCTCGCCGGGGTGGCCGACGACTCCTACTTCTACTTCGTTCACTCCTACACGCCGGAAGCCTCGCCCGACGCGATCGCGGCGGCCCACCACACGCGCGCAGCCGCGGCCGGCCGGCTGAATGTGCAGGGAACCCAGTTTCACCCCGAGAAGAGTGGCGCCAACGGCCTCCAGATCTATGCCAACTTCCTCGCCATGTGTGGGGCCGGCTAGTGTCATGGTCCGAACCTCCGTGAGGCTGACTTGACGTTGTCGGTCGTTAGTCCGATAGGCCGGGTTCATCCCGGCCGGTACACGACATCCGCTTGGCCCCGTGACGGTGGCTTCACCGCGGCCGACCATAGCTGGCGGCTAGGTGAGATCAGGCGCAGGCCGGGTGGGGTTTTGGAAGGGGAGGCCTGCCTCCCCTTGCCCGTCAGGCCTGCCTCCCGTGGGCACTTTTGCAGAGCCGGATAACTTGCCGGCCAAGCGGGTCATCCCCTGCCTCGATGTCACAGCTGGTCGGGTGGTGAAGGGCGTCCGCTTCGTCGACCTCCAGGATGCCGGCGACCCCGTCGAGCTGGCGGCGTGGTACGACCGGGAGGGTGCCGATGAGCTCGTCTTCCTCGACATCACTGCCTCTTCGGACCAGCGCCGCATCCTGCTCGACGTGGTGGCCCAGACCGCTGACCAGCTGTTCATCCCGCTCACCGTGGGCGGCGGTGTTCGCTCGGTCGAGGATGTCCAGGAGCTGCTCTCGAACGGTGCCGACAAGGTGGCAGTCAACTCGGCTGCGCTGGCCGACCCGGAGCTTCTGACCGAGGGCGCGGGGCTCTTCGGCGCCCAGTGCATGGTGCTCGCCGTCGACGCTCGTCGGCGCCAGGACGCCCCCGGCTGGGAGGTCTTCTCCCACGGCGGCCGGCGATCCACCGGCCGCGACGCAATCGAATGGGTGCGGGAGGGGGAGAGCCGGGGTGCAGGTGAGATTCTGCTCACCTCAATGGATCGCGACGGGACCAAGCAGGGCTTTGACCTTGAACTCACCCGAGCCGTGAGCGAGGCAGTGCGGCTGCCAGTCATCGCCTCGGGTGGGGCCGGCAGCGCCCAGCATCTGGTCGAGGCGGTGACCACAGGGCGAGCGGAGGCGGCGCTGGCCGCCTCCATCTTCCACTTCGGCGAGATCTCGATCGCCCAGGTCAAGGCCGCCCTCGCCGAGGCCGGGGTGGAGGTCCGGCGCTGAGACCTGACTTCTCGCAGGGCCTGATCCCGGCAGTGGCCCAGGACGCTGAGACGGGCGAGTTGTTGATGCTCGCCTACATGGACGAGGAGGCCTGGCGCCACACGCGGGAAACGGGCAGGGCCTGGTTCCACTCGCGCCGCCGCGGGCTCTGGGAGAAGGGCGCCACCTCCGGCAACCACCTGGAAGTGGTGGAGATCCGGCTCGACTGCGACGGTGATGCCATCCTGCTCCGCGTCAAGCCCCATGGCCCCGCCTGCCATACAGGCGCCCGGAGCTGCTTCTTCAATTCCGCGGAGTAGCCCTAGGGCTGGTCGGCTCTCTCCTTTGCCCTGCTCTACGGCTGGGTGCGCGCCTGCGGGAGCTCGGCGCGGGCGGGGGTCGGCAGCGCGCCCCACAGCGGCTTGCCCACCGGGAGGAAGGGCGTCGGCGCCATGCTGTTGACGACTCCGGCCGCTGAGGCGTACCAGGCGACCAGCGCCGTGATGATTCCCATGTAGCCGCCAAGGGTGACCAGCGCTTTGGTGCCACCCAAGTAGCCGAGGAAGAGCAGGATCTCGGTGATCTCCAGCGTCAGGAAGACCGCGAAGACCGCCCAATTGACCCGGGCGCTCCACACCATCATGTAGGTGTTGAAGATCGCGAAGGCCAGCACGAACCAGCCCAGGCTGGGCGTCACATCGGCAGCGGCCACCTTCCCGGCCAGGACCAAGACAACGAAGAAGGCCAGCGACATCCAGAAGCCGCCGTAGGACGAGAACGCGGTGGCGCCGAAGGTGTTGCGGTTCTTGAACTCCCACATACCTGCCGCGAACTGGGCGAGGCCGCCATAGAAGAGGGCCAGCCCGACGAAGATGAGCTCCGGCGCCCAGCCGGCGTTGTGGACGCTGAGCACGAAGGTCGTGAGGGCGAACGCGGCCAGCCCCAACGGAGCCGGGTCTGCGACCGGGAGCACCGGTCTGGTTTCCTCTGTCAGCTGAGCCATCTCGTCCCCTCCTCTGGGTTAGGTCGTCCTACTGCTCCGAGGAATGACCTTCCTTCACGCGGTCAGAGCATCGTACTCCCTCAACTGGTTGCTGCGAGCCGGTTGTGCCGATCAAAATTCAAAGTCCGGGGGCCGGCGCCAGTGGTGAACCGGCTCTCTAAACAGCAGCTCTACTTGCGACCCACCGCCAGGACCTGACCCTCGCAGAGGTAGAAGTCAGGGTGGTTCAGGGGATGGTTCTGGTGGGCGGGATCCCGCAACCGAGACCACGCCTCGAGGTCAGCGTCAGGCAGCGCCTGGCCCGAGGCCACCTCGGCCAGGAACGCGAGCCACTCGGCGTAAAAACCGCGCTGCTGGCGAGGGAGAGGAGCCCAGCGTTCGATCAGCTCACTCTTCTGCCAGACGGACATGAGGCCTGCGTGCTCCAGCCAGCGCCGCAGCTCACGACCCCGCACTGAGCCGCGGGACTGCACGCTGGCGGTCGCCGCCTCGGCGCAGACCTGCGCCAGTCGGGCGAGGAGGAACGGATCGCCCGGGTGGACTCGCATCAGGAGCATGTCCACGTCCTTGACAGCAACCGGGCCGCCAGGCTTCACCACCCGCTTGAACTCCAGCAGCGCACCTGCCAGCTCCTCGTCGGTCAGGTACTGCCCGACATTGGCGCACCACACAGCATCAAAGCTGGCGTCCGGATAGGGCAGGTCCAGCACTGAACCTGTGCGCGCCTGAAAGCCAGCCTTGCGCGCCGCCGCCACGTTCGCCTGGGCCTGATCGACCGCCTCCAGCCTGCCGCTCTCGCCGACCAGTTCGCTGAGCAGCGGCAGGAAGCTGCCGGAGCCGCAGCCGGCGTCGAGCACGCGATCACCGCTCCTGATGCCGGCGGTTCGAAGCATGGACTCGTACTCAGCCCGGCAGGCGACAAAGTGCGCATCGAGCCAGAACTCATCGGTCAGCACCTGCCCGGCGTCGGCCTCGTGGGAACTCAGTTGAAGACCTCGTAGTCGATCGGCTTGAAGGCGTAGTTGTTGGACATCTCGGCCGAGCAGGCGGTGAGGCCGACTATCAGGTCGAGCTCGGCCCTGAACACTATCTGATCACCGGCGTGGGAGAGCGGGCGGGCGACGGTGAGCCTGCCGTCGGCGGCCACCTGGACGTTCATGAACACGTTGAAGGTGGTAGCGATGCGGCTCTCCGTGGCGCCGAAGGGCGCCAGGCTCCGGCTCAGGTTTTCGAGGCAGCTCGGGTGGTGGCCGTCCTGCTTGTAGATGATGCGAAAGGTCTCCCGGCTGCAGGGGGTGAGAAGGAAGTCGTGGCGGCCGACGTCATCTCGCTCAATGGTGAGCAGCGGCCGGCTGCGGTTGGAATAGAGGATGTGGCCGGTCGTGAGATAGAGGGTCTCGTTGTAGTCAAGGCTGCGGCCTGAGGAGATCACCTCGTCCAGGTCGTGGGCGGCGAAGGCCATCAGGTCGGCCACCTGCTCTCCGCAGGGATCGACC
This sequence comes from Candidatus Dormiibacter inghamiae, assembly GCA_016464825.1. Taxonomy (GTDB): domain Bacteria; phylum Chloroflexota; class Dormibacteria; order Dormibacterales; family Dormibacteraceae; genus Dormiibacter; species Dormiibacter inghamiae. The sequence goes on along the minus strand of JAEKNQ010000006.1, from coordinate 13,633 downwards.
ACGCGCAGCCGCTGTCCGGCCGCCAGCCTGAACGCTGTGCCGGTCTGCGGCGCGAGCCTCGCCCGGTTCACGTCAGTCACCCTGCTCCTCGGTGAAGCTGACTGGACAGCGCCAGCCCGGCGGCACCTGCCGGCCTGAATATTGGCGAGACTCAGGCGCAAGGCCGAAGTCGGCCAGGTTGGGGTTCAGGCTGCCCTGCAGCTCCACCTCCCGCCTGCGAATCGCGTCCCGCAAGCGGCTGAAGCGACCCTCGGCGCGAAGGCGAGCGAACTGATCGTGAGGATTGAACGCGAGGGCCGGCCAGTCGAAGCGACGAGCCAGACGGCTCGCCTGAGGATGCAGGCCGACCACGAAGAAAGCTTGGCCGCCGAAGCTGAAACCGAAGCGGGAATTCTGCGGGTCCCGATCCACGCCGGCATCCCAATCCGACTGCTCACTGTCCAGGCGGTGCAGATCCGCCAGCTGCTGCCAGAGCCGCGCTTCGAAGTGAATCTCGTCCAGGTCGCCGGGGCCGCTGAAACAGCCGATGTAGCTGGCGAAGTCACGCGCCCGCCGGCGATGCTCCGCAGCGAAACGGTTCAGGTCGCCAGCCAGCCGGCGAGTGGTCGCCCTCGAGCCGAGCTCACCGTAGCGGCGAGCCTGCAGGCCGCCCTGGTGAAGGGCGGATTTGGCCCCCAGACAGGAAAAGGTTGGTGCTTCCAGGAACTGAGCGAGAGCCGCCAATGAATCAGCTTCAGGTGCGGCGTCAAGCAGACCGCCAGGTGATTCCTCGACGATCATGAGCGCGTTTCACCCATCAGATGACGGCGGCGAAGAGCTGCCCGCGAGCTGGCCGCCCGGGTCAGCAGCTCGCCTCTGTAGCGCACCCCACCCAGGCAGAGCCTCGAACCGACCGCCAGCCAGCTGCAGATGGCGCGCTCTAATACCCAGGCCGGCGCCAGACAGGAGCTGGAAACGGGAAACACCGTGCGGCCTGAGTCGCGGCGTCGACCCAATTCAGCCAGGCCCACCCAGGACGCGGTGAAGACGGCCAGCCCGGCCCAGCTGCGGCGAGCGGCTAGGGCGACTGTCAGCGGCACCACGCCCAGCCAGACGGCGAGCCGCCAGGGCCTGGCGAACTCGTCGTAGGCCTGGCGAACCCGCTGATCCCAGAACTGTCGCTGGCTGGGGGGTTGGCGCCGGACGAAGAGATCGGCGAGCACCCGCTCGCGGCCGCCGCTACTCTGCACAGTCCGCACCAGCTCCAGGTTCTCGAAGAGCACGCTGCCGTCATAGCCGCCGCTGCCAGCCAGCCGGGAGCGGCGCACGGCCAGGGTGCCGGGCCAGTCGGCACCGGTGGCGCGGTTGATCAGGCTGCGGGCAGTATCCCAGCGGGCGTGCCAGGGCAGCGGAGAGAAATAATTCTGCGGCCTCACCACGTCGGCCTCGGCGAGCGCGTCGACGAGCGTGCGAAGCTGAGGCAGGTCGTAGCGAACGTCGTCGTCAGCGATGACCAGGGCTTCCTGACCCGCGGCGGCCAGTCCCGTGAGCACACCCCAGACCTTGCCGTTTCCGCAGCGGAGTTCAGGTGCCGGCCGGAGCTGGGTCACCGTGTCTCCCCAGAGTTGGGCGTGGGCCGTGTAGACCGGATCGGGCGACGCGTCGACCACTATCACCTCCAAATGCGGCGAGAGCCTGGCAAGATAGGCTGCCAGCTCGGCGTCAGAAGGGTCTGGCCGGTCGCGGCGGAGGGGCAGGACGTAGGTGGCCGGAAACGTCTTCGCACTCACCACTGGCGCCTGCTGCCCGCCGCCTCGGCCCAGCGCTGTCCCGGTAGTCATTTTGGTGACAGCGAGTGTAGAAGGACTTCTACGGCCGGCGGTGGCTCAAATGGCGCAACAGCCTGGCTGGCTTCCGGTTCCCAGTGGCCGCCTGGCCGTGGCTTAGGCCTCTACATCAACTCCCTTCCAGAAGGCCACGTGGTCCTTGATCTGCTGGGCGGCGTCCTTCGGCGCCGGGTAGTACCAGGCGGCGTCGGGGTTGGTCTCGCCGTTGGCGAGAACGTTGTAGTAGCTCGCTTCCCCTTTCCAGGGACAGACGCTGTGCGCCTCGGAAGGCTGAAGTACGCCCCTCTTGACCGAATCGGGCGGAAAGTAGTGGTTCCCCTCCACTACGACAGTTGAATCGCTCTCCGCCAGGACTGCGCCGTTCCAAGTTGCTTTTGCCATGGTCCTGAAACACGGGCCCCCGGGCCTTCATTCCGGCAAGAAGCGCAAGCGCCATGCCAGGTCTGCATAACAATGCGCCGCTTTGTATCTTTATGCGGAGATGAACAAGGTTCGAGTAGCTGTCGCCGGGGCCAACGGCTATGCGGGGATGACCTTGGTCAACCTCCTCGAACTGCATCCAGGCGTCGAGCTCGCCCAGCTCACCTCACGCTCATTCGCCGGCCGGCCCTACCAGGCGGTCTTCCCGCTGCTGGAGCGGGAGGGAGAGTTCCTGGACGCGCCGAGGCCGGCGCTGGTCGATGTCATCTTCAGCTGCCTGCCACATAACGTGGGCGCCGGTCTGGCCGCCGCGTGGCTGGCCCAGGGGGTGCGCGTCATCGACCTCAGCGCCGACTTTCGGCTTCGGGACGCCAATCAGTATCCGCGCTGGTATGGGCAGGACCACCCCAGTCCGGATCTGCTCGCCCAGGCGGTGTTCGGGCTGCCCGAACTCCATGCCGCCGAATTGCCGGAGGCCAGGTTGATAGCCGTCCCCGGCTGCTACTCGACAGCCTCCATCCTCGCCCTGGCCCCTGCTGTGAAGGCAGGTCTGGTGGGCTCTGACATCGTAGTCGACGCCAAGTCTGGAGTCTCGGGCGCTGGCCGCAGCCTCTCTCGCGGCACTCACTTTTCGGAGGTGAGCGATTCAGTTCACGCCTATGCGGTGAGCGGCCACCGCCACCTCGCCGAGCTTACTCAGGAGCTGTGCTCGCTGGCGCCGGCCCAGCCGCCGCAGCTGACCTTCGTGCCCCACCTGATCCCCATGGTGCGGGGCATCCTTGCAACCTGCTACTTCGACCGCATCACCCCGCCCGAAGAGCTGGAGAGTGCCTATCGGGACTTTTACGCCGGCCAGCCGTTCACCCAGGTGCTGCCGCAGCCGGTTGCCACCAAACTCGCCGCGCACAGCAACCGCTGCCTCATCAACGTTTCCCAGCAGGGACCGAAGGCAGTCGTGACTGCTGCGATCGACAACCTGTTGAAGGGCGCCGCGGGCCAGGCCGTCGAGTGCTTCAACCTGGCCTTCGGTTTCGAGCGGGCGGAAGGCCTGCGGCTGGTCGCGCAGTGGCCGTGACCGCCCAAGTTCGACACATCCAAGGCGGCCTCACAGCGCCGCGGGGCTGGCAGGCAGGGGTGGCAGCCTGCGGGGTCAAGGCCTTCACCTCCGGAGCCAGCGCTCTGCTGGGCGAACAGCGGGAGGACCTGATTGTCCTCTACAGCGAATCAGCCTGCGACGCCGGCGGCGTCTTCACCAGCAACCGGGTGAAGAGCGCCTCGGTCATCATCGACCAGCTTCACCTCGCCAACAACCGTATCCAGGCCCTGGTGGTGTGCTCGGGCAACGCCAACGCCTGCACTGGAGCGCAGGGCTTCAAGGACGCCCTGCAGATGGCCAAGCAGACTGCCGACCGGCTTGACCTCGATCCCAACCAGGTCCTGATAGGTACGACAGGTGTGATAGGCCGCAACCTGCCCATGGAAGCCGTGAAGCGAGGCATCGCCCAAGCCTGCGCCGGCCTGGGGAGCGACCAAGGCGAGCTCGCCGCCCGCGCCATCATGACCACCGACACTCGGCCCAAGTCCCATGCTGTCCAGCTGGAGCTGGCTGGCGTGACTGTGCGGGTGGGCGGCATGGCCAAGGGCTCGGGCATGATTCATCCCAACCTGGCGACGATGCTCGCGTTCATAACCACCGACGCCGCCGTGGCCCCCGGCTGGCTCAAGGCGATCACCAAGCCAGTCGCCGACCGGAGCTTCAACCAGGTGACAGTGGACGGAGACTCTTCGACCAACGACACTTTCCTCATCCTGGCCAACGCCGCCGCTGGCAATGAACCGGTACAGCCGGGGACGCCCGAAGCAGATCTGTTGGAGGGCGCGATAGTGACTGTCGCCCGAGAGCTCGCCCGCTCAATCGCTCAGGACGGCGAGGGTGCCACCAAGCTCATCACAGTCCGAGTGACAGGCGCCGCTGACTCAGAACAGGCGCGGCTGGCGGCGCGCACAGTCGCCTCCTCCAGCCTGGTCAAGACAGCCGTTCACGGCGGCGACCCGAACTGGGGCCGGATCCTCTGCGCGCTGGGGTACAGCGGTGCCGAGTTGGCCCTCGACAGGCTTCGGCTAGAGATCGCCGAGGTGCCCATCTTCAGCCTGGGAGCAGGGCTGGACGTAGATCTGGATGCAGTCCGGCGGGCCTTCGAACAGGCGGAGATCGAGATCCACGCGGAGCTCGGACTAGGGAGCGGTGAAGCAGAGGCCTGGGGCTGCGACCTCTCAGCCGAGTACGTGCACATCAACGCGGACTACACGACATGAACAGTTATCCAGAGGAGGAGGCCGTGACCCTCGACGTGCAGGCTCGGGCCCAGGTTCTGGTCGAGGCCCTGCCTTACATCAAGCGCTTCCACAACCGGATAGTCGTCGTCAAGGTGGGCGGCAACGCGATCGAGCAGCGCAAGGAGGAGACGCTGCTCGACATAGTGCTGCTGCGCTACGTGGGCATGCTGCCCGTCCTGGTCCACGGCGGCGGTCCTGAGATCTCCGCCATGTCGGACCGGCTGGGCCTCACTTCCGAGTTTCGCAACGGTCTGCGTGTCACCGACGCCCAGACCATGGAAGTGGTCAAGATGGTGCTGACCGGCAAGGTCAATCCTGATTTGGTGGCTCGCCTCAACCGGCTGGGCGGCCAAGCGGTGGGCATGTCAGGCGAGGACGGGCCCAGCATCATCGCGAGCGAACTCGATCCTGCCCTGGGTTTCGTGGGCAAGGTGACCCAGGTCAACCCGGAGCCGATCACGGCTCTGATCGACCGTGGCTACGTGCCGATCATCGCGTCCATCGGGCTCGGCTACGACGGCAACTCGTACAACATCAACGCTGATACGGTAGCAGCCGAGATTGCTGTTGCTCTGCGCGCGGCAAAGCTGATCCTGATGACCGACGTCACGGGCATCCTCGATGGCGAGGGTCAGGTCAGGAGCGAAATCAAGCGTGCCAGCGCCGAACGGATGCTCACCCGCGGCGAGGTCACGGGCGGCATGATCCCCAAGCTGCAGGCCTGCCTGCGCTCACTCGAGGCGGTTCCGCTGGCCCACATCATCGACGGTCGCCTGCCGCACTCGCTGCTGCTGGAGCTCTTCACCGAGGGCGGCATTGGCACGATGGTGACGCCGTGAGCGCAGAGAAACTGGCCGAGCTCGAACACAGCTATCTGATGGGCACCTTCAAGCGGTTGCCGATCACGCTGGCCTCAGGGCATGGGGCGGTGGCAGTGGACAGCGAGGGTCGCGAGTACCTGGATCTGGTGGGAGGGCTGGCTGTCAACGTGCTTGGCCACGCCCATCCCGCCGTCGCCCAGGCTGTCGCTGAGCAGGCTCAGCGCCTGATCCATGCGTCCAATCTGTACTACACCGAGCCGCAGGTGCAGCTGGCGAAGCGGCTGGTCGAGCTGGCCTTTCCGAGCCGGGTCTTCTTCTGCAACAGCGGCGCCGAGGCCAATGAGTGCGCCATCAAGCTGGCGCGCAAGTGGGGAAGCCTGAACCGCGGCGGCGCTCATGAGATCATCGGCGCCGAGGGCGCCTTCCACGGCCGCACTCTGGCCACAGTCACGGCCGGCGGCACCGCCAAGTACAAGGAGCCGTTCGCGCCTCTGCCCGAAGGCTTCCGCCACGTCCCCTACGGCGACTTGCAGGCGCTGAAGCGGATGACCAGTCAGCGCACGGCCGCTGTGCTGCTGGAGCCGATCCTGGGTGAGTCGGGAGTGGTGGTGCCGCCCGCTGGCTTCCTGAAGCAGGTGCGGGAGTGGTGCGACGAACAGAACCTGCTCTTGATCCTGGACGAGGTGCAGACCGGCCTCGGCAGGACGGGCACTTGGTTCGCACATCAACATGAGGGCATAACCCCTGACGTGATGACGCTGGCCAAGGGGTTGGGTGGCGGCGTGCCGATCGGCGCCTGCCTGGCGGCGCCGCGGGCCGACGTGCTCGAGGCAGGTGATCACGGCTCGACTTTCGGCGGCAACCCCCTCGCCTGCGCGGCAGGCCTGGCCGTCCTCAAGACGATCGAGGAGGAAGGCCTCGTCGAGCAGTCGCTGGAGCTGGGCGAACTGCTTCAGTCGGAGCTGGCAGGTCTCGCCGGGGTCAGCGAGGTACGGGGCCGCGGGCTCATGCAGGCGGTGGTCTTCACGGAGCCCGTCGCTCGCGACCTCCAGCTCAAGAGCCTGAAGCATGGCGTGATAGTCAACGCGACCGATGACCACACTCTGCGGTTAGTGCCTCCGCTCGTCATCACCGCCGACCAGATCGAGCAGGCTGTCGGCCGCCTCGGAGCTGCCCAATCGGAGCCGAGCGAGTGAACAGCATGGCGGCGCAGACCAAGAGCAAGGAAGAGCGGCGGCGAGCGATCCTGCGGCTGGTCCGCCGCCGCTCGCTGCACACCCAGCAGGAGCTCTCCCGCGAGCTGGCCCGGCTGGGCATTCCCGCCACCCAGGCGACTGTCTCCCGCGATATTCAGGAGCTGGGGCTGGTGCGCACTTCTGACGGCTACCGCGCAGCTGTGCCCGTTTCCGCTGCGGGCGAGCTGGTGCTCTCGGCCACCCAGGTGGAGTTTCTCGCTGTCATCCGCACGCCGCCAGGCACTGCCAGTCTGGTCGCGCGGACCATCGACGAATCGGCGCTGGAGGAGATAGCCGGCACGCTCGCCGGGGACGACACGATCATCGTCGTGCTGACCCGCGCCGACGCCTATCCGCAACTCTGCACATTTCTGGGGGTTTAGTCGTTGTCACGTGAAAAGCTGGTCCTTGCCTACTCGGGCGGACTCGATACTTCGGTCGCCATCCGCTGGCTCAAGGACCAGGGCTACGAAGTGGTGGCGCTGACGATCGACCTGGGTGAGAACAAGGATCTCGATACCGTCCAGCAGCGGGCGCTGCAGGTCGGCGCTGTGGCAGCCTACGTAGTCGACGGCAAGGTGCCCTTCTTGCGCGACTTCGTCTGGCCCTCCCTGCAGACAGGGGCCCTCTATGAGAAGGAATATCCGCTGGCCACCGCGCTGGGCAGGCCGCTCATTGCCGCCATGCTCGTCCAGATCGCTCGCCGCGAGGGAGCCCAGGGCATCGCCCACGGCTGCACTGGCAAAGGTAACGATCAGGTGCGCTTCGATATCGCGACGGCTGCGCTGGCGCCTGAGCTCAAGGTGGTGGCCCCGGTCAGGGAGTGGGGGATGAGCCGCGACGATGAGATCGAGTACGCCCGCCAGCATGGCATTCCGGTGCCCGCCTCCCTCGAGTCGCCCTACTCGGTGGACGCGAACCTCTGGGGACGCTCGATCGAGGCCGGCGTCCTGGAGGATCCCTGGGCCGAGCCCCCGGCCGAGGTCTACGAGTGGACGGTGGACCCGGCCCAGGCTCCTGAAGCACCCGCCTACGTCGAGCTGTCCTTCCAAGATGGCCTGCCGGTCGCGTTGGACGGTAGGCGGACCAACGCGGTGGAGCTGGTCGAGACCCTGAACCGCATAGGCGGTGAGCACGGTGTGGGCAGGATCGACCACCTGGAGAATCGGCTGGTAGGCATCAAGTCGCGCGAGATCTACGAGGCGCCGGCCGCGATGCTCTTGCTCCAGGCACACCAGGCGCTGGAAGACATCACCCTGCCCAAGGACGTTGCCCGATTCAAAGACGTGGTCGCGCAGCAGTGGGCGCAGATGGTCTACGACGGCCTCTGGTTCAGCCCACTGCGCGAGGCGCTCTACGCATTCGTCGCCCACACTCAGCGGCACGTTTCAGGGGAGGTGCGGCTGAAGCTCTACAAGGGCCACGCCAGCGTCGCCGGCCGGAAGGCGCCCGAGCAACTCTACCGCATGGAACTGGCCACCTACGGCCGCGGCGACGAGTTCGACCAGGCCGCCGCCGCCGGCTTCATCAAGCTGTTCGGCATGGGCGTGCGAACTGCCTCTGAGGTGCAGGGCAAGCTCTCCAGCCTGGATCTCGAGAAGCTGCTGCCGGCCGACTTGAAGCGGCTCACTCCGTAGTGCACCTCTGATGCCAACCTCCGCCAAGGGCAAGCTCTACAGCGCCCGCTTCCAGGAGGGGCTGCTGCCAGAGCTGGAGGGCTTCTCCAGCTCCCTGGAGATAGACATCGAGCTGGCGCCCTACGACATAGCCGGCTCGATCGCCCACGCCCGCGGCCTGCAGGCCGCGCGGCTCCTGACGAAGGCTCAGCTGCGGAGCGTCGAGAAGGGCCTGAAACAGGTGGGGAAGGAGATCGCCAGCGGCAAGTTCGTCTTTCAGGAGTCGGACGAGGACGTCCACACAGCAGTGGAGCGGCGACTCACCGAGCTGGCGCCGGACGCGGGCGCGCGGCTCCACGCCGGCCGCTCCCGAAACGACCAGGTGGCGCTCGATCTGCGGCTCTACTGTCGGGCCGCCTCCGGCGCGCTGGTCTCGGCCCTGGCGGCCTTGATCGCCGCTTTGGGGGAGCAGGCCCGCCGTCACGCCGCCACGGCGATGCCTGGCTACACCCATCTCCAGCGGGCCCAGCCGATCACTGTCGGCTGGCATCTGCTGGCTCACGCCGAGCCGCTGCTGCGCGACGCAGAGCGGGTGCGCCACGCCTACGCGTTCGCGGACCTGCTGCCGCTCGGCTCGGGCGCGCTCGCCGGCAGCACGCTGCCGCTACTGCGCCAGCGGGTCGCTGACGAGCTCGGCTTCTCTGGTTTGACAGCCAACACCATGGACGCGGTGGCCGACCGCGACTTTGCCTTGGATCTGATCTACGCCTGCGCCTCCATCGCGATCCACCTGAGCCGGCTGGGCGAGGACCTCGTGCTCTGGGCCAGTGCGGAGTTCGGTTTCATCCAGCTCGCCGATCGGGTGGCAACCGGTTCCAGCCTCATGCCCCAGAAGAAGAACCCCGACATCGCGGAGCTGATCCGTGGCCGGAGCGGCAGGGCGATTGGCTCGCTCATGAGCCTGCTTCTTGTCCTGAAGGGCCTGCCGCTGGCGTACGACCGTGACCTCCAGGAGGACAAGATAGCCCTCTTTCCGGCCGTGGAGAACGCGCTCGACTGCCTGGAGGCGGCGCGGCTGCTGGTGGTGAACCTGGCCTTCGACTCTGAACGCTTGGCGCAGGGCCTTGGCGATCCCGGCCTGTACGCCACCGATACCGCTGAGCAGCTCGTCGGCCGAGGTGTCGCCTTCAGGGAAGCGCATCAGCGGGTGGCCGCGGCGGTGCGAGAGGGCAGGCACCAGCCACTTTGGGGAGCCGAGCGCTCGCTGGAGCTGCGCGGTCTGGACACGACAAGTCGTGTCACAGCCCTCGAGGCGGAGGTAGCCGAACTTCACCAGTGGGCGTCGAGCCATCCCCCTTTCTGAGCCTGCAGGTTTCGCGGCGCCAGCAGTAGAATCGGCGGCTCGCTATGGAGGGCAAGCCAGTACTGCTCACCCTTGACGGTTTGCGCCAGCTCGAGGCAGAGCTGAAGCACCTGGTGACTGTGCGCCGGGAGCAGGTAGCTGACCGCATCCGGCAGGCGCGCGATTTCGGCGAGATAGCCGAGAACGCCGAATACATCGAGGCGAAGAACGAGCAGGGGCTGGTCGAGGGCCGCATCCAGACACTGGAGGGCCTGCTTCAAAGCGCTGTGCTGATCGAGGAGGCGCCGCGGGAGGCCGGTGTGGTCACCGTCGGGACCCAGGTTGAGGTCCTCTCGGCCGAAGGCAGCGAGATCTACTCCATCGTGGGCGCCGCCGAGGCCGATCCCCTGGGCGGCCGGATCTCCAACGAGAGCCCACTGGGCCGAGCCCTGCTGGGCAGGCGGGCTGGCGACGAGGTCACCTGGTCTTCGCCCGGCGGCATCAGCTCGGGCAAGATCCTCAGAGTCAGATAGGCGATAAGGCAGCTTCCCTACCCTGAATCCGTCCATGGATTCGCCCGCCGACCACTTCGACGTCGCCTTGTCGGGCGAGATGCGGGACCGGCTGGAGAAGCTGTCGGCTCTTCGAGCGGCGGGGGTGGAGCCGTATCCCCCTCGCTTCTCCCGCGATCACACCGCGGCTCAGGTGCGCAGCCGCGTGGAGGCGGAGGGCCAGGTGGAGCGGGTGACGGTGGCGGGCCGTCTGCTCGCCATGCGGGGGTCGGGCGGTATGACCTTCGCTCCGCTGCAGGACCAGAGCGGGCAAATCCAGCTGGTGGCCCAGCGCGACGTCGTCGGCGAGGCTGCCTACGGCGGCTTTGCGGATCTGGATCGGGGCGACATCGTCGGCGCCAGCGGGCCGGCGCGCAAGACCCGGCGCGGCGAGCCGAGCGTTTGGCTGGACTCATTCCGGCTCCTTGCCAAGTCCCTGCGGCCGCTGCCCGAGAAATGGCACGGCCTGAAGGATGTGGAGACGCGTTACCGGCAGCGCTACGTGGACCTGATAGTGAACGCCGAGTCACGAGAGGTCTTCCTGAAGCGTTCCCGGATCATCAGCGCAGTTCGCCGGCTGCTGGACGCTGACGGTTACATCGAGGTGGAGACGCCCACCCTGCAGGAAATTCCTGGTGGCGGTCACGCCAGGCCGTTCAGCACCCATCACAACGCTCTCCAGCAGGACTTTTACCTTCGGATAGCACTCGAGCTGCCGCTGAAGCGGCTGATTGTCGGCGGCCTGGAGCGCGTCTATGAGATTGGCCGGAACTTTCGCAACGAGGGCATCGACAGGACGCACAACCCGGAGTTCACGACGCTGGAGTGCTACCACGCCTTCACTGATCTGAGCGGCATGTTGGAGCTGACCGAGCGCATCTTCACAGCCGCCAGCGAGGCAGCCGGTACCGAACTGGAGGCGGAGTACGAGGGTCAGCGGATCTATCTCCGACCTCCCTTTCAGCGCCGAAGCATGATCGACCTCGTCGCCGAGCAGACAGGGCGCCGGCTCACCGGACTGGAACTGGCGGCGGCGTATGAGGAGCTGGTGGAGCCGGGAATCGTGCAGCCGACGTTTGTCACGGACTACCCGGTGGAGACTTCGCCGCTGGCCCGCCGCCGGGAGGACGATCCACGGTTCGTGGAGCGGTCGGAACTCATCATCGGCGGCCGTGAGTACGCCAACGCCTTCACCGAGCTGACCGACCCGATCGATCAGCGTCGGCGCTTCGAGGACCAGCTGGCTCAGAAGTCGGCAGGCTTCGAAGAGGCGCACCCCTTCGATGAGGATTTCATCCGCGCGCTTGAGTACGGCATGCCCCCCAGCGGGGGTCTCGGGGTCGGGATCGACCGCCTGGTGATGCTGCTGACCGGACAGGCGGCCATTCGCGACGTCATCCTCTTCCCGCAGCTGAAGAAGGAGCAGTAGCCCGCATGCTGGCGATGGAGTTCATCCGCGCCCACCCGGATCAGGTCCGGCGGGCGGCGGCGCTCAAGGGTGAGGAGGCGCCCGTGGACCAGCTGCTGGAGGTGGATCGGCGCTGGCGGGAGATGACGGCTGCCGCCGAAACGAGCCGGGCGGAGCAGAATGCGCTCTCCAAGCAGTTCGGCAGCAGCCGCGAGCAAACGCTCCTGCCCAGGATGCGGGAGCTGTCCGCGCAGGCGAAGGCGCTGATAGCTCAGGCGGATGCTCTGTCGCGCGAGCGGGATGAGCTGTTGCTTCAGATCCCCAACGTGTTCCACGAGACCGTGCCGATCGGGGCGACGGCAGACGACAACGTCGTGGTGAGGGAGTGGGGGACTCAACCCAGCTTCGGATTCACGGTGCGCACGCACTACGACATCGGTGAAGCGCTGGGCATCATGGATTTCGAGCGGGCGGCCCGAGTGGCGGGCTCGCGCTTCGCCTTCCTGAAGGGGGAGGGCGCGCGACTGGAGCGGGCGATGGTCCAGTTCATGCTCGATCTGCACACGCGCGAGCATGGCTACACCGAGGTGTTGGCGCCGTTCCTGGTGAACACCGCCGCCATGTTCGGCACCGGGCAGCTGCCGAAGTTTGGCGATGACGCGTTCAGGGTGCAGGGCAGGGACCTCTGGCTCATCCCAACCGCCGAAGTACCTGTCACCAACCTCCACCGGGAGGAGATGCTGGACGCAGCGCAGCTGCCGCTCAACTACGTCGCCTACTCGCCCTGCTTCCGCTCTGAGGCGGGCTCGGCTGGCAAGGATACGCGCGGCTACATCCGCCTCCACCAGTTTTCGAAGGTGGAGCTGGTCAAGCTGGTCGAGCCGGACGCCTCGCTCGGCGCGTTGGAAGAGCTGACTGGGCAGGCCGAGGAGGTGCTGCGACGGCTTGGGCTGCATTACCGGGTGCTCAGCATGTGCACTGGCGACATGGGCTTCGGGCAGTACAAGAAGTACGACCTGGAAGCGTGGGCGCCAGGGCTCGGTCGTTACCTGGAGGTGTCTTCCTGCTCGGTGTTCAGCGACTTCCAGGCCCGGCGCGCCAACCTGCGCTACCGGCCAGGGCCGGGCGAGTCGCCCCGCTACCTGCACACGCTGAACGGCAGCGCGCTCGCCTTGACCCGGACCCTTGACTGCGTGCTGGAGACCTACCAGCAGCCCGACGGTTCGGTCACGGTGCCGGATGCGCTGCGCTCGTATCTCCCCGGCGTCGACTACCTGCGGGGTGGGGTATAATGCTCATTTGTCGAGATGCTTAGGTTTCAAGCGAAAGGAGCACTTCATGTCACGAGTTCAGCAAACCCTCGAGATCCCCGCGCCGGTCCGCGACGTCTACAACCAGTGGACGCAGTTCGAGGGCTTTCCTTCGTTCATGGAAGGCGTGGAGTCGGTCACCCAGCTGGACGACAAGCGCCTGCACTGGAAGGCCGAGGTCGCCGGTCAGAAGCTGGAGTGGGATGCGGAGATCACTGAGCAGGTCCCCGACACCCGCATCGCCTGGCGCAACACCACTGGCCGCACGAACGCCGGCGTGGTTGACTTCCATCGCCTGGACGAGGCACGCTGCGAGGTCTCCCTCGCGATGGACGTCGAGCCGGAGGGAGTGAAGGACCAGGTGGGCGAGAAGCTCGGCTTCCTGGACCGGCAGGTCAAGGGTGATCTCGAGCGCTTCAAGAAGCTGATGGAAGAAGACGGCAGCGGCACCAGGGGCTGGCGCGGCGAGGTGGTCCCACCGCACGCGCACTGACGCCGGTTGCAAAGCACTCTTTGTATGCTCGCCTGACAGCGGAGGGATGGCCGAGTCCGGTTGATGGCAACTGTCTTGAAAACAGTCGTGGCGGCAACGCCACCGGGGGTTCGAATCCCTCTCCCTCCGCTCCTGTCCTGTCTCAGGACATCGCGGACACCTGTCTCACGACATCGAGGACAACTTTAGGTTGGCCGAGTGGCTGGTAGACGCGGGCAGCGTCGAGGGTGAGCTCGCGGATTAAGGTGCCGTCGGCGTCGAGCACTCTGACATT